>NZ_VLNR01000014.1 GCF_007489275.1 Aquimarina algiphila
TTGATAATCCACTTTATAGTCCAATGATAATTTTTCTAATTCATCCTTTGGAATATAATTTAAAACTTCTGAAACCTTCATAGTTTCTCCCTAAATTACATAATTTTAAGGTTTCGAACACTTATGATTTATAATCCGTGCAAAACACTTAAAAACAAAATTAAAACTTTTCAGTGTCATTTGTTGCAACCAAAATATCTCTGTTAAAATTGAATTAACTAAAAAGACAGTCACTTTAGCGTGACCGTCTTTTATTATCTACATAACTGTTATCGCTTACTCATACTCAGCACGGAAAACATTTCCGCGCTATCTGGGTTTTTATTTCTAATATGTACTTATTAATAAATCTATTAAATCATCAATCGATAATTGCGTTTTTATATTTTTAATTTTATCTTCAAACTCAGTACTTAAAGCACCTGAAAGAAGCTTGTTTTTGTGTAAATGAGCTAAATGAGCTAAATTTTCTATTTCAAGTAACTCATCACCCGTTAGCTTGCATTTTTTGTTTAAAATTCCTCTAAAATCTTCTCCACAATTATTCTTATATTCTTTTATTCGTTGTTCTAAAAAAATCATTTGTTTTATTTTGGTGTTAATAAAGGTGTCCATTCTTTTCCATACTTTGTTAAAGTAGGATATTCAACTCGAAACCAAGTAGATCGAGAACTAATATTACTCATATGAATTCCTGTATTTCTATATGTCCCAAACATAGTAAATACGGGACCATTAGCATTCCTGGCAAACACATAAGACAATCCATCCCACATTTTTCTATTCAAATATGGAGAAATTGGTTTAAGTAATCTCTCCATACCTACACCAGCTCTGCCGTACCAAGTCATGTCAAGTGTTTTCATTCCATTTTTTAATGCATAAGCTTGAGCTGCCGATTGTGACCCTTCTCCTACCCAAAAAACTCTACCAATAGATGAGCCACTAAGGCCTCTTGCAACCCCACCAGTAGCCACCGTCAATCCAAGTTCTAAAGATGTTCCACCTAAGAAACCGCCATAGGTTCTTCCTGCTCCATAATAATTTCCTCTTGCAAGAGATGAACCCACACTGCTTGCGGTTTGTAAACCACCAATCGTTCTACCAATAGTAGCACTATATGCCGTATATCCCGGGATAAAGTTTTTCCAGCCTCCTGCTCCCATATGCTGTTTCCAGGCTTCCCATGGATTACTAAATACACCAGAGACGCTATCTCCTATACCACTCCAAAAATCCTTAACGCTGGATATAGCTCCGTTGGTTGCAGCTCCTGCAATAGAATTAGTACTATTCTCCAAACTGGCTAAAACTCCTCCTATTCTATTAGCTTCACTTGCAAAATATCGTGTCCAGGGATTTAAATCCCCTGCCGACACACTATATGTACGACCATACTGAGCCGTTAACGCCTGCGACTCCCGATACGCTGCATAATTCTGATCAACAATTCCGCCCTGACCATAGGTTGGGTTTGTGCCATAAAACACATCTGTATTAGAGCCAAAAGGATCATAACTAAACCCTGCCGGCACATAGGAATCAGTCATATTATAATTAGCAAAATAATCCTGTGCACTACTATATGAATCTGCCCCGCTTGGGTCTGCGTAATATACGGGATTATTATCAAAAGCCGAGTATGGTGAGTACATAAAATGTACTACCAGGTCTTGTGCGGTCCACCGCGCGATCGCGGGATCATAGCTGCGCAGGGGCATCTCATAAAGATCTATCCCCAGGTCTTCGTTAAGCTCTATCCCGTTAAATCCATAGTTGTGTTTACGCCCTCTTTTTATACTCCTGGGATCGCTACTGCCATAGTTATGTTGCAGCCCAAAAGCATAATAGTGTTTCTCCTCTCGTATCTCGCTGGCATCTACCATCCCATCACCATTGTCATCGGCATAGGACAATCGTACATTGCCCAAATGGTCGGTGTATTGGTATATGTAGGTATATGAGATTGCAGCGCTACCACTCGCAATGACAGGTTCTATATATCCTTCTGAGAAATGAATATATTCTGGATAGGTATTCGTATCGGTATATACAAAGGTTCCAGCGTATTGGGTGGTTTTGGGGGTATTGTTTACTGTAGTAGTTTTGGATAATTTACTACCTCCAGCAGTATATACCATCTGGGTAGTCGAGGTTTGACTGCCTTGTACTACAGTAATTTGTGTGGGTAGATTAAGGTGATTATATATAATATTAGTAATCCCTTTATTAAGATCCTGGGTCATATTACCATCGATATCATAAGCATAATCATTACCACTATTGATCCCTTCTTTAAATCCTTCTGGGTTACCAGTCAGATCAGCTACCTTAAGAAGTTTGTTACCGCTATCATAGGTATATTGTAAATAATCTACAGTCCCTCCTTGATGGTTTTCACGAAAACCTCCAGTAATATTACCATTTTTGTCAAATGAAAAAGATTCTGAGAGGACCCCTGGATCGATTAAATCCCCTTTAAAAAATACAGATTCTGTTAAACGATTATGAGCATCATATCCATACATATACCCATATTTTTTGTTGTCATTAGAGGTTTTCCAATGGGTACTACTAATATTACCATTATAATATGCTATTGAAAAAGAAGAAGGACCATTCTGAAGATTTGTTTTGGTATACGCTACCTTACACGCAAACAGGTCATCTCCTAGATCTGCATCGGGATCGTTGATGTGGGTGAGCCAACCGCGGATATTGTATTTGTAATCGATGGTTTGCAACCCTTCGACTCCGCTCAGGGTTCCATTACTGCTGCCGCTCGCAGAGACAGTGCCTCCTACTTTTTTATTTTCTAATTGTCCCAACTCGTCATAGCTGTTTCTGGCTACTATTTCTACCTTTTCGGTAGTGGTTTGTGTAGGTTCACCGCAGGATTCTGATAAGGAGTTATCGCCTATACACTGCTTTTCATCTAGTAAACGTCCTGCATGGTCATAAGTAAACGTTTGCTGGGTAACAATCTCTGCGTTGGTTCCTTTTTTATGGTAGGATCTTGATTTTAGTAGTTTACCAGTAAAATCAAGTTGTAGTTTCACTACATCGGTAGTTTGCAAGTATGGGTTATCAGAAAAAGTATATACTGCGCTGCCATCATTATCATAATAGATTACAGAAGTAATCCAATGATGGGTGCCTAGTACTTTTTCTTTGGTTCCTGTGGCAAAATCCTGTGTATTTTGGGTGATCACTTCTCCATAGACATTGGCATGAGCAATTGCTTCTGGCTTGCTAGTACGGTCGAACTCGTACGTATCATAATAATTGATCGTATGTAACTCTGTTATATTAGTAGGAAATACGGTATTGGTATAATACAACTGATTCTCGAATCCTGCAATCGGGCTTGTTGTTTTGCTTTCATACAATGCATTTATAGGCAATGCACTTACCATAGTTTGCAATGCACTCCTGGTACTACTATCGGTATACATCCCAGTATATATGACTCTGCCTAAAAAATCATATTTGGTAAACAGCCATTTATGTTCTGCTTTTAATTTGGCAGACTGCACCAGAACGGGCTGTCCCAAGTCATTATACACAGTACTTTCCAATCCTTTACCCGGATCTTTTTTCTCAATAACGGCACCGCTGCTATTGTATTTGTATTGATATCCAAGTTCGGCAAGTTCTATGGCACTTATACCGTCTGTTACTTTTACTTTTGGTGATAATACAAAACTTAGGTTACCGTAATCATCGTATATACTATAGGTATCTAATCCTGCTTTACGAGACAATACAGTCTGCCCTTGTTGGTTTACAAAAGTTTCTATAGTTTTTCCGTCTTCATCGGTTACGGTGGATTTTTGCAATTCTTTATAGGCATAAAAACCATCTTCGACCAAAGTAGGGTTTGCTAAACTGTTACCAGTATAGCTTACTTTATATTTTCTAACTTCGTTTGCTGCATTAAACCCCCGGTCAAATTTCACTTCATGTCCGCTCCCCATGTGCCAATCGTACCCAGGAGCTGCTTGTTGTAGAGGTCTACTTCCTGGAGTATTATCATATAAAGATTCGCTATACGGAACCACCTTTGGGTAAGGAGTTGATTCTCCTTGATCTGATAGATACTCCTGATAAAACTCTCTTACATCGTGTGTGACATTTTCTTGATTTGTTTTTTGCAAAAACGAGCCTCCATTAGTTGTAGAAGTATACGGTAAGAACTGTTGTTTTTGTCTCCCCATATAATCATAGGTATGTATTTGTACCATATCATTTCCTTTGGGCGATTGACCAATAGCAATACTCTTTATGGTTCTTCCTAATCCATCATAATAAGTCACTCCTTCGATGACATCATGTTGTTTACTAATCGTATTTATATCTTGTATGGGTATCTGTGGTACTGCGGTATAGACATAATTCTCATGATTAGAAAGCAATGGTTTTCTATAATTTGTAGTGGCACATCCCTGATTTTCTCCTGCTTCTGTAGGACACATATCCAAATTATTATCCACATATCCGGTGGGCTTGGCACATCCCGTAACTGTTATTGGTACGCTGGCAGGGTCTCCAAAACCATCGTTATCTATATCTGTGTACCATTGCGTAACCGAAATCTGGTTTGCTGATCCTGCTACAAGATCTACATTAAGTGGTAATGCGCCACCCCATGTTTGGGAAGTAGTGTCATAATACCTTAGGTAATAATTTCCTGATTCATATACTATGGTTTCATCAGCTTCATATTCATTATCATCTCTACCATTTCCTGTTTTTACTAGCCGAGATTGTATTTTCATTGTTGTAGAAGTACCATTTGGAGTTAATTGCCAGTACCACGCTCTTCCATTTGGTATATCTGCATTTGTTTTTAATACTGCAGTATAACAATCTATATAGGATACTGCTACCCCGGCATATGTAGCCATGTTATCAGGGTCTTTAACCGTAATATTTTTATCTGTATATTCAATTTTTTCCTGCAAAATAGGTGTTGGGTCTTGTGAAGTACCTGACATCCATTGTTGTAATCCTGTATACAACAAATATCCTTGCCCTACAGAAGTCCAACGCACTGTGATGGCATCGGTGGTCGCATTAAAATGAGTGATCACGCCTCCATAAACCTGCCAATTATTAATATCTCCCCTGGGTACAAAGGTTTCAGGAGATCTAGTTACAACAGTATAACTGCGTTCTTGATTAAGAAACGATATGGGATCATAATTGTCTACATTTTCTATTCCCAATTGTCCATAGGTATGGGTAATAACTAAAAAAGTAAGAAGTGCTATTATTTTATGTATATATTTCATCTTGTCTTCTTATTTTTTGGTGTTATACAATGTATGGTTAATAATATTTCCTTCATTATCTTTTGTAATCGTTAGACGATGACGATCATCATACTCAAAAAAGGTTTTTTGTTTTCGAGAGTCCATCGTAAATTTTACTAATCCGGTGTTGACATCATAGTTGGTATACGCACACCTTGCGTAAGGGTAGTGTTCTGTGAGATAGTCTATCAAATAGCTCACTTCATCAACTTGTTGCTGATCGGTATTGATCTGTTGTAAGGCCTCAATTACATTAGATGCTGCTCCCCCAGATGCAGGAATCGCTGTTAATGCTGCATGAGTGATATTACTAATTACCAGAAAGGGTTTTCTATCCTGTGGTGTATAGAAGGTGTATCCCGATGTATTTCTATTGGTACTCACTTCATAAGGTACTCCCTGATTCGAATATTGATCATAGGTAGTAATTATGAGATGCTCAGGGTCTGATGTTTGCACCTGTCCTGTAGTGCTTACCCCTAATTGAGTTCCTGCCAGGGTAAGGGATTCGGTATTGGGTGCAGGACTCCATTGATAACTTTTAGAAGGAACGACCATGTTGTTATGGATTTTAAATTCTGAAACACTAGTCCCCAAGGCATAGGTAGTTCCTTTGTTTTCTATCGTACTCTTTTTTGAGATTTGTGGCAAAATATTATCAACAACCATCTTATTGATCACAGGGTTTGATGTGCTATACTCATATGGATAGGTATAGGTGGTTTTCTGTTTCTGATGATGATCAGTATATGTGATGCCTTCCTTTATTTTGTGATAGGTAGTATCATATGTATACCTTGCCACACTGTGTAGCTTTACATCGATAGTGTCTTCTGCTGTAAACGTAGTGGCTATGTATTGATGTAGATGTGAGTTCTTAAAAAACTTATCTGTATACTCGTCATAGGTATACGTCCTCCTTTCGCTCAAAAAATTGGGTTTGTCATAAAGCTTATATAATTTACCCCAACCTTTGTGGGTTACAATTTGTGGGATATAGCTATCCTCATGTTGCGGATCGTTATCTGCAGTATAAAAATATCTTGTTTTGGATACAGGTTTTCCTTCGGCATCAAATTGAAGTGTTGCTATTAATTTGGTCTGTTTAGCACTGCTTTTTGACCCAAATACAGGTATTTTACTCAGGCTATATTCTCCTGTAGCAGCGATACTAAATTCTTCCTGGTGAGGCATTGATGCACTTGGTTCTACATCAAATATGCTAATTACCGAAGATCCATTAGGCAGTAATTTTTCGATAGCATTATGACTTTTTCTATCATCCAAAAGGTTAGTCAGTCCTATTTTTTCTTTTTCTGAGACTGTTCTATATACTATGGTTGACTTATTACCTTTATTATCATCATATACTATTTTATCGATTTGAATGGGTTCTACTTTTGGCTGTTTTTTTCCATTTCTATTTTGATAATGATACACTATACTTCCTTTGGTTGGTAGTGTAATCTTTTTAAGCAACCCTATATGTGCCAGGTTTGCAACAGATATATGGCCTGACGGAATAAAAACTGCACCATGTATATTATCTTCAATAAAATAACATATTCTATCATTATTTGTCTGCCTGTCTTCATAAGGTATACTCGAGTCATAATTTATATTATACCGATGCCCATATCCATAGTGATTGTATCTGGAGTATGCTCCTTTTTCATAATATCCAAATTGATTTCTATGAAAACTATCATAATCGGGCAGACTATTGTTTAACTCATACTCAAAAACATAAGGTTCTTCATTGTTAATTTTTATGCTTTTCAAAAAAGGTCTTTTATTATAAAGGTCGTACCCTAATACAGCACTTTTTGCCGGAATACCTACACCGCTTACATCTATTCTATCTAGTTTATGTCCATCATGTGCGCCCACAACATTTTCTAAATTAGAATACTGAAATTGTATATTGATGGTATTATGTATCGTGATCGACTTTAGATTGGATCTTTTTATATACTTTCTGGGAATAGCAGTAGCTTCTCTATATGTACATATAGATGCTGTATCAAATTTATTGGGAATTTCTGGGTACAAACCTTCTGTATTCTGAAATATCCCTACACTCTCGTCTACTTTTTGTAACCTGCTGTCGGGAGTATTTATATAAGCAATATCAAAAGGATGATATTCATATACTACAGTATTACCATTGGGTGCTACAATCCTGGTTAGATTCCATGTGGTTATAACCGGTCTTTTTTGCAGAGGGAAGCTTGAGTCTTCTGTATTCCATTGTAAGTTGTTATAATTTCCTCCAAAATAATATTTGTATCCATTATCTGCAGTGATTATGATCTGAGAGTCTGCGGGTTTACGGGGATCAAAAATAGTTTTTTCTGAGCGTTGCTCGGCAAAACCAGAAAGATCTACTTTAAGGTGATACGGACCATTAGGCACTACTTTGGCTGAGCCATCCAGATCTATAAAAAACTTACCTGAAATTCCTCCGCCAAAATTAAACTGAAACTCATCTGGATTTACCTCATAAGGATCATTAAATGTCCCCACATGATAATAGTTGTCATGTACATTTAACACCGACCTATCCATGATTTGCGTTTTGGTAGGATGATGTTTTTTGATCCCGGTATAGTATCCATCCAGATTAATTGGGTTATCGTCTCCATCCGTAAGGTTTCTATCATCTCGCAGTTCATCCTCAACCCCATTTACAGTTCTGGTAATTGCGCCTCCAGTGTTTAAAAACCAGTTATGTCCAACTTCACTTTCTCGTTTTGCCGGCTGAAAACCTTGTGAGGAATAATGCAAACCAATATTGATGTTAAATCCAAATTCATTAATAGTACAAATGGGGATATCCTTTTCCATTCGCCTATTGTACCTTGAAGCAGAACCATTGCCAAAATCTACAAAATCTTGTGCTTGTGCAGAGTTTTGTGCTGATAATGAAGCAATGCCAGTAATACATGTAACTAAAAATACTTTAAAAATTGTTCGCATCATTTTTACTTGATTTATGTTTTTTTGTTTTCCCGGGACAAGAATAATAAAAGCCAGTTTCATTTTTCGGGACTCGGAGATTATAAAAGTTAAACTGTTGTTAAATAGACGACGAAAGCTGTCAGTTTAATAAGGATGAACCTCACTGTTTTTTAAAATACTAGCCATAATAACCGATTTAATGACTCCATAACAGTCAATCACTTTTTAAAAACGCCCAATAGGACGTCATCCTAGTAGTTATAGGATGTTCGAGAGGACATACAGACCTTTAAAACCACCCCATAGGGGGTGTCTGATACCCCCTATGGGGTGGTCATTATGACCTAAAGGGGGTTACATGCGACCTATTGGTCGTTATTAGCATCTGATTCCTTGTTTTCTTCGAGAACTGTAGAGCTACGCCCTGGGAATTGGCTTGATAAATCTTTATAAATGTTAGTAGTACCTGCTACGTTTTGTTGGCTGATGAGCTTAATGTTGCGGTAATATGCTATTGCTGCGTTATAAATATCGGTACTTAGTAGTTTAGAAGTATCGTCTAAACTCTCATAAACAGAAGTAATACGTCTTAAGATAGGGATGATGTCCTCTCTGGCTTTTACATCTTTATCAAACTCTTTTTTATCCAGATAGAAAGGCACAAGCTCAGGCTTCTGTTCCATATACTCACCAACTTTTTTGACCCAATTCTCTGTTTTATCACCAAGTTTACCGTATAGCTGACGTTCTTCAGAGGTTAAATTGATCACTTTACTGCTAATGATTTTTTCAATGGTCGAGATTGATTGCTTAATCTGGTCTACTTCCTGTGTAGAAAATTCAGTTGAAATTAAATTATTCATTGTCATATTACTATGTTTTTAATACAATCCTAAAGACTGCTTTATTATTAAGGGACTAAAGTAAATATTGAGCATATAGTTACATTACAGAAATCTGTAAACGAGATCTTTATATTTTTTAACGATAGTAATTGTTGGGTGGCTATTTTATATAACTACTCATAATATCTAAGATATCCTAGCATAGAAATGTTTTCTGTGTAGAGAAAGAGTATGAAAATCAAACTCTCTTTATGCAATCAAGGAAACATTGAATATGTATCTCTATGACGTCTGATCAAAATTGTGTTACAAGTATCATAACCCTTTGTCTATCTTTGTTATTAAAACACACTGCATTAAAATATGAAAAACGAAAACAGCAAAGAGCAGCCCAATAATCCATTACATGGTGTTAAACTGGTAGATGTTTTGGAACATTTGGTAAGTCAATATAGTTGGGAAGGGCTAGGATCTAGGATTAACATTCAATGCTTTAAGAGTAATCCTTCTATCAAATCTAGTCTTAAGTTTCTGAGAAAAACGCCTTGGGCTAGGGAAAAAGTAGAGAAATTGTATTTAGAATCTATTTAGGAATAAGAGCAAAAAAGCTGGGTTATTAGCCCAGCCTTCTTTAGTGCTTATAATAATTCAATTATTCTTTAATAATCTTTTTAGTGACATTAAGAGTTCCGTTTACATTTGAAGCACGTACCACATAAAATCCTTTAGGATAATCACTCATATTTACAGAGACTTTAGACTGTCCATTATTAAGTCTAACGGATTGGTTATATACCGTTTTACCGGTTACATCTGTAATCATAATATCTACATCTCCTTTAGTAATTGATGTACTAAATTCTATAGATAATTGATCCAGAACAGGATTAGGAGAGACAGCTACTTCTGCTTCTTCTATACCAAACTCTTCATTAAACATTTCACTTTCCATAGCTGTTGGGTTATCTGCATAAGCAACTGCATTTTTACCAGCAATACGTTCTCCGTTTTCAAGACATACGATTGCATCTAGATCATATCCATCTGCAAACCAAGGAAAAATAGCTCGATTACTAATATCCACAACTTTAATAAATTTAGCAGAACGTAAATTACCAGTTGCAAGATCAAATTCTCCGTCCTGACATGTCGTTCCCAAAGAAACGAAGTTTACACCATCTTGTGAAGCAAAGACTTCTGCAGACTCAGGATAATAGTTACAAGGAATATTATCAAAGAATCCTGTAGATTCGAATACCGCAAATTCATTAGTATCTTTGTTGTCAAAAATCTCATTGTTTAATTCTACGGTGATGGATCCACCAAATCCTAAGCTTACAAAATTAATAAATCGTCGTTCTCTTGGATTTCCTATAGCACGCTCAGGTCTGCTTCTAAAATAAGATATTCTTCTTCCATCTTTTCTTGGTCCTTGATCAAATGTGATAACTGATCCAACAGAACATTCATTGTCAACAAATTCAGTTTCTAGTAAGAATCGTGCAGAAACAGGTAAATGGTCTGAAGTGGTAAACGCATAATCATTATCATATACTTCATAATGAACAGTTACAGAATTTTGTATATACGCATCATCGAGTTCGTTGGTGATAGCAATATGATCAATCATATTATCTCTTGAAATAAAAGAACGAAATCCAGCTTCGCTTAATGCAGAAGAGACAATGGTATAATTAGCAGTATCGTCAACGTATTCCTGAAAACTAGAAATAGTGGATGGAATATCTGCTACGGTCTCATCTACGTCGTCATTATAGTCTCCCAGAAGAATAACTTTATTATTAGCAAAATTTACATCTAATGAATCTTTTAGTACTTCGACATCATACTTACGCATATCATATCTATTTTGCGGATCACTACTATTGTTTGCTCTGGCGTGTAATGCTATTAAATCTATACGCTCTGTTACTCCATTAATAGTAACATCTGCTGTCATTAAGAATGGTAACCTTCCGCTTGCATAAAAACGTGATGTTTCATCTGGATAGTTGACCAAAGCAGAGTCATCTCCACCATTATATAATGGATGAATAGAAGTAAACATTGCTCTGGTTTTTACTACAGAAACAGTTTCAGTATTATAAATAAACCCAACTTTTTGAGATACTCTACCAGAGCCAGGCCCAGAGACGGCATCAGACAGAATATAATCATAACCAGGTAATTGTGCTACCAATTCACCAAACAAGGCGTCATCAGCAATCTCTTCTACTGCGTATACGTCAGCATTTAATTTTCTTAACACAGTAGCAGTACTATCTCTTTGGATAGCATCAGACATAGGGTTTTGGCCTACTGGTGAGTTATTTTCATCACCAAACCACTCGATATTCCATGTTACAACATCAAAAGTGTCTTCTTTTGGGAAACCTACGGTGTCTCCAGGTGGAATAAATTCTACTGCACAAGGAATATCAGATTCTTGCCTTGGTAACAATTGGAAGAATTCTCTAAAACGTCCCACTACTCCTGTGATTTCTGAACAAGTAGCAGGCTGTGCTTTTCCTACCACAGAAGCTACGTCATTGTCGATACGTAATTCTCCATTTCCGCTAGCATCAGTAAGCGTGAAGTTAGCGTTTCCAAACAAAAGATCACCTGGATTTGGAAAGGTGGTATTAAGAACACGAACAAGTTCACCTGGATGGTTTGCAAGTTCTGTAAGCGTAATGTCTAAAGGGGTAATAGGATTCTGCGGAAGACCGTTATTTACTACTTCTGCTACAGAACTGATCTGAATCTGATCATTAAAAGCAGCTCTGACCCCTGTTATTGTAACAGAATCTCCAACTTTTATGTTAGCGTCTGCTTGTACCAGATCATCAAAAACGGCAATACCACCTGTAGCATCTTGTATAAATGCAGGGCCATTAAAACTATCGGTAACCGTTAATACTCCGGCAATAGTTACAGGAGTGCCTTCTGCCAGTGCTCTGGCTTCAGCAATAGTTACAGGTTCACCTGGTGTTACAATAACACCATCATTATCAGTACCTGGTGTAGGAGCTTTTGCTACATAAGAATCTGTATTACGAGCGCCTCCTTGTCCGTTGGGTACTCTCTGCAGGGATTCACCATCTTTACTTCCATTTGCGTTCTCATTAACTTGTGGTTGATCTGCATTTAGTAATACTAACAACTCTGCATCGTCATTATCATCTGTATCATACACAATGGCATCGATGATATTTTCTGTGGTAACTGCTGTTCCGTTAGGAAAGCTGGTAGCGTCACCAAAATATAAGACTACAGCATCAGCACCGTTTTGGAAAGAATTTCCTGGTACCACTAGTCCAACATTGGCAACATCTGCATTTCCAATTACAAAATATCCTTCGGCATTTGTAGAGAATCCATCCAGATCGATAGCATTATAACTTGTATTGTTACTTCCATTATAATTTACCAATACATACCCGTCAAGAGAAGTATTTCCTGTTCCACCATCATATAATTCTACAAACTCCAATGCATCTGAACCTTGAGTATCTGCATCCAATTCGTTAATAATAAGATTGACAACCTCTGTTGCATTTGTATTAGCTGCTCCTGGAGTAGGAATAGCTTGTGTATATGAAGTTGTATTTCTTAATCCTCCCGTTCCATTAGGAAAACGTTGTAAAGATTGAAAATCCTTATCTCCTTTTTCATCCTCATTTACCTGAGGTTCTCCAGCATTTAATAAGACCAATAATTCTATATCATCACTATCGTTAGTGTCATATACAATAGCATCAATTAAGTTTTCAGTAGTTACGGCACTTCCGTTAGGAAAATTAGTAGCTTCTGTTTTATACAACGCTACCGCATCAGCTCCATTTTGTAATCCATTACCAGGAAATGTTATACTTACATTGGCAACATCAGCATTTCCGATAACAAAATATCCATTAGCATTGGTTGTAGAACCAGTTAAGTCATAGGTAGCATAACTTTGGTTATTAGAACCGTTAAAGAATACTAATATATGCCCGTCCAAAGAAGTATTTCCTGCTCCGCCGTCAAACAATTCAACAAATTCCAGAACGTCAGATCCATCTGTATCTGCGTCAATTTCGTTGATTACTAATACGGTTGGATCAACATTGTCAATAACAACGTTTTCGCGATTAGGAGTGTTAACTGCTTCTCCCGGTTCTGCAATAGCTGCTGGAAAACTAGGTAATCCACTCCCATCAAAATCATTTCTAGTCCATTCAGTTACAACATCGGTATCTTGACCGTTTGGAAACCTTGAAGCCCCACCAACAGTAAATGAATTTCCATCAAAAGATTGCAATAATGTAACGGTAGCATAATTAAGATCTGATGCACCACCATCATTAACTCCGATGTCATCTATACGTTCTTCCCAAGGTGTAATATCCAAAATACCATCATCATTGGTATCAAGATCTTGCCCTAGATTTCCTGTAAAGTTTTTTACAAGAAGTAACGCTACAGTTCCGTTTTCATAAGTATTACTACCAAATGGAGTAGTGAAGTATCCATTAACATCGGTAGTCCCAAGTTGTATTACCTCATCTATAGTTCCAGAAGCATTACTATCTCCTTCAATTTCTAATATCCAATATTCACTTAGATCAGTTTCTGATCCAGCCAATATCTCTACAAATTCGTCTGTATCTGATCCTGTATGGTTAAATAAAAACTCATTAATTACAGGAACGATAACTGGTGTTCCAAAAGTTTGATTTGTGTTTACTGCTCCATAAGTGTTTGTAGGTGTAGTTTCCCAAATAAATTCTGATGCTACTGTGCCGGCTCCTGATAATTGTAAAGAAGCACCTACACTTGTACTACTAGATTCTGATACTCCAATATCTGTACTTGTTACCCCAGCTGCAGGACCGTCAACTGCTGTTATAACGCCTTCATAACTTAGAAACTGAATTACAGCATTATTATTATCTACTAAGGCGATCCCGTCAGGAGAACCATTTTGTAATCCATTCACAGGAAGAATTTCTACTAAGGTTCCAAAACCATTTTGTTGGTCAGGAAGCATTCCAGAAATTGATATTGTATTGTAAACAGAATTGTTTGATCCATTATACAAAACAATGCTCCAACCAGAAAGATCTGTTCCTGCAACCCCTGCGATTTCTATTGCTTCTTCTACGTCTGTACTTGCATTATCGTAGTGAATTTCATTAATAAATACAGACTGCGTAAATCCATTTTGAGCCCCTAAAAAACAAGAGATGACAAATGGAATTAAAAGTAATTTTAATTTCATGACTATTAGTTTGTTTGTGTGATTTTTTGCGTTACGCAAGGTATGGCATTAGATCGATTTGATCATTCTTACTATGTTAAAAAAACTTTAACAAGTAATTTTTCTGTTATTGAATTTATCTGAAACCTAGAGATTTAAACATATAGAAGACATTAAGCCAAATGAAGAATAAAAAGTAAAGGGTGAAAAAGACGTTTTTAAAAAGGGTAAAACCACCCTGGTGAAATAGGATTTTATACCCTTTGTATTTGATTATCAATAATTTATATTTATAAGATAGATTTTTGTATGGAGTTTAGTTATCGTGTTGGGGAACATGTTTTACACTAATTCATATCCAGAAAATATTATGAATTAAATACATAGAATAAATGAAAAAGCTTGGGGGTTTTAAAAAGATGGTTTGGATTAGTTTAGGTGTTTTGCTTATTGTATCGTGCGAACAACCCGACGGGGTTACAGAGTTTATAAATACAAATGACCAGGCAGGTTTTATGAGTACAACAGGAAACAGTGATAAAATTATAGATGAAGCTGAATTAGAAACAATAAGTCCGTTATTACATATGAGCTTTGATGGAGATTTAAGCGAGGAACAAGCGTCTACAAAATTTAATGAAGCCGTAGCGGTGTATTTAACCAATAATAAGAGTGATAATAAAGGTTCGGGTACAGAATTGTTGTACAGGATATGGAACTATACCGGGACAAAAAAAGATAATGATACTGATGGCAAAGTGAAAGCTCATGTAGGTTTTAATACCAATAAAGGAGAGTACTACGACATCAATGTTATTTTGGATAACGAAGGAGATGATCGAGAAGGCGGATGGGATTATTATCTTATAAAAACTAATTTACCTAAAGAAGATGTAGCGTGGGTTGAATTAAGAAATGCATTTATTCAACTACAAGGTCAAGATGGGTGGTACCTAAAAAGATACTATTTGATAATATTGGACTCAGATCAGGTACAATTTGCTGTAGGAGCTTCTGATATAGTCTCAGAGGCCGAGGTTTGGTTGGACAATACTTGTGATCTTTGCTGGGATACTTTTTCTACCGGAATCATAGGCGAAGGAAGGTTAAATTTTTGAGGAAGGATAATATATATTATTGTTTAATTGTATGGATTGAATTCTTAAAGTAAAATATGAATACAGTTTTATAGTTGTATAAGGTATAGGATATTTTATAATAACCTAAGAGGATATTAACTCACTTTTAAAACCTTAACTATGAAACTTAAATTTTTAATTATTATAGCATATGTATCATGCTATGTAAATTGCGTGGCGCAATGTAATGACAGTATAAAATCTGGAGAAGCTACTTTTTATGGAGGTGTAGCAGGAAGCGAAGGAGGAAATTGCTCGCTTCCAGTAGCAGCAGATGATTTTATGCATTGTGCATTAAACAATACAGATTATGATGGTAGTAATGCTTGTGGAGCTTGTCTAGAGATAACCGGTTCTCTCGGCAAAACTATTGTAAAAGTAGTAGATCGTTGTCCAGAATGTAAACCAGGTGATGTAGATTTAACACAGCAGGCATTTTCTGAAGTTGCAAATCCAATAGATGGACGAGTACCTATTATCTGGAAATTCGTTCCATGTCCATTAGCAGCTAGTAAAACAATTAAAGTTAATTTTAAATCAGGATCTACAAAATATTGGACTGCAATTCAGTTTCGTGATCTCAAACATGCAGTATCAAAAATGGAATATCTTAAAGATAATGCATGGGTTAATGTAGAACGTAAGTTATTTAACTTTTTTATAGAACCAGCAGGTATTGAATCTCCAATGCAGTTACGAATCACATCGTCTGTAGGAGAAGAATTAATATTGAAAGATATTGTGATCAATACAAATACAGATTTTGATACCAAAATGCAATTTAGCACACCACCAAATTGTGGCGGAGAACCATCACAAGAACCAATAGCTTCATTTACAGTTACTCCAGAAATGGGTGTTGCTCCATTAGAGGTGTCTTTTGATGGCACTTCTTCTTCAGATCCAAATGGAGATTCAATTACCTATGCCTGGGATTTCGGGAATGGTGAAACATCAACATTAGCTACTCCAAAAGTAACATTTACAGAGATCAAAACATATACAGTAAGCCTAACGGTGAGTGATGGTACAAATACTTATGTTCCTGTTAATCAAGATATTGTAGTATCTGATAGCAATATAGCACCAGTGGCTGATTTTACAGCTACACCAACTTTAAGCATTGCACCTGTGACAGTAAGTTTTGATGCTTCTGCATCTTCAGATGCAAATGGAGATACATTAACCTATACTTGGGATTTTGGAGATGGAAATACCGGATCAGGTATAACTGTAGTACATGAATATATTACTGTTGGAAAGTATACTGCAATATTAACAGTAAGTGATGGAAGTAAAACTGGAACAAAGACCACAACGATTAATGTTACCGATGGCAATGGTGGTGTGAGTTGTGCTTTTGGAACACCAACTACTGAGGCGTTACCGGCTATTAATTCTGCATTCGAGAATATATATGTTATAGGTAATGGAGGCCCAAATCTAGATAACGCTACTAATTTTACTATAAATTGGGATCTTGCGAATAACGGATTATACCAGTTTTCTTTAGGTACCAATAACGGTATTCCCGATTGGTATATTAATCTATTACCAAAAATCACACAAAACTTTAATACTACGAAACCATCAATTACAATTACAGATTCTGGATTTACAGGATTGGATGGTGCGTATTGGACAACGGTAGATACAGGTAATTTTGTGTTAGTTTCTAAAACAGGAGGTTTTACTATTTATTTTAGTAAAGAGACCGCTGCTCCTAATTGTGAGGGCACACTACCATTGACAGCCTTTAGTGTAGAAACATTTAATAATCCCGTTCAGGATAAACTAGTCATTAAAGGAGAGGATATATCCAAAGGGACTAGTGTTAGTTTAATAAACATTTCTGGAGTAGTATTAAAAACTATTCTAGTTCAATCCAACTCAAAAGAGGTAGAATTAAATACGGCCAATCTTGAGTCTGGGATGTATTTTGTTAAAATTAATTATGAGCAAAGAGAAAAGACATTGAGAATAATTAGAAATTGATGCTAAAAAAACATTTTGTTTTAAACCAATGAAATTATTTTGTAGAAAGGAGTACAGAATCCTTTTTATATAATCAAGACACCTTGATCAATTTTGATCAAGGTGTCTCGTTTTTAAACAATTTGGCTATTATAATTTAGAATGATATTAACACTCTTTTTCGGCTATTTTCAGCGGGTTAAAATCCCCTCTTTTGTAATCTTAATTGAGCCTTAGTTTTATATACACAGGAAAATGATCACTATATCCACCTATGTATTTTCGTCCAATATAAGTTCTAAAAGGGTTTCCTTTATATCGGCCTTTATAGATTTTTAGAAAATCATCATCGAATATGGCTGCATCAGAGAAGCTGTGTTTTCCTTTTTCATATTTATGGAAATTATGACTGAAAATAATTTGATCAAATAAATTCCACTGATTCCTATAATTGGTACTACCGCTATATCGAGTAAGGAGTTGCTCCATGGGATTAAAAAGATCATGTTGTACCAAGTGATTTTTTACACTTTGACTAGATGGGTCATCATTAAAATCTCCCATAATAATGATTTTTGCATTAGGATCCTCAGCAGTGATCTGATCAATAATTTCACGATTTCTTTCGGCAGCAACGATTCGTTTATAAGCAGTAGTTTCGGCACCATCTCTTCGCGAGGGCCAATGATTTATTAAAACATGAATCTGTTCATTATTTAAATTTCCTGTAATCCATAAAATATCTCGAGTATAATCTCTCATCCCATTTTCATTGTCAACCAAAACCTGAACACTTTCAGAATTAGTAACTTCAAAATATTGTTTTTGATATAGTAAACCTACATCAATACCTCGTTCATCGGGAGAATCATAATGAACAATACCATAGTTTTTTCCTTTTAAATGTTTAGAGTTAACCAGGTCTTCGAGAACACTTTTATTTTCAACTTCGGCTACGCCAACAAGGATAGGAGCTTTTCTCGTTTTAGAAAATCCGATGTTGGAAATAGCAGTTCCAAGTTTAAATATTTTTTTTTCATATCGACTTCGATTCCACTGTTTTTCAGAATCTGGCAAGAAATCTTCATCCAGAGTATGTGGATCATCTTTAGTATCAAATAAGTTTTCAAGATTATAAAATGCTACGGTATAATGATTTGTAGATTTTTTATTGAAATAATATGTATTGGCCATAGGATTTAATTTTCTAAGAAACCTTTTGGATTGTAGACTTCTGAGTATATTATTATTGTACTTTTGTACACTTGATTAAAAGCACAATATAATAAATTAAGATATAGAAGATAAGGTAGCTAATGTTAGAAAGGAAGGAAATAGCATACGAAAAAACGGTTTTAATAGGAATTGTAACCAAAAACCAAGATGAGGAAAAGCTTGAAGAATTTTTGGATGAATTAGAATTTCTTACCTATACTGCCGGAGGAGAAGTGGTAAAACGATTTACCCAAAAAATGGATATGCCCAATTCCAAAACTTTTATAGGTAGTGGTAAAATGGAAGATGTAAAGGCTTATGTTGAGCAGCATGAAATTGGAACTGTAGTTTTTGATGATGAATTATCGCCAGGTCAATTACGCAATATAGAGCGTATTCTGAAAGCCAAAATCATTGATCGAACAAACTTGATTCTTGATATTTTTGCACAACGTGCACAGACAAGCTATGCAAGAACTCAGGTTGAGTTGGCACAATATCAATATTTACTTCCCAGGCTTACGGGTCTATGGACTCACTTAGAAAGACAACGAGGAGGTATTGGAATGCGTGGTCCTGGAGAAACAGAAATAGAAACTGATAGAAGGATTGTTAGAGATAGAATTTCTTTACTTAAAAAGAAATTAGTAACTATTGATAAACAGATGGCTACACAAAGAGGAAACCGTGGTAAATTGGTTCGAGTTGCTTTAGTAGGATATACCAACGTTGGTAAATCTACTTTGATGAATGTTATAGCCAAAAGTAAAGTATTTGCAGAAAACAAATTGTTTGCCACATTAGATACTACGGTTAGAAAAGTAGTTATCGGGAACCTTCCATTTTTACTTAGTGATACTGTTGGGTTTATTAGAAAGCTACCAACCCAACTTGTGGAAAGTTTTAAAAGTACCTTAGACGAAGTTAGAGAAGCCGATTTATTACTTCATGTAGTAGATATCTCTCACCCTCAATTTGAAGACCATATAGAATCTGTGAATAAGATACTTGGTGAGATTGATTGCAGAGATAAGGCCACTATCATGGTTTTTAATAAAATTGATTCTTATCAACATCAAACGATAGATGATGATGACCTAACTACCGAAAGAACCAAAGCACATTATACTTTGGAAGAATGGAAACAAACTTGGATGAGTAGAATAGGAGATAATGCTTTATTTATTTCTGCAATACATAAAGAAAATATAGATGATTTTAGAAATCGGGTATATAAAGAAGTAAGAGATATTCATGTCACCCGGTTCCCGTATAATAACTTTTTGTATCCAGAGATTATGGAAGAATAATATCAGTTATATTTTGAACGTACTGTGAAAGAGTATTTTATTCGGTACATTCAAAATGTAAATGGCACACGTCTAAAATTCATATTTAAGACCTAATCCAATTACTTCTCGAATCTGAAATCCACTGGCCGCATTATCATCATAAATGGATTGAAAGACAAAACTTCCGGTGATGTATTTATTGACTTGTAAATTAAGATTTAAAGTATAATCCAAATCAACGTTTTCTGGATCTTCTATATAATTAGAGTAGAGATTGAGAAGCTGTTCCATAGTTACGTTTTTCAACATTTTAAATTTGGCATAAGCGGCTAAAGAACCACCAAATTCAAAACGAGAACTTTCACCTCCATCAACACCAAAATAATCCCCATCTTCGTACCCTTCAACATTAGTAAATTCTTTATCCACAAATATCATACGAGATGTCACGGGAGCAATATTTACATTTAGATTATCACTTTTTTTCCATAATATACCGGGACCAACTTGTATAAATGCTGGAGAAAAGAAGTGGGTTTCTTCGATACGAATAGTTTCATCGGTATCAGGATCTTTTGTAAATCGATATCCTTTATCAAATTGAGATCTGAAATTGATAAACAACGAATAATTCCAAAAGCCTTTTCCAATTCTTTGTCCAAGCCTTGAGTTAAATTCTATCCTATCATTCGTTTTTCTAGGAAAATCTTCTCCTCTTAAAAAAGTAAGACCATAGTCCGAAATCATTTTGTTGTCCCAGGTCAAGCTATTTTTCTTATAATTGAATTCATAGGTTAAGGCAACATTTCCAGCGATATTAGATGTTCCTCCTCCCTGCCAATCAAAATTAAAGGCAGATTGATTAAAAAGTAAAGAGAAGTTTGCCTTATTTTTCCATCCAATATGTTCTTCTTTTGGTTTTTTAGGAGTAATTTCTTTTAGTTTTTGCTTTAAAACAATGATATTCAGGTCGTTTGTGGTGTTTTTTAAAATACTATCCAGAGATCGTTTTAAGTCCACCTGGATGGAGTCCAGACGTTTTGTTTTTTCTTTTTCCTGGCCAGAAGTATCTGTTATTAAAAAAAGAATTGAAACAGTTAAAAAAAATCCTCTCATTTGCTCTTCTATTGCAGGGGCTGGTGCAAATATACGGTATGTCCCAAGCTTTTTCAAATCAAAAATATTCATTAAAAAATCCATAGAAAATTGCTTTTATGTTAACGTCATACCAGAATATTTATCTTGGTTCACTTATCTATTAACATTAACAAATCAACCCCTTATTATTTGGTAATTGTACACTCTATTAACGTTAACGGTAGGTTAATGTGTCAAAATATTATAAAATGAGAAGATGTTTTGGGATATTTTTGATCTTGTGACAGGCAAATAGAACAAGTTAATAATCAGTTCATTTGATGTAACATTTTAAGTAATTATAGGTCTAAACAAATAACACATATCAATCACAAAAACGTTCATATTATGAAAAATCTCATGAAGAGTATTGCATTATTTATCATATTATGCTTATTCTCAAACGTAAACTATAGCCAGCTACCTGCAAAAATGATACAATACCCAGATGTATCGGGGGTTCATATATGTTTTACATATGCTGATGATTTATGGATTGTTACTAAGCAAGGAGGTACAGCTCATCGCTTAACAACAAAAGAAGGAAGAGAAACTATGGGGAAATTTTCTCCAGATGGTAAAACTATTGCATTTAACGCCAACTATGATGGTAATACCGACATCTATACTATTCCTGTAACAGGAGGCATTCCAAAACGAGTAACTACTCACGGAATGCCAGACAACATTAAAGGTTGGACCAAAGATGGTAAGTTTTTAATATACACTTCGAGAATGAAGAGTGGAAAACAGCGATTTGCTAAAGCATTCAAGATATCAATTCAAGGAGGATTACCAATATCAATGCCTATAAGCAAAGTTGAAGAATTGGATATACATACCAATGGAGAACTTGTTGCTATGACTGATAAGTCCAGGCTTAGCAGAAATTGGAAACGATATCGAGGAGGAATGGCTTCTGATATTTATCTTTTTAATCTTAAAACGTTGACTTCTGAAAACATTACTAAGAATGATAGTAATGATGAATTACCAATGTGGAATAATGATGATCTCTATTATCTTTCGGATAAGGATGCTTCTAAAAAGTTCAATATTTGGAAATATAATCTACAATCAAAACAACATGAGCAAGTCACTTTTTTTGATGAATTTGATATCGAGAGACCTTCAATAGGAAAAACCGAAATCGTTTTTGAAGCCGGAGGTAAATTATTTCTTCTCGACGTAACAACAAAAGCGACAAAAGAAATATCAATAAGTGCTATTGGAGATTTTACAGCATTAAAACCTCAGGTAAAAAAAGCAGAAAAATACATACAAAATATACGAATTGCTCCTGATGGTAACAGGATCGTTGTAGCTGCTAGAGGTGATATCTTTTCGGTGCCAAGAAAAGATGGAGTTACCAAAAACCTAACACGCACCAGTGGTGTTGCAGAGCGATATCCTAGTTGGTCTCCAGACGGAAGATACATTGCATATTGGAGTGATAAAACAGGTGAATATGAGTTAATGATCAGAGACCTAAAAACTAATTCAGAAAAACAAATAGCCACTCAAGGTCCTGGTTTTAGGTACCAGTTATTCTGGTCTCCAGATAGCAAAAAACTGATTTTTATAGATCAGGAAATGCATATAAAGTTAGCCAACGTTACTAATAAAACAATTGAGGCTATAGATCAGGAAAATCAATTATTTCAAGGAGGGTTGTCAGAATTCTCAGTAAGCTGGTCCAGTGATAGTCAATACGTGACTTATGCAAATTCTCATGAAAACGGAAATCAGCATATTGTTATATATGCTGTAGAAAAAAAGGAAAAACATGTTATAACTTCTGCTTTTTATAACGATAGTAATCCTGTTTTTTCTGCAGACGACAACTATATCTATTGTACAACAGACCGTGTATTTGACCCTGTATATAGTGATTTTGATAATAGCTGGACCTATCCTAATGCAACCAAAATAGGAATTATACCACTTACCAAAGATGCGATACACCCTATCGAACTTAAAAATGATGAGGTTGCCATACAGGAAGAAGAAAATAAAAAAGAAGGAAACAAGGATAAAAAGAAGAAGACAGAAGAGAAGGATGATGATAAAGATAAAAAACCAGTAGTTATAGATTTTGAAGGAATAGAATCAAGAATGATAATCTTACCGGTAGAATTAGGAAATACGGGAAGAATAAGTGCGGCAGAAGATAAAATCATTTTCTTAAAACATCCCCGAACTGGATCTAAAGAAGAAAAATCTGTATTAAAGTATTATGATTTTAAAGAGGATGAGGAGAAGACCATTATGGAGAATGTAGAAGATTACGAACTCTCGTTTGATAGAAATAACATATTAGTATCCAGTGAAGGAAAAATGGGTGTCATAGAGGTAGCTAAAGATCAGTCACTAGAGGACAAAATAGATACCTCTAAGATGGAAATGACGGTAAACCCAAAAGAAGAATGGAAACAAATCTTTACAGATATATGGCGATTGGAAAGAGATTTTTTCTACGATAAAAACTTACACGGACTGGATTGGAATGCGATGAAAAGAAAGTATGAACCTTTGATTGAATATGCAGCAAGTCGAAATGATCTGAATAAAATAACAGGCGCGCTAATTGCAGAATTGAATGCTTCCCATACATACAGAGGTGGTGGAGATGTAAAAAGAAGCCCAAATAAAACTACTGGATATCTAGGTGTTGACTGGGAAATGGATCAAGGTAAATACAGAATAAAAAAGATCATTGAACCTGCTCCCTGGGATACAGAGGTAAAATCTCCACTTAAAAAACCTGGAGTTATAGTAGAGGAAGGTGATTATGTGTTACGTGTTAACGGAATAGAACTAACAGATTATGCAGATCCTTTTGTTGCATTAGAAGGAAAAGCAGATGAAACCATAGAGATTGAGGTTAGTAAAACACCAGATGGCAAGAATGCTAGGCGTTATCTTGTTCGTCCTATAAAAAGCGAAGCAAGGCTTAGAAACCTTGCCTGGATCGAGAAAAAACGAAAATATGTTGAGGAAAAATCAGGAGGACGAATAGGGTATATCTATGTGCCTAGTACGGGAATAGACGGACAAGAAGAATTGGTTAGAATGTTCTATGCGCAACATCATAAAGATGGATTAATTATCGATGAAAGATTTAATAATGGAGGTCAAATTCCTGATCGATTTGTAGAGCTTTTAAACAGGCCATTATTAAGTTACTATAAAGTAAGAGAAGGTAATGACTGGGCATGGCCTCCAAGAGGACACTATGGACCTAAAGCAATGCTTATCAATGGATGGAGTGGTAGTGGAGGAGATGCTTTTCCTGATTATTTCAAGAAAAGAAAAATTGGACCACTTATTGGCACAAGAACCTGGGGAGGGTTGATCGGGATTTCGGGAGCACCAGAATTAATCGATGGAGGGTATGTTACCGTACCTACGTTTAGAATGTATAATCCAGATGGAACATGGTTCGCAGAAGGACATGGTGTAGAACCAGATATTCATATTCCAGAAGATCCAGGTAAAGATGCTCAGGGTATGGATGTGCAGCTTGATAGTGCAATAGGAGAGGTTATGAAAACGCTAAAAGAAAATGATAAAAAGCCTAAAAGAAGAATCCCTGCTGCAGAGGATCGTTCAAAATAAACCGCTAAACAAATAATATATTGAAATGGAGCGAGGTACTTTTGTTATCCTCGCTCTTGCTTTTTAAGGAATAGAAGTATATTCGTTTGGTAATACGATCTTTTATGAAAGAATTAAAATTAGTAAAAGCAAAAGAGAAAGATAAAAACTTTCTTCTTCACTTGAGAAAATTGACCATGGTAGAACATTTAGAAAAAGCCGGCATCTATTTGTCTGATGAAGAGCACTTATCTAGAATAAACTTTCATTACGATAGTGCTTACCTGATTTTAAAATCAACTGAGAGGGCTGGTTTATTGAAGTGTATAGAAACGGAAAAAACAATAGAAATATTACAAATACAGGTATTGCCCAAATATCAAGGTCAAGGAATAGCAAAGCGCTTAATTAAAGATTTGGCCATAAAGGCTGAAACTTCTCATAAGAATCTAACATTAAAAGTATTAAAACAAAATCCAGCAAAATATTTATATGAACGTATTGGATTTAACATCACTGGAGAAGATGAACAGGAATTTCATATGAAAATGATATCTAGTAGTGAGATAGATAAACAATAAACATATAAAAAAGCGTGCTTTTATTCTATAAAAGCACGCTTTTTTTATAATAGGTTTTTCTCTTTTAGAAACCGTAATTTACACCTAACCCGAATACCTCTCTAATCTGAAATGCTCCAATGGCATTATCATCATAGATGGCTTGAAAAGTTAAGTTTGTTGACAAATACTTGTTGATCGTCATTACAATATTTGCAGTATAATCAATATCAACATTTTGTGGATCTTCAAGGTAATTAGAATATAGATTTAAAATATTCTCCATTGATACATTTTTCATAATTTCAAATTTAGCATACCCATTAAGTGCAGCTCCAAACTCAAAACGAAAAGAGTCATTGGCGTCAACTCCAAAAAATCCTCCGGCGTCATTAAATGCATCAATTGCTGCTTGATCATTCCCTACATCAGTAAAATCGCCATCAACAAAAATGAATCTAGCTGTTGCAGGAGCGATATTTACCTTTAGGTTGTCACTTTTTTTCCATAACATACCAGGACCTAATTGTAAATAAGCAGGAGAGAAAATATGTGTTGTTTCTGTTCTGGTTTCTCTTGTACCAATAACATCTCCGGTAGTTGCATCCAGTACAGGTTCTTCTCCAAATACATATCCAGGAGCAAATTGTGTTCTAAAGTTTAAGAAAAAAGAGTAATACCATAATGATTCTTTAATTTGTTTACCTACCAAAGAGTTAAATTCGAATCGATCATTGGTTTTACGGGTAAATTCCTGGTCTTTAATTTTTGTTAAACCATAATCTGCAAGAACCTTATTGTCCCAGGTTAGGTCTCCTTTACGATAATTAAAATCATAGGACAGCGATAAATTTCCTGCAATGTTAGAGGTACCTCCTCCAAGCCATTCTGCATTAAAAGCAGATTGATTAAATAAAAAGCTAATGTTTCCGCCTCTGGTCCAACCTTCTTTTGGAGCATCGTCTTTTTTTTCTTCTTCTTGTGCAAATAGCATTGTAGCACTAATACATAGCACGACTGTTAAAAATGTTTTTTTCATTTGATATAGATAGTTTTAAGATTTTTGATCAGATGATCACTTTAGTTAAGAGGGGTAACTTAACCAAGATAAATAATCTGGATAAAAATTTATGTTGGCAAATATATTTTAAGTAACGATTTTTGCCATGAGTTGAAGATATCTTACCAGTACTTTTCGATAAAAGACAAAATTAACAGACAAAAAGGCTTATTTCCTTTTGTATAGAGGGACAGATGAACATGCTTCTCCGTACATTATACTTTTAGCAATAGGCTGTAATTTTTGAATTAAAGAAATATATGCGCCTTGAGGAACAGGTTTATTGGCACAGCCTTTTATGATAAGAAGCTTATCTTGATATTCTGAAAAATCAAGAGTATTTATAATTTCATTATAAAGTATGGTTTCAAGATTCTCTAAAGACCCAACAACAACTTTTTTTGCAAAAGGTAGTACAGCACTGGTCAAAAGCAGATAAGCCCAACCAGGTATAATTGCATCTGTAGAACATGAGAGTGCAACATAAGTATTTTGGTATTGACTCCAATCATGTTCTGCAATATGTTTTCTAAACTCTTTTTCTCTTAAAAGTAGACCTTCAAAAAGCCAATCTTTAATATCAAAAAGTATTCGATTACCTTCAGGATAGTAATCTTCTAAATCAAAGGTGATTAGGTTTTTGTTATTGGCAACTCTATTTACAATCTCTTCAGCCATCGCATTATTTTTTTGTTCTTTTATAGGGCTATTGATATCCTATTTTTTCTGATAATTCTATTTTGCTTTTTGCAAAATTTCCAGTTCCAAATGCAATTTCTTTTCCATCTTCATTGTATAATATAGATTCTGCAACAAATAGACCTCTAGACTTAAATTTTACTTTTCCTATAGCTGTAATAATTCCTTTGTTGACAGGTCTCACCAAATTAATGTTAAACGAAGTCGTAAGAACAAAAACATCTGTTACAATCGAATTTACAGCAAAAAAAGCAGCATCATCAAGTAATTTAAAATAGACAGACCCATGTATAGCTCCCAGAGCATGGAAGTATTGTTCTGAAATTTCTAGTTCAATTTGAGCTATTTCTTCAGAAATTTTGACTTTGGTAGTATCATACAATTCGGTGTTAATATTAGCTTGTAGATACATTCTTTCTAATTTATTATAATGTTCAGGACTCATTTTCCTATTTTAGAAAGTTACGTAAAATCAAATCAAAGCATTCCTAATTCTAATTTTGCTTCTTCACTCATAAGATCTTGAGACCACGGTGGATCAAAAGTTAATTCCATTTCTACATCATTGACCGCATCTAGAGATTTTACTTTCTCCTGTATTTCCTGAGGAAGAGATTCTGCAACCGGACAGTTGGGAGATGTAAGCGTCATGAGGATTTTTACATCATGATCTTCATTAACAAAGACATCATAAATTAGTCCTAATTCATATATGTCAACAGGAATTTCTGGATCATAAATTGTTTTTAGTACTCTTACAATTTTTTCTCCTAGTTCATTAGTATCTATAGTGATTTCGCTCATTTTCATTATTTTTTAGTCGACTTCGACAGGCTAAGCCTGACAAAAAAGGATTAATTTAGTTGTGTTTGATATGCAATAGCATACATTTTTAATTGCTTAATCATACTTACCAAACCGTTTGCTCGTGTTGGCGACAAATGTTCTTTTAAGCCAATTTCGTCAATAAAATCTGTATCTGCATTAATAATAGCAGAGGGATGCTGACCAGAAAAAACACGAATTAGTATGGCGATAATACCTTTGGTTATGATAGCATCACTATCAGCAGTGAATTCGACTTTATCATCTTTCATTTCGGCATGTACCCATACTTTACTTTGACATCCTTTAATGATATTATTTTCGGTTTTGTATTTTTCCTCAATAAGAGGAAGTGATTTTCCCAGCTCGATCATGTATTCATATCGTTGCATCCAGTCCTCAAACATACCGAACTCATCCACAATCTCTTCCTGAATTTCTTGTATCGTCATTCTTGCAAATTTTCAACAAAAGTACGACAAGAATTGTTGCTATTCAATACTTTCTGCCAATGATAGTATAGTATTAACTAATTGTTGTATTTCTTTGGGAGGACTGCCATGATCAAAGCTATTAGAAGTATATGCCCTGGTTGAAGAGATAATCTTTAGTTGAGCTTGTAGTGCACCATCTACAAATCGTTTTTCCGTTGGTGGGCTTAACGTATTAATCTGATCGATATTTATAGTTTCCAAAAGGGAAAGAATAGTATTCCAATCTTCTTTTGAGCAATTTTTTGAAGCACTATTTTTTAAGGTTCTATCTGAAGTTTTCTCAATGCGATCTTTATTAATTTTGACTTGAAAAAATGAACCTCTTGAGTGTGCTTGATATTCAATGTTTGTAATGATAATATCTTGATTTGGTATAGTTTTTACCGGTACGTTATGGGCTATAGTTGGATTTTTTTCTTTTGATATCATTTTAACAAAAGTATACTGTAATGAAGAACCATCGACAGGAGGTTTTTCTATTTTAGATACTTTTACTTCGATTTCATAATCATATCCTTCTTCATATTTAAAACCATCAATAGCATCATAAAAATAAGTCCACTCATCGGCAAGACTTTCTTTATATAACATGCATTTTTGAGGTGCTACCCCTATACAGTCAACCAAAGTACTGCCAATATATACCCGTTTCGTTTCCTGGCATGAAGAAAACAAAAAAAAGGTGCTCAAAAAGAACATGAACTTACTCATATAAATTCTTTTTTTTATTTAAAAATACCAAATTGGATATTTAATTAACAACAGAGGGTTTTACAAAACTTTCTCTTGGTCCTCCTTCTGCAAAAACGGCTCTCATTCTATCTTTTTGACCTTCTGTAAACATATACATACACGCATCATCTGTATAGTCCATATAATTCATAGTGATATCATTTGAGTTACAACGGACAGATGGATATACCGGACATCCAAAATTTGGGCCATCGGATGCAGGAGTATCTTCAACAAAGTCATCTTGAGTACAGTTTCCGTCTCCCCAGATATGCCTTAAATTAAGCCAGTGTCCTACTTCATGAGTTGTTGTTCTTCCCTGGTCAAAAGGAGGTGAAACAAACCCTTTAGTTCCAAAAAATTGTGGCGAAATTACAATACCATCGGTTGATGCACTATCCCCGGGGAATTGTGCATATCCCAATATACCTCCTCCAATAGCACAGACCCATATATTAAGATGTGTTTCTGGAGTGATTACATCAGAACCACCATTTGAAGAAAATTTCATTTGATCATCGGTACCCCATGAAGGCCTTGTTGAAGAGACTCTTATAATACTATCTAATGAAAAATGAATATTAACTGTAGAGGCTATTTCTGCAAATTCTTCTGGTACTTGCGATATATCGGTATTGGTTTTGGTAAAATCCTTGTTAAGTACATCGATTTGAGAGCGAATCTGTTCTTCGCTTATATTTTCATCTTCTGTATTATAAATAACATGAACTATAGCTGGTATAGCTATTGTATCAGTAACGTTGACTCGACCTGTCTTTCGAAGTTTAATAAAGGCTTCGCATTGTTTTTCAATAGCTTCCATTTTAGATCGTAACCCAGGAGTTCTAACCATATGTTTCTCGAGTACCTCCATTGTACTGCATCTCGTAATGGTTTCATTTTGAGTTTGATCAGGAGTTTCTATTTCTTCTTGATGATCTTCTTCTTTGTTTTCTTTCTTAGAATTTATACAACTCTCAAAAAGAATAAAAAGCATCATTAGAACTACTATATTTTGAACTTTATGCATCATAATTATTTGTTTATCAGAATACTATAAGGCATTACATCAATTTACTCATAAAACGAGAAAAAAACATAGTTTGTTTTAATCTTTAACAAAAATTATAGGTGTTTAACAGTATGGTAATTCAAAAATGTTAAATTATAAAGGCAATATTCTTTAATGTTGCCTTTTTTGGTAAATAGATTGTATAGGAATAGTGTTCTTATTCTGTAATAGTAGAATTTGTAACACTTATATCGGTATCTGCGTGTGCAGAAATTCCTGGATAAGAGGGATACCAAGAACCTCCAATATTATTTTGAATAGTAGATTCATTGATGATAACATTACCAGAATGATCATTGGAAACAAAAAATATAGCGGCACCAAAATCATTAACTTGATTTGCCTCTATATGAGAACCAAGAAGCGTGAGAGTCATGGTATTTCCATCATTGTATATTGCTCCTCCACTTCCTCCTCCGGGAGTTCCGGATTGGCTAGGGTTTCCTCCATTCCCAATAGCAGAATTATGAGAAAAAAGACTATTGATGATAGTCCATGAGACGCCAATACTACTAATTGCACCGCCATTTGATCCAGAGTTTCCAAAACCTTCTTTTCCGCCAAAAGTACTGTTAACAATAAATACAGGTAGGTTATTATATTGGCTAAAGACTCTAATTGCTCCTCCTCCTACATCTGGTCCAACAGAAGCACAAGTGTTATTAAAGAACCTACAGTTTACAGCTTTAAAACGCCCTCCACGAACCCAGATAGCACCTCCTCCATCATATTCTGTTTCATTGGTAGAATTTCCATTGGCAAATGTGATGTTCTGAACCGTAAGTCTGGGATGATCCTGATTTTGACAGTGATCTGTAGTCCATACCTGATTTTGATCACACGTATTCATGTATAGAATTCTAGTCTGATTATTCCCACTTAGAGTAATTAAGCCTCCTCCATCAATAACAATCTCTTGACTTGTATTGTTAAACACTTTAGCAGGTTGATTTAATGTTATAGTCACAGGATCAGGGCCACAATTAAAAACGATTTTTCCTCCTTTGGTCACAGCATCAATAAAAACCTGACCTGTACAGCTTTCGGGAGTACCGTCACCAACTATAGTAGTGGGATTAGAGACATCTTCTAAGGATGCTTCAGCTGGGATAGGAAAATTTCCGTTTGGGTTTCCTGCAGGAATTCCATCAAAAGGATTATCAAGAGGGTTAATAATAGTTACTGTCTCTGTAGAATCATCACTACTACATGAGGCTAAAAGAACTATTGAAAATAAAAACACACAGTATTTTAGAAAAAGAAAATTAGGTTTCATAGGCATTGGGGTAGGTTAAATTATAGAATTTAAAACGTAGTACAGCTATAGTTTATTGTTTTTTTAACGAGATAACATTTGATTCCCAAGACCCTCTATATTTTTAAACAAGGCTGTTTTTAAGAAAGCATTATTTGGGCTTTCTTGATAGCTTCTACAAGAGCATCAATTTCTTCTTTGGTGTTATAGAATGAAAATGAGGCTCTTATTGTTCCTGGGATTTTGTAAAAATCCATAATAGGTTGCGCACAGTGATGTCCTGTACGAACAGCAATTCCTAATTTGTCAACTATAGAACCAACATCATAAGGATGAATATTTTCTAGATTAAAAGAGATTACAGATGTTTTATTTTTGGATGTTCCATAGATTTTTAATCCTTGGATTTCTAATAATTTTTGAGTTCCGTAGTGCAATAATTCTTCTTCATAGGCTGCAATATTTTCAAACCCAATACTATTCATATAATCTAGTGCTACACCAAATGCAATTCCGCCACAGATATTTGGAGTTCCAGCTTCAAATTTATGAGGAAGTCCTGCGTATGTAGTCTTCTCGAAGGTCACCTGGTCTATCATCTCACCGCCTCCTTGATAAGGAGGGAGCTTGTTGAGCCACTCTTCTTTTCCATATAATAAACCTACACCGGTTGGTCCACAAAGTTTATGAGCAGAAGCAACATAAAAATCTACATCCAGCGCTAGAACATCTGGTTTGATATGAGGACAGGATTGTGCCCCATCGATCAACACAGCAGCACCAACATCATGAGCTTTTTTAATGATTTCTTCAATAGGGTTTATTGTCCCTAAAGCATTAGAAATATGATTGGTAAAAACAAGTTTAGTCTTATCAGTAATCAACTGATTGTATGCGTCCATCACCAATTCCCCTTCTTCATTCATAGGAATTACTTTAAGAACAGCACCGGTTCGTTCGCAAAGCATTTGCCAGGGTACAATATTGGAGTGGTGTTCTAAAGCAGATACGATAATTTCATCTCCTTTAGAAAGAAGATTAGAAAAACCAGTAGCTACAATATTAATGCTATGTGTTGTTCCTGAGGTTAGAATAATCTCATGAGCATGTTTTGCATTAAAATGTTTCTGTACTTTTTTACGAGCAATCTCATAGGCATCAGTAGCCTCCTGAGATAAAGTATGAACTCCACGGTGAATATTAGCGTTATAGTTGCTATAATAATCAACAATAGCATCGATGACCACTTGTGGTGTTTGAGAGGTGGCAGCGTTATCAAAATACACCAAAGGTTTCCCGTTTACCTGTCTGGAAAGTATTGGAAAATCTTGTCGTATCTTTTGTACATCTAGCATAGCAATTTGTTTCTGCAAAAATACTAATACCAATTATTATATATGCGTTTTCTAGGTAGGATTGTTTATTTTTAGATGGATTTAACCCTTTTATATATGAAGCGATTTAAAAAAATTATTAGGATAGTATTTCTTATTGTATTTGTAGGGATTTGTGGTGTAGTTATTCTGAATTACCCAAAACTTGAAATCATTTCTGGATTTTCTGCAAAAAATATGAGTTCATCTATTTTTATTGGACATAGAAGTCTTGAATACACAGATAAAACAGATCATGATGTTCCTAATGTAAGATTGGCGACTGATGAAGTAGATATCGATAATAAGTATACTATAGCGAATGTATATGGGTTTAAAGAACGAAAGGCAATTTATCGAGAAGGGTTGGGGAGCATTTTAATTGATGATGAATTTGATGAAAATAAACCATTTTTAACTCCGAATAGAACTATTGTAAAAACGAATCTGGAATATCCTTACGGAAACTTACCACAAAAAGATACGATATTTGAAAATATAGACTATGAGAAGGTAAGACAAACAGCTGCCTCGATTTTTGATACGAATGGAGAAAATATAAAAAAAACAAGGGCAGTTCTTGTACTTTATAAAGATCAAATCATTGCTGAACGTTATATTGATGGTTTTGATAAAAACTCAATGGTATTAGGCTGGTCTATGACCAAAAGTGTGCTTAGTACAATGTATGGAGTTTTACAAACACAAGGTAAAATAAACATCAATGACAAAGCTCCTGTATCTGAGTGGCAAAATGACGAAAGAAAAGAGATCACGATAAACAATTTGTTACAGATGAATAGCGGTCTCGAATGGGATGAGGATTATGGTTCTATTTCTGATATTACAAAAATGTTATACTTGGAGAGAGATATGACGACACCCCAAATTCATAAAAAGGCTATACATAAACCTAATGAAAATTGGTATTATTCCTCTGGAACTTCTAATTTATTATCAGGAATTCTTAGGAAACAGTTTAATACACATCAAGAATATCTGGATTTCCCTTATCGTGAGTTTATTGATAAAATAGGAATGCATTCTATGCTTATAGAAACGGATATGACGGGTAATTTTGTAGCGTCTTCTTATGCTTGGGCAACAATAAGGGATTGGGCTAAGTTTGGATTATTGTACCTTCATAGGGGAAACTGGAATGGAACTAAGATTTTTGATCCATCCTGGGTCGAGTATGTGACTACTCCAAGTCCAACATCCGAAGGGGATTATGGAGGTCATTTTTGGTTAAATGCTGGTGGATTTTATCCAGATGCACCCAGGGATATGTTTTCTGCTAATGGATACCAAGGACAACGTGTATTTATTATTCCTTCTAAAGATTTGGTAATTGTACGATTTGGACTTATTGGAGATGCCGGAGTAGATTTTAATACCTTTTTAAAGAATATGGTAAATGCGATAGAATAAAACAATACAAAATAAAAAAAGCCAAATCTAAATCGATTTGGCCTTTTTTTATATCAAAACATTCAGTTTACAAATCAAAACCGATATTAACGTTTAATTTATTGGCAATTAGCTTGTTGATTCTACTTTTGAGCTGAGGTATTTTTACACTTTCTAAAACATTATTTGCAAAAGCATACATGAGTAAGGCTTTTGCTTCTTTTTCTCCGATACCTCTAGATCTCATATAAAACAATGCATTATCGTCTAACTGACCGATAGTACATCCATGAGAACATTTTACATCATCTGCAAAAATTTCTAATTGAGGCTTAGAGTTGATTGTAGCTTTATCGCTTAACAAGATATTATTGTTAGATTGAAAAGCATTTGTTTTTTGAGCCTCTTTGTTTACAATAATTTTTCCATTAAAAACACCTGTGGCTTTTTCGTCAAAAATACCTTTATAATCTTGATGACTCTCACAATTAGGTTGGGTATGATGAACCAATGTATTATGATCTACATGTTGTTTACCCTCAACAATAGTTATACCATTAAGTACAGAATCAATACCTTCTCCTTTTTGATAGAAATTAAGGTTATTCCTTGTTATATTTCCTCCAAAAGCAAAAGTATGCACCGACGCAAGACTTTGTGATTGCTGATCGATATAGGTATTGTCGATTAAAGATGCATTTTGATTATCATTCTGGATTTTATAATAATCAACCACAGCTCTTTTATCTACAAAAATCTCGGTCACAGAATTTGTAAGTACTGGATTATCTGTTAAGCTTTGATGACGCTCAATAATCTGTACATGAGAGTTTTCTTCAACAATAATAAGATTACGTGGTTGTAGCATTTGTGCAGATTCTTTTCCTGTAGAGAAATGTATAATCTGTATAGGTTTGTCTGCTAATTTGTTTTTAGGGATGTAGATATAAGCCCCTTCTCTTGAAAATGCAGTGTTTAAAGAAGTAAGTCCATCTTGGCGAGCTATTTTGTTGAAGTAATTGTCAACAATAGGCTTATATTTCTCATGTGTTAATGCCGAAGACATCAAACATACATCAATTTTTTCATGAGTAGTTTCTGACAAATGAGAAGAATATTTGCCATCTATAAATACAATCTTGTAGGTATCTATATCGTGAATAAAGTACTTTTTTATATCCTTAAAATCTAAGGCATTTTCTTCCTTTGGAAAAATACTATAATCATGTTTTAAAATAGAATTTAACGAAGTGTATTTCCAAGCTTCCTCTTTTTTGGTAGGAAACCCTTTTTCTTCAAAAACTTTGATAGCCTGGCTTCTAATATCATGTATAGGAGCATCTACATCTACTGTGTTTTCAAAAGCTAAAAAGGAAGACACTAATTTTTCTTTTAACTCCATAGCCTTATGCATTTATTTCTTCCTTAATCCAGTCGTATCCTTTTTCTTCTAATTCCAGAGCTAATTCTTTGGTGCCAGATTTTACGATTTTTCCATCATATAATACATGAACAAAATCAGGAACGATATAGTCTAGTAAACGTTGATAGTGTGTAATAACAACAATAGCATTCTCTGGGCTTTTTAGTTTGTTAACTCCATTTGCTACGATACGCAATGCATCGATATCAAGTCCAGAATCTGTTTCGTCAAGGATAGCTAACTTAGGTTCCATCATAGCCATTTGAAAGATCTCATTTCTCTTTTTTTCTCCACCAGAGAACCCTTCATTAAGTGAACGGGATAAAAACTTACGGTCGATCTCTAATAATTCAGATTTTTCCCGAATTTTTTTAAGCATATCTTTTGCTGGCATTTCTTCCAGTCCTTGTGCTTTTCTAGTTTCATTAATAGCGGTTTTCATGAAATTAGTAACGGTAACTCCAGGGATTTCTACAGGGTATTGAAAAGATAGAAAAACACCATTATGTGCTCGTTCTTCTGCTGCTAATTCATCTATATCCTCTCCTTCTAGAAGGATTTCTCCTCCGGTAACTTCATATTCTTCTTTCCCTGCAACGATATTAGCCAAGGTACTTTTTCCCGCACCATTAGGTCCCATAATAGCATGTATCTCTCCTGCTTTTACATCCAGGTTAAGACCTTTTAAAATTTCTTTTCCTTCGACACTTGCGTGTAAATCTTTAATTTTCAGCATCATCTCTTAATTTGAATATTTAGGTGCTTTTGGCAATTTATTTAATTTTCTTTTTCTTGATCTGCTTCAGAGGAAGAAGTGTGGTCTTGCGGAGAAGACTTAATCTTCGTTGGCAACTCAGAGGTTGGTGCACTTACTCCTATGATTTCAGTTATTTCTACTATCTCTTTCCATTCTTCTAATCCATTTCCTTCATTAGGTTTTATAAGTCCTTTAATCACTACAGGAACCATATCATATTCTTCTCTTTGTAGTGGAGCGACTTTTTTGGCCAGTTCATGTGTAATATCATTAATTATTACACCATAAATAAAGCCATTACCCATAATGACGGCAGCATCATCAATAAGAATAAACTCACCTCGTATTAAAGTAGGTTCTTCATTTTTAGATTTACAAGAAAAAAGGGCAAGGCTTAGAGTAAATAGAATAAATAATTTTTTCATTAATGCAGATTTGATGGTTTCACAATTATCCTACAGAACCCTCTAGAGAAATTTCCAGAAGTTTTTGAGCCTCTACAGCAAATTCCATAGGTAATTTATTCAATACCTCTTTACTAAAACCATTAACTATTAAAGCGATTGCTTTCTCAGTATCAATTCCTCGTTGATTGCAGTAAAAAATTTGATCTTCACCTATCTTACTAGTAGTAGCTTCATGTTCTATTTGAGCAGTTTTATTTTTTGCTTCTATATAAGGAAACGTATGTGCGCCACATTCATTGCCCATCAATAATGAATCACATTGTGAAAAATTACGTGCATTGGTCGCTCTGCTATTAATTTGCACTAGTCCTCGATAACTATTTTGCGATTTTCCTGCAGAAATACCTTTAGAAATGATAGTACTTTTGGTGTTTTTACCAAGATGAATCATTTTTGTACCAGTATCTGCTTGTTGATAATTGTTTGTTACTGCTATAGAATAAAATTCTCCAACAGAATTATTTCCTTTTAATACACAAGAAGGATATTTCCAGGTTACTGCAGATCCTGTTTCAACTTGTGTCCAGGAGATTTTTGCATTAGTTTCACAAATCCCTCTTTTGGTTACAAAATTATAAACTCCTCCTTTTCCATCTGCATTACCAGGATACCAATTCTGCACGGTAGAATATTTTATTTCTGCATCATCTAATGCGATTAATTCTACTACGGCAGCGTGTAACTGATTTTCATCACGAGATGGAGCTGTACAGCCTTCCAGATAACTTACATAACTCCCTTGATCTGCAACAACAAGGGTGCGTTCAAACTGACCCGTTCCTGCTTGATTAATTCTGAAATAGGTCGATAACTCCATAGGACAACGAACTCCCTTTGGGATATAACAGAAAGAACCATCACTAAAAACAGCAGAGTTTAGGGCAGCGTAAAAATTATCTTTTTGAGGAACTACAGAACCAATATATTTTTTAACTAATTCTGGATGTTCTTGTATAGCTTCAGAAATAGAGCAGAATATAATTCCTTTCTCGGCAAGAGTTTCTTTAAAAGTAGTTGCAACAGATACCGAATCCATTACAATATCTACAGCAACGCCGGCAAGTTTCTTTTGTTCATCTAAAGAAATACCAAGTTTTTTAAAGGTCTCTAATAACTCTGGATCTACTTCATCAATACTATTGTATTTTGGTTTTTTATTTGGAGCAGAATAATATGAAATACTTTGAAAATCTGGTTTTTCATATCTAACATTTGCCCATTCGGGCTCTTCCATTTTCTCCCATACACGAAAAGCTTCAAGTCGCCATTCGGTCATCCATTCGGGCTCTTCTTTTTTCTTAGAGATTGCACGAACTATATCTTCATTAAGACCCACAGGAAAAGTATCAGATTCTATATCAGTGTAGAATCCATACTCATATTCTTTGGTTTCTAATTCTTTTTTTAAGTCGTCTTCAGTATACGCCATCTTTTGTGTCCTGAGTTTATTCAGGATCTTGTTTTAAAGTTTAAAAACTATAATGAAAAACTTTCTCCGCAACCGCAGGTTCTACTGGCATTGGGGTTGTTAAATACAAAACCGGTACCATTAAGGCCTCCAGAATATTCTAGAGTTGTTCCGATAAGGTAAAGGAAACTTTTTTTATCAACAATGATTTTTATATTGTTGTCTTCAAAAACTTTATCTCCTTCTTCCTGGCTTTTATCAAATTTTAAATCATAAGATAATCCAGAACACCCGCCGCTTTTTACACCTACGCGAACATAATCGGTCGAAGCATCATATCCATCATCATTCATCAATTCGATGACCTTATTTTTTGCTATATCAGATACTTTGATCATATTACTGTATAATAGATTAATTCTAAATTGAATGCAAATATACTACTTAAGTAGATTTTATACACGAAACCTAACATTTATCTAACAATATTACAATAAGTAAAAGCTATAGTAGAAGATTATGATACTTGAAAATAATGCCAATTAATAGCGATAGATTATCTTTGCAAAATGATTGAAGATAAAAATACATCAAGGACGCAGTTATCTGAATTAGGAGAATTTGGACTTATTAACCACCTGACCAAGAACTTTACGATTAAGCAAAAAACAACCTCTCTTGGTATTGGCGATGATGCTGCGGTTTTGGATTTTGATAATAAAAAATGTGTTTTAACGACAGATTTATTAATTGAAGGAGTACATTTTGATTTATCATATGTTCCTTTAAAACATTTAGGGTATAAAGCTGTAGTTGTAAATCTTTCTGATGTGTACGCGATGAATGCAGTTGCAACTCAGATTACGGTTTCTATTGCAGTTTCTAATAGATTTCCTTTGGAAGCTTTAGAAGAATTATATGCGGGAATTGAAACCGCTGCAAAAATTTATAATATTGATGTGGTTGGAGGAGATACGACTTCGTCGACAACAGGGTTGTTAATTAGTATTACAGCAGTTGGATATGCTGAAGAAAAAGAATTGGTGTATCGTAGTGGAGCTCAGGAAAATGATCTTTTAGTAGTTACAGGTGATTTAGGAGCTGCATATTTGGGACTTCAAGTATTGGAAAGAGAGAAAAAAGTATATGAAGTTAATCCTAATTCGCAACCAGATCTGGATCAATATACATATCTCATCGAGAGACAACTTAAACCAGAAGCACGTAAAGATATTTCAGAACTTCTTAGCGCATTGGATGTAAAACCAACCAGTATGATTGATATAAGCGATGGACTATCGTCTGAAGTTATACATTTATGCACACAGTCTAAGGTTGGAGTAAATCTCTATGAGGAAAAAATACCATTAGACCCTACGGTAATTTCTACATGTGAGGAATTTCAACTAAATAGCACGACAGTGGCATTAAATGGAGGAGAAGATTATGAATTGCTTTTTACGATAAAACAACAAGATTTCCCCAAAATTAAAGCAAACCCTAGTCTTACAGTTATTGGTCACATAACAGATGAAAAAAGTGGAATAGGATTAGTAACCAGAGCTAATGAAAAAATAGAAATAAAAGCTCAGGGATGGAATCCGATAGAAGGATAGCATATTATGAAGCTGCCTGAAACGAAGTATCTGTAGTATTAGTTCTTGCTAGTTTTTTAGCATGTACAGAAGCCAAAGCGTTGTTAATTTCTTTTAATTTAGGAGTCATTACTTCTAATCTTCCTCTACTATTTGTAGTTGCTTGTTCATTACAATGGGAACAGGTATATTCTTTGATATGATGTGTTACATTTTTTGAAAGTACATAATCATGACCAAATAAAGAACAATAGATTTTAGAAAAGGAAAATGTGGGAGTTGGGGTAGATTTTTTCATCATTTTTAGGGGGGTTAAAAATTCATAGAAACGGATTAGAGGTTCATTATCAATACAATAATAATATTTTTTTTCGTATTAATAGTCTTTTTGTAAGAAAAACTTGCCTTAAAACATTGATTTTTAACTAAACCAAGGCTTTTACAGTGATTTTTGACCTATAAAAGTGTATTTCATCTGGTGTTTTTGCTATATTCCCCGAATACTTTTAGGAAATTCCTTCTAAACGTATACGTTAAAACAAGCTTAAGAATTTAAGAAGCGTATTGATATATTCTTCTTCATTTTCTAGGTAAGACATATGTCCACCATTAAAAGGCACAAGATCGATTTTAAATTGTTCTGCTTCTTTAAGATTTTGTGAGTAGGGTAAAACAGGGTCTTTAATACCTGCAAGTATTACTTTGGGTTTATTAAAATTTGACAAAACAGAAGTGCGATTTTTTCGAATCTTCATCCCTTCTAAAGCCGAAATGATTCCTTGCAATGGCATTCTGGAAGCTTGGTTTTTAATTGATTTGATTTTTTCTGCAAATACCAATCTATTTTCTTCTGCAAAAAGATTTGCAATTGCCATACTGGTAAATGCATTTGGATTATTTTTTACAATATCAATAGCTCTGCTTCGATTTGTTTTTCTTTCTGGGCTGTCAGGAAATGATGTCGAGTTAAGCAAGACTAATCCAGAAACTACATCAGGAAAGAGATCAACAGATGCTAATGCGACATAGCCTCCCATAGAATGCCCTATAAAAATTGCTTTTACAATATTCAAAGAATCCAAAACTGCTTTGACTGCTTGTGCCATGTCTTCCATAGTATGAATATATCCTAAACATTCGGTATCACCATGACCTAATAGGTCAATAGTGATGCAATAATAACTTTTGGATAAGTGAATAGTAGTTTCTTTCCACATGGTAGAATTCTCTAAGAAACCATGTAGAAAAACCACAGGAGTACCTTTTCCAAAGACAGAATAATTTATTTTAATTCCTTTATATGCTAATATCATTATGAAAGTTTATTTTTAGGCACATAAACGTAATTAAATGAGATTTAATAAAGAAACTTTCGTTGCAGGATTTGCATTATTTTCGATGTTTTTTGGTGCCGGTAATCTAATGCTCCCTCCACTTCTGGGATTTAAGGCTGGTGATGCATGGCTAATGGTCATTATGGGGTTTGTTATTTCTGCTGTGATCATTCCGTTACTAGGAATTTTTGCACATGCAAGACTTCAGGGAACAATGTTGGATTTTGCCAAGAAAGTATCACCTACGTTTAGTCTTATATATTGTGTGTTAGTATATTTGATTTCGATCGCGTTACCTTCTCCCAGAACGGCCTCGGTAACTCATGAAATGGCAATTCAACCTTTTTTTGGAACCAGTGCCTGGATGACTAGTACAATATACTTTGCATTAGTCTTGCTTTTTGTACTTAATCGCTCTAAGATTTTAAGTATACTAGGTAAATTTCTTTCTCCCATTATATTTATTGTTGTGTTAAGTATTATCTGTATAGGTATTTTTTCTGTACTAACTCCAGAGATTGGTCCTTCAGAATTTCAAACCCCTATAGTCAGTGGATTACTTGAGGGGTATCAGACTTTTGATGCTATAGGTGCAGTTGTAGTAGGTGGAGTGATTATTGTTTCACTAAAGATTAAAGGAGAAAATAACTTTGATAGAAACCGAAGTCTTATTATGCGATCTGGTATTTTGGCAGGGATCGGTCTTTTTATCATTTATGCGGGAATGATTTATAGCGGAGCATTATTTGGATCTGATTTTGACGAAAACATCAACAGAACTGACTTGTTATCAGGCTTAAGTCTCAAAACCCTTGGAAGTGTTGGTGAAATCTTTTTAAGTATTTTGGTAGGACTGGCATGTTTTACTACAGCAGTAGGTATTGTAACAGGTACTGCAGATTTTATGAAAGGACTATTTGGAGGCTCTCAAAAAGTATATTTAATCACTGCGATTATAGGATGTATTCTTGGAGTACTTATGGGACAGTTTGATGTACATTATATTATTAATGTAGCTGTTCCTGCTCTCATGTTTATATACCCTATCACTATAATTTTAATACTACTAAATGTTTTGCCGGATAGATTTACTTCTTCATTGGTTTTTAGATCAGTGGTAGTCGTAACCATTTTATTTAGTATTCCTGATTTTCTGGGCTCTATTGGGTTGAGTGATCTTGTTAGTTCGCTTTTAAAAATCCTTCCTTTAGGGGTTTATAGTTTGGCTTGGCTCTTGCCAGCGCTAACTACTCTAGTCATTATGAATGTATTTGTACCCAAAAGCAGCAAGAGTAAGGGCACTTTATGAGAAGTTTTGATGTTGATTAGTAGTCTATTTCTTACGAAAATAAACACCTTGAATAAAGCATAATGTTTTTTGACGTTTTTCTCAAGAAGAACATTGATTTGTTTAAGAATGCATGCTATAATAATGACAAAGATGTTTTTTGTTTAAGGTTAATACGTCAATTTTATATAAAAACTTCATAGACTTATAAAATACAAAATAGTTTATTTTTAAGTTACAGCCGGGGAAACAATCATTTTTACACAAAATATATACGGTTTGACCTTTAAGTGTGTATTTTATCGATTTTTTAATATATATTTAACATAGTGTTAGTCAAAACATTGTTCAACCATTGGTTCTGCAAATAGTCCTTTCAGTGAAAAATTTAGTGTTTAATTTAAATTTATTTCCATGAAAAAAAACTATTTTCTTATCCTGATTCTTGTCTTGATATCTTGTAATAATGATGATTATGTTGAGATAGATTCTGACGTCTCAAAAACGTATTCAAATACTTCAAACCCGACAGAACAAGATCAAAAATTATTACAAAGATTGGATAGTGTAACAGAAGGTATTGGAGTTTCTTTTTTTATTCTGCCGGATAGTGATGATTATGTTAATATTCCTCAAGATCCGTTAAATTTAATTACAGCAAAGAAAGTTGAATTGGGAAAACTTCTTTTTCATGAAACAGCAACAGGAGGAAATCCTAAGGTAGCGTCTAATAAAGCGATGTATTCTTGTGCTTCCTGCCATCATGCAGCTGCAGGATTTAGTGCCGGAATTAGACAAGGTATAGGAGAAGCTGGTTCGGGATTTGGTATCAATGGCAATGGCAGAATTATAGATCCCAGTATTCCATTAAATCTTGTTGATATACAGCCCATTAGATCCCCAACGATATTAAATGTTGCTTATCAAGATGTGATGCTTTGGAATGGTCAATTTGGAGGAACAGGAACAAATGCCGGTACAGAAGCTAATTGGACAAATATTCCAGAGAATTTTTTAGGATTTGAAGGAGTAGAAATTCAGGCGATAAAGGGACAAGATGTACATAGGTTATTAATTGATAAAGATTTTGTAAAAGATTTTAATTACAAAAAACTGTTTAATAAAGCTTTTCCCGATGTACCAAAAAGTGAAAGATATACCAAAGAAAATGCTGCATTAGCTATTGCCGCTTATGAAAGAACGGTCTTACCCAATCAATCTCCATGGCAAAAATGGTTAAAAGGAGATTTTGAAGCACTTACTAAGAAGGAGAAAAAGGGAGCAAGAGTGTTTTTTGGTAAAGGAAAATGTTTTAAATGCCATACAGGTCCAGCATTAAATGACAAAAAATTCTACGCTTTTGGAATGGATGATTTTGATAATTCTTCTAAAGCAATTGTTTTGGATACCCCAGGTTTTGAGAATGTAAAAAAAGGAAGAGGAGGGTTTACTAAGAAAACAAAAGACAATTATAAGTTTAAAACACCAACACTTTATAACTTAATCGATAATGGATTTTTTGGTCATGGAGGAACATTTACTTCGGTTAGAGATGTCATTGAATATAAAATTAACGGAACTCCTCAAAACCCTGAAGTACCTGTAGAAAGATTGGCCAAACAGTTTGTAAACGTACAAGAACTTACAGAAAATCAGATCAATAATCTTACCTTATTTATCGAGAATGGATTAAGAGATCCAAATCTGGCTAGGTATGTTCCTAATCTAGTACAATCAGGATTCTGTATTCCAAATAATGATGCCGAATCCAAAGTAGATTTGGGATGTAATTAATTAAGTGTAGCGATCCACCAGACGTTTCCAAAAGGATCTTTAAAGCCAGCACCACGTGCACCATAATCCTCATCCATAGGAGGCATTAGAGATTTTGCACCTGCGTCTATAGCTTCAAAATACGTCTGGTCGGTATCTTTTACATATACATACATTGATCCTGGGTGCGCGGGATAATGTTTTGATGCTTCGGTAAGAAGGATCGTACTCTCTCCTATTTTGATTTCAGAATGCTGTATTCTATTATCAACATCAAGAGTTCTAACCATCTCTTGAGCCTGAAAGATCTTTCTGATAAAATCAATAAAATCTTCGGCTTTTTCAACTACCAAATACGGCATAGCTTGCTGGTGGCCAGCAGTAATTTTCATTCGTTGCATACAATAAAAAAGAGGGTTTGTATACTCAACGAAAGAACTGATAGAAATATTCTACAAAAGAGTAAAAATATATAGTAAAAGAGTTCTTAAATTATATAAGTATATGTAGAGATACTACTTTTTTAATCTTTCAATCCATGTATTAATCTTTTTTGATACGGGACTTGCACCTCGATCATAATTAGACATTACCGTGACTATATACCCGTTATCTAAAAAAATATCAAGTTGGGCATTAAGACCAGGAAAACCACCACCATGACCGACTACTTTTCCTGCAGTACTGGTTTTTACTTCAAAACCATATCCGTATCTTGATTTTGCATGATCAGTCCAAAGTAATTCTAAGGAAGATTCTGAAACTAATTTTTTATCAACTAAAGCCAATGCAAACTTATGTAAATCTCTTACGGTTGAAAAGCCTCCGCCGGCAGGCCCTCCTTTAATTACATGTTTGAATATATTATTCCTCCATCCTAATGCGTTATTTGGTACAGGAATATACCCTATAGCTAAGTTTTCTACAGGCTGATCCATTTCATAAGAGTCAGAATTAATCATTCCAGAAGGGGTAAAGATATTGTTCTGGATATACTCAAAATAGTCCTGACTTGATGATTTTTGGATAATTATTCCCAAAAGTAACATTCCGGTATTGCTATATCTAAATTTTTCTCCGGGGGTAAAAGCAAGTGTTTCTCCTTTGACCAATGGTTTAAATTCTTCAATCGTTCTATATAATTCTCGAGACGAATTCCAATATGTTTTATTAAAATAACTCCCTAATCCACTAGTGTGAGATAGAAGGTGGTGGATAGTGACCTTATCTGTAATTTGTTTGGGAAGCCAGCTCTCATCAATATATTTGCTTATAGGATCACTTAATTTTACCTTTTGTTTTTCTACAAGTTGCATAATCGCAGTAGTAGTAAACATTTTGTTCATAGACCCCAAATTAAACTTGGTATTTATTGTATTTGGCACATGAAATCTTTTAGAAGCTTCACCATATGCTTTTTCAAATAAGACTTCACTTCCTTTAGCAATTAATACAGTACCCGAGAAGACATCTTTTTTAGAAATCTTATCAAGTAAGGCAGAAGTTTTATTGATAAGTTCAGTTTCAGAAATTTGAGATTCTTTTACATTAGAAGGTATATTTGCAGATGAAAACCAAAGACTATCAACTATGTAATCTGTGGTATTCAAAAAACTTAAAGTGATTGCATACCAGGAATCAAAATTATTACCTTTAACAATGACTACTGTTTTATAAGGGCGAGAAGGGGTATACGTTCTTATACTATGAAAATTAACCCCTCCTGTTTTTCTATAATTGTCTAATAAATATTCCTGAATATCTTCCATAGAGAATTTCTTCAGGATATCTTCACTGCGATGTTTTGTAATAAATTGACTTATTTTCTGAGCATTATTTGCATTAAATACATCTATCACTTCTTGAATTACTTGTCCCATTTTTCCTTTGGGAAAGTTAGAATCATCCTTATAATCAATTTTATCTACTTGTTGGGTATAACCGAAGAATGGAAATACTAAAAGGAGACATATGATTTTAAAATTAGAGATTGGTTTTAAGATTATCATAAGTTAAAGATTTTGATGGTTTTATGATCTTTTTTGTATTCAACTAATGAAAGGATGAAAATATTTTCCTTTAGACTATATAAAGCATCAAATATTGTTCCATTCAACACGTAAAATAAAGGATGCATAAGACATATGGTTAATATCATACCAAACAAATCTTAAGACAAAAGTAGGTGAGGTTTGAATAAAACATAATTTAAGATTTAAATAATTGAAAAAGAATGAATTAGTTATATGGTATAAGACATTTGAAATAGAATTTTTTTTAATTATTCCTTAATCTAGTAGTTTTTTATTAAGATGATTTCATGAATTAAAAATATTCTTTATTATGAAAACTAAAGCAATACTAATATTAACCTTTTTAAGTACAGCCTTGTTTACTGTTATGGGATTTATAACAGATGAAGAAGATAATCATTTGATTAAAAAATACAATTATCTGGAGGAACGTTTAAAGAATACCAAAATATATACCATACAAGTCATTGAAGCCATGCCAGAAAGTGAATATGGATATAAACCAAATAAAGATGTTAGATCATATACTGCCTTGGCTTCTCATATTATATACTCCATAGAATGGAATCTTGAAGTAATGAAGGGAACTCCTATTAAATGGAACCCTGGTGATGAGGATGGTTTAAGTAAAAAAGAATTGATTACTTATGCAAATGAACAGTTTAATGCCTTCATTGACTTTGTTCTTAAAGCAGAAGAAACCTCTAAGTTAACAGATAAAATTATTGATGTATTGAATCATAATGCACATCATCGTGGACAAATGGTCACGTATTTACGAATGAAAGGAATAGAGCCACCTAAGTATCGGTAAATAAGTAGGTGGTCATTGCCTTTTCTTTTTTTAAAGATAGTATCGTTTTATGGTCATTATGGGTTAAGGATTTCTTTGTTTTTCTTGAGCAAAATTATTTAGAAATCAAAAAACAAGCATTAAATTTTATTCAAAAAATGTATGTATTCTTAGTTTAATTTTCAAAGCCAATCCCCAAGAAATCTTCGAAAAGGAGTAAAGAATATGAATACTGCAATTAGAATCACTAAAAACTTAATAAAAATAGAAGAAATCTCTGGTTTTGGAAACAATTTAGGAGTATTGTTTTCATCATTAAGTCGGCTTGTCTTTTCTTGCATAAGAATATCAGGAAACTGATATAAAGATTGCTCTCCATTTTTGAGATCTTCTTTTGGAAATTTTATACTCGGAAGAAGCCAAAGGAAGAATTTATGTATTAGTATACTAAAAATTATAACAGACAACATTATTAATATAACGAATACTGGGTTGGCATTTGTGGAATCATAATAATAATATGGAGAAAATAACCTTAATAGGATCATTTTATATACTTTTTAAATAACTTCCTTAAAGATATTATTTTTTAAATAGACGAATAACAATAATATCAAAAATACCTTATAAGTTCTATTTTTAGGACTAATAAGGTAATGATATGCCAGAACAATAAATGAAATCTATGACTTGTTCATAAGCTCTTCAATTTCTTCTGCTTCTATAGGGATATTGGCCATAAGATTAAAAGGGTCTCCTTTTTCCTGTATAACAACATCATCTTCTAGTCGTATTCCAAAACCTTCATCCGGAATATAAATCCCTGGTTCTAATGTAAATACCATATTTGCTTGCATAGGTTCGGTTAAAATACCGTAGTCATGAGTATCTAATCCGATATGATGAGAAGTACCGTGCATTAGATATTTTTTATAGGCAGGCCATTCAGAGTCTTCTTTTTGTACATCGGCTTTATCTAATAATCCCAGCCCTAATAATTCTGAAGTCATAATCTTACCTACTTCTACATGATAATCTGCCCAGATAGTTCCTGGTACTAACATTTTAGTCGCTTCATTTTTAACACGCAGTACGGCATCGTACACGGCTCTTTGTCGTTTGGTATAGGTTCCAGACACAGGAATTGTACGGGATAAGTCACTAGAATAGTTAGCATATTCTGCAGCAACATCCATCAAAATCAAATCTCCTGCCTTACACTGCTGATTGTTTTCTATATAATGAAGAACATTAGCATTAGTTCCACTTGCTATTATGGGAGTATATGCAAATCCTTTGGACCTGTTATTGATAAATTCGTGTAGTAATTCGGCTTCGATATTATATTCCCAAACGCCAGGTTTTACAAATCCCAAAAGTCTTCTAAACCCTTTTTCAGTAATATTACATGCCGTTTGCATCAGATCAATTTCTATAGCGTCTTTTACAGAACGTAATCGTTGTAAAATAGGATTACTTTTGGCAACCGTATGTGCGGGATATTTTGCTTTCCACCATTTGGTAAAACGATCTTCTCGAGTTTCGGTTTCTACATTTGATCGGTAGTGCTCATTCGTATTGACATATACGGTTTCACATTGCGTCATGACCTCAAAAAAAATCTTTTCTAAATCCTGAAGCCAATACACAGTTTTAATTCCAGAAACTTCCAAAGCACGTTCTTTGGTGAGTTTTTCACCTTCCCAAATGGCAATATGCTCGCTGGTTTCTTTTAAAAATAGGATCTCACGATGTTTTGCTAACGGAGCATCAGGAAAAAGAAGTAAAACACTTTCTTCCTGATCTACACCACTTAAATAGAAGATATCCCTGTGTTGCTCAAAAGGCATAGTGCTATCTGCACTAATTGGATAGATATCATTACTGTTAAATACGGCAATGCTATTAGGTTTCATTTGTGCTGTAAAGTTCTTTCTATTCTTTATGAAAAGATTGCTATCTATTTGGTGGTATTTCATCTGATACTAATTTATTAAATGCTCATTACGGATTTCCAAAAATACTAAAGCAAAAAGGATGTATTGTTAAACAATATCTAAAAATTTTGAGGTTATTTTCACAATATCTACTTTCAGCCCACTAAATATCCATCAAAATGAAAATATTCACATCGTCATTAGTATTCGTATTGCTGTCAACCATAGTTTTTGCTCAGCAATCCCCAACACCTGCAGAGGTCGTACAAAAAGGATTGTCTGCCAAAAAGCAAATGGAAACTTCTTCATTAGTTCGGCATGTTCCATTTAAAAATATTGGTCCTACTGTAATGAGTGGACGTGTAGTCGATGTCGATGTCAACCCAGAAAATACCGCAGAATTTTATGTAGGATATGCTTCAGGAGGATTGTGGTATACTGTAAATAACGGAACCACATTTGAGCCGGTTCTGGATACTGCAGAAACCATTAATGTGGGTGATATTGCAGTAGATTGGAAAAACAATATCATCTGGGTAGGAACAGGTGAGAATAACTCATCGAGATCATCCTATGCCGGGACAGGAATTTTAAAATCTACTGATAAAGGTAAAACCTGGAAAAATGTTGGACTACCCGATTCACATCATATCGGTAGAATTGTTATTAACCCTAATAATCCCGATGAGGTTGTTGTGGGAGTTACAGGACATTTATATTCTGTTAATGAAGAACGTGGAGTATATAAAACTACAGACGGAGGAACCACCTGGAATAAAACTTTATTTATTAATAATGAAACGGGTATTATCGATCTGGCATCTGCTCCTAATAATTTTAATGTTATGTATGCAGCTGCATGGGATAAGGACCGTAAAGCATGGAATTTTGAAGGAAACGGACCAGGGTCTGGAGTATATAAAAGTACAGATGCCGGGAACACCTGGACCAAGATTTCTGTAGAAGGGAGTGGTTTTCCTACGGGAGAAGGTGTAGGTAGAATTGGGCTTGCTGTTTTTGATCAAAACACAGTGTATGTTGTACATGATAGCCAGTTTAGAAGAGATAAAAGCGATACTAAAAAAGATGGTGAAGGATTGACTAAAGAAGATTTTAAAACCATGTCAAAAGATGCTTTTTTAAAACTAGAAGATAAAAAGCTAAATGCATTTCTAAAAACAAATGGTTTTCAGGAAAAGTACAGAGCTGATAATCTAAAACAACTGGTCCGTGGAGGCACAGTACAACCTATAGATCTTGCCAAATATCTTGAAGATGCAAATGCCATGTTATTTGATACGCCTGTTGTTGGAGCAGAAGTATATCGTAGTGATGATGCAGGTAAATCCTGGAAGAAAACTCATGAGGATTTTCTAGATGATATTTTTTATAGCTATGGATATTATTTTGCTCAGATACAGGTAAACCCAGCAAATAAAGATCATATTTATATATCTGGAGTACCTATCCTAAAGTCTAAAGATGCAGGAAAGACCTTTACCAGTATTAGTGGTAGAAATGTTCATGCAGATCATCATTCCCTATGGATTAATCCTAAAAACCCAATGCATTTGATCAATGGTAATGACGGGGGAGTAAATATATCTTATGATGATGGTGAGCATTGGATTAAAGCCAATCAGCCAAGTGTAGGACAGTTTTACTATATTAATGTAGATAATGAAAAACCTTATAATGTATATGGAGGTCTACAGGATAACGGAGTTTGGGTAGGAGCGCATAATGCCAGAGAAGATGTTTCTTGGCACCAAAGTGGTCATTATCCCTGGGAAAGTATTATGGGAGGTGATGGTATGCAGGTGCAGATCGATAATCGGAATGCTAATATCGTATATACCGGATTTCAGTTTGGAAACTATTTTAGATTGGATAGAGCAAAGGAAAAGCAGACCTATATCCAACCAAAGCATGAGTTAGGAGAATCACCATATCGATTCAATTGGCAAACACCAATTTTATTATCTCCGCACAATCAGGATATCCTGTATTTAGGAGGAAATAAATTAATGCGATCTATGAATCAGGGTGATGACTGGACTGCTATATCCAATGATCTAACCGGTGGAGGCAAAAAAGGAAATGTAGCCTATGGTACATTAACTACAATTTCTGAATCTCCTTTTCAGTTTGGATTAATCTATACAGGTAGTGATGATGGATTGGTGTATGTAACCAAAAACTCTGGCGGAAGTTGGAATAAAATCTCCAATACGTTACCTAAAGATTTGTGGGTATCCAGAGTAATTGCTTCTTCTCATAAAAAAGAAAGGGTATATGTGACGCTTAATGGGTATCGATGGGATGACTTTACACCTTACGTATATGTAAGTGAAAACTACGGACAAACCTGGACAGCGATTGGAAGTAATTTACCTGCATCTGCTATTAATGTAATTAAGGAAGATCCTGAAAATGAAAACGTATTGTATTTGGGAACTGATAATGGTGCTTATGTAACTTTGGATAAAGGAAAAACATGGCAGGCATTCTCTGAAGGAATCCCTGATGTAGCAGTGCATGATATTGTTATCCAGGAAGATGCTAAAGATCTACTTTTAGGGACACACGGTAGAAGTATCTACAAAACTAATATAGAGCCAATACAACTACTTGATAATACCATTATCAATAAAGGACTTCATGTTTTTGAAAATGAAGGTATGAAATGGTCAGAACGATGGGGCGTTTCCTGGAGCAAGTGGATGGAACCTAGAGAACCATCATTACCCATCACATTTTATGCATCAGCTCCTGGGAAGTTTACAGTTAAGATTACTACAGCCTCGGGAAAAATACTTCAACAGTTTTCTGTAGATGGAGACAAAGGACTAAACTATACAAAGTATGATGTAACGATTACCGAAAAAGCAAAAAACATTCTCGAAAAAGAATTTCCTGATGATAAAGTAGTAAAAAGAAAGAATGGAAAATACTACTTACCTATCGGAAGCTACGAAATTGTAATTAGTGATGGTAAGAAAACCGAGAAAGTTGGTCTTGAGATAAATTGATACATTCCTTTTGTTATTAACTATACAAGAGAAATATATTTTTATTTATACACAAACAAAAACCCTCAGATTATGCTTTCCCTATGCATAATTTGAGGGTTTTTAATTTTTTTGTTTATTTGATTATCCTCCTAGAATTGTATTACCAGCTGTATGAGTTTTGGTAGGACAGCCAGGAGCAAATGTGTGTAGATAATAAAAAATTACTCCTTGACAATCAGGTCTTCCACTTTTCCCATGCCCGCCATTAATAGATGACATTTGCTCCAGTTTTGTAATATTTAATTTCTCAAGCGTTAACTTTTTTCCCGTTGCTTTTTTCATAATCATTGATTTTTAAGTTTTACTTTTCTTGTATTCCGAGAATAAATATAGAGTAAAAATCATGATATAACCTAGAAATGAGGGAGTTATTAGACGAAATTCACGGAATTTCGATAAAATCATGGGGTGTTTAGACTATGTAATCGTTTAATAAAATAGGAAGTTTTGATGCCTGTACTCTTTTTAAATGCTGAAGAAAAAGACTCGGCCGTATTAAATCCCATCTCTTCTGCAATGCCTTGTATGGTATAATTTTTAAGAGTTTTGTTTTCTTTAAGTTGGGTTACTGCATGGTCTATTCTAAGGTCATTAATATAATTGGCAAAATTCTTATGTTTATGATGGTTGATTACTTTGGATAAATATTTAGTATTGGTTTTGATATCTTTGGCCAAAGAGGTCGTACTAATATTCTTTTTTAAGAAGTGTTTGTTGGTTTCAAACAAATCAAGTTTATTTAGGATCTCCATTACAATATCATCCGCCACGCCAATATCATCATTAGGTTTTTCTTGTGCTGTTTCATTGGGTTTAGGATTGTCTTTATCTATAAGTTCTTCAAATTTTTGCTGATATGTTTTTCTTTTTTTGTATTGCCGATATAGAAAAACAATTGTAATAGCAGCAAGTGATGAGAGAAAAACCACCAAAAAATTTAGGTTTTTATTATTACCTTTAAGTTCCTCTATAAGTGTTTCTTTTTCTTTAAGTAATAATGGAGTATCAAACTCTTTAAATAAACGAGAAGAAACAAAAGAAGTTTTCTTAGTAATAATACTGTCAAATTGGAGCAGTTTATTAATGGATTCTAGTTGTCGTTCTTTTTTCTCATTGGCTTTATAAAAGTTAATCATAAACTCATACCCTTCTCTAACCTCAGAAGGTGTAATTTTTTCTTGTTGTACAATAGAATCCATTGCAAGAAAATGCGTTCTGGCTGATATGACATCTTGTTGTAACATTTGTAATTTTCCTAGATAAAATTCACCTAGAATATGTACTTTCTTATTTTCATAGTGATTTTTATCTAATAGATGAATACCTTTAATAATACTGTCATAAGACTCGTCGAACTTTTCTTTAGAGAATAAATTAATGCCTTCATTAATAAGGATTTTTCCATAAAATCGATTAAAATAATATTTAGATTTCTGTAATCGCTGAATTCCTTTAAAATGATATATTGTGGCAGAATCTAAATGATTATTATAGCGATAGGATTCGGCTAAAGCAATAGACGATTTTAAATATCTAGTAGTATCATTATAATGCTTATTTATAATATGAGTAAAGTTTTCTTTAAAAAGAGGTAAGGCTTCCTGATGTTTCCCGATTTCAGTTTTAATACGTGCAATATTATGCTTGGTTATATATATGTACTCAATATTATTTATCTTTTCGGCCTGCGAAAGAGCTTTTAGGTAACTATCTAGAGCAAAAGGATATTCTCCAACATTAAAATAATAAACTCCTTTAAAAGAATATGCTTGAATTGGAAAAGTTTTATCATTCAGATCTTTACTTAATTCAATTGAGAGATCTAGTAACCTTATCTTTTCTGACTCTTCTTCCGCATAGTATGAAAGTAAACAATAAGCCTGAGCCATTTTCAAGTTATTATCTTCACTTCTAGCTTTTTTAAAAAAAGTGTTTAAATAAATTTTAGAGGTTAGAGTATCTGGCCAGGTTTTAATATAAATTTTATACAATTGTTCATAATCCAATCCTTTAAGAGAATCTGGGATAACAAAATCTTTGTCTTGCGCTGTAGTGATTTGTGCACCAAAAATGAAAAACACACATACTATCCTTATCCAGAAGGAAGTAAAAAAGAGATATGTCTTTTTTAGTTTCAAGGGGTTTTTGTCCATTTATATCACTATAAAGATACTATTTTCTGTCGTTATTGGGATTTATTGCAAAATCAGCATAAACACTTGATATTCAAATATTTATTTTCAAAAATCAATCTCGAAATTCTTAGAATTTCGAGAAATTCCATTTGTTTTTAGCAGTGTAGTCATTCTATATTTGATTCAGACAAAAAAATCAATTGTGATGAATATCAAGAAAAACATAGGGAATAAAATAGCAGTAAAAAAATCTGGTATACTACTATATGGATTTGTATTTCTTTTTGCGTGTGTAGTAGTTTTCAAAATACTAAAGATTAATATCACCTCGTTTGAGATGACCCATATGTTTACTTCTTTGATTGTATTAAACATTGCATTACTTCTAACAGTAGGGTATTTTCTTTTGATTACTATAAAGAACTTTTCAGGTTTTTATAGCATCCCAACATTGTTTCAAAAAACAGTGACAACGGTTTATGATCATATTTTTAGCACAGTAAGCGTCGAAGTACAAGAGCCAGAGATCAACAAGGATAAGAAAAGTGGACTAAGAAATACATTTTCAAATTTTAATATCCCCGGTTTGAGTCAATCGTTTTCTGATAAAGAAGAACATAGGATACAAAATACAACGCCAGAAACAATTGCAGTACTTAGTTATTTTGCAACATCACTATTCGAGAAAAACAAACTCGAAGATGTACTTTGGGATATTGTAGAAAATTGCATTTCACAACTTCAGCTCGAGGATTGTGTAATCTATATGTTGGATACAGAAAAGAAAATGTTAATCCAAAAAGCGGCATTTGGGCATAAGAATAATGGAGAACGAAAAGTGATAAGCCCAATTCAAATTCCGTTAGGAAAAGGTATTGTAGGTAGAGTAGCGCAAACAGGAAGATTCGAATATATATCCGATGTTACCAATGATGCTGAGTATATTATAGATGATGCCAATAGAATGTCAGAACTCTCTATTCCTATTTTTGTTGATGATGAGGTAGTGGGAGTTTTAGATTCTGAGCATTCACAAAAAGATTTTTTTACTGAAAATCATATTTTCTTATTTCAATTAATTGCCAGATTAACCGAGAATAAGCTAAAACAGTTACAGACAAAAAATGCATGTCATATTACTGATGACAATGTGTATTTTAAAGAGCTTGAATTTTTAATGAAAGAAGCCAAAATATACAGAGATGCTAATCTGGGATTAGATAGTATGTCTACCCAACTCAATATTAGTGGTAACTATTTGTCGCAGCTAGTAAATAAAGTAACAGGTCGCAATTTTACAGATTATGTAAATGGATTTAGAATAGAAGATGCAAAATCAAAACTTAGAAATCCAGAATTTACAAACTATACTATTATCGCTATTGCATTAGAGTCTGGGTTTAATTCTAAATCTACTTTTTATAGTGCTTTTAAGAAGCTAACGGGTATTTCACCAAAAGAATACAGGAAAATCCCTTAAACCCGCATTATGCATTTGAAAATCTATTACAGCTTCCAACCGCTGCAAAATATACCGTTTTACTATGTTTTCAAGCTTAACCATAGCGATGCTATGCTAAATCTTATAAAATATTATATTTTATGGCAGTTGAAACCTTCATGACAAAGTTCAAATGCATAATGCGGGTTAAAATAAGTCCGAATTCTTTGAAATTCAAACTTTCCGGACATTAACCTATTTCTTCTCAATTACTTTTATCACACTCTATATAGATGATGGACTCGTAGTATGATTTATATAAGGTATATCCAAAATAAATAGAAAAACATATAGACTGATGAAAAAGAAATATTTTTTACCAAATTTAATCTTCATATGTATTTTGATTTTGGGGTGTAATAGTGATGATGATCAAAACATAACGACAACACCTCAAAATCAAAAACCAGGAGATTTTACAATACAGATTACTCAGATTACTGAGAATAATGCATTATTGAGTTGGAATGCAGCAGTTGACCCCGATGAAGATAAAGTAACGTATACGGTGGTTCTGGGCGATAACGAAGTACAGACAAATCTAGAAACAACAGAATTCCTTTTAGAAGGTCTTATCGCTCAAACTAATTATAATGGTAAAGTAATTGCTTCTGATGGTAATGGAAATACGTCTGAGAATACATTTGATTTTACCACAGAAGAAGGTGAGATTATCAATGAAGAAGTATCAATAGCATGGGAAAAATCCTTTGGTGGCTCTCAAATTGATGTGGCTAATGCTATACAATTAACAGTAGATGGTGGATATATAGTCGCAGGTACGGCTAATTCTGATGATGGAGATGTAGGCGGTAATAACGATGCAGATGGATATCTGGGAGGGGATTATTGGGTTATTAAACTGAACAATTCTGGAGATATGATATGGGAGACTAACCTTGGAGGGAATAGTGATGAAGCAGGAAATAGTATACAACAAACAACAGATGGAGGGTATATAGTAGTTGGGTTTACTGACTCTAATGATCAAGACATTAGTGGAGATACTTCTTTTGCTGATTTTTGGATTGTAAAATTAGATGGGTCTGGAAATTTGGTTTGGGAAACTAACTATGGCGGAAGTGGAAATGAGGAAGCAACTTCTGTAGATCAAACTTTGGATGGTGGGTATATTGTTGCTGGTTTTACCAGTTCTTCAAACGATGATGTAGGAGGTAATAATGGAGGTATTGATTATTGGGTAATAAAGTTAGATGCTGAAGGAGCCTTAATATGGGAAACCAATCTTGGCGGTAGTGAGTTTGATATTGCACAATCAGTTGAGCAAACTAGTGATGGGGGATATATTGTTGGAGGATATTCAGAATCTTTAGGCGATGATGTGGGAGGTAACTATGGGGAAAAAGATTATTGGATTGTAAAGTTAGATGCTTTAGGAAATTTGATTTGGGAAACCAATCTTGGAGGCTCACTTGATGATTTGGCCTATGATATTCACCAAACTACAGATCAAGGTTATATTGTTGCTGGATATTCTGAATCCTCAGATTTTGATGTAAGTGACAACAACGGAAAAAAAGATAGTTGGATCGTAAAGTTAGATACTTCGGGAGCAATAGTGTGGGAAGTTAACCTTGGTAGTTCAGAAAGTGATGCTGCGCGTTCGATTCAGCAGACTACAGATCAAGGTTATATTTTTGCCGGTAACTCAGGAGCAAGTGATTTTGATGTGAGTACCAATAATGGAGGGTATGCAGATTATTGGGTTGTAAAATTAAATCCTCTTGGTGAATTGTCATGGGAAATTAGCTTTGGAGGCCCAGAACCAGATTATGCAAATGCTATTCAACAAACCAGTGATGGTTATATAGTGGCAGGTTATGTCTGGGGTCCTGGAGAAGATATTAGCGGAGCTGGGAAAGGCAAATGGGATTACTGGATTGTAAAATTAGAATAGATATATCTACATAACAATAGTAACGTAATGATTAGATTTTTTTGTCCAATTGCTTTTCATTACCCGGGATCCTCATTAACTAACCTAACAACAGTAATGAGGATCCTTTTTTTGATAATGATATGGTAAATAAAAATTATATTTAAGAAATGAAACGTACTAGACTCACAACCATAGTTTTTTTTTCAAGTTTTTTTACCGTTTTTCCATGCTTTTGGGATTATGATACTATTGAAATGGAAAGGCAAAAATTTCCTAGTGTGATCGAATTGATTTCGGGAAAATTCTTAAGACATTCACCAGAGTTTCATTATTGGAGAATAAAAGATCGAGAAGAAAAACTACAAAAATTTCCAGACAGTCTTCCGTTATTGGATGATCTCGCCGTTTCATATTCAAAAATAGGAGATGATAAAAAAGCTATCAAAATTATCCTTAAAAAAGAACAAATAAAACCAGGAGAGTATAAGACGTATGCTAATTTGGGTACATTTTATCTGCATGATGGGCAATTTAAAAAAGGAATTGAATACATAGATAAAGCGGTAGAAATTAACCCTGAGGCACATTTTGGTAGAGAAATATATCAACGACACGTTGCAGAGTACGTGCTCAGTAAAATGAAAAATGGCAAGATTCCGCTACCACTTTCTTCAAAATTTAGAAGGTGTCTTGATTGCCTTCCCGAACCAGAACATGAACAAAATTTTTATGCATTTCTTGTAAACAAGTATGAGGAAAAAAAGAATACATCAACAAGTAAGTCTCAAAAAGATGAAGTAGAAAATGGTATTTTCGGTCCAATAAGAAACTTACCTTATGCAGAGCTAGAAAAGGCCATTATCGGTATTATGGGGATGATGAAATTTGGAAATTATGATTCTCCTGTTTTATTAGAAGTATTAGGAGACCTATTAATGGGCACAGGAAGGAAAGGAGGAGCAAGACAACTTGCTGCACGAGCATATTTTAAAGCATCTTATAATATCGAAGATGATATTGTAAAAGAAGTGTATAAGAAAAAAATCGTATTTACTCTTTTTCATCAGTATACAAAACGGCGTGGAAAAAAGTTTACACTATATGAATTAGAAGAATTGTTAATAGAAGAAATTAACGAAGGAAACAGGTTTTATCAAAAAATACGTGATGATGAAATGAGATGGATACGATCAGGAATGGATCCAGAACAAGAGTTTACAACAAAATACTATAAAGAACCTAAACTAGGAGTAAGAATTCAACATGGAAAAGGTGGACAAATGCATCTCGATAGAAAATATGCCAGGGATACTACAATTGGAAAAATTATAGATTATAGACCTGTTCCAAAACAAAATATTTTACTGGACAGTGCCTATAAAAAAGATATTGATAGTTTGTTTAATAAAAAACCAGATAAAGAAAAACATGTGACTCAGGAAACCGATAGTGAAGACCAAAAGGAAAATGAAAAAACAACAAAATATTGGGTTTTCGTAGTATTGACAATAGGAGTTTTAGGCGTAGGAATTTTAATGTTGAAGAAAGGAAAAAAATAAAAAAGGAGTAAAGGTAACTTATAAGAGTTATGGATAAAACCAAAATCGCAATAGAGATTTTTGACAAATTTGCTAAGGTATATCAAGATAAGTATATGGACCTGGCAATGTATCATGATACTTTTGATTTGTTTTGGGAGTCTATTGAAAAAAAGAATGCAGAAGTTTTAGAAGTTGGTTGCGGACCAGGAAATATTACAAAATACATGCTTCAAAAACGTCCAGATTTTAAGCTATTGGCTACAGATGTATCATCAAAAATGATTGAGCTAGCAAAAATAAATAATCCTACCACTCAAATTGAAATGTTAGATTGTAGAAAAATAACTACTCTTACTCAAAAGTATGATGCAATTATATCTGGGTTTTGTTTGCCATATCTCTCAAAAGAAGATGCGTTACAATTTATACAAGATGTATCTGTAGTATTAAAGCCCAATGGAATTTTCTATGTAAGCACAATGGAAGATGATTACAGCAAATCAGGTTTTACTCAACCAAGTTCGGGAGGAAAACAAGAAATATATATTCATTACCATGAGGCTGGTTATTTAATCGAAGCATTAACAGGAAACGGATTTACAATTATGGATAAAAGACGAAAAACACATCCTCAATACAAAGACACTACCACAAAAGACCTGATTATTATTGCCAAAAAAGGATAGCTATTCCAGTTTAAAAGTGCAAATCAGAGTTTTACTTAAATCTAGATATTTCATTTTCTCAAGTAAATACTAAACGTTTTTTGGTGTATTAAAAATTGGTATTAGAGTTTTATTTTCATATTCCTTGGTAAATCCCCCTAAATATGTCCGAATTCTTTGAAATTCAATCTTTTCGGATATTCAACATCCTCACTCCCACTAGGTTTGTACTCTAAACTTTTAAAAAACAACAAAAAATGAAAGCGATGAAAGATTTAGTGAAATTGAGTTTGATACTTGTACTATCTGTATCTATATTTTCTTGTTCTGATGGTGAAGATGGTGCTATAGGCCCTGCAGGACCAGAAGGTCTAGCTGGAGCACAAGGAACTCAAGGAATCCAAGGTGATCCGGGAGATCCAGGAGACCCTGGAACCGCAAATGTGATATATTCAGATTGGATTCCAAATGGTTTTACACCAGGTGGAGGGTTACTGCAAAAAGTTTTCACATTAGCAAACGCTCAACAGATTACAGATTTAGGAGTAAACTTAGATACCAGTACTGTATTAGTATACGGAAGAGGTGATATTTTATTGGTGGTAGGAGATGAAGTATTTCCGTTACCTTATGAAAATAGGTCTACAGAAGAACGATATACATATACTACCACTAATCAAGGGTCAATACGAGCAGTAGGATTTGCTGCTTCTAATACTGATAATGATTTTGATCGTTTTGATGATTATAGGTACGTTATTATACCTGGAGGAGTAGCCGTTAGTTCAACTTCTTCTGCAACAAAATCTACACCAGATTATACTACCATGTCTTATAAAGAGATTGCGACTCTATTTAATATTCCAGAATAACAGCCAAATGTAAAACAACACATACGCTACTTGTGTTTAAGTTTGTGATTTTGCCCTTCAATTATTTTTAGATAGTTAATGATTGAAGGGTTTTCATTAAAAAAATATAGTTGAAATGAAAAAACATATATATATAATACTGGCATTTGTGTCTTTAGTAATGCTATCATGTAGCACCGATGACAATCAGATAGAAGAAGTAGAAACTACATCTATAAAGATGTTACCTCTAACAAAGAAAAAATTGAAGTCTACTTTGGTTGCCAAAGAAACCTCTTTTGGAGGTCGTGCTAATCATACCTCATTAATATTTGATAAAAAGATGTGGGTAATAGCTGGTAATGGACCAGGCATTTATTATAACGATGCGTGGTTTAGTAATGATGGGACCAACTGGATTGCAGCTACAAAAAAGGCAGCTTTTTCAAAAAGAACAAATCACGCTACAACAGTTTCTGATGGTAAAATGTGGTTAACAGGAGGAGAACTAGTTGATGAAATGAATGATGTTTGGTATTCTGATGATGGAACCAACTGGGTATTGACCAATAATAATGCTGCTTTTTCGCCAAGATCAAGCCATGCTATGGTAGATCTAAATGGGAGAATGTTTGTAATTGGAGGAGAGGAAAATGGTGTTGAAAAAGGAGATGTTTGGGTAAGTAGTGATGGAGTTAAATGGAATTTGGCCACTAATCTGGCACCTTTTGGTGAACGAAGAGATCATGCCGCTGTAGTTTTTGATAATAAAATCTGGGTGATTGGAGGATATGATATAAATAATAATTTTTTAAATGATGTATGGTACTCTCCAAATGGTTTTCAATGGTTTCTTGCTACAGCAAATGCAGATTTTCTTCCGAGAAGAAATCACGCTTTAACGGCTAATAAAAAAGGAATGTGGTTAACTGCAGGAACCAGAAATAATGATTTTAAATATTTTAATGATGTGTGGTTTAGTAACGATGGTGTAACCTGGACAGAAGTTAAAGTATCTAAAACCTTTCCTGAAAGAACAGAACATACATCTGTACACTATGATAAAAAATTATGGGTCATTAATGGATACGGTTTGGATCTAGGAAACTATTATGATTTTTATACTGATATCTGGTCTTTTGAATAAAAAAGAAGAGGAAATACAAACAATAAAACATGCAAAGATCTTGTGTTTTGATTTAGACAAATGCATGCATCAATTTTATAAAAATAAGAACATGAAAAAATTAATTATAGGATTATTATTATGTGCAGCTCCAATTTTTGGACAGCAACAAAATAATACAATAACAGTAAGAGGCGAGGCTTCTAAAAAAGTTGAGATCAAGGAGTATATTGTTAATCTAGAGATCAAAGATCTCGTAGCTGATGGGTATCAAAATATAGAATCCAAAAATAGATCCCAAATTATCGAAGAATACAAAAATAGAATAAAGGGCATAGGTATAGATTTTAAAGAGTTTAAGCAAAATAAATTGTACGCAATCACCGCTTTAACGTATCGTACAACTTCGTATTACACCTATGCAACAACATCTTTTGAAGAAGTAGAAAAGATGTTTGGACAACAAATGAAAGGTGTAACAATTACTTGGGTAGAAATATTTGCCAAGGAAAATACCAATACAGATCTTGCAGCATTGGATAAAATGGCAATACAAGATGCGATGAATAGAGCCAAGATAACAGCTACTAGTATCAATAAAAAGATTGGAGCCATCCAAAAAATAGAAACTTCTAGTAATAAAGCATATTCATACTTTAATACTTCTAAACCTAACGAACTACATAAACATTATGTACAAGTAACGTTTGTTTTGGAGTAGTTCTTAAAAAAAAATAGATATGAAAAAATTTGCAGCACTTGTCTTTTTTGGATTTATAACAGGTATAGGATATGGACAACATTGCGCAAATGATATGACAAGTTTAATTATTATTGATGTAAGATTCGATACTAAAATAATAGATGACCTAAAAGTAACGTTAGTTGATTCTTTAGGAAATAGATATTCTGGTAGTGAGGTTCCTAACTCGATGTTAATGCAATCACCATCAATTGAGTTTTTAAATTACAGGCATTCTGAAATAGATGTTTCTAAAATAGCCTTGAATTTTTGGAAGAATAATCGTTTTTATATGTTGTATAGATACAGTTTTGAGCTTGAAGGGCTTTTTATCAAAATTGAAAAACCTTTAGGTATGAATAATAATTATAATTTTGAAACTAGTATACACCGAATTCCAAAAGGAGCAGTTTATAATTTATGTAGAGAAGGGACTTTTTCTAAAGGATTAAAACATGAATATAACAGAGACGATAATTGGTATGAAGAATATGCTAAAACATTCGAGCTATCTCAACCTCCTCCAATTATACATTTGAACCAAATAAAGAAATAAAGCCTAATCACAAAACCGATTTCTAAAGGGATTCACAAAGATTAAAATAAGTACTCATATACTCTTTTCTGTTTAACTGTTCTTGTAATAGAAACCAGAATATATAGGAGATCAAAATACCAACATTTTTTTAAATAAATGCATAAAAAGATAAAAAATCATAGCAATACAAAGAAGTGGATAAAAAGATGTTTTGCTTCTTTGCTTCTTATTATGATTGGATTATGTATAATAATGATATTTCCCCAAAGCGATTTTAAAAAGTTGGTAAGACAAACAAATTATGACTTATCGCAATACCATAAATTACAAGAATATAAAAAGTATTATGCACTTAATGATGTCGGACTAACAAACAAAGAGATTCATAAGATTAAGAATTCATATCATAAAGAGAATTTGTCAACCAATAAAGACTCTATTATAGCATATTCTATAATTGGGTATTATAAAGATAGGATTATTAATAATCTTCAAAAAATAACAAACCATAAGACCTTTACAAAAAAAGATATCACAGCATTACTAGATGATGATTTGATCAAAATGGTAAAGTCTGATGATAACAAATTATTCCATTTTTCATTTGATGCAAAGGTATTTGGAGTGTTATTTAGAGAGCAAGTTTCTATACTATACTACGATGATTATAAATGGAATAAGGGAAAAAGTATTCATAGCCATAAAGAAAAGAAAACACTATATGAATTCTATCCAAATAGCTATAACACTATAGATACTATTCATACCAATACAGGGGTCAACTATGTACTGTTTGGACATGATAAGGTAAGAGGAAATAATTTCATGGATCATATTAGTCTTTACACCTATGAGAAAGGTAAACTTGTCCACAAATTCAATTATTCTTTGGCCCATGAAGGAGATGAATATGCAATCAAATATGACAAGATAAATCATGTTATTGATGTGGTATATACACCAAATGAAAAATATGCTACATCGATAGATTGTTATTGTGAAGAGGAAGAGATTATTAAACTATATAACAAAACACAAACACTCAAAAGATGTGCCTATTCCTTTAAGTTTACTGGAGATACTTTTGAATTGGTAGATTAAAAGAATCAAAACGCTAAATTGAAAATCATTAATTTAGGTGAGAAATTAAGTAAAAAAAGGGATTTGTACTAGCAAGAAAAAAGCAGCTGGAGTTTTTATGACTTCGCTACTATTTGGTATTCCCGGAGTATGTTTTGTAATAAACATTCACATAATGAATTAGAAAGAAAACCAGAATGAAATCAATATTCATAGTATTAACAATAATGAGTGTTCTATTGGGATGTAAATCAAAAGAAAGAGATTTTGATTTCAAAGGTGATACCAAGGAGTTGATCAGGTTAGAATTACAAGAATTAAATATTGGGATTTGGATTCCGAAGAAACATACTCTGATAAAAAGAGGAAATTATATCAATGTAATTTTAGATCCGAATAAAAGATATAATAAAAGTTTTACTATCAAAAAAACAAATCCGGATACTCAAAAAAAACAATATCCAAAGTATGTGAAATTAAAAAACGGGATAGGTATATTTTATGAAACCTTTGTTGCAAGCAATCCGGGAAGTAGTGGAGGTAAAATATATGATCTAAAAGGTTTTTTTGAGTTTAGAAATGAAATGTTTCTAGTAACATCTTCACAATTAATAGAATCTGGAGGAGGTAATGCCGAATTTTGTTTCGAATATATATCTTCTATAGAAAAATTAAAATAATAGTGATGAGACATATATATAAGATTACAGTTTTATGCTTTGTTCTTACCTCTTGTGTGAATTCGCATAACAACAATACGCTTACAAGTGTAGAAATAGAAAGCACAGAAGATAGGGTAGCAACGCTCAAAAGAGAAATAGTAAGCAAATCAGAGTTTCATGATGCCGAATTTTTATTGTTCAATGTAAATGGGTTTGCGAACTCCAGAGTAACGGGCATTCCCGGGCCATCATCTTGGAATTATCGGTTTGGCATAAAAGTAAAACCGTCAGAAATTAAGAACTGGATCGCAGACTTTACTAGAATTGACGCTAAAGAATATACTTTTGATTGGACTAATGATCTAGTTGTCCATAGAAACCAAAATTGGGAAAGAAAATCAGTACCAGAAGTCTATAAAAGAGAAGACGGTAATACGTTTATCGTAGTATATCAAAAAGAGGGAATAGTATTTAAACAGATACTAGGAGAGTAAAAGCAAATTAAATTTAAGAATAGAAATGCATCATATATTGACAAAAACGATAATAATTATTAGTCTTCTTTTGTGTAGCACAAGTTATACACAAAAGAAAGAAATAGATACAAAAACGAACCCAAAAACGTCTGCAACACCTGATACCCTTAGAGTTGGATATACATATTGGTGGCCACAGTCAGGTCCATTCATTGGTCATTGTGGGGATAAGTATGCATTAGTTTTTTTAGGTACTGTTCAGCATATTGATAATCCGATTAAAGATAATGATGTACTCTATACATCCCAAGAAGGAAGTATTAAGATTGATGAGGTATTAACGTCCAGAAGTCTGAAGAAGAAAATGTATGACAAACAGAACTTTTTTGTTTCTGATTGTTTTTATAAACAAGATGTAAAAGAAGGAGATCTGGTACTGGTTTTTTGTTATGAATATGAAGATAATTATAGCATTCCCGGAGGAAAGTCAATACTAAAAATTAAGGATAGTAATGATGCTGTTGTACAATCTATTAAAAGATATATTATATCTGATCAGAACGCATTAGAGTTAAAAAAGGATATAGCTCTATGGCAAAACTATGGTTTAGAAGCTGACGCAAAACGTATAATTGCGTGTAAAGAAGCAATGGATTGATCTCTTCTTAGTAATCGATAACCTCTTATATTTTAAATAGATATTCAAAAAATGTATTACACCAGTATTTAACTCTTAAAAATAGAGTCAAATACCTCAAAAAATGTCCGGATTCTTTGAAATTCAAACTTTTCGGATACTACATATTCTTACCCATACTAGGTTTGTGTCATTAACTTTTAAAAAATTATAAAATGAAAGCAATAACAAATTTAGTAAAGGGTATGATGATAGTGATGGTATCACTATTAATCTTTTCTTGTTCTGATGGAGAAGACGGAGCTATTGGACCTGCAGGTCAGAATGGGATAGACGGGATTGATGGCACAAATGGAACAGACGGCAATGATGGAGCTGATGGTGTTGATGGACCTCCAGGGACAGCAAACGTAATTTATTCAGATTGGATTCCTGCAGATTTTCCAGGAGGAATAGATTCTGATAAAAGTATGTTATTATTAAGTAGTCTAACGGCATTTGATAAAGATACTGATGCTATTTTGGTATATGGGCGTAATCCCGCGAATGCCCTATTTTTTAATGTTTATGAACTTCCTTATTTTAATGTAGATAATGAAGAGTTTTATGGTATAGAAATGGGTGAAGGAACTGGTTTTGAATCTTTGCGAGTTAGAGGTCAAACAACAGATGGACTTTTAAAAGCGTTTAGTTTTTTTGATGATTTTAGATATGTAATCATTCCTGGAGGAGTTTCAACAAATCCTACCTCTTCTGCTACAAAATCTTCAATAGACTATTCATCTATGTCCTATGAAGAAGTCAAAACCTTGTTTAATATTCCAGAATAATATTGATAACCAATTATTAATTAGATTTTATAGCGAGTACTATTCCCCCGTAGTATTCGCTATTGTATAAAAGAAGATGTTATGAAATATTTAGTAATGTTTGGCCTATTGTTTATACTGAGTTGTAAAAGCGATGATGATTCTAGTGGTTTAAACACATTAGACATAGCGTATGAACAAAATTTCATTGAGACAAGTTTTTTAGAAGCGGGAGAAACTGCTCCTCCATTGGTAAATTGGTCAGGAGAGAAGGTAACGTTCTCTGCTACAACATTACCAAATACTGCACCAGATGATTTATTTAATATAAATATGTCTATTGATGAAGAAACAGGTGTACTTTCATGGGATAGATCGATCCCTTTGGGTAAGACCGATATTTTTATAACAGCATCCAATGCATTAGAAAGCACAACAGTATTGGTTACTATTAATAATACTTTTGTTGAAGGTTTATTTTATGGTGGGTTTAATGATGATATATCAGATGAGCCAAATACATCTACGACCACTAGCGACGGTTCCTTGGCTCTTTCAAAAGAAGGTACTGCTGGATTATTAATAAGTAGCGATGGTGATATAATTTCTATAGATGGGACTTGGACTATAGATGAATCACTTATAACAATTAATTTTAATACTAATAATCGAGTATTAAAAGGTATTATGAATGGTGAAAATGATGAGCCGGCTGCTACGTTTATTGGACAATGGGGAGAAGGATTGGATCAAAACAATAATATTGAAAATCTTAAGGGGGCATTTAGGTTTATCGGTGAATTTATTAGTGAATAAAATGACATAAAAACTTTTTTTGTTTTTTACTATTAAAGAAAGATGTCAATTCCCGATAGATATAGGCGATTTCTCACAAGGGGTTAACTTTTTATCTCTTGAAAATGAAAAAACTAGATTAACTTATAAAGTTGTAAAATAAACTATTTCAAATTAAACTAACTTAGTGTCATAAATATATATTGATTATGACACTTACCATGAATATTCCAGCATTATTATTCCCTGCAATATCTCTTACAATGCTGGCGTATAATGCAAGATATTTAGCTATTGCAGCCTTAATACGACAATTACATAGCGAATACCTTTCTTCTCCTTCAAAAAACATAGGGTTACAAATTAAAAACTTAAGAAAACGATTATGGTTAATTAGAAATATGCAAGCGATTGCGATTATAAGTTTTCTAACCAGCGTAATCACTATGTTTTTATTATATGTAGAACATATGAATTGGGCAAATATAGTATTTGGAGTTAGCTTGTTTTGCCTTATGCTGTCGCTTTTTTTATCTTTTGTCGAAGTTCAGATTTCTACCAAAGCATTGGCTATCAGGCTTGACAGAATAGAAGAAAATAAATAAGAAATTCTTATCTTGTTAGTATAATTATTTTTCATGCTTCAAAATGAACTTTTTAATAATGTAATACGAGATTTCAATGCTGGATATTGGGAGTTGTATACTAATCCTGATAAAGAAATCTGGTCAAAGAAGTTCTATGAAAGCCTTGGATATACCCAGAAGGAAATACAATCCACAATCGATTTTTTTTTAGAGCATTTAATACATAAAGAAGATGTTGATGTATTTAGAGATAATTTTCTTAATTATAGACGTAATAATGTAAATTTTAAGCAACATATAAAGATCCAAACCAAAACAGGAAATTATAAACTGTTTAGATGTGCAACTAATGATGAATTACCGGTAAATATAAAATCCGAAATTAATCTTATATTTTTTTTCGAAATAAAGCTTGAACCAGAACAGAATATAGCAAAAGACAATTTCTATTACAAAGAAACTGCTCAAATGACAGAAACCGGCAGTTGGTATGTAGATTTTCACAAAAGAAAAAGCTATTGGGATTTTGAAACTAAGCGAATATTAGAATACCCAGATGATTATGTGCCTTCTCTAAAAGACTCTGCAAGTTATTATGCAGAAGATTCGCAACAACAGGCTGCGGATTGTTTTTTTAATTGCGCTATGGCCGGTACACCTTTTAATACTGAAATTAAGATGGTGACCGCTAACAAGAGAGTTTTTTGGGTGAGAGCGATAGGAAAACCAGTATATAATGAGAGTAAGGAGATTATAGGAATCAGAGGTGTTTTTCAGGATATTGATGATATAAAGAAGAAAGAGTTAAGTCTTCAAAAGTCTATAGATATTATCGCTTCTCAGAATTCTCGGCTTTTTAATTTTGCACATATTGTATCTCACAACCTACGGTCGCATACAAGCAATTTGTCCTTGTTGGTTCAACTCATTGAAGATATAGAAGACCCAAAAGAAAAAATAGATCTTATTAAAGAGATCAAGCAAATATCCTATAGTTTAAATACAACTATTGAGCACCTTAATGAGATTGTAGCCATTCATACAAATAAAGATCAAGAAAAAAAGATAACCAAATTTCAGGATGCGCTTAATTTGGTAACCAATGGTATTGGGCAAATGATTGCTGTTGGTAAAACAAAAATCAAATCAGATTTTAAAGCTCTAAATGAGATTAATTATATCCCTGCGTATCTGGAAAGTATTCTATTAAATCTCATCACAAATGCAATTAAATATAAGCACCCGGATAGAGATGCGATCATTGAGATTAAATCATATAAAGAAGAAGGTAAAGAGTACCTAAAGGTCACCGATAATGGAAGAGGAATTGATATGAACTTGTTTAAAGATAAAATATTTGGGATGTATAAGACATTTCATTATAATAAGGATGCAGTAGGAATAGGCTTATTTTTAACAAAAAATCAGGTAGAATCTTTGGATGGAAAAATTACTGTAGAGAGCGAAGTAGATAAAGGCACAACATTTATAATAGAATTTTAAAAACAAATACCCAACCTCACAATTATGAGTCATAAAATTGGATTAGCGTGTATTATTGACGATGATAGTATGTATGTAAATCTTGTAAAAAGGATTGTAGAAGCAAAAAATCTTTGTGAAAACCTAATGGTTTTCAAAAACGGAAAAGATGCTCTTAATTATTTTGAAGCTATTCTAACCAATTTGGATAAAAAAAGCATTCCCGAGATTATTTTTTTAGATTTAAATATGCCAGTAATGGATGGATGGGAGTTTTTAGAAAACTTTACCAGTATCAAAAACAAACTTGGAAAAATAATTACACTTTATATTGTAAGTTCTTCGATTAACCCAGTGGATATAGAGAGAGCAAAAAATATTAATTCTGTTAAGGATTATCTTGTAAAACCAGTTACTATAGAAGACTTAGAAGCTATTTTTTTAAAACAAGCACTATAAAAAAAGACCTCACTTTATGAGGTCTTTTTTAGATATATATTTATTATACGCCCATCTTAAATTTGTGATACTCTAAGAGTATTTACCATTCCTTTTGCAGTTATAGGCATTGCAGCAAGATTGATTAACATATCTCCTTGCTCAACAAACCCACGATCTGCGGCTATTTTATTAATATCCTCTACTGTTTCATCAGTACTAACAAATTTGTCATAAAATAAGGCCTTAACACCCCATAAAAGACTAAGCTGAGAAAGTATTCTACGATTACTGGTAAAAACTAAGATATGAGCATCTGGTCTCCATGCAGAGATTTGAAATGCAGTATATCCACTGTTGGTTAATGTACAGATAGCCTTAGCATCAATATCATTAGCCATATGCGCGGCATGATAACAAATTGATTTAGTAATAAATCTATTTGTTCGTATATGCGGAGGGTTTTGAGGAACTGATATTAATTCTGAGTTTTCTACGCTGTTAATAATTTTAGTCATGGTTTCTATTACCTGCACGGGATATTTTCCTACTGAAGTCTCCCCTGATAGCATAACAGCATCTGCACCATCCATTACAGAGTTTGCAACATCATTCACTTCTGCACGTGTTGGAGTAAGGCTATCGATCATAGTTTCCATCATCTGAGTAGCAATAATCACAGGGATTCGAGCAGTTTTTGCTTTAAGAACCAATTTTTTCTGAATTAAAGGTACTTCCTGAGCAGGGATTTCTACTCCCAAATCTCCTCTTGCAACCATTAATCCGTCACAATATGCTACAATTTTATCGATATTTTCTACACCTTCAGGCTTCTCAATTTTAGCTATAATTGGGATTTTATCTTCGCTATGTTCCTTAATCAAATCTTGTAATTCGATGAGATCCTGCGCATGTCTTACAAAAGATAATGCCATCCAATCTACACCTTGTTCACAAGCAAAAATGGCATCTTTTACATCTTTTTCTGTTAATGCAGGTAACGAAATATTGGTATTAGGGAGATTAACACCCTTTTTGGATTTTAATGGCCCTCCTTGTATTACTTTGGTTTTTACCGTGTCTTTTTTATTTGTAGAAACAACTTCAAAAATTAATTTACCATCATCTAATAATATACGTTCGCCGGCTTTTACATCTTTCGGAAAACTTTCATAATTCATGTACACTTGTTCAGAAGTGCCTTCAAAAGGTTTACCAGTCACAAAATTGATAAAATCACCATCATGAACAATGATATCACCTTTCATAACACCTACTCTTAATTTAGGACCTTGTAAATCTCCTAGTATTGCAGCATTAAAACCATGTTCTTCGCTTAATTTTCGTATAATTTTTATGCGTTCCTTTACATCACTGTAATCAGCATGAGAGAAATTTATCCTAAAAACATTTACACCTGCTTCTAGCATCTTTTTTAAAGTCTCTTTGCTACTCGTTGCTGGTCCTAGGGTAGCAACTATTTTGGTTCTTTTACTTTTTGGCATTATTCGAATATTAAGTTGTTCTTTGATTTAAGTTGAGTGTATTCTACACTATATGCAGTAATAACTTGTGAGATCGTTAGCAATTGGGTTACTAAGGAACTATTTGAAAATTTTGATGTTTCTGTTTCTATTTTTAGAAAATAATCTACATTCTTTAATTCTGGAATTAAATATTTTGTAGTATATGTTTCTTCTATAGTATTGAATAAGCCATCTGCAATATGATTTTTTGAAACGCCTAAGGCCTGAAATTTATTGGCCAAAAGACTATATGTATTATATTGAAAATGGTCCTCATATTGATACAACGGAAAATTTGCTGTAAAGTCAGGATATTCAAAATTAATATCTTCTTTTTTTCTAAAAAGTTTTAAATTAAGGTTTTTGTTTAATAAAAAGGCTAATCTATATGAAGCTAATGAACAATGAATAGCAATAAGTTCATAATCATCATCTTCTAAGGTATCTAATACTAATTTCTGAATAGCCACGCTGAATTTTTGTTTCAGAATTAGCACGAAATATACAAATAAAATCACCTAACGGGTTTAATAAAACATAAAGTTATTTCACGAAAACGATTGAGTTAGTATCTTTTAACGATAAAAACTGTAGTTTTTCTGATGAGTCTATATTTTATATAAGTATTGTAAGAAAAAGCAGTGACATTAGAGTATGTTTATAAAGAATACAAACTTCAACCGATTAATGTCAAAAAGCATGATGTTAAAAAAGTACTTTAGATATTAATCTTGGATTGAAATGCAAAATAAGCTCTTTTTGAAGCTTTTTCTTCTGCTTTTTTCTTTGAAGTAGCTCTTGCTTTTGCAACTACTTTTTCATCAATCCAGAGTTTTACAGCAAAATGCTTCATTTCATCTTTACCGGTGTCCTCATATACCTCATAATTGAATACCTTTTTTTCTTTTTGACACCATTCTATTAGTAGACTTTTGTAACTGATAATTTGGCCTTCGAGACTTTCGATATCAACATAAGGATCGATAACCGCTTCTTTAATAAAGCGTTCACAGTATACAAAACCTCGATCAAGGTAAATGGCACCGATTAGTGCTTCAAAAAGGTTTCCATGAATATTTATTCCAAATTGAGATTTAGGAATATTGGTTCTTACTAATTCGATTAGCTTAAGGTCTTTACCAAGTTCGTTAAGATGTTTTCTACTCACTACTTTGGCTCTCATTTTTGTAAGGTACCCTTCATTACCTTCTGGAACTTCTTTAAATAAGTGAGCAGCAATAACACTACTTAACATGGCATCTCCCAAAAACTCCAATCGCTCAAAATTAACAGCATTTCCTTTTTTATCTTTTAGGTTTAATGACCTATGGGTAAATGCTTTTTCGTAGGGAGCAATGTTTTTTGGCTTAAATGCTAATATTTTTTGAATTTTGGAAAAAAAATTCCCGTTCTTTTCAGAGCGGGAATTTAATATGTTTCGAATAACATTCATTATTCTTTCAATTTTTTAAATAACACACATGCGTTATGACCTCCGAAACCAAAAGTATTACTCATTGCGTATGTAATATCACGTTTTTGAGCTTTGTTTAAGGTCAAATTTAACGATGAATCTATGTTTTCATCCACTGTAGTGTGATTGATTGTAGGAGGCACAGTACCTTTTTGCATTGCCAGAATAGAAGCAATAGCTTCTATGGCTCCAGCAGCACCAAGTAAGTGTCCCGTCATAGATTTTGTTGAATTGATATTAATGTTAGGTGTGTGATCTCCAAAAACTTTAGTAATAGCTTTCAATTCTGCAACATCTCCCAAAGGAGTAGATGTTCCGTGAGTGTTTATAGCATCTACTTGTTCTGGTGTTACCCCTGCATCTCTTAAACAATTAAGCATCACGCGCTCTACACCAATTCCGTCTGGGTGTGGTGCTGTCATATGATAAGCATCACTAGACATTCCACCTCCTACAACTTCAGCATAGATTTTAGCACCTCGTGCTTTTGCGTGTTCATATTCTTCAAGAATAAGAGCTCCACTGCCTTCTCCAAGAACAAAACCATCTCTGGTTGCGTCAAATGGTCTAGAGGCAGTTTCTGGACTTTCATTTCTTGTAGATAACGCGTGCATAGCATTAAATCCTCCCATACCAGCAATAGTTACTGCAGCTTCACTTCCTCCTGTAATAATAATATCACAATGTCCTAAACGTATATAGTTTAGTGCATCGATCATTGCATTAGCAGAAGAAGCACAGGCAGAAACCGTTGTGTAGTTAGGCCCCATAAAACCGTTTCTGATAGAAATATGTCCAGGGGCAATATCGGCAATCATTTTCGGGATAAAGAAAGGATTGAAACGTGGTGTTCCATTTCCATTGGCATAACCAATTACTTCTTCCTGAAAAGTTTCTATTCCTCCGATTCCGGCACCCCAGATTACACCAACTCTAAATTTGTCAACCTTCTCAAGGTCAATAGCAGCATCTTTTATAGCTTCTTCTGAAGATACAATGGCATACTGAGCAAATTTATCAAGTTTACGTGCTTCTTTTCTATCAAAATAATCTGTGGGATTGTAATTTTTGATTTCGCAAGCAAATTTAGTCTTGAAATGCTCGGTATCAAAGTAAGTAATAGGAGCACAACCGCTCTTACCATCTACTAATCCATTCCAATATTCATCAATATTGTTACCGATAGGTGTTAACGCACCTAGTCCTGTGACTACAACTCGCTTAAGATTCATATTTTGTTGTGAAGTTATTACTTTGCGTCTTCAATATAAGATATTGCTTGACCTACTGTTGCAATGTTTTCAGCTTGATCATCTGGAATCTGAATATCGAATTCTTTTTCGAATTCCATAATCAATTCTACAGTGTCTAACGAATCAGCGCCTAAATCGTTTGTGAAACTAGCTTCATTTACAACTTCGTTTTCGTCTACTCCTAATTTGTCAACGATTATCGCTTTTACTCTTGATGCAATGTCTGACATAATGTTTAATTTTAATTTTTTAATTAGGTGGCAAAAATAAAAAACTTTATTTTAAAACCCCACAATCCCATAAAAATGTATTCGTATTTTATCAAATATAACGAAGTATTAGCTTTTTGCTACCTAAAAATGGATAATAATTATTTTTTTTGTGTTCTCTAATTAACAATTTTATCATACTATGAAGCGTATCGTAATTTTTGCTTCCGGCTCTGGTACCAATGCCGAAAATATAATCAAATACTTTCATGAACGAAATATTGCCGAGGTCACTCATGTGTTCTCTAACAACCTGCGTGCCAAAGTGTTGAAGCGTGCTCATGACCTGAAAGTAAAGGCATTACACTTTGACAAAACGTCATTTTATCAGACAAATGAAGTATTAAATATTCTAAAAGATGCAAACCCTGATGTAATTGTATTGGCAGGGTTTTTATGGATATTCCCAAAAAAAATTATCGATTTCTTTCCAAATAAGGTCATCAACATTCATCCTGCTTTATTACCAAAATATGGAGGAAAAGGGATGTATGGACATCATGTTCATGAAGCTGTGGTAAGAAATAAAGAAAAAGAAAGTGGTATTACGATCCATTATGTCAATGAGCATTATGATGAAGGAGGCGTTATTTTTCAAGCCAAAGTTGCAATTTCAGAAGAAAATTCTGCAGAAGATGTAGCTAATGCAATTCATGCTTTAGAATATAAACATTTTCCGGTCGTTATAGAAGAACTTCTGTTTTCTGATAAAAAAAGTAATGAGTAGTGAGTATTTAGTATTAAGAAACTGAAGAAAATTGTATAGTAACCTTAAATTTAATTATTTATTGTAGCGTTCGAGCGGGCTATACGTTACAATTCCTCGTATTGTAGCCCTTCGACAAGCTCAGGATGACAATACTGTGGGATTTTCACTACTATCCCTAACGCAGAAAATGATTTGGAAGATAATTTCTATCAAAGATTTAAATTATGGCTAAGAAAGAAAAATTTTATGTGGTCTGGGAAGGTCACAAACCAGGGATTTACACAAAATGGGATGATTGTAAAGCAGCAGTAAAAGGATACGCCAATGCAAAATATAAGTCTTTTGATTCTTTTGATATAGCCAAAAAAGCATATCAAGGCGATTACGACGATTATAAAGGTAAAAGTAAACCCAAAAAAACACTTACTGCCGCACAGTTATCAAAAATAGGAGAACCAAATTTATATTCTATTGCCGTAGATGCTGCTTCTAGTGGGAATCCGGGGAAGATGGAATATCGAGGTGTAGATACACAAACCGAAAAACAATTATTTCATCAAGGTCCTTTTAGAGAAGGAACTAATAATATAGGAGAGTTTTTGGCCTTAGTTCACGGTTTAGCATATCTTAAAAAGAAAAAGAGCGATCGTATTATTTATTCTGATTCTAGAATTGCTATTGGATGGGTAAAACAAAAGACATGTAAAACAAAATTAAAAAGGAACTCTAAGAATAATGAGGTATTTGATCTTGTAGATCGTGCAATACAATGGCTAAAAGAAAACTCATATACCACTACAATTGTAAAATGGGAGACAAAGGCTTGGGGAGAAATTCCTGCAGACTTTGGGAGAAAGTAAAATAGTCTAAAATTACGTATTCACGATATTATATATAAAAAATGCCCGGTAAAGTCCGGGCATTTTTATTGATGAATACAAACATTGTATTTAAAATTCTTTATCTAGTTATTCACAGGAGGGAATACTGTATTACTTTTTGCAGCGGCAGATGTACCACATGCTCCAAGATTATTCCATCCACTAGATGTTCTCTGGTATAAAGTTCCTTGATAGGTTACTTTATCTCCAACAGAATAAGATGTATTACGATTATATGCAGCTACCCCATCACAGATATCACTAGGAGCAGGAGTACCACATGCACCAAGGTTATTCCATCCGCTAGATGTTCTCTGGTATAAAGTTCCTTGATAGGTTACTTTATCTCCAACAGAATAAGAAGTATTTCCATTATATGCCGCTACACCATCACAGATATCGCCTCCTCCAGTGTTAGTCTCTGGATATATAGTGGCGATAAAGGACTTGTCTGTTGCAGATAATTGTGTGTTACTTCCTACAGCAACACCATCTGTAGTGTGTTCTGCAGGAATAGGGTAGTGCATTATTGATTTTGGATCATATACACTATGGTTAGAGATATTTGCATCATAACGTCTGAATAGATTGTTATCTACCTGTGCTCTACTCCAGTTATTAGGTGGTCCTGCATAATATGCATAAACAGCTTCTCTATCCCAGTTAATTCCTGCTACAGGGTTTTGATGCTCATGAATTAAGCCAAGAGCATGTCCAAATTCGTGAATTGTAGTTCTTCTAAATTCAGTATCAGTTGTATTGTCGTTAAACCATCCAAAATGCATACTATGTGCATGACTATTAGAATCAGTTCCTAAATAAGACCAGGATCCGCCATCATTTGCAAATTGACCTTCTTTGAAACCAATTTTGATATTTGCACTGCTGTTTGAGGATACCCATTCAAATTTAATATTCGCATAACTTTCCCATGCTACAGCATATTGTCTTACTTTGGATTGTACAAAATTGTTTCCATTTAAAAATTTCACTCGGATAGTTTGACCAGCTTCCCATTCCTTTGCTTTAACACTTGCAGCTTTTGAATTATTTTCGCTAGTGTCCCATTTTTCGATACATACATGAGCATTTTTTGCATCTGCAAATTGATTTGTTTCGATAATGTCTTCAGAATCTCTTTCACAGTTGAATAATAAAACCGAAAGCATTGTAACTAAAACGAGTTTAGTTAAATTTAATTTTTTCATAATTTAATTGAAAGTTTGAGTTTGTATTGAGTAAAGAACGCTATTTTTTTAAGTTTATTTTAACATTTTTATGATTTTAACATAATAATTGTATGGTTTATATCTTGTTTGCTAAAAATGAGAGATAGTATAAAAAACTGTTTTAAAGTGTGTTATATGTAGTATGGAATACTGTTTTTTGGCCGTTATTATAATGAATATTTGAGAAGAATAGAGTTTGATCTACTGCAATAAAAAGCTAAATCAGGGTGGTTAAATATTATAGACAAAAACTTAGATATAGATTCTCGCAGGTTTTGTAAGAGAATAATAATAGATGTTTTAATGCTTTGTAAAACAGTTATTTAACATGTTTTAACATATGTGGGAGTAAGTAAGGAGATACCTTTTTCTACTAAACTAATGTTTGAAATAAGAAATTCAATTTCAAAAAGGTTTAATGTTAGAACGTGTAATACTATGAAAAAGATCTATTATTTATGTATTCTAGTCCCCATGTTAACTTTTGGTCAGTCGCAATGGAAACTTGCAAAAGATAAGGAAGGAATTCAAATATGGGTAAGGGGTTTTAAAGATAGTCCATATAAAGAATATAAAGCAATAACGAGTGTAAAAACCTCTCTAAAAGGCGTAGTTGACGAATTACTTGAAGCTCCGGAGTATATGGAGAATTGTAAAGAAGGAGTTAGTCATTTGGTAAAAATAAATAATGATAAAGAATATGTTTTTTATGCAAGAAATGAGTTTCCTTGGCCTGTAAAAGATAGGGATGTGGTCTCTAAGCTTCGGATTCAAAAAATCTCGAAGGATAAAATCAAATTATATATAGATGCAGCTCCAGAAGAAGTCCCTGTGTTAAAAAGTACGCTTAGAATTCGGGAATTATCTGGTCATTGGTTATTGGAAGAACATGAAGGTAAGGTGAAAATTACACAGCAACTCTATGTAAACCCCGAAGGATCACTACCTCCTTTTATTACAAATTCTCTATTAGTAACAGGACCTTTTAAAACATTTAGTACACTAAAAGGAACACTTGAAGATATTGATTCATGAGGACGATCTTAGAAGACTTTATTTTTGATCAATTTACTTGAAAGTAAAGCGTATATTTGCAAAAAAATTATAACGCTATTTTATGAGCAAATTACTTATTGTAGGCTCTATGGCCTTTGACGCTATTGAAACCCCTTTCGGGAAAACTGATAAAATCTTAGGAGGAGCTGCCCCTTATATCGCGCTTTCTGCATCTAATTTTAATGTTTCTTCTGCTATCGTTTCTGTGGTTGGTGAAGATTTTCCGGTTGATTATCTCGAATTGCTTAAGAAAAAAAATATTGATACTTCTGCAGTAGAAATTGTTAAAGGGGGAAAAACATTCTTTTGGAGTGGTAAATATCATAATGACCTCAATTCTAGAGATACTATAGAAACTCAGCTTAATGTTCTTGCCGATTTTAACCCTATTGTTCCTGATAGTCATAAAGATTCGGGAATTGTAATGTTGGGTAACTTAAACCCATCAGTACAACTTGGTGTTTTGGAACAATTAACAACCAAACCAAAGCTTGCGATATTGGATACTATGAATTTTTGGATGGAAGATGCTTTTTTAGATGATCTTTTAAAAGTAATAGCAAAAGTAGATGTTATCACCATAAATGATGAAGAAGCAAGACAACTAAGTGGAGAATATTCGCTCGTAAAAGCTGCTAGAGCAATAGAAAAGATGGGACCAAAATATGTGGTTATTAAAAAAGGAGAACACGGAGCTTTATTATTTCATAATGAACAAATTTTCTTTGCTCCTGCTCTGCCATTAGAAGAGGTTTTTGATCCTACTGGAGCTGGAGATACTTTTGCTGGAGGGTTTTCGGGATATTTGGCCAAAACAGATGATGTTTCATTTGAAAACATGAAAAAAGCAATTATTCATGCTTCAAATCTTGCATCTTTTTGTGTAGAAAAATTTGGGACAGAAAGAATGGAAAACTTAGATAGGGAAGAAGTTCAAAGGCGACTTCAACAATTTAAGGAATTAACGCAATTTGAAATAGAATTGTCTTGATATATAAAGGTTAGCCCCAAAGCAATTGTTTTGGGGCTTTTTTAATTATGGTTTACATAACACAAACACAACAACGTTTAGAATTTTTGGAATACAATGAGTGATGCGTTAAAACACGAATGCGGTATAGCATTTATAAGACTATTAAAGCCGTTAGAGTATTATAGAGAAAAATACGGGAGTGCATTTTATGGAGTAAATAAAATGTATCTGATGATGGAAAAACAGCATAATCGTGGTCAAGATGGAGCAGGGTTTGCAAGTATTAAATTAGACACAGCACCTGGCGAACGATATATAAGTAGAGTCCGATCGAGTGAATCGCAGCCTATACAGGATATTTTTTCGCAGATTAATGATAGGATTAATAAAGAATTAGTCGACCACCCAGAATATACGGATGATGTCGAGCTGCAGAAAAAAAATATACCCTATATAGGTGAAGTTCTTCTTGGACACGTGCGTTATGGTACATTTGGTAAAAACAGTGTAGAAAGTGTACACCCGTTTCTAAGGCAGAATAACTGGATGCATCGTAATCTTATCGTTGCCGGTAATTTCAATATGACTAATAATGATGTATTGTTTGATAATCTGGTTAGGTTAGGACAACACCCTAAAGATAAAGTGGATACGGTAACTGTAATGGAAAAGATCGGACACTTTTTGGATTCTGAAGTGGCCAAACTATATAAACAACTAAAAAAAGAAGGGTTTAATAAAATTGATGCTTCTCCTCAAATTGTAGAACGGCTCAATGTTGCTAAAATTCTTAAAAAATCTTCAAGAGATTGGGATGGCGGATATGCTATGGCCGGGATGCTGGGGCATGGAGATGCTTTTGTGTTAAGAGACCCAGCCGGAATTCGACCAGCGTATTATTATAAAGATGATGAGGTGGTTGTAGTAGCATCAGAAAGACCGGTTATTCAGACGGTTTTTGATGTGTCTTTTGACGATGTGCAAGAGTTAGATCCTGGAAGAGCAATTATCGTCAAAAAGAATGGAGACACTTCTATTCGCAAAATTATTGATCCATTAGAAAGAAAAGCATGTTCATTTGAACGAATCTATTTCTCAAGAGGGAGTGATGCAGAAATTTACAAGGAAAGAAAAAATCTGGGGAAATTAATTATGCCTCAGGTTTTAGAAGAAATCGATCATGATACTATAAATACGGTTTTTTCTTTTATTCCAAATACGGCAGAAACCTCTTTTTATGGGATGGTAGAAGCTGCACAGGATGAGTTAAATAAGCAGAAAAACGAAACTATACTTTCTGAAAAAGAATCATTAACAGATGAACGATTATCAGAAATTCTTTCCTCTAGATTGAGAACAGAAAAAATTGCAATAAAAGATGCCAAGCTACGTACTTTTATTACAGAAGATAGTAGTAGAGATGATCTGGTAGCTCATGTGTATGATGTAACATATGGTGTGGTAAAACAAGATGATAATCTAGTGATTATTGATGATAGTATTGTAAGAGGGACAACACTCAAAAAGAGTATTATCAAGATGATGGATAGATTAAAGCCTAAGAAGATTGTTATTGTTTCTTCTGCGCCACAAATTCGTTATCCTGACTGTTATGGGATTGATATGGCAAGATTAGAAGGTTTAATTGCATTTCAGGCTGCGTTAGAGCTTTTAAAAGAAAATGGGAACTACGATCTGGTAGAGCAGGTTTATGAGAAATGCAAAGCACAGGAAAATTTAGAAGATGCAGAAGTACAAAATTTTGTTAAAGAAATCTATAGTGGATTCTCTGATCAAGAGATAAGTGATAAAATATCAGAACTTTTAAGTGATAAAACAGTAAACGCCAAAGTAAAGATTATTTATCAAACCGTTGACAACTTACATGTAGCCTGCCCTAAGAACCTTGGGGACTGGTATTTTACTGGAGATTATCCAACGATTGGAGGGAATAGGGTTGTAAATAAGGCGTTTATAAATTTCTTTGAAGGTAAAAACGAAAGAGCTTACTAAAAAAAGAAAAAAGATTGGTGTTAAAATTGGTTAAATTGTGTATTTCAACAATTATTTTAACCTTTCGTCTAAAACATTTTTTCACAATGAAATAACGTTCTATATTAGCAGAGCCATAGCATAAGTAGGTTAAGTTCATGGTAGATTTGGGGCAAAAAAAGGTGGACTTTCCACCTTTTTTTATTTTATGACATTTCTTAATATTCTAGATATAAAAAAAGAGCTGCAAATTTGCAGCTCTTTCTTATGAATCAAATAAGTTATTTATTTTCCTTGTGCATATCTGCTTGAAACCTCATTCCAATCAATTACATTAAAAAAGGCAGAAACATAATCAGGACGGCGGTTTTGATAGTTTAGGTAATATGCATGCTCCCATACATCTAATGCTAAGATAGGAGTTCCTCCACAACCAATTCCTGGCATTAAAGGGTTATCTTGATTAGGAGTAGAGCATATTTCTACCTTTCCACCAGGATGTACACATAACCATGCCCATCCAGAACCAAATCTGGTACCAGCAGCAGTAGAAAAAGCATCTTTAAAAGCATCAAAGGATCCATATGCTGCGTTTATTGCATCAGCAAGTTCACCAGAAGGTTTCCCTCCACCATTAGGAGACATTATCTCCCAAAATAAATTATGGTTGTAATATCCTCCACCGTTATTTCTAACAGCAGCATTAGACATATCAAGATTGATAAGAATGTTGTCGATATTTTTACCTTCAAGATCTGTCCCTTCAATTGCAGCGTTTAATTTACTAGTGTAACCAGCATGATGTTTATCATGGTGGATTTCCATGGTACGAGCATCTATATGAGGTTCTAACGCATCAAATGCGTAGTTTAATTTTGGTAATTCAAATGACATATGTTATTATTTTGATTAATAAAATAAAAATGACATCAAATTTAACAATTAGAGCGATGAATAAAAATTTATAGTTGTTATAAATTAATTAAAACCAATATCTTGATGAAACAGATGCTTTAGTGCCTTCTATATTTATAAGGTTCTGTGAGATAAAAATGAAGGGTTTTAGTATTTTAGTAAAAAAAAGAATTGAGCTCTACAACGTCTTTTACGGTTTATAATGCTGCTGCCGGAGCAGGTAAAACATATACTCTTGTAAAGGAGTATCTCATTACATTACTAAAAGGAGAGTTTAAAGAGAGTTACAAGAACATCTTGGCGATTACCTTCACGAATAAAGCTGTTGCAGAGATGAAAACCAGGGTTTTAGAAAACCTTGTAGCGATTAGCCAACCGAGTACGCCAGAAAAATATCAGGATCTGGTACAAGAATTAATTACTGCAACCAAGATTGAAGAGCAACAATTAAAAAAGAAAGCCTTTAATATCTTAAGAAGTATTCTGCATAATTATGCAGCATTTGATATCGTAACCATAGATACGTTTACCCATAGGGTCATAAGAACATTTGCATACGATCTGGGGATACCAATGAATTTTGAAATAGAAATGGATACAGATTCTTTAATTGAAGAAGCTGTGGATGCTGTAGTGGCTCAAATAGGAATAAATGAAGAGCTTACTAAATTAATCATTGATTTCGCGATTAGTAAACTTGAGGAAGACAAAAGCTGGGATATTACAATTGAACTAAATAAAATTGCCAGACTTTTATTTAGCGAAAATGACCGAGATCATCTCAATAAGCTTTCAGAGAAGACAATTGATGATTTTGATAAACTTAAAAAACTCTTAGGCCAAAAAATTATAGATTGTAAAAAAAATATTATTTCTGGATCAAACGCTGTATTGCAATTAATAAAAGAGAAAGAGATAGAATATACAGATTTTACACGTAGCTCTATACCTAATCATTTTATAAAGCTTGCAGAAGGTGATACAAAAGTTGATTTTAAAGCGGTTTGGAAACAAAATATACATGAAGCCTCATTCTATAGCGCAAAATTAGACAGTTATCAGAAGGATAAAATAGATAGTATTCGACCTTTGATAGAAGAAACCTTTTTGGCCACAAAACAAATATTGATAAAGATAAATCTTTTTCAGAATAGTATCAACAACTTAACACCTCTCTCTGTTTTAAATGCTATTAATAAAGAGTTACTAAGTATTAAAAAGGAAAGAAAGATTTTATTAATATCAGAATTTAATACAATAATAAGTAAGGCTATTCAGGATCAACCCGCACCATTTATTTATGAACGTCTGGGGGAACGATACAGGGATTATTTTATTGATGAGTTTCAGGATACATCAGAGTTACAATGGAATAATATGATTCCGCTTATTGATAATGCTGTTTCAACAGAAACCTTAACCGGAAAAAGAGGGCAGGTTACAATAGTTGGAGATGCAAAGCAAGCTATTTATAGATGGAGAGGAGGAAAAGCAGAACAATTTATAGAACTGTCATCGAATAAAAACCCTTTTTCGACTCAAGAAAAAGAAGTCCTTGATTTGCCAAAAAATTATAGAAGCCATGAAGAGATAATCAAATTTAATAATAACTTATTTACTTTCTTATCTGCCGATTTTAGTAACACAAAACACCAGGAGCTTTATATACAAGGTAATAAACAACAGGTTAACGATAAAAAAAATGGATACGTAAATATATCTTTTGTTAATGCAAAAAATGTAGCCGAAGAAAATGAGATATATCCAGAACGAGTATTCGAAACTATTATTGAACTTGGAGAAAAAGGATATCAACTCAACGAGATTTGTGTTATCGTACGAAAACAAAAAGAAGGGGCAATAATTGCAGATTTTCTAACTCAAAAAGGATTGTCTATCATTTCTTCTGAAACACTATTGATAGCAAATTCTCCTCAGGTAGGATTTATTATTGATATGCTTACATGGTTTACACAGTCTGATCACCTTCCTTCAAAAATTAACGTATTACACTTTTTGACAGAGCAATTTTCAATAGAAGAAAAACATTCGTTTTTGCAAAAAATGATAGGAAGAGATAAACACTCTTTTTCTTTAGAATTAAAGTCTTTAGGGGTTGATTTTGATTTTGATATACTAGCGGCAAAACCACTTTATGATGCAACAGAATATATCATTACCAGTTTTTTTCTTAAAGATGTTACAACAGCATATTTACAATTCTTTCTTGATGTTGTATTTGCTTTTTCTCAAAAACATACAGAAGGTATAATAGGGTTCCTTTCTTATTGGAACATTAAAAAAGATAAATTAAGCATAGTGGCTCCAGAGGCAGAAAAAGCCATTCAGATTATGACCATTCATAAAGCAAAAGGTTTAGAGTTTTCTTGTGTTATTTATCCATATGCCAACATAGATATTTATAGAGAGTTAGAGCCAAAAACATGGTTGCCAGTGAATAAAGAGCATTATGTCGATTTTGAAGAAGTTTTTATAAATTATAATAAAAGTATATCTGACTATGGTGACGAAGCCAAAGAAATTGTTTTAAACCGACAAGCTCAGTTAGAATTAGATGCCTTAAATCTGTTATATGTTGTATTAACAAGAGCAAAAGAACAAATGTATATTATTTCTAAACTGGAGTTAAATACTAAAGGAGAAAGTAATCCAAACACTTTTTCTGGAAAGTTGATAGCATATTTAAAAAATATAAATAGATGGGACGCTGAAAAAAAAGAGTATCCTTTTGGAAATCCTATAAGACCAAATATTCAAAACACAGATAAAAAAAGTAAGACAAAAGTGGTAAAGCTATCTCGATTAGAAGATTTATCCAGAAAGCATAAGGTTAATATCGTTACCAATTCTGGTAAATTATGGGATACTTCGCAACAAAATGCAATAGAGAAAGGTAATTTGATACATGACCTTATGGCATCGATAGAAACATACCAAGATGTTAAGCGAGTTATTGAAGAGGCTTATAAAAAAGGAGAAATCGCTATTGACGAGAAAGAAATACTGTATAAAGAAATAAAAAACATCATTAATCATCCACAGCTTGCTACATATTATTCGATTGATAATATTGTATATAACGAAAGAGATATTATTTCTAATGGAAGATTATTTAGACCAGATCGAGTAGTAGTTGACAAGAATAATATGACGACAATACTAGATTATAAAACAGGTGCTTATCATAGTTCGCATGCAATACAATTAGAGAAATACACTTCGGTTCTTGAGGAGATAGGGCATACAATTAAGGATAAAATTTTAATTTATTTTAATGAAAATATCACTTTAAAACACATATAAATAAACCTTTATTTTCACAATTACTAAAAAAAATTTAAGGATAAAAGGTATTTTTATCTTATAATTGTATCGTAATTGTTGAGATAAAACCTATAATTTTTCTCTAACAAGGTTAAAATCGTTGTTTTTTTTTGGGCTGAAAAATTGTAAATAAAAACTACAAGACCCTCCAAAGCTTCGATATATACTGGCCTGTTAAGAAAAATTTATTAGATTTGTCTTTGACAGTTATGTTTAACATATTACATTTGCTCTAATTAACACTTAAAAATTAAATTATTGAATATGAAACATCTTAGCACATTATTAGTGGCTTCGTTACTGGTACTTGGAGTTAGTACTGCGAATGCACAAGATGAAAACAATCCTTGGGCGGTTTCTATAGGTATTAATGCCGTTGATGTATTTCCTACTGGCGGAGATCTTAATAGTCAAGGTGAAATTTTCGACGAATTTTTTAATGCTAGTGACCATTGGAATATCCTTCCATCTGTTTCTAAATTATCTGTTGGTAGATATATTGGAGACGGTTTTACGTTCACGGCTTCTGGGTCAGTTAACAAAATAAGTAATGCAGGAGAACTTCCTGATGGAACTAATGTTGACGTAGACGACCTTTCTTACTATGCTCTTGACGGTAGAATTAGCTATAGTCTTAAGAATGTACTAAAAACTGGTTGGTTCGACCCTTACTTAGGTGTAGGTGGTGGATATACTTGGCTTGATGAATTAGGTGCTGGGACACTTAATGGTTCTCTTGGTGTTAACTTTTGGTTAACTGAGAACTTAGCATTTAATGTTCAATCAACTTACAAGCACGTATTCGAAGATTACGAAACAGGGAGTTACCCTCCTACTCACTTCCAACATTCTGCTGGTCTTACTTTCGCTTTCGGAGGAAAAGATACAGACGGTGACGGAGTATACGACAAAGATGATGAGTGTCCAGATGTTCCTGGTTTAGAGGAATTCAATGGATGTCCTGATACAGATGGTGATGGAATCACTGATGCAAAGGATGACTGTCCTGATACTGCAGGTACTGCAGAATTTAACGGATGTCCTGATACAGATGGTGATGGTGTACCAGATCCTAAAGATGAGTGTCCTACTGAAGCTGGATTAGCTGAACTTAACGGATGTCCTGATGCTGACGGTGATGGAATCGCTGACGGTAAAGATGGTTGTCCAAATGAAGCTGGACCTGCTGCTAATAACGGATGCCCTTACCAAGATAAAGATGGTGACGGAGTATTAGATAAAGATGATAACTGTCCTGATGTTGCTGGTACTGTTGCAAACAACGGATGTCCAGAAGTAACTGAAGAAGTACAGAAAACTCTTAATGAGTATGCTAAGACGATCTTATTTGATTCTGGTAAATCTAGTATCAAAGAAGAATCTAACAAAGCTCTTGGTGATATTATCGCTATTTTAAAAGAGTATCCTAATGCTAAGTTTGCTGTAGAGGGACATACTGATAGTCAGGGTGCAGCTACTGCTAATCAGAGATTATCTGACTCTAGAGCTAACGCAGTTAAGGTATACTTAACAGAGAATGGTATCGATCAGTTTAGATTATCTGCTGTTGGTTATGGAGAAGACAGACCAATCGCTTCTAACAAAACTAGAGCTGGTAGAGCACAAAACAGACGTGTAGAGATTAACTTAGTAAAATAAGAAAACCTCTTAATACATAATAAAAACGTCCCGAAATTTTCGGGACGTTTTTTATTTTTATACCATGTAAACAAACCATTCAAAATTTCTTTTCTTTAATTAAGAATAATGAGTAAATTATAAAATCGTTTACTTATTCGTTGGTATAAAATTTTAAATCTTTGAAAAGTTTCCTAAAAGAAGTATTACTAGAATTACAAGAAGCAAAAGAAAATATAAGCAACCTGATTTTTCTTGTGCCTAGCAAAAGAGCTGGACTTTTTCTAAAGAAAGAACTTTTAGAAATGTATAAGGATCAGACCTTCTTTGCTCCTATAATACTTAGTATAGAAGAATTTATTACTCAACTATCCGGGTTACAACAAATAGATAATGTCGAGACATTATTTGAATTTTATGAAACGTATCTAAATACGCATTCGCATTTAGAAAAAGAAAATTTTGAAACCTTTAGTAACTGGGCACAAACTTTGGTTTATGATTTTAATGAAATCGATAGATATTGTATTGATCACCAGAGTTTTTTTTCATATTTATCTGGGATACAGGATCTAAATCATTGGTACTTACAAAAGGAAAAGACAGACCTTGTCAAAAACTATATTAGGTTTTGGGAAAGTCTAATAGATTACTATAATAATTTTAAAAATAAACTACTAAAAAAGAAAGTAGGATATCAAGGGTTATTATATAGGAAAGCATCAGAAGATATCCATGAATATGTCAAAAAAGAAAAAAGAAAACATATTTTAGTTGGCTTTAATGCGCTTAATAACGCAGAACAAGTTATTTTTCAATCTCTTTTAGAAGCAGGTGTGGCAAAAGTGTTTTGGGATGCTGATCAGTTTTTTATGGAGAATACTTATCACGAGGCATCCTTATTCTTAAGGAGCTATAAGAATAAATGGGAGTATTATAAAACAGAACCATTTAAGTGGATTAGAAATTACTTTTCAGCACAAAAAGACATTACCACGATTGGAGTGCCTAAAAACATAGGTCAGGCAAAATCTATTGGTCAGATACTCTCCTCTATTCCTAAATCTGATATGGAGAATACCGCATTAGTACTTGCTGATGAAGGATTATTACAACCCATACTTAACTCTTTGCCAAGTACTGTTGAATCTCTTAACATTACAATGGGGTTACCCTTAAAGGAGGTGCCGCTATCCGCGTTTTTCGAATTGTTATTCCACCTTCATAAGAATCCTAATACCAAAGGAATATATTATAAATCGATATTAGCAATTTTAAATAGTCTTCCGGCCCACCGCTTACTTGGATTGGATGTTTCATCACGTTTGATTCAAGTCATATCTCAGGAAAATATAGTGTATATAACACTAATTAAGCTACAGGAGCAAGTTTCTGATCATGAGAAAGAAGTGTTGAGGTTATTATTTGAACCATGGGCTGATGTAGGTGTAGCCTTAGGATACTGTAAAAAGATAATACAGCTTCTTAAAAATAGTCTGGATAAAGAAAAAGATGAACTCGAATTAGAATATGTGTATCATTTTCATTTGGTGTTTAATAAGATTGCTTCCTTGTTTAGTAATTACAATTATTTAGATTCTATAGGGTCTTTATATACAATATATAAAGATGTTTTGATGACAGAAACATTAGATTTCCTAGGAGAGCCATTTAGTGGATTACAACTCATGGGAATGTTAGAATCACGATGTCTTGATTTTGAAACCGTGATTATTTCATCTGTGAATGAGGGGGTTTTACCTGCAGGAAAGAGTGCAAACTCTTTTATCCCGTATGATTTAAAAAGGGCATATAATCTTCCAACCTATAAAGAAAAAGATGCGATTTATACATATCACTTTTACAGACTTATTCAAAGAGCTAAAAAAGTATATCTAGTTTATAATACCGAAGATGAAGGAGTAGGTGGTGGAGAAAAAAGTAGATTTTTACTTCAACTGGATATCGATAAAAGACCAAAACATAATCTTATACGGTATGCCATTTCATCAGAAGTACCAAAGCTAATCAAGCAACCACTAGAAATAAGGAAGAATCAAGCTATTTTACAAAAATTAAAAGACCTTGGAGCACATGGATTATCACCTTCTGCATTAACAACGTATATACGAAATCCAATGGATTTTTATTATAAATATATTCTAGGGGTTAAAGAGACAGAAGAAGTTGAAGAAACTATTGCAGCTAATACGCTAGGTACTGTTATTCATAATACCCTTGAGAATTTTTATAAACCTTTGGAGAATACTTTTCTTACCAAAGTGGAGATAGAAAAAATGAGAAGCCAGATTGATAAAGAGCTTCAGAGTCAGTTTAGGAAAGAATATGCAAAACTAAATATAACACAAGGTAAAAATCTTTTGATTTTTGAAGTTGCAAAACGATACATCTATAATTTTTTAAAATCAGAAGAAAAGTTATTGAGTAATGGTGTTCAGGTAAAAATCATATCCATAGAAAGCAATCTAAAAACTCAAGTACAAATTCCGGAATTAGATTTTCCTATTTATATTAAAGGAAAAGTAGATCGTATTGATGAATTGGATGGGCAATTAAGAGTAGTTGATTATAAAACAGGTAAAGTAACCCGAAATGATGTTGTCATTATGGATTGGGATACTATTACAGAAGACTATAAATATAGTAAAGTGATACAGGTTTTGGCATATGCATATATGCAGCATAATGAGAACCCCGTTACTGAAGCTTTTCAAGCAGGTATAATTTCATTTAAAAACCTCCAAGAAGGATTTATCAAGTTTGGAACAAAAGAAGGTGTAAGAGGTAAGGCAAATCATGAGATTTCTAATGCTGTATTTGATGAGTATTTATTACAATTAAAAAAGTTGATTTTGGAAATTTTTAATATTGAGATACCATTCACTGAAAAAGAAGTGTAGTTATGATTTCTATAGATAAAAATATAAATATAGTAGGGAGGCATCAAAAACCAATTTTAATTGACGTGTTTTATAATGAGACGAGAACACCAAAACCAGTTATTGTTTTTTGTCATGGATATAAAGGTTTTAAAGATTGGGGTGCCTGGGATTTGGTTGCAAGAATGTTTGCTAACGCAGGTTTTTTCTTTATAAAATTTAATTTTTCGCATAATGGAGGAACGGCAGAGCAGCCTATAGATTTTCCAGATTTAGAAGCTTTTGGGCAAAATAACTTTATTAAAGAACTAGATGATTTAGAAACGGTTATAAACTGGATTACTGCTCCAGGTTTTAATTTTAAAAAAGAAGTTAAATCAAAAGATATTATTTTGATTGGACATTCCCGTGGTGGTGGGATTGCAACAATAAAAGCAGCTGAAGACTCAAGAGTTTCAAAATTAATTACTTGGGCAAGTGTTTCAGACTACGAAAGTCGTTTTCCAAAAGGTCAAGCTCTTGAAGAATGGCAAAGTAATGGAGTTATGTATGTTCAAAATGGAAGAACTAAACAACAAATGCCGCACTATTTCCAGTTTTATACAACTTTTATAGCACATAAAGAACGACTTACTATTACTAATGCTGCTCAGCAAATCCAGATTCCATATTTAATTATTCATGGCACGGCAGATTCAACAGTCAGTGTGCAGGAAGGTAAAGATATTCATAGCTGCAACGCTAATAGTGAGTTGTTTCTAATAGAAGGTGCAGATCATGTTTTTGGAGCAAAACATCCATGGGATAGGAATGATTTACCAAAAAACCTTGAGATAATTACCAAAAAATCAATAGATTTTGCAAATTTTTAACATAGCAAGATTATTAAAATATAACATTTGTTCTTTTTTTTTCTTTTATTTGCAACTTATGAAGTCAAATAGACATATCGTAGCTTCGATATTTCTGATATTATTCAGTTTTATTCAATTAGCAGACCTTCATGTTTTAGGTCATGATGCTAATGATATTGATTGTAATGTATGTCAAATGGTTTCAGAGAATCCAAATGATGGATATATTAGCACAGAGGTTATAGAAATCCCTTCTGTAATTACAATTCCTGCAAATGTTGTTCGTATTAAATATGTACAACAATATTTTGATTATTCATCCAAATATTCATTCCTTAATAAGGCACCACCTGCTGCCTAATAACTATTTATTTTAATTGACCTCTTTACTAGTACTCATTTATAATAGTTACTAGTTTATTCTTATTACACATATAAATGAAAAGACTCACACTTATTCTTGTGTTTTTTTCAGGAGTTACCATTTTATCAGCACAAGAATGCGATAAAACACTTACCGGAAAGGTAATTGATTTTCATGATGGAGTACCTCTAAAAGAAGCAACGATAACATTTAATAATAAAACAATTGTGACAGATAACAATGGTACATATACGATCAATGATTTGTGCGCGGTATCTTATGCATTTACTGTATCACATGTGGATTGTAATTCTCAAGTATTTACCATTGATATGTCCAAGGTTACAACAAAAGATTTTTATTTAGAACATCATCTTAATGAGCTTCAAGAGGTAAAGGTATCTGGAGAAAATCATACCAAAACGTTGTCTTCTCAGGAAGAAACAATTGATAAAAATATAATAGAAAAATACAGCAACGCTTCTCTGGGTGATGCGTTAAAAGAAATAACAGGTGTATCTTCATTAAACACAGGGTCTACTATTGTGAAACCAATTATACAAGGCCTTAGTGGAAGCAGAATACTCATCATGAATAATGGAGTAAGAATGCAGGATATGGAGTGGGGAGATGAACACGCTCCTAATGTAGATATAAATGTCGCCAACAGTATTACTGTCGTCAAAGGTGCTTCTGCCTTAAAATATGGAGGAGATGCAATCGGCGGAGTAATCATTATGGAAACTAATAGAGCTCCGGCTAAAGATACTTTATTTGGAAAAACAGTGCTTTCAGGGAGTACAAATGGAAGAGGAGGTTTTTTAACTTCAAAATTGACAAAAGCATATGAAAGTGGAATGTTTTTAAAAGTGCATGGAACCTTAAAAAGATATGGAGACGTTGAAGCTCCAGATTATGTTCTTTCTAACACAGGGATTTTTGAAAAAGGATTTTCGGCATCATTTGGAGTAAATAAATTCACCTATGGATGGGATGTTTTTTATTCTTTTTATGATAATGAGATAGGTGTTTTAGAAGCATCTCATATAGGTAACGTAGATGATCTTTTTAATGCAATAAATAGTGGTGAACCCGATATTATTCGTGATTTTACTTATGATATAGAGAACCCAAGGCAAGAGGTAACACATCATCTGGGACGTGTAAAGTACTTTAAAAGATTTGAACAATTGGGTAAATGGACTACACAGTATGATTTCCAACTCAACAATAGATTAGAATTTGATATTAGGAGAACGCAAGAACTTGATAAAATCCCAAGTATAGATTTAGAATTAACCACGCATTCTATAACTTCAGATTTTGAGTTTGATTCTAGTGAAAAATATAAATTTACTACAGGAGCATTGTTTAGATATCAGGAGAATTTTGCAGATCCACTTACGGGAGTAAGGCGTCTTATTCCTGATTATGAGAAATATGATGTTGGAGCATTTTTTACTGTAGAATATGATCTAAAAGAAAACTTAATTTTAGATGCTGGAATTCGATATGATTTTAATCACATAGATGCACAAAAATTTTATTTGAACTCGCGATGGGAACTAAGAGGGTACGAAGAAGATTTTTCGGATATTGTTGTAGATAGAAATGTGATAGGATCGCAGTTATTAACAAATCCGGTTTTTGATTATCATAGTATTTCAGGTACAGCAGGTATGCAATACATATTTAAGGATGATTATGAGTTTCGTTTTAATTATGCCTTATCCCAACGAGCTCCTAATCCGTCAGAATTGTTTAGTGATGGCTTGCATCATTCTGCGGCAAGGATCGAATTAGGAGATCTTAGAATTGATCAGGAGACTTCTCATAAAATATCTTTATCTCTTAAAAATAATAATCAAAAATGGGGATGGGAATTGGCTCCATATGCTAATTTTATTCAAGATTATATCCTTTTAGAGCCAGTAGGTACAGAGTTAACTATTAGAGGTGCTTTTCCTGTATGGCAGTATAGACAAACCGATGCTAGATTATTAGGTGTCGATGCCAAAGTATATGCAAATTGGCACACAAACTGGAAAACTGATCATATGTTTTCTTTAGTAAAAGGACAGGAAACAGAGGATAAACAAGCTTTAATAAACATGCCTGCTCCTAATTTTAATAATAAAATCACATTTGCTAAAGCAGAGTGGTTTGATTTTACAGCTTCTTTAGAAAGTCAATACCATTTTAGACAAAACGAATTTCCTCCAAATATAATGGTATTTTCTCCTAGTAGAGGACAAGATATTTTACTTGAAATAAATACGCCTCCCTCTGCATATCATCTCCTTAATTTTGATACAGGGATGAAGTTTAAGATGGGTGATGAAAGTTTTTTAAACCTTGGATTTACAATTAACAATTTAGCAAATACAACATATAGAAATTATCTAAATCGTCAACGATATTTTGCAGATGATTTGGGTAGAAACTTTTTATTGCGAATATCAATTAACTATTAAATATTAAATTTTAAAATGATGAACTTAAGTAAATTTTTAACCGTGTTTTCTGTAGCAGGATTGATACTAACATCTTGCTCGAGTGATGATGATGCTCCTGCACCAGTAAGTGAAGAAGAAGTTATTACTACGATGGAAGTAACACTTACTGACGGGACAGATACTGTTACCCTTCGTTTTTTTGATGCTGATGGAGCAGATGGTCCAACTGAACCTACGGGAACAGCAAGTGGACCATTAAAAGCTAGCACCACATATACTGGATCCATTAGTATTCTTAACGAAACCGAAGACCCTGCTGAAAATGTTAATGAAGAGATCGAAGAGGAAGCAGATGAACACCAGTTTTTTTATGTAACCGATGATTTGGGCATCTCTACGGCCTATACCGATAAAGAATCTGATTATGAGAATGCAAGCGGAGTACAATTTACCTCTGAAAATCCTGTGGGATTAACATTTTCATTAACAACAACAGCTACTACAGGTGATGGTATGCTAAGGTTTGTTTTAAGACATGAACCTACTAAAGATGCTGCAGGAGTATCTGGTGGAGACATAACTAACGCAGGAGGAGACCCAGATATTGACTGGACATTTGATATATCTGTGGAATAAATTTTAAAAACCTCCCGGAACCAACACGGGAGATTTTTAGACTACAGACCATTGGAGTAATAAACTTTGCTTTTTTTGAAGATTACAAAATTGATTTTTAAATCTATTAATTTATAAAATGAACTCTTATGACCTTACCAAAAATTCCAAATTTCTGAAGAATCTTCAGGAGCTCGTACAGAAGCAACAAGAACGCAAACGTACACTCTAGAAAATGATAGACTTGGAGCAATTATCGCCGATTTTGCAGATGATTGTGTTAAGAAAAGTTCATCTAACAATTATTCTGTAGGTACTTGATATAATACTGGTTGGTTTGAAATTGACCTCGCTCCTTTGAGAGTACAATAATTTAAAATAAAAACATTAAGATAAAAATTGAGACTGTCATAATTTGTATAAGTTGAGTTTGTAGTTTTACATGCAATTAGTTATGTTTCAATTTAAAACCCTTTGGAGTAGTTACCAAAGGGTTTTTGTTTATGGTTGTTTTTGAACTACATATTACAATGTTTTAGAGTGTAATCATAAATTAGATAATTAATACAAGCTGTTAAATATGTCTTAATTATGCAACTTTTCTATCTATTGAGTGTCTTATCTATGGGATACATGAATATTCTTTTTATAAAATAGGTTTTTTATATAAGGGATCAGAATTTGAAATTACATTTTACCATTGATTTTTGTGAAAACTTTAATGATTTTTTAATAGGGTAATGTATAGACATAATCGTTTTAATTTTAGCATCACTTTATTAAAAAGTGGTACAAAATTTGATGAATTAAAATGGTTCTAAAGCGCATGAGAAAGAATGTTGAAGAAAAGACGTTAAGAATATGCTAACCAAAAAATCAAAAATATAGTAGAAGTACTATGAAAATTGATTTTCAGTGAGTTAATAGCAATGATTTTATGAAGGTATTATGTCATCGTTAAATGTTAATTACTATCAAAAAAACATCAAGATATTTGAAAGATACAGCTTATATTCGGGGCATAGAACCAAATGTAATAAACAGTAAAATTGAAACTATCATAATTAGTATAAGTTGAGTTTGTGTTAAATACAATTAAGTTTCAATTCAGATCCCTGGGAGTAGTTACCCGGGGATCGTTTTTTAAGTAACTATATAATCAAACTGTTGCTTCTACAATATCCCTGAGATGTTCTTTTAATGAAACATCTTCGGGAATACTGATTTTTTTCTTCACTCTTTTTCTAGCCATTTTTACTGCGTGTACAGATACTCCTAATAGTTGAGCAGATTCTTTTATGGATAGATTTAGTTTTATCAATAAACAATGCCTTATATCATTTGTTGACAGATCAGGGTAATGAGCATTGATTTGAGCTGTAATACCTGGGTATTGCGATTCGATTCGATTTTTTAGAATACCAAGATCAGAGGTAGATGAAATAAATTGACTTAATCTTTTTTCTGCTTCAAGAATTTCATCATGGTTGTTATATTTTATGGCAGAAGATAAGTACTTTTTAATAGTAGAGAGTTTATTTAGTTTTTCATTAACTGATATCATCGTAGCCAAAAACTCCTCTTCTTTACTCTGTATGTGTTTTTCTAAAATGTTTTTTTCATTTTCTTTAAGGAGTTCGATTTGTTTTTCGCTTCTGTGATATTTTTTATAAAGCGCAAAGGATAATAAAAATAACAAGAAGCTAAATAAACCAATATAAAGAGAAATTATATACAGTCTTTGTTTTTCATTTTTATAGCTTAGAATATCATTATCCCTGGTTAAGAGTTCATTTTTATATTCTTCTTCTATCAATTGTATTTTTCCTTCGGATATTTTAGAAATATCTTCATTTCTTTTGTTGTAAAGGCTATCAATCAAGGATCCATATTTTTGATAATAGTTAGATGAAGCTTTCCAGTTATTTGTTTTCTTATAAATAGCACCTAGGCTTTCATAAGCAAATGCAATATCCATTGGATCATCTGGGTTTTGTAAAATTGCATTATTAAAATGAATAATGGCTTCTTTGGGATTGTCTAATGAGTTATAGATTTTTCCTAAGACCAATGAATTTATAGCGGCATAAGAACTTAATTCGGGCTTATTATGAATAATCTTTTTAGCTTCAATAGATTTTTCAAGTGCAATTTCATGATTCCCCAGACTTCTATATGCATCAGCAATAGAAGTCATTATATAACTAATTTCCCCTTTTTTATCAGAATTTTGAATACTTTCAAGATTTGCATTCCACCAATTGATTGCTTTTCCATATTCTTTTTTATCAAAATGAGCTAGTGCTAAACTCGAATATAGACGATATCGCAGACCTTCTTGTTCAATTACATCCCTATTTTCTAATAATTCTTTAGAATATGCCAAGACTTTATCAGGTTCTCCTAATTTTAGATGGCAATTAAGAATGTTCATTTTAGTAATTATTGCCGTTTTCCTATCCTTTTGTCTTAAATTAATTTCAAGTGTCTTGTGATAATATTTTAAAGCTTGATAATGAAATGCCTGATGTGTTAAAATATTAGCTTTATTATTATAAATATGAGGGAGTATGAATTCTAGATCCTGATGCTTTTTAATTAAATTCTCTCCTTTTTCATAGACAACATTAGCGCTGTCAATCATAGAGTTGTTAGTATAATAAATTCCGAGATTAACCAGATTTTGTAATTCTCCTTTGGGATAATTAACCTCCCTTGATAGGGTTAATAACTTCTTTAATAAATCTCCATTTCCTATAAGATCTTTTTTGGCAATTTCTGATAAGCTATCAATATATCTGATTTGGTGAATAGAAGGTATAGAATCCTGAGAATGTATTGTATTATAGAGAAATATAACACAAATGATTACTATTCTGTTGGTTAGGTAGGTCACTTTGGTTTTAGGGGTTTGTTATACGTCTTTTAACTACAACGCACCAAAATAAAAATAGTACGCTTTATGTATTCTTTTTTTTAACCATGTACCCTTAATGTACCCTATTGTAAAATCAAATTTTACATCGCATAGGAGTATTTTTGAATTCCAATTTAAATATAAAAGATTATTCTATTCTATGCTAACAAAACAATATAACATAATACTTATAACCTATAACAAATCGTTTTACACAAACTCACTATATGAAAACCATATCATCTAATAGCAAGACTTAGATCTGCTTTAATACATACATTTAGAGTATACTTTACTTTAATAATTATGTTACAATATTTTGTAGAGAAAGACTGTATGATTTTAACATGATACGTACTCTTTAAAACCGACGCATTGTCAGAGTATCGCCCTGAACAAAGCTGGAAGGACATTAAATATTAATGTACTCGTCCGGGGCTATAATCAAAATTTTTATAAATTATAGAATGTTCAAAGCCAGTAGATAAAAGTTGAAAACAAAAAACGTTTTGTTTTCATTTCCCTAAATCACACAAATTAAAACTTAACAAGAAATGCAAAAAACATTTTACTCATTCATAAGGTCATTTATGATTTTAAGAATACTAAAATCAAATACAGAAATATCTTCTCAATGGCAAAAATTAAGATATCATCAAATAAATTTAACAGGAACTCTTTTCATTCGTCTAATTTGAATTGAAACTTAATTTCTTAAAAAGATTAAGAGTGTAAACCCATGTAGAAAAACAAAACTTAGATGTAACCCCATACTTATGAAAACCAATTTTATTACTCAGATATTCTATATTCTGCAAGGCTATATTTTGTCTTATAACCATAAAAAATAACGCAAAAATGAGAATATTTAATTTTTAGTGTTAAAAAAGTGTCTATACATCATTGATTAGTAACTCTTTAAAATATAGACGTGTTGCCAAGCAGAATTTATTTCCTTCAGACCAAGGTTGGAATTAAAATAAAGTTTGTTATAGAATATAATCTTAAAACCCTAAAATAATTTATGAAAGACTCCTTGAAATATGAGCATAGTTCTACATTCTATGCTTGATGTGTGACTTCTGAAACACACAATTAAACTATTTAAAAATTGGAAATGATCCCACATTTCAAAAACTAGAAATGTGATTAGGGACTATAGAAATTAAATACGCTTCCAATATCGTATTTGATTGATAGTTCATTACTAATATTAAAAAGATTTATAACCATAAATACGTAAGCTAAACTCTTAAAACCCTAATAGCTATGAAAAATAGTATAAAATCACACATTATTCTTCTATTGTGTGATATGAAAGAAAAACTAGCAGAACAATTTAATCATAGAGAAATACTTGAAAAATCTCTGTTATTTAATGTCTATAGGGAATAATATTACTATTCCTTTCATAAGACAAAAATAGATAGAGTTTACTTTTTTAAAGTAAAAACGACGCTATAGTTGTTCTTTAAATATAACACTTCTACAGATATATAATCAATTCTAATTTTTTGGAAGATAAGACCAACAAATTAAAATTTTTGTAAAGATTTGATCATAACCCTTAAAACCTATATAGTAAGTATGATAGTAAAAAAAGTTAAAACAAACAGTAAGAAAACAACTAGTCCGATTCTGGATTCTGTTTATCACACAAATCAGTTGTTAGAAAAAACCAACAAAACATACCAAAATTAAAACACCAAACATTATGAAAAACATTATGAGATCAGGTGTATTGCTATTTTTCTACTTTTTATGTAGTACAATGAGTGCACAATTTAATTATGGAGAAGCCTTGCAGAAATCGCTTTTCTTTTATGAAGTTCAACAATCGGGAAAGTTACCAAGTTGGAACCGAGTAAGCTGGAGGGGAGATTCTACCACAGAGGATGGATCTGATGTTGGATTAGACCTTAATGGAGGCTGGTTTGATGCAGGAGATCATGTAAAATTTAATTTCCCAATGGCATTTAGTGTTACAGCTTTGGCTTGGGGAGGTATCGAATTTAATGATGCATATCAAAACAGTGGGCAATTAGATATTCTTAAAAGAAACCTGCGTTTTGTTACAGATTATTTTATAAAATGTCATACTGCTCCAAATGAGCTATATGGCCAGGTTGGTAATGGTGGAATAGATCATGGATGGTGGGGATCACCAGAAGTATATCCTAGAGAACGCCCATCATATAAAATTGATGCTGCTAATCCAGGTTCTGACCTTGCCGCAGAGACTGCAGCTGCAATGGCAGCAATGAGTATATTAATAAAAGCAGACGATCCTGCGTATAGCGTAACTTTAATAGAACATGCGAAACAACTATATGATTTTGCAGATACGTATAGAGATGAATATTCAAACTCTATAACAGATGCAGCAGGTTTTTATAGATCGTTTAGTAGCTACAACGATGAAATAGTCTGGGGAGCAATTTGGATGTATAAAGCTACAAATGATCCAAAATATTTAACAAAAGCAGAAGCAGAATATGACAATTTACAGAAAGAGGGACAAAGTACCACCTCAAAATATAAAGAAGCCTTCTCTTGGGATGATAAAGCTTATGGATGCTATTTATTATTAGCACAGATAACAGGAAAAGATAGATATGTCCAAGATATTGAACGTAACTTGGATTACTTTGCTCATAATGTAAATGGAGAATCAGTTCCTACAACACCTGGAGGGCTTCCACACCTTAGACAATGGGGTACCGTTAGATATGCATCTAATCAATCTTTATTGGCCTTGATTTATGGAGATAAAGTAACTACAGATCCAGTTAAGCAAGCTAGATATACAGGTTTTGCTAAAAGAATGGTAGACTATGCGTTAGGGGATAATCCTATTAATAGAAGTTTTATGAATGGCTTCGGAAATAATCCTGCTAATGATCCTCATCACAGAGGAAATAGTGGAAATTGGACAAATAGTGATAGTGGTCCACCAACTACAGCAAGTCATATCCTATATGGAGCAGTAGTAGGAGGTCCCAAAGAGCCGGATAATGATAATTTTGTAGACGATAGAGGAGAATTTGTGGCTAACGAAGTTGCTTGTGATTATAATGCATGTATCACAGGTGTCTTGGCTAGGATGTATGGAAAATTTGGAGGAAATCCACTTCCTAACTTTCCAGTTGATGAAGTGCCTACTAGAGCCGAAATTCGTTCGTTTTCAAAATTTAATAGCAATAATGCATTTGGATCTACGATTAGTATAATTATACAAAATAGAACAGCTTGGCCTGCAAGAGTAACAGACAAGTTAAGTTACAGGTATTATTTTGATATTGCCGAAGGTATTGCGGCAGGAAAAACTATTGCTGATTATGATATTACGCTTAATGGTATTGGTGGTAATGCTACAATGACGGTTAAACCCGCTGGAGGAAGTGTTTATTATGCAGAAATAACAAATCTACCGTCAATTGCACCTATAGGAGACCCCGCATTTAGAACTGAAACTCAAATCAATATAAGAGTTGCTAATGGAGTTCCTTATGATACTGCTAATGATTGGTCTGCACAAGGACTAAGCAGCGGAGCAGTAGAAAGTGTTAATATTCCTGTATATGATAATGGGGTATTGGTATTTGGTTCAGAAATAGATGGAGGGAATACTCCTACTGCTTCCTTTACAGCTACTCCAGAATCAGGGACTGCACCCTTAGAAGTATCTTTTGATGCCTCTGCATCTTCAGATCCAAATGGTGATACACTTACTTACACTTGGGATTTTGGTAATGGTCAAACCTCAACATTAGCAACTCCAACGGTTACATTTACAGAGATTAAGACATATACAGTAAGTCTTACAGTAAGTGACGGCACTAATGTTTCTTCACCATTTACTAAGGATATTGTAGTGTCTGATGGTAACATTGCACCAATTGCCAATTTTATGGCTACACCAACAACAGGTATTGCTCCGGTAACGGTTAGTTTTGATGCCTCTGCATCTTCAGATCCAAATGGTGATACACTTACTTATACTTGGGATTTTGGAGACGGAAACACAAGTGTTGGAGTCACTGCAACCCATATCTATGCTTTAGTAGGTAATTACACGGTAACACTAACAGTAAGCGATGGAAGTAAAACAGATATAGCAACAGAAACCATAAATGTTACTGATGGTAGTCCGATTGCATCATTTACCGCAAGTGCCGAATCAGGAGTTGCTCCTTTAGCTGTAACTTTTGATGGGTCAGGGTCTTTAGATCCTGCCGGAGGTACGCTTAGTTATAGCTGGGATTTAGGAAACGGAGAAACTGCAACTACTGCAACCGCTTCTACTACTTATACTACAGTAGGACAGTTTACAGTAACACTTACAGTAACAAATGCTGCAGGAGATATTGATACAGAGACAAAAACAATTACCGTTACAGATGGTAGTATAAGTTGTAATTTCGGAGCTCCTTTATCAAATCCATTACCAACAATTGCTAATGTTTCTTATACAAATATTTATGTTTTAGGAACCGGTGGTCCTGATTTGAGTAATGTTACCAATTTTACCATCAATTGGGATTTAGCTAATAATGGATTATGGCAGTTTTCAATGAATACAAGTAATGGTATACCTAGCTGGTGGAATAATTTTTTACCAAAAATCACTCAGAATTTTAATGCTGCCGAACCATCAATTACAATTACAGATTCTGGATTTACAGGATTAGATGGAGAGTATTGGGCAACTATAGATACAGGAAATTTTGTATTAGTTTCAAAATCAGGAGGATTTACTATTTATTTTAGTTCTTCTGCTACAGCTCCTGATTGTGGTAATGGTTCTAATACTCTAGTGTTATCGGGTCCTGAGTCTAATGTTATGATAACTCCTAATCCTGCGGTAAATGTTATCAATGTATCTATTAATAGTAATAAAGCTAAGAAAAGTGATGCTATGACCGATGTTGTGATAAGATTATTCAATTTAACGGGCAATGTTGTTAAAACCCAACAATTCAAAAGCAAAGAGCAACAATTACAAGCTCAAATACCTATTGAAGGATTAGAATCGGGAATATATATATTAGAAACATTTGACGTCATATCAAATCAAAGAACACAGAGCAAAGTGATCGTTAAATAGATAATTTTTAATCTAAAGAAAGAGAGAGGTTTTTTAAACCTTTCTCTTTTTAAAGAACTAGAGCGGATTTAATAAATAATCTAATTTTTTTAAATAGTAGATGTTTGTAATAGAGTGATATACACTCAATTCTTCTTCTTCTTTCTAGCATTATTAGTGACTTTAATAAAAAAACTGACTTTTTTAAAAGTAAAAAGTACGCTTTAGTTGTTATTTAAATATGACACAAACTATAACTCCTATAAACACTTCTACACATACATCCTTAATTCTATTCTTTATATAAATAAGAATAACAATTAGAATTTATAGAAAAACTAAATAAAAAAACCTTAAAACCCAATTGATACTTATGAGTAAAAAAAACCTTATAGCAAATAGCAAGTCAATAACTATTCCTTCTGGAAATGCCGTTTGTTACACAAATCAGCTGTTAGAAAAAAACCAACAAAAAACACTAAAATTAAAACCCTAAACATTATGAAAAACTTTATGAGATCGGGTGTAATGTTATTGTTCTGCTTAGTATGTAGTACAATGACTGCACAATTTAATTATGGGGAAGCCTTGCAAAAGTCTCTCCTATTTTACGAAACACAACAATCGGGTATTTTACCTGATTGGAACAGAATTAGTTGGCGATCAGATTCTGGAATCAATGATGGTAAAGATGTAGGTCTTGACCTTACTGGAGGATGGAATGATGCAGGAGATCATGTTAAATTTGGATTTCCAATGGCATTTTCTGTGACCGCACTTAATTGGGGGTTTTTAGAATATAAAGATGGTTATGATACCGCAAAACAGACAGAACATTTTAAAAGAAATGTTAAATGGGTAACAGATTACTTTATAAAATGCCACCCATCACCTAATGTTTTTTATGCTCAGGTAGCCGATAGTAAATCACAAGATCATAACTTTTGGATGCCAGCAGAAATGGTTGATGTACATCCAATGTATGGTCAACGTAAATCTTATGCGTTAACAACTACCAAACCAGGTACAGAAGTTGCTTGTGAAACAGCAGCAGCATTGGCTTCAGCTAGTATCATTTTTAAAGATAGCGATCCTGCATATAGTGCAACATTGCTTAGACATGCAAAAGAATTATATGAGTTTGGTGATACCTATAGAGGATTATATAATGAAGATGGAGGAATTCCAGCTACAGGAACATATTCTTCAGGTAATTTTAAAGATGAATTAGCTTGGGGTGCACTTTGGCTTTATAAAGCTACAGGAGAACAAAAATATTTAGATAAGGCAGAAGCAGAATATGCACAGCCAGATTTTTTATGGAGTCTTGTTTGGGAAGATAAATCTTATGGTAATATGGTCTTATTATCAATTATCACCGGAAAAGAAAAATACAAAGCAGATGCAGAACGTCATTTAGACTGGTGGCAAAAAGGTGGCGGAGTTAGTTATTCTCCAGGTGGTCAGGCACACTTGACGCAATGGGGGTCTTTACGTCATGCAATGAATGCTTCCTTAACGGCATTAATATATAGTGACAATGTAGCTACACCTAAGAAAAAACAATATCACGATTTTGCAGTAGCTCAGGTAAAATATGCATTAGGTGATAACCCTAATAATAGAAGTTTAGTTACAGGTTTTGGTGTAAATCCACCAACAAAACCACATCATAGAGGTCAACATGCAAGTTGGTCAAGAAGTTCTGCCAATCCAGTAGAATCTAGACATACAATGTGGGGAGCTTTAATGGGAGGACCTATGGCTGCAAATGATGTATTTGTAGAAGATAGAGATGATTTCCAGGCGAATGAAGTTGCTACCGATTATAATGCTTGCTATCAAGGAGTGTTGGCAAGAATGGTTATGGAATTTGGAGGTACACCATTACCAAACTTTCCACAACCAGAAAAAGCAGGTGTAGAATTCATTAATGAGGCAAAAATTAATAATGATCAAGCTCGTTTTACTGAGGTTGCAATTTGGTTGAATAACCGTTCTGCCTGGCCAGCAAGAGTTGCAAATAAATTAACAGCAAGATATTTTGTAGATATTTCTGAAGGAGTAGCTGCTGGTTTTACAGCTAGTGATTATACGCTTACGGCACGTGGAGCAGGTTCAACTACAACAACAGGTTTACAAGTTTGGGATGCTGGTAGTAATATCTATTTTGCTGAAATAGAAGTTGACAAAGACAAAATGCCTTTCCCAGGAGGTCAGGGAGAATATAGAAGTGAAATTCAATTAAGAGTTTCTTTGCCTAATGATGCGCCAGTATCAGCTTGGGATGCGTCAAATGATTTTTCATATGCAGGATTAAACAATAATCTTAAAATTTCTGAGAATATTCCTATCTATGTAGATGGAGTACTTACAGGAGGTAAAGAACCAAACGGTGGAGAAACACCCACGGCATCATTTACAGCTACTCCAGAGACAGGAGTTTCACCATTAGAGGTTAGTTTTGATGCTAGTGCATCTTCAGATCCAAATGGAGACGCAATTACATATAGTTGGGATTTTGGTAATGGAGAAACATCGACATTAGCAACACCTAAAGTAACATTTACAGAGATTAAGACCTATACAGTAACACTTACTGTAAGTGATGGTACTAACATTTCTACTCCTGTGACCAAAGATATTGTAGTCTCAGATGGTAATATTGCACCAGTTGCTGATTTTACAGCTACTCCTACAACAGGAATAGCTACAGTTAATGTTAGTTTTGATGCTACAGCTTCTACCGATGCAAATGGAGATACACTAACCTATGCTTGGGATTTTGGAGATGGTACAACAGGTACAGGAATAACAGTAGATCATTTATATGCTGCCATTGGAGAATATACAGCTATATTAACGGTTAGTGACGGAAGTAAGACAGGAACCAAGACCACGACAATAACTGTGACTGACGGAAGTCCTGTTGCTTCATTTACAGCAAGTGCAGAGACAGGTGTTGCTCCATTAGCTGTTAGTTTTGATGCTTCGGGATCATCAGATCCTGCAGGAGGTGTACTAACATATAGTTGGGATTTTGGTAATGGAGAAGTAGCTACTACAGCAACCGCTTCTACTACATACACCACATTAGGACAAGTGACAGTAACACTTACGGTGACAAATGCTGCAGGAGATACAGCTTCTGCTACAAAAACAATAAATGTTACCGATGGTAGTGTAAGCTGTGCTTTTGGAACACCAATAGCAGAGGCTTTACCAGCTATTAATACGGCATTCGAAAACATATTTGTTTTAGGAGGAAATGGACCAAACCTTGATAATGTTACCAATTTTACAATTAATTGGGATCTTGCTAATAATGGATTATACCAATTCTCTATGAATACAACAGATGGTAATCCATCATATTATGTTGATTTCTTACCAAAAGTAACACACAACTTTAACGCTACAGAACCGGCAATTACAATTACAGGTTCTGGGTTTACAGGATTAGACGGTGAGTATTGGGCGACTGTAGATGCAGGTAATTTTGTGTTAGTTTCTAAAACAGGTGGATTTACACTATATTTTAGTGGATCTGCAACAGCACCAGATTGTGGTACTACACCAACTCCGGTAGTAGTAGATGGAGCAACAGTAAGCACAGATGGTGGATTAACTGCAGTAACCACTACCACAGGAGATGGTATTGCAGATTCAATTCTATTCGCCAATACAAGTACTTCTACTGAATCTTATATTTACTTGATTACTGATGAGGTAGGAAAGGTTTTGACAACAGAAACTTCTTCTCATGATTTTGAAGGAGCTGCTGCAGGAATATGTAAAGTTTATGGATTATCATATACAGGAACTCTTAATGTAACTGGTAAAAATGTAACAGCGACAGATCTTTCAGACGGAAGTTTCTCTGTATCTAGTAATGCTATTATTGTAACTAGAGAAGCACAGAATATTGCAGTAGATGGAGGAGTAATTGCAGGAGGACCTTTTACATTTACAGTAGGTGACGGTATTGCAGATAATGTTTCTGGAGTTACTATCACAGGTAATGTTGGAGAAACCAGCCAATGGATTGTCACTGATGCTGCTGGAAAAATTCTTGGATTACCAGCTTCACCAGAAGCGGTAGATTTTGATGGTGCAGGCGTAGGAAGTTGTTTTATTTATAGCGTAAGTTATAATGGAACAATTACTGGCCTTACAGCTAATGAAAATATTTCAGGTTTATCAGGAACATTTGATCTTTCTAATAGTATAGAGGTTGTAAGAAACCCTGTTACTACAGGAGGAGATTGTTCTTTTGGAGCACCATTAGCCAATGCATTACCCGCTCTTAATAGTAAATACGAACATATATTTGTTTTAGGTAATGGAGGTCCAAGCCTTGATAATGTTACTAATTTAACGATCAATTGGGATCTTGCCAATAATGGATTGTACCAATTCTCTATGAATACCAATAATGGTACTCCAAGCTGGTATAATGATTTCTTACCCAAAGTGACGCAAACGTTTAATGCAGCACAACCATCACTTACAATTACAGGTTCTGGCTTTACAGGATTAGATGGAGAGTATTGGGCGACAGAAGATTCGGGTAATTTTGTGTTAGTTTCCAAAACAGGAGGATTTACTATTTATTTCAGTACAAATGCTATAGCTCCTGATTGTGGAGGTCCTGTTAATAATAATCCAGTTGCTAGTCTTTCTGCAACACCTGTTTCTGGGGAAGCACCATTAGTTGTAACTTTTGATGCTTCAGGTTCAACCGATGCAGATGGAGATGCTTTAACGTATAGCTGGGATTTTGGAGATACTAATTCTGCTACAGGAGTTACTACAGAAAATACATATACTGCTATAGGTGATTATGTAGTTACTTTAACAGTAAATGATGGAAATGGAGGAGAAGATCAGGCAAAAATCACAATTAAAGTAAATGATGGTGGAGTTATCATAAATCCACCAACTGGAGATAATGCCTATATCGATCGTTTTATAGAAATGAGAAATGAGATTTATGACCCGGCAAATGGATATTTCAGTGCAGATGGATCTCCTCATCACTCCATAGAGTCATTAATAGTTGAAGCGCCAGATCATGGTCATGAATCTACAAGTGAATTGTATTCATACTGGTTGTGGTTAGAGACTATGAATGGTAGAATTACCAAAGATTGGAAGCCATTAAATGATGTGTGGAATAAGATAGAGCAATTTATCATTCCTACAAAAGCAGATCAGCCTACAAACGCTGCATATAATGCAGCTAAACCAGCAGCATATGCTAGTGAATTTCCATTACCAAGCAACTATCCTGCACCACTTAATTTAAGTGCTCCTGTTGGTTCAGATCCGGTTTCACCAGATTTAACGGCAACGTATGGAGCTGATATTTATCAGATGCACTGGTTACTAGATAATGATAATTTCTATGGATATGGTAACAGAGGAGATGGTGTTAGTACTCCTTCTTATATCAATACATTCCAGAGAGGAGAACAAGAGTCTGTTTATGAAACAGTACCTCACCCATCTTGGGAAGGATTTAACTGGGGAGGAACAGATGGGTTTTTACCTATCTTCATTGAAGATCAGAATTATGCAAAGCAATGGAGGTATACTAGTGCTCCAGATGCTGATGCAAGAGCGGTACAAGCAATGTACTGGGCTCAGGAATATGCTAAAGAACAAGGAGCTAGCTTAGGAAGTTTAGATCTTGATAAAGCTTCTAAAATGGGAGATTTCTTGAGACTTTCTATGTTTGATAAGTACTTTAAACCTATGGGTGTACAAAGTGCTACAAGTGGAGCAGGAACAGGATATGATAGTGCACATTATCTAATGTCTTGGTATATGTCTTGGGGTGGATCTGCTGATCCAGCTTCTCCATGGGCATTTAGAATTAGTTCTAGCCACTGTCATTTTGGATATCAAAACCCAGTTGCAGCATATGCGTTAACTCAAGTAAATGAGTTAAAACCAAAATCTCAGAATGGAGAAAGAGATTGGAATGAAAGTCTTAAGAGACAAATGGAGTTCTATACGTGGTTACAGTCTAAAGAAGGAGCTATAGCAGGTGGTGCTACTAATAGTTGGAATGGAGATTATAGTCCATACCCTGCAGGTAAATCTACATTCTATGATATGGCTTTTGATACAAATCCTGTATATCACGACCCAGGAAGTGGAACTTGGTTTGGATGGCAAGCTTGGTCTATGGAGAGAGTAGCAGAATACTACTATATCTCTAATGACCCAATGGCTAAAAATCTTATGGACAAATGGGCTGCTTGGGTAAAAAGCGAAGTGAAGCTTATAGGAACTGATGATTTTGAAATTCCTGCTACACTAGAATGGTCTGGTGAGCCTGATACTTGGAATCCTGCAAGTCCAGGAAGTAATACTGGTCTTAGTGTTAAAGTTGTGAACTATAGTCAAGATCTTGGTGTTGCAGCTTCTATGGCAAAAGCACTAATTTATTATGCAGCAGCAACCGAGAAGCATGCTACATTAGATACTGAGTCTCGTGATCTGGCTAAAGAAGTATTAGATAGAATGTGGGTTACGTATAGAGATGATAAAGGAGTTTCTGCTCCAGAATCCAGAGGAGATTACAAAAGAATCTTTGAAGAAGAAGTATATATCCCACAAGGATTTACAGGTACAATGGCTAATGGTGATGAAATCAAACCAGGAGTAACTTTCTTAGATATCAGATCAGGATTAAAAAATGATCCAGATTATGCTAGATTAAAGACTGCATATGATACGGGTACTGAATTTACACAACGTTACCACAGAACTTGGGCACAAATGGAGGTAGCTCTTGCAAATGCAGAATATGGTTTCTTCTTTGGAGACGCTGCTACTGCACCTGTAGCTTCAAACCAACCACCACTTCAGGTGGTAGTAAGCCCTAATCCAGCTGCAAACTTTATTAATGTATCAGTTAAGAATAATGTTGCTAACAAAAGCAATCAGGGTACTATTGTTAGAATGCAATTAGTAGACTTACAAGGTAATATCCTTAGAGCAATGGATCTTAAAAACAACCAACAGCAACTACAAACTCGTATAGAGATTGGTAATTTACCTGCTGGAATGTACTTTTTACAAACATTTGATTTTGAATTAAATAAAAAGGTTACTAAAAAGGTAATGATTGAATAGATAGTTTTTTAATTAACAAAAGAGAGAGGTATAAGACCTCTCTCTTTTAACTTTCTAAAGTCTAATGAAATGAAAAATACAATAATAAATATAAGACAGCTACTGTCGTTAATAGTAGTAATGTTGGTTTTTGGTTTAGTGACTAAACTATCTGCCCAACAACAAAATTACCTGACGGTTTCAGGAAATAAATTATTTGATGTTCAGGGTAAAGAAGTACGACTTACTGGGGTAAACTGGTTTGGTTTTGAAACCCAAAACTATTTTCCTCACGGGATATGGTCGCGTGACATGAAAAGTGTTTTGCAACAAATTAAAGATCTTGGTTTTAATACGATAAGAGTACCGTGGGCTAATGAAATGCTTAACCCAGGATCAACAATTGCAATTAATTCATATGGGTCGGATCCTTATACAGGAGTATCTCCTATGAATGAGGAAGAAACAAAAGTGACTAAGCCTATTGAGCTAATGGACATTTTTGTAAAATGGTGCCAGGAGAATGATATGAAAATAGTTTTGGATAATCATTCTAGAGCTGCAGATGGTTTCTTAAATGAAAAATTTTGGTACACTCCAGAATATTCAGAAGAAAGATGGATTCAGGACTGGGTTTTTCTAGCTGATCGATACAAAGAATACTCTGCTGTAGTGGCAATGGATCTAAACAACGAACCTCATGGTTCTTCTTGGGGAAACAGTAATCCAGCAACAGATTGGAACAAAGCAGCAGAACGTTGTGGTAATGCTGTGTTACAAGCAAACCCAAATGTTTTAATCATCATAGAAGGTGTTGGAGAATTTGAAGGAAACTCATACTGGTGGGGTGGACAACTCATGGGAGCAAGAAAATATCCTATCCAATTATCTGATCCAAGCAAGTTAATGTATTCTGCTCACGAATATGGACCAGAAGTGGCACAGCAAGATTGGTTTACTGCTTCTGATTTTCCACAGAATATGCCTGGAATATGGAAAGATAATTTTCACTATTTATATGAAGAAGGTACTTCTCCTCTTTTTGTAGGAGAATTCGGAATTAAAGATCAAGATGCTTTTGGTGGAATTTCTTATACATGGTTTACCGAGTTTACAGATTTTATGGGTGATATCTATTCCTGGACATTTTGGAGTATGAATCCTAATTCTGGAGATACTGGAGGGATTTTACAAGATGACTGGACTTCTGTAAATCAATGGAAATTGGATGTGCTAAAACCACATTTTGCTCCTCTAATTCCTAATGTTGTAGGAGGAACCGGAAATCAAGCTCCAAATGCGACATTTTCAGCAAGTCCTACTCAGGGAATTACACCTTTAACTGTTCAGTTTGATGCATCTGCTTCTTCAGATCCAGATGGAGATACTTTGACTTTTAGTTGGGATTTTGGTGATGGAGATGTAGCAACAGGATCTATGATATCTCATCTATTTACAGGTGTTGGAGAATATCAAGTAACTTTAACAGTAAGTGATGGCTCATTAAATGATACCTATGTAACAACTATTACCGTTGTAGATACTACAACACCAACAGTTACTGCTGATATCACTGTTGATAATACTTCTGGTATTGCACCTGCAACAATTAATTTTGATGCTTCAGGATCTATATCATCAGATGGAAGTGCATTAACATATAATTGGGATTTTGGAGATGGAACTACCGGCATAGGTAGTATAGTTGCTCACGAATATTCGATAGCAGGAAATTATAGAATCACCTTAACTGCTTCTAATGCTAACGGAATTTCGGATGAAGCTATAATAGATGTTGTGATAACTCAACCTTCTACAGGAGGAGATTGTAATTTTGGAGCACCTCTAGCCACTGCGCTACCTACAATATCAAATGCATCCTATACAAAAGTTCATGTTTTAGGAAATGGAGGTCCTGATTTAAGTAATGTAACCAACTTTACCATCAATTGGGATTTAGTAAATAATGGATTGTGGCAATTTTCAATGAACACAAGCAATGGTGTGCCAAGCTGGTGGAATAACTTTTTACCAAAAATATCACAGAACTTTAATGCCGCTCAACCTGAAATTACAATTACAGATTCAGGATTCCCTAACCTTGATGGATCATATTGGGCAACTTTAGATCAGAATAATTTTGTCTTAGTTTCTAAAACAGTAGGATTTACTATTTATTTCAGTAATAGTGCAACTGCTCCTGCTTGTCAAGATGCAGCACCAGCAGCTAATTTAAACGTAGAAACGTTTAATAACCCTGTACAAGATAGATTAGTTATTCAAGGACAAGGTTTATCAAAAGGAACTACAATTAGTTTAATAAATATTTCTGGTGTAGTAATGAAAACTATGCAGATTCAATCAAACTCAAAAGAGGTAGAATTAAATACTTCTAATCTTGAATCAGGGATGTATTTTGTTAAAATCAATTACGAAAAACAAGTAAGTACATTAAGAATAATTAAAAAATAATTCTTAAAACCAGATGTAAACATGTCTGAAGGGAGCTATAGGGCTTTAAAAATAGCTCCCTTCTTTTATATGATGTAAACATTTTATGACATTCAGTGTTTTTCTGAAAATTAGAAAAACAGTAAACCCAAAAATCTACAACACATAAACTCATCAATAGCTTATGGAACCAACTCATAAAAAGAAAAGAAATTGGGGTATTACTTTCGTGAAAAACAACATCCGAAAGTTTTACTTCGTTATTATATTAGCTACGCTCAGTATAGCCATCAAATCATTTACGCAAGTCTATGATGGCACTGCAGGTCCAAAAATGACTACCCAAACCTGGCCCGCAGGAACATTTTTGGCCAATTTCCCAGAAGGGGATAGAATTAGTACCTACCACCGTAATTATTTTTTTATGAATGGTCAGGCAGGAACAAGTGTTTGGGATGTTTCTAATCCTACTGCACCAAAAAGAGTACAGTTTAGTGATGCTGCAAATAATGGTCACCGATGGTGGAAATTAGGAGGAGATCTTTTTTACAGAGAATATTCAGTACCAGAAGTACAAGGAACAGGATACAAATATCTAGACCTTTCTAATATGCTGGACAGAAAACCGGTAACCTCTTCAGATGTATTATTTACTGTAAAAGATGGTCAGTCTAATTTTGATAACCTTGAAACATTTCCTCATACTATAGATGGAAGCAGGGTTTTTGATATGAGAACAGGAGTGCAGGTAGATGATATCCCTGCTACTGTATCTTTACCTGATATTGTGGTACGAGTTGGGAACTACGTTTTTTATGCTCCACAAACAGGAGATATTAGTGTGTTTGATTTTGGAGACCCAAATAATATTAAATTTTTAGGATCTTTTGGAGGTGATATTCCGCACGAACAATATAGTACAGGTATTCAATTATGGAGGAATTATCTGGTGTTCATGAGCGGTAATGAGGGACCTGACGCTTTAGTAGGTTTTGATATTAGTGATCCTACCAATGTAAAAAGAGGCTTCAGTTTACACTCTGATCAAATAACTTTAGGAAGATATATGATTTTTCAGGATGAATATGGATTCTCAGGACGATTTGATAGAGGGGTAAAATTTAACTTTGAAACTATGAAGGTCGAACAAGAATTTGTTCCTCCATCTAGTGATGAAACACTTCAGTTTATAGATAACCAATGGATGCCAATCGGTCATATTCTGATAGCGAGTGGAGATGATAAAACTTCTATTTTTGCACATCAGGATGGATTAGATATTAAACCTCCAACCGTAGGACACCATTTTCCAGCATCTGGAGCTATAAACCAACCACAAACAACTACGCTGGGTTTTGTAATTAATGAAACCTTAGATGACTTAACCATTAACGACAAAACAATCCAGGTAAGTCCATTAGGAGGAACGCCTATTAAAGGTGATGTAACAACGACATCATATCAAGTTGTTAATTATGCTTCAAAAGAAGAACTGTTACCCAATACTACATATGAAGTAAAATTTGTTGAAGGAGGAATTAAAGACGCTGTTGGAAATGGAATGGAAGAATACATCTTTTATTTCACTACTGGTGGAGATAGCTCTAATCAATCTCCAGAAATTGCTGGGATCGATTTAAGTATCCCCTCTCCTATTGTTGTGAGTGCAGAAGTAGACTTCACTGCCAATGCAACTGATGCAGACGGAAATACATTAACCTATAGATGGGATTTTGGTGATGGTTCTCCCAAAACAGAATGGATAGGTAAAACAACATCACATACATATACAGAAGCGGGTAATTATTTAGTTCAGGTTCAGGTGTCTGACAATAATGGAGGCTTCATAGTGGGGTCTCAATCTATTGTTGTAGTATCAAATTTATCTTCAGATTTACCCACTCAATCTAGTCCAATAACGGTAGATTCAAAAAATAGAATTGTTTGGTCAGTCAATCCAGACAATAACACAGTAACCTTAGTTAATGCTGATAACTTAAAAATAATTAAAGAAGTAGCAGTAGGAATAGATCCTGTAAATGTTGCTTTAGATGGTACAGGAAAAGCATGGATTACTTGTAGAGATTCTGATGAGGTATATGTGCTTAATATAGACGGTTCTTTAGAAACTAAAATAGCTTTGTCCAAAGGATCACGACCTTATGGAATTGTCTTTACCCCAGATGGTACCAGAGCGTTTGTATCTGCTTTTGGATCAGGAAAACTAATAGAAGTTTCTCCATCAACCAATACTATAAAAAATACAATTGATCTAGGACCAACTCCTAGAGCATTAGCTGTTACTAGCGATGGAAAGAAATTATTAGTAACGAGGTTTATTTCGCCAGATGAAGAAGGTCAGGTTTGGGAAATCAACTTGAATACATTTACGAAGAACAAGACAATTCCTCTTGCACTAGATAATTTTACTGTAGATAACGGAAATGAAGGAAGAGGCTTACCAAATTATGTAGCAGGAATAGCAATTCATCCTGACAATACATCTGCCTGGTCCGTAGGTAAAAAAGATAATATCCTTAGAGGACTGGCCAGAGACGGAAAACCATTAGTTTTTGACAATGTAGTTCGTACAGCAATCTCACCGATTAATCTGGCCACAAGTAAAGAAGAACTTACTAAGAGGTTAGATATAGATAATCATGGGCAACCTTCATCTGTGTTGTATAGTCCAACAGGGAATTATCTTTTTGTAACCATGCAAGGCAATAATAGAATAGTTGTGATAGATCCAAAAAGAGGACTAGAATTATTGAAGAAAGATGTTGGTAAAGCACCACAGGGATTGGCTATTGATCCTAACACAAATAAGGTTTTTGTAAAAAACTTCATGGATAGAAGTGTTACTGTTTTTGATGCCTCAGAAATGATTACAACAGGAAGTAATACGTTAGAAGAAGTATCAACAATTGTAACTGTTAGTAATGAAGAATTAAGCCCTGTAGTACTTAAAGGAAAACAAATATTCTATGATGCTGCAGATCTAAAAATGGGAACTGATGGTTATATCAGTTGTGTAAGTTGTCATAGTGATGGTACTCAAGATGGGCGTACATGGGATTTTACAGACAGAGGAGAAGGTTTAAGAAATACAATTTCCTTAGTTGGTAGAGCAGGAACAGCTCATGGAAGAGTTCACTGGAGTGCAAATTTTGATGAAATACAAGATTTTGAAAATGATATTCGTTTCCATTTTAATGGCCAGGGATTTATGACCGATGCAGATTTTAATGAGGGAACAACGGCACTATCCCTTGGAGACCCGAAAAAAGGGAAATCTGCTGATTTGGATGCATTAGTTGCATATGTAGAATCATTAAATACTTTTGACCCAAGTCCATACCGTAATACGAATGGAACCTTGACTACTGAAGGTACTGCGGGAAAATCTATATTCGAAGATTTAAAATGTAATTCTTGTCATGGAGGTCCGGATTTTACCGATAGTAATACAGGAAAAATGCATGATGTAGGTACTATTATTGATAATAGTGGTCAACGTTTAGGTAAAAAATTATTGGCTCTTGATGTACCTACATTAAAAGATGTTTGGGCAACAGCACCATATCTGCATAATGGATCTGCTAAAACCTTAACAGAAATATTTACAAAGTATAATCCTAATGATGGTCATGGAGCAACTTCTACGTTAAGTGCCACTCAAATGGCACAACTAGAAGCATATCTTAAACAAATCGATGGATCAGAATCAGCACCGGCAACACAACACACACTAAAAATAGCCTCTCCAGAAGATGGGATAAATATCGATAAAGCTGATCCTGTAAAATTGAGTATTACAACCAATATAACAGGGATTACTAAAATTGAATATTATGTTGATAACACCTTGGTTGAAGAAGTAACGACAGCACCTTTTGAATCATCATGGACTCCAATAATTTGGAAAACATATACAATTTCTGCTAAGGTCTTTTACAACAATGGTAATACTGCCTCTATAACTCCAGAGGTAAAAGTGAAGTATAAAAATACAATAAAAGTAATGTTTGTTGTAGGAGATAAGAATAACCTTACATCAGAAGATCAAAGAATAAAATCAAGATTGGAGCAACAACTTGGATTTGAAATCACACTTTTTTCTGATGAAGAAGCTACAAGCCCACAATCGGCTAATCCTTTTGATATGGCATTAATCTCTTCTACAGTAGATCCAAGAGAATTAGGAAATGACTTAGAAGCAGCTAAAGTGCCGTTAATGACCTGGAATCCATTTATGTATGGAAAACTGAAAATGATATCGGGAGAATTAAATACCGGATTTGGGTTTACAAAAGATGGATTTTCTACGATTACAGTTTCTGATCCTACTCATCCGATGGCAGCAGGTGTAGGTGCAAGTACAGCTTTGTACTCAATAACACAAAGTCTACCATTCGGAAATCCAACAACAGAAGCAATTGTTATAGCAAAAGCAGGAGAACAACCTATTCTATTTGGATATGAAGCAAGTATTAGTATTCCTTCAAGAAGAGTTGCTTTTCCACTTAGAGATCAGTTTATGCATTTACTTACTGATGATGGACTCAATATGTTTGATGCAGCGGTATTATGGACACTTCACGGTGGGGATGCCAATGTCCCCATAGGCCCCCTACCGGATGTGTTTTTTGAATCTCCAGTAGATGGTGAATTAGTAAATACACCGCTAAAAATCAAGTTTAAAACTGAAGGATGGTCATTACCTTCTCAACAGTATAAACTTAGATTTAGAATCGATGGTCAGGATAGAGGTTTGGTAACTAGTAATGCCATACTTACCGATCCAACGGTTTTATCAGAAGGACCACATGAATTAAGCCTACAGATGGAGCGTAGTGATAATTCTCTTACAGATTTAGGAGAAACAATTACTGTAAATGTTACAAAAGATCCTTTACCACAGGGTCCAACAGCAACAATACAATCTCCTACAGCTGGTGGATTAGTAGGCCCTGATTTTGAGATCAAATTTTCTACTTTTCAATGGGATATAACACCAGGAGGACAACATGTAAAATATTTTATTGATGATGTAGAACAAGGTTCTGTTTTTGAGATAAAACCAATTCCTGTAAGTAATTTGGCAGAAGGAAAACATACACTCAAATTATCATTAGCAAAAGCCGACGGGACACTCTCAGGAGATTCAACAGAAATAACTATTACCGTAGATAAAAGATTTAGTAATTTACCAGATACAGATTTTAGTGTCGAATATCGTGATAACAGTTCTGGAGTTTCAACTCCAGAATTAAAGCCTGTATTCCAAATTGTAAGTACATCAACAGAGAATCTTCCATTTAGTGATTTTAAGATTAGATATTGGTTTACTCCTGATAACAATACCCCAATGACTTTTAACGCAGATTATTCTGCAATTACAGGGACAACTGGAGTTTTTGGAACTTCGGGGACGCAAAATTATCTCGAAATAGGTTTTGGCACCTCATCTGGAAATTTATCTGCGAATAGTAAATCAGGACAAATCCAAACAAGGTTACATCATTCTGGATATCAGACTCATGATCAAAGTAATGATTTCTCATACGATGCAAGTAAAACATCTTTACTGCCTCATGTTCTGGTAACATTGTATTATAAAGGAACCTTAGTTTGGGGATTAGAACCTACAGGAAATGTAGCTACTAATAGAGCTCCAATAGCAGATATCAAAACTGATACTAGAGAAGGAATCGCTCCATTAGCCGTTGTTTTTGATGCTTCTGGTTCTAGTGACCCAGATGGAGATACGCTTACATATACGTGGGATTTTGGAAATGGAGATACTGCAACTGGAGTGACGGCATCCTATGAGTTCAAAGATGCAGGAGATCAAAATGTAACACTAACGGTTAATGACGGTAAAGGAAGTAATGATACTGCTACAGCAATAATTAAGGTGCTTATACCTGCTATAAGTGTTGAGGCTAATTTTGTAGCTACCCCTGTTTTAGGAACCATCCCGTTAATTGTCAATTTTGATTCATCATCATCTGTATTCCCGTTGGGAAGTACAATTAATTACTCGTGGGATTTTGGAGATGGGACAACTAGTAATGAAGCAAACCCATCACATACATATTCACTATCTGGATCTTATGCTGCAACGTTAACTATTAGTGATGGTGTAAACTCAGATATTTCTAACATAGTAACAATTACGGCAACTGAGGCTAGTGCACCAATAGCAGATGCCAATTTTACTTCCGATGTTACTACAGGAGTTGCTCCCGCTACTATTAACTTTGATGCTTCGGCCTCGACAAGTACAGGCGGTAGTATTACATCATATTTGTGGGATTTTGGTGATAGTACTACAGCTACAGGAGTGAACATTGCTCATGAGTTTAGCACAGCAGGTTCGTATATCGTTACATTAAGTATTTCAGATGCAGTAGGAACAACCGATACGACAACACGTACAATAACTATAACAGAACCTGGTACATCAGGGAATTGTAATTTTGGAGTTCCTCAGAGTTCAGCTTTACAAACTCTTGAAAATGTAAGTTATACAAAAGCCTATGTTTTGGGTACTGGTGGCCCTGACTTAAGTAATATGACCAATTTTACAATAAATTGGAATTTGACAAATAATGGATTGTATCAATTATCAATAAATACTAATGACGGTAAACCTTCTTGGTGGATTGATTTAACAGCAAGTATTACAAGTCAAAGTTTTAGTGGTCCTCAACCAGAGATCACATTATCAGGGACAGGAATACCAAATTTTGATGGTGTATATAGTGCTACTGTAGATGGCAATAATTTTGTATTAGTATCCAATGTAGGTTTTACTATATATTTTAGTAATAGCAATACAGCACCTAATTGCGAAAATGCAATTGCAGCCACAAAATTTATTGATAATGAAGAAAAAATAAAAGCATATCCTAATCCTGTCATAGATATTTTGACATTACAAAGTGAGGAAGATCTTACAGGAGCATTGGTTACTGTGGTTGATCTCTCAGGAAAAGAACTTTATGCTCAGGAAATTAGAGATCGAGTAACAGCAATAAATGTTGATATGAGTCAACTTAATTCTGGAATTTATTTCGTTAAAATTATAAAAGAAAAGAAAGTAGTTATTAGGCAAATTGTCAAGTAGTATTCTAGCAGACACTTGATGTTTTCTCTGGGGCTATGTCCCAGAGAAAATTTGCTTATTAAACTAAGTATAATTCCTTTGAACTAACCTTCTCCATTTCTCTCTGAATACCTAATCTAATCCTATCTTTTTAAGATGGTTTGAAAGATCTTAGTCTTTGAATAATAGGAGAATTCAAAGCTTCAATTGTTGAAGGTATTGATAGAATAGAACAAGTTTTATTCTCTTCAAATAGGATCGCATATTGATCTTTACAAAGGAGGTTTAAGAATAGGTAAACTAAATGATAAAATAGTATTACACCCGGGGCGATTTTGAAATTATCTTTGTAATGTTCTCTGTGGTTAGGAATATGCTAGTATTTCTTAATTCAGAATATAGAACAGTCTAATTTGTTTTTAACAGCAAATAAGACATCTGGAAGTTTGAATCTAAGTTAAATGATTTTTCATTTTGACAACTTCTTAATACATCCACTACAACAAAAATAGAATAAACAGTATTTAAATTGATAAACCTATTCGCGAATAGGTGTATAGATTAGTAACAACTTAACTTAATTACACAAATTATGAAAACAAATTTTAAAAAACTACTTGTTTTATGTTGCTTAGTGCTCTGCACGAGTAATTATTTACAGTCACAAACTCCGGGGTTTGTATATGCCGAAGGTGATAAATTCATGCTCGATGGAAGACCCTATTACTTTTCGGGAACAAATGTATATGATTTTTTTACTTACGGAAGTTCGAGTGGAGATATAGAAACCCAGTTTATGGATAAAGATCGTATCGATGAACATATGCGAAGATTATATGTAAATGGAGTAAGAGTTGTAAGATTATGGGGATTTAGTCATGAAGATTGGCATGGATTCGAACCTCAAAAAGGGGTGTATAGTGAAGGGCAGTTTGCACTTTTTGATTATGTTGTAAAATCTGCTGAAGCTAACGGGATAAAACTAATAGTAGCGTTAGAAAATTACTGGAATGATTATGGTGGAATCAAAGATCGTCTCAAATGGGAAGGTATTGATGTTGCTGGTGCAGGAACTCATGATCAAGGGCAATTCTTTACGAATGCTTCTGCAGTGCAAGGTTTTAAAGACTATGTAGAATATTTTATTACCCGTGTTAACCATTATGATGGTGTAGAATATCGAAATGACCCAACAATCTTAGCTTGGGAATTGATGAATGAGCCAAGATATCAAGGGTTTGGGGATGACCTTACTTCTGATACTTTAAGAGCATGGGTAGACGATATGGGACAGTTTATTAAATCCATAGATTCTAAACACCTATTAGGAACTGGCCTGGAAGCACATGGGTCAAAGTATGGTTTTGGTGGAGATGAAGGAAATGATTTTATAAAAATTCATGAATCTCCATTTATTGATTTTACTTCGGCGCATCCATACATACGAGAAAGTTGGTCTAACTTTACGCTAGAGGAAACAATGGCACTTATGAAACAATGGGCAGACGAATCCCATAATATTATTAAAAAACCATTATATGTCGGAGAATTTAATGTAGAAATACAGGAGAGATTCGAATGGTGGGAAGAGATGTATAGTTTTATAGAAGAAAATAAAATAGGTGCAAGTGCCTTTTGGTGGTTTCCTGATAATAAAACACCGAGAGATAAATTTGGAGTATTTGAAGGCGATGTTGAAGTAGCAATATATAAGGAACACGCACTTAGAATGGAAACAATGTCAGGAGGAGAATCTATCTATCTGTCTTTGATGTCTCCAAAATCTGGTGATAAATTTGTTTCAGGTAGTGATGTACATATAGAGGCGAATTTGCTTAATGAAAATAACACTGTTGTAAAAGTTGAGTTTTTTAGCAATGGAGTATTAGTTGGAGAAGACACAACTGCACCTTATGAATTTGATTTAAAAGGACTTTCAGATGGTCAATATAAAATAACTTCTGTTGCAACAAGTACAAGTGGAGTTACAAAAGAATCTACTGCTAGGAATATTCAAATTGGTGGAGATGGTGTATTAACCGTAGAATATCTAGATGCTTCAACATCTGTAGTTAGTAACGTGATAAAGCCACATTTTAGATTGTTTAATAACTCTTCACAGGATGTATCATATGCAGATTTAAGCGTTAGATATTGGTTCGAAAAAGAAGATGATTTAGCATTAACTTTCTCTACAGATTATGCGGTAGTTGGAAACAGCAATGTTAAAGGAAAATTTGTGAATACAGAGGGCAACTCTTATTACCTAGAAGTGAGCTTTGACCCTGCTACGGGATTGTTAGGAAGAAATGATGGTTCAGGTAGAATAGAAGCCAAAATAGCAAATAGTAGTTATTCTGATGTAAACCAGGCAAATGACTATTCTTACGATAATACAAAAAAAGAATTTGCATTATCAGAAAAAATAGGGTTATACCTTAACGGAAAATTGATTAGTGGAATAGAACCAGGCACGACCATCGATACTCCTAAGGCAATTATTGCTGCTTCAACAACATCAGGAAACGGTCCATTATCAGTTGTATTTGATGCTTCGGGATCTACAGACCCTAATGGAGACGTATTAACATATAACTGGGATTTTGGAAATGGGGTCACTGCAACAGGTGTGACAACAACTTATGAATTTACAGAATTTGGAGATCAGATAGTTACATTAACAGTAGATGACGGTAACGGAAACACTAATAGTGCAACAATTACAATTACGGTTAATGATCCTAATCTACCCCCTACAGCTTCTTTTATTAATGATGTAACAGCTGGAATTGCACCAGTTTCTATAACTTTTGATGCTTCGGGATCTACAGATCCTAATGGAGATGTATTAACATATAACTGGGATTTTGGAAATGGTGTCACAGCAACAGGTGTAACAACAACTTATGAATTTACGGTAGTAGGAGAATTTGATGTAAAACTTACAGTAAGTGATGGCAAATTAGAAGATACACTTACTAAAAAAATAACGATTACTGACGGAAATCCAATAGCGAATATTACATCGGATAAAACCTCTGGTTTTGCGCCTTTAGAAGTAGCTTTTGACGCCTCTGGTTCTGTAGATCCATCAAATAATGTGTTAAGTTATTCATGGGATTTTGGAGATGGAAATACCGGTGTAGGAGAAAAAATAACACATACGTTTGGTGCCATAGGTCAATATAATGTTGTGCTTACTGTGGATAATGGACAAGGTGGAACAAGTACAGATACAGAAGTTATAACCGTAACTGAAGAACCTGCGGTTTCAGATATTTCAGTAGAATATAGAGATGGAGGTAATGGTAATGCTTCTGATAATATGATCAATCCGCATTTAAGAATCGTAAACAATGGAAATGAACCCTTAGCTTATAGCGATATTACAATTAGATATTGGTTTACTTCAGAAAATAATAGTGACCTTAATTTCTGGTGTGATTGGGCACAACTGGGAACCAATAGCGTTATTGGGACATTTGGTCAAGCTAATGGGATGGATTATCTAGAAATTTCTTTTAATTCAGCTGCAGGAAATCTATTAGGATCAAATAACTCAGGAGATATTCAATCAAGATTTGCAAAAACAAACTGGAGCAATTTTGATGAAAATAATGATTATTCTTATGATGGGCTAAAAACTTCTTTTATTACTCATGATAAAATCACTTTATACAATAGAGGCAACTTAATTTGGGGAATAGAACCAGGTCTAAACCTTAGAAGTTCTGCCGATAAATTACAAGTAGTGACATATCCTAATCCTGTTACATCTTTTTTAACGATTAAAGGCGAAGATAGCTTGAAGGATGCAGTTATTGATGTAATGAACTTCTCAGGAAAGGTAGTAAATACCAAAAATGTTAAGAGTAATGGTACAGAGGTAAAGTTGGATATGACAACGATGGCTCCGGGAACTTACTTTGTCCAAATTAAACAACGAGATAAAAAACAAGTGTATCAGATAATCAAGTAGTCTAATCTCTAATTATTGTTTGAATTTATCGTGAGAAATTATTTATGATTTCTTACGGTGAATTTGGATGATAGTTACATGATATCTAAAAATGATGAATAATATAAAAAGTACAATTTTTAGACCACCGTCAATTCTATTGATAGTATTATTAGTATTTGGCGTTCAACATGCTTTTTCACAGAATACTATCCGTGTAGATCAAGGAAAAATATATTCTTCTTGTAATGAAGAAATTGTTATGCGAGGGGTTAATGAAATGTTTGTATGGTCTCAAGACAGAACTGGAGTAAGTATATTGCCAGAAATTGCAAAAACAGGATCTAATGCAGTAAGATTAGTATGGACAACAGAAGGAGCTGAAGCAGAACTTGATGCATTAATCAATAATAGTATTAAAAATAATATGATACCGGTTGCCGAGTTACATGACGCAACGGGAGATTTTAGTAAACTTCAGATGCTATTGGATTATTGGAAAAAACCAGCGGTTTTGTCAACAATTCAAAAATATAAAAAATGGTTGATTGTAAACATTGGTAACGAAGTTGGCAATGGATCAGAATCCACAGCTCAATGGGTAGATTATTATAAAGATGCTATTACCCAATTAAGAGATGCTGGAATCGATGGACCTTTAATGATTGATTGTGGAGGGTATGGAAACAGAGAGAGTTATTTCCTTGAAGGAGGTAATGAATTGTTAGAATTTGACCCAAAACATAATATAATCTTTGCGGTCCATACCTATTGGACAAACGGAGATGATCAAGCTAAAGTTGATCGGCTAAATACTATGATTGAAGATGCCAAGTTAAAGAAACTACCATATATCATTGGTGAGGGACCACAAGTAGTTGCATCTCCAGTTGCTTGTGGACAGAGCTTTCCGTATAAAGAGATGATGAAGAGATTACAAGAAGAAAAAATTGGATGGTTATCTTGGTCTTGGGGAGCAGTGAATAATAATGATTGTGGATCTCCCAACAGTAAACTTGATATAACGTCTGATGGTAAATTTGGAAGTTGGGCTACTACTTTTGCTGAAGAAATGTGTATTACAGATATTAATTCTATAAAAAACACATCAATAATTCCAGAATCATTAATAGACGGATCCATAGCTGCATGTGGAACAACATATACAATAACCGCATTTGCAGATGCAGGAGGTTCGATATCTCCTTCGGGACAGGTAATTGTTTCTGAAAATGATAACCAGATATTTGATATTACTACTACTATTGGTTTTAAGATCAAGGATGTTCTCGTAGATGGTATTTCGGTTGGAAATGTAGCTTCTTATACATTCTCTAATGTATTAGCTAACCATACAATTCGTGTAATGTATGATACCGTTCCTCTGCCGCCACAAGTTCCTTACTTAAACGGAGTACCACAGGTTATTCCTGGGAAAATTAAAGCAACAAGCTTTGATTTAGGTGGAGAAGCAGTAGCATACCATGATATTTCGTCAGGAAATGAAGGAAACGGTATAAGACAAGAAGAGGATGTAGATACAGAAAATGCTGGAGATGGTGGTAGTATTGGTTTTACTGCTGTAGAAGAATGGATGGAGTATACTGTAGATATCGCTCAGGCTGGAACATATAGCATTGACGTTTTAGTTGCTTCTCAAAATTCTAATGGCCAATTCCATATAGAATTTGATGGAAAAGACGTTACAGGAATTCAGAATGTCAATGGTACGGGTAGTTGGACAAGTTTTGTTCCTCAAAAAATTTCAAATGTTACACTTAGTGCTGGAGAACAAGTAATGAGAATGTATATCGATAACGGTGCTTTTAATTTCTCTACGATGACCTTTACAAGAGATGGTAATACAGGAGAAACACCCACGGCATCATTTACAGCTACTCCAGAGACAGGAGTTTCACCATTAGAGGTTAGTTTTGATGCTAGTGCATCTTCAGATCCAAATGGAGACGCAATTACATATAGTTGGGATTTTGGTAATGGAGAAACATCGACATTAGCAACACCTAAAGTAACATTTACAGAGATTAAGACCTATACAGTAACACTTACTGTAAGTGATGGTACTAACATTTCTACTCCTGTGACCAAAGATATTGTAGTCTCAGATGGTAATATTGCACCAGTTGCTGATTTTACAGCTACCCCTACAACAGGAATAGCTACAATTAATGTTAGTTTTGATGCTACAGCTTCTACCGATGCAAATGGAGATACACTAACCTATGCTTGGGATTTTGGAGATGGTACAACAGGTACAGGGATAACAGTAGATCATTTATATGCTGCCATTGGAGAATATACAGCTACATTAACGGTTAGTGACGGAAGTAAGACGGGAACCAAGACCACGACAATAACTGTGACTAACGGAAGTCCTGTTGCTTCATTTACAGCAAGTGCAGAGACAGGTGTTGCTCCATTAGCTGTTAGTTTTGATGCTTCGGGATCATCAGATCCTGCAGGAGGTGTACTAACGTATAGTTGGGATTTTGGTAATGGAGAAGTAGCTACTACAGCAACCGCTTCTACTACATACACCACATTAGGACAAGTAACCGTTACACTTACGGTAACAAATGATGCAGGAAATACAGCTTCTGCTACAAAAACAATAAATGTTACCGACGGTAGTGTAAGTTGTGCTTTTGGAACACCTATATCTGGAGGACTACCTTCTGTTAGCAATTCATTTGAGAATGTATTTGTTTTAGGAGAAAACGGACCAAATCTTGATAATGTTACCAAATTTATTGTCAATTGGGATCTTGCTAATAATGGATTGTATGAATTCTCTATAAGTACAAATAATGGTACTCCAACTTGGTATACTAATTTATTACCAAAAGTAACACAAAACTTTAATGCTGCTGAACCAGCAATTACAATTACAGATTCTGGCTTTGCAGGATTAGACGGAGAGTATTGGGCAACTATAGATGCGGGTAATTTTGTACTAGTTTCTAAAACCGGTGGATTTACATTATATTTCAGTACATCTGCAACAGTACCAGATTGTGGTACTACACCAACTCCAGTAGTAGTCGACGGAGGAGTAATTGCAGGAGGACCTTTTACATTTACAGTAGGAGATGGTATCGCAGATAATGTTTCTGGAGTTACTATAACAGGTAATATAGGAGATACTAGTCAATGGATTGTAACTGATGCTGCTGGAAAAATCCTTGGGTTACCAGCTTCACCAGAAGCGGTAGATTTTGATGGTGCAGGGGTAGGAAGCTGTTTTATTTATAATGTAAGTTATAACGGAACCATCACTGGTCTTACTGCTAATGAAAACATTTCAGGTTTAGTAGGGACATTTGATCTTTCAAATAGTATAGAAGTTGTAAGAAACCCTGTTACTACAGGAGGCGATTGTTCTTTTGGAGCACCATTAGGGAATGCATTACCAGCTCTAAATTCTAAATATGAAAATATATTTGTTTTAGGTAGTGGAGGTCCAAACCTTGATAACGTAACTAATTTAACGATCAATTGGGATCTTGCCAATAATGGATTGTACCAATTCTCTATGAATACCAATAATGGTACTCCAAGCTGGTATAATGATTTCTTACCCAAAGTGACGCAAACGTTTAATGCAGCAC
>NZ_VLNR01000140.1 GCF_007489275.1 Aquimarina algiphila
GTGGGGGAATCATTAAGAAAAGGAAAAATTAAAAAGGACTAATAACAAAATTTAACTATTATTGCAAGATCTCTCTTAGTGGCACCATTTGACCGAAATAGGTGGCACAGTCACTCCGAAATAGCCACATAATTTTTGATATAGATAACTCACCACAATTAGGGTTTATAAAATCATTTTCAGATTATAATGCTATCACAGCTATTCCACTTTTGTTAGGATTAGCACTTACAGCAGGTATAGTAGAAGAAGTTACTTATAGAGGTTTTATGCAAAATACTACGCACAGAAAATACTCTAAAATTGTAAGCTATTTAGTCATTGGAATATTATTCTCAATCGTTCATTTTTTACCATTAGAGTTAATACTACCTTATATTCTAATTTCTATAGCGTATAGTTTTATTGCTGATAAACAGAAATCAACTGGCTTAGTAATATTCACACATTTTTTAGTTGATTTTGTTCTGTTTTTATTGATTTATTGTAAAGTACTATAAAGATGAGACCTTTGAACAAGTACAATTATTTAAAAAAACAATTTATTAAAGACTGCTACGCCAGTAGCTAATAACATGTATAAAAAATTAGTACCCAAAACCCACTACTATTCATACAGAAAACCGTTGTACTGTATTTAATAGAACTATAAAAATGATGAACTTCTATATTGATGAACTTGGATTTAATATAGATTAGGATGAGTCGATTTGGATCTAAAGAACCTGTATATATGTAAATTTCCAAGAACGGACTTACACTTCATCTTTCTGAAAATAAAAGACTTGAAGTTGTTGTAATTGTTTTTGTCGATTGTAGAGAATTGAATGATTTCTATTCGGATTTGAATACCAGATATAACATAATAAGGTGTATGGCAGAATTTCCTTATCAAAAATCACTTGCATTAATTATCTTTAGCAACGGCAGAAAGTTCATGCGTACTTTCTCACAACTAATCATACACAAAACACTAGATACAATTGAAAGTATGAAAATAGGAGATTACACAGAGTTTGGTTTTAGCTATCATAAAAACTTCTTCAAAGAAGAAGAACTTTCGCGTATAGAACCTATTTTAATAAAGTTTCATAATTTTTGGTTAGAGGAAAATTCAGAAATTTATTTAAAAGGAGCTTTAAATAGTCATAGTCTTACTTCTTCAAAAAACCTCAATAAACAAGAAAAAAAGATATTGTTTGACTTCATTTCTTCAAATAGAATAATAAATCTTATTGAGTTTGACAGCCCAAAATTTCTGAATACTCAACTTTTTTTTGATCCAAACAATTTGAATCAAAACAACTATTGGCATAGAGATATTCAGTATACAGGAATTAGTGAGACAGAACAAAAAGAAGTAATAAAAACTCAGAATGTTGTTCACTTTAGAATACCTTTAAAAAAAGAACTTGGAATTGAATTAATCCCAAAAACACATCGAATTTGGGACTCTAATGAAGAATATGAAGTTAGAAATTCATTAAACAATAGAAAACCAAATGACCCTCTTAAAAAAGGAAAGTTGATAGAATTAAGAAGAAGTGATTTATTGATTTTTTCGGCAAATATGATTCATAGAGGAATTTATGGGAATGACAGATTATCTTTTGATATTATTTATTGTAATAATAATCCACAAATATTGAAGTTCAGAGATGGAAATAATTTGCCGATAGAGTTTGAGCTGAAGGAGTTTAATAATGCTGACATTTTTTAATTAAACTTTACCCAACATGGTATAAACGGCATTAAAGCTCATTTTATATTAAACGTTGTGCTTAATTCAGAAAACGCAGTGAATGAACTAAAAACCATAAGAGAATATTATAAACCGATTCAACCAACAGTTTCGACTAACGATAACGAAATATACTATCAAGAAAGACAACCAAATAAAGAAATTGAAAATTACGTTTACTGCTTTTGGCAACTTAAAACAAAGAAGCCCTTAAACAAAGATTATAATTATAGAGTTGTTTCTGACGGTTGTATTGATATATTTTTTAATCATAATCTACCGAATGAAAATTTTGTAATGGGATTTTGCAGAAAGTACACTCAATTTTCGATAGGTAAAGAATTTGACTACATCGGTATTAGGTTTTTACCTTCTGCATTTCCAATATTATTCAGAGTAGATGCTAAAACTTTAAGCAATCAATCTCAAGAACTAAACAAAATTTTGCCCGATTTTTCTAAATGGATCAATTTAGCAATTAAATCTTCCGATTCATTTGAAGCTATTACAAAAGTCCTGAACGAAAAAATAATTGAAAATTCAAAAAATCAAAACATTCATTACGACCACCGTTTTTTAGATTCACTAAACCTAATTTTTCAAAAAAAAGGATATTTGGATATTGAAAAAGACCTTAATACAGGTTTAAGTCTAAGACAACTGCGCAGAGTTTTCAATTTTTATATCGGCACAACTGCAAAATCATTTAGTAATGTTGTGAGGTTTCAGCATATTTTAAATGCAAAACCCTCAAAACAAAGTCTAAAAGAAAACAAACTGTACTTTGATGTCGGATTTTTTGACCAAGCCCATTTTATTAAAAGCTTTAAAACATTTTATGATGTAACACCTTCTCTAGCCTTTCGTTAAGTTTGTCCGATTTTTACAATGCTACGGTTTCTTGTCAATCTAAATTTGCAGTAAACAAAATCATTGAAAATGAAAACATTATTATTAATTGCATTTGTTTTACTCTTTGGATTTTCAAATGCACAAACAGCGAATAAAATGAAACTTAACGCAGGAATAATTACCGAAAAACTACAGGAAACTAAGAAATTTTATATGGAAGTATTAGACTTTGGACTAAGCTTTGAAAATGAATTCTATCTATTACTTCATACACCAGATCATTCAGCTGAAATCAGCTTTTTGCAACCGAACCACCCAAGTCAAAAATCCATTTTCCAGTCGGTATTTAATGGAAAAGGCGTTTATTTAACAATTGAAGTTGAGAAAGTGGACGACGTTTACAAAGAGCTAAAAGACAAAGGAGTCCAGATGGAAATTGAAATCCGATACGAACCTTGGGGCGACAGACATTTTGCAATAGTTGATCCTAATGGAATTGGAATTGACATTGTTACTTACACAAAACCAAAAGAGTAAAGACACTTTACAAAACAATATGTATAAATAATAGAGGTTTGAGTTAGCACTCAAACCTCTTTCATTAAATTAAAGTATATTGTAACCCGTTGTGCATTTAGAAAAAGTTGCGCAAACTGCTAAAAGGCAGTAAATTGTAGTTACGACACTATAATTCATATGCACAACTTTCAAGCAAATTACGATAAAATACTCAAGGTTTTAAAAGGATT
>NZ_VLNR01000141.1 GCF_007489275.1 Aquimarina algiphila
TCCATATCACTATAATTTAAGTTGGCTGCTCAAATATAGTGATTTTCCTGCCACGGCTTAGCGTGGTTTCGACACCACGGCAGGAGCTAGTAATACAAATAATTTAAAACACTCATAATGACCATAAAACAAACATCGAAAGATAAGTTTTGGTATGATGAAAGTGGGCAGGCCATCCCCTACAACAGAACTACCAAAACGGAGCGGTTAATGGAGCGCCGTAGTTCACAATTATTGAAAGATGCTGAAGGTATCCACCATAAACTGTCAGATTTTAAAGCAAACATCAACCTTATTTGTAGAGAGGTATACGAAACTTTCATGAAAGACAAAGGCCTTATTCAGGAAAACCGAAAAGGCAACTTTACCTGGTTCAACTTTAACCGTACTATTAAAATAGAGGTTAGTGTTACTGACCGTATTGAGTTTGATGACCTTACCATCCAGGCAGCAAAAGAGAAATTCCACCAGTTTTTAGATACCAACATCAGTAGTAATGATGAATTTATCAAGCAAATGGTATTAGATGCCTTTGAGACTTCAAAAGGTAAACTGGATACCCGTAAGGTGTTTGATTTGATCCGATACAAAACCAAGATCAAAAAACCTTTGTTTCAACAGGCTGTACAACTATTACAGGAAAGCATTCGCAGGCCAGAGAGTCGCACCTACTTCAGGGTATGGTTAAAAGATGAAAATGGCAAATACAATAACGTTGATCTTAATTTTTCAAGCATTTAAAACCACTTAAACTATGAAACTACTAGACAATTATTCCCGATTAAACAACATGATCGTAAGCCAGGGACTTCGAGTAGCTACTGGAGACTCCGCAAGCTTGTACATGTTGTACAAAAAACTGGAAAAGCGTGTAAAAATGCATTCAAAAAAGCTATTGGCACAATACTCTATTGATAATTGTAATGATACCATTACTAAATCCCAATGGAATAAAGTTAAACGGTACCTGGAGGTTACAGAACACAAATGTATCACCCGTTTAGATGCTATCAAAAGCATCAGTAAAATGAAAGAATACATTGCTATTGAGGATACTAATACCCTTATATACGAAGTAACTGGTCGTAATGTAGCTATAAGAATACAAACCCTTATTTCAAAATAATATGAATGTATTTGATCTAATATATAAGGGGTTAAGCTATGTGATTATGTTCCCTTGGGTATGTGTTAAAGGCTTTGCCTTTGTTGTATTTATAACCTGCCTTTCTGTTTTAGCCCTTCTTTATATGCTTATCACATGGGATATAAGCGGTATTTATCTATTGTATAAATACCATTTAAACAAAGAATTAAAACTCCTTTGGAATGCGCACTAAACGGGAAAACAGAAGATACTACCTGCACCGTATGATCCGTAAAAAAGGGATCAGGTATAGCCCAACAGAACACACGGTGTACTGGGGTTGGAACCATGACATGAATGATATACATGTAGCGCAGTTACAACAGGAATATAGCTACAGTATACAGACAGAAATACAATAAAAATATTCCTTTCCCTGGTAGTTGGCAGGCGATCCGGTTCGAGGCCGGTAAGGAAAACAAAACATAAGAACGGGTTGGGGCTGAAGCTCCTTAGCAGAACGGTTCGGGGTTTAGCGATTTTTCCCTCGTTAAATAAGGCTGTGACAGGTAGTGTTTATCCGTCAAAGCTACCACCAACCTGAGTAGTTTAGTCGTTACAGGTGTACCCGTTCACATGAGGCACGGCGCGCTTAAGTGCCGTGCTTTTTAAAACAAACCATTATGAGAAGTAAAGCAATACAGGAAAATACAGAGATCGTACTGGCAAAGAAAAAGTTACGAAGCCAGGTACTGACCATTGCCACTAGAACCGGGATTCATGATACCAATGACTGGGAGAAGTTTAACCGTTTTATGTTGCATAATAGTGTGTGCAAAAAGTCGCTAAACCTTTATAATCTGGAAGAACTGGAGGAGCTTGTTTTACAGTTCAGGGCGTTGGAGCGCAATTATAATAAATCCGCTGATAAAACAGGTACCAAAGCATGGGCACATAAATGGGGGTTGCCATCCACATCAAACAACTAATTACAATATGGCTTACAATAAAAAAAACTATTACAAACGTGTTATTGAAATACAGGAGCTCACCAAAGAGTATCAGGCTATTGGCCTAACCAATACTAAAATATTTAATGAACACATTAAGGATCAGTATTTTATTTGTAAGCGCACTTTTGATGAGTATTTGGGAGTACCTGCAAAAAGAGAATTAAACCGATTATTAGAAATAGAAAAACAACAATTTAACCTATTTGAATGAGAGGATTTACAGTGATAGGAAAAGAAAGAACAGACAGGCATTTAACGTATAAAGAAATGAGGTTAAAAGAGGCTTTGTATCGTGGATTAGGACAAGATTACAGTATTATTTATCCAGATCGAACGCTAATAAATGTAAAAATTATAGGCTAAATGACAACGCATTATCATGCACATATCATTGCAATAGAAACCAAAGTAAAAATTACCTATAACAATGGTAGTTTTAAACGTTTTGAGATCGTAAAAAAAGGGAAGTTAGCTCCTAATCACCTCTTAAATATAGGTCGTATTATACCTATAAAAGAACAGGATTTAACCCGTTTTATATTAGAAAAAGAAGGAAAAGTAATCTATTCCAAGATTGAAAAACAGGTAAGTCTATATGCTGAATATACTACCGTTTGGTTTGATTTTTACCGCAATTTCATGGGGATTGAGCCCAATTTCACCAAGATAGACGGTGCTAACCTGAAGAAGATCATGGATTATTTAGGAAAGATCACCAATGATTCTTCAGCATCCCTGGAGCTTTGGAAAGCCATGTTGGCCAATTGGGATAATATGGATGATTTTCACAAGAACAATACAGATATCAAATACATATACAGTCAAATCAATAAAATATTAAGTAATGTCAAAAGGATTAACGAATCAGCATACGGGGGAGTTAGCAACGATGAGTTACAATCAATTGTTAACGAATTATAACCCTCTCAAGTGTTTGGTGTTTTATCGAAATGCCCATACCGTCTCCCTGGCTCTAAATGCTGACGCTCCAAAACTCAGTATGCTTGCCAAACAATTTGGTGAGGGTAAAGTAATGGAATATATAAAAGTATGGTTAGTCGACCTTAATAAATCCTTAGAGCTAAAAAACGGTCTTAAAGCCTTTCAGATCAACCAAATTGCATTTGCAATTACTGATAAATACCGTAGTGGAGATTCCTATGAAATTGACCCGGGTATTCCTGTTTAAATAGAGCATAGCAAAACAGTTCCCAAAAGCGTGTTTATTTCAGTGTTAAAATNGCCAAACAATTTGGTGAGGGTAAAGTAATGGAATATATAAAAGTATGGTTAGTCGACCTTAATAAATCCTTAGAGCTAAAAAACGGTCTTAAAGCCTTTCAGATCAACCAAATTGCATTTGCAATTACTGATAAATACCGTAGCCTGAATTTAGCAGAATTGAATTTAATCTTTAAGAGTGCCAAATATGGTGAGTATGGTGATATCATGCGAATTTCCATACCTACGGTGGAAATTCTTGCCAAACTGACCCACCTATTCCTATTATATTGACCCAGTAAATCCTATTTAAACTGACCCACCTATTCTTGTTTAAATTGACCCACCCCCAAAAGTGTGTGTATTAAATAACTTGTA
>NZ_VLNR01000142.1 GCF_007489275.1 Aquimarina algiphila
AGAACCGAAATTAACTCGACTCAATTTACATTGGCACAATTCGAACTGTAAAAAGTGGCACAGTTTGAACTGAAATTACTGGCACTATAGCTCCGAAATCAGTGGCACAAATCAAACCGAATTATCCAAGAACTATAACCGATTACGATAGTGAACTTGATAAAACTATAGCTGATCTTTCAAAATAGAAAAAACCCAAGGTATTTAATGAGTGATTTAAATAGGAAAATAAACCTTGAGAAAGCCTATCAAAAAGGTTTAATAAATGAGTCTGATAAATTAAATTCGGAAAAAACACTCATGTCTCTATTTGAAGAAGAAATAAGGAAGAAACAAGAACAAATAAAGGAGTTAGACTTAAAAAAACAAAGCCTCAGAAATAACATCATTTCTAAAATTGAATAATTTATTATACTATGCTATGACGACTTCTTCGAAGCTTTATTGTTCTTTCTTTCGATTTCTGCAATCCTTCTTTCCAACTTTCTCACTGTGTTGTGATCATCTGTTATATTGCTATCTAAGACTTTTAGCTTTATATACATCCAAAGAATAGGTTCTTCTTTATAAGTTTCATCATTCTTGTATAAATGAGATAATATATCTGAAAGCGAATAATTATCCAATGAATCCAGATGAAGTTTTTTTAAATCAGTTTCATTAGAAACTTTTGTAAGCTCCCCCTTTGCCAAATCCTTATTAATTAGATCATCAATAAGTATACTGTATTTGACAGATATTTTCTGAATAACTGGTAGTTTCGGGTATGATTTACCCTCTATATAAGAACCTATAGCTCCTCTATTTAAGCCAAACAACTTTCCGAAAGCGTCTTTCCCTATATTTTCTCTATCGCACAGATATTTAATGTTTTTAGATAGAAAAATCATGTTAAATTTTCATTTATTTTCAGATTTTATTTGCAACATACAGATTTTATCTGTAAAATTGTACACCTTTAAGGGTATAAACTTATGAAAAAAAAACAAATTCGCTTACAGAAGCTCAGATTAATTTTCTGAAGGAACATATTAACTTGAAAAAGGTTGCAGCCAGATTTGAACTCAGTACAGAGAGTAAATATCTATACCGAATACTTAGAACGGGTGTCAAAAACCCTAGAAGTAAAGGTTCAAAATACCTTAATGAACTCAAAAGACTGTATAAGCAGATAAAATCTGACAACATTAAATAGAACCGTAATGCCACATTTTTTTATTGACAAACTTGTTGTTACCAAAGAAGAACTCATACCTGATTTTTGGGCTAGATATGAAGATTTAAAACATGAAATATGGCGATATAAAGATAAAGACTATGGGGTTAAAAGAATTCAAAGAGGTGGTGGCAATGGTCGTCAACTACTTATAGCTTTTGATTCTTTACCCATCGATATTCAGGAAGCTATAGGCGACCCACGTAAAGAGGGTCATATACTAGAACATTATTACAAAAGATGTTCTAAGGCTTTAGATTTCTATTCAGAATTTCAGTATGACGATGGTTCTTACTTACCTCCAGACACTATCCAACAATATACAGTTAACGCTTCAGTGGCTAATGCCCTTTTAGATTTAAAGCGTGACCGAATCAATGAGATCATAAGTAAAGGAGGGTCAACTCGAAGTGTAAATAAAAAGCTTTTAGAAGACTGTATTAGTTTTAATGAAGTACTGAGTAAAAAGTACAATGAAACACATAACCTACCGACTTCAAAGCGTTTTAAGCCTACATTAGAGTTATATGCGAGTAAAGGGCATATAAGTTTAATAAAAGACATCGAAGGAAAACGTAGAAAAAACGCATTAAAGCTAGATGAAGATACTACTGCGGTACTAAATTCTATGTTCACTAGCCAAAAAAACAAGCCTACTCCTGTAAAAATAGCGGATCAATACAATGCTTTTTTGTCAGGATATCTCACTATCCAAAACACAGTTACGGGTGAGGAATATAATCCAAAAGATTTCAAAGAATTAAGCGAGTCCAGTATCTCCAATTATTTACGAAGTTGGGAAAGCTCTATAGGCACTCACGCCATTAGGAATGGGGATCGCCAAAAACTTCGTCAACTTTTCATTCCTTACCACAGTTTAAAACAGGCAAAATACGCAGGTTCACTTCTTTCTATTGATGATAGGCAACCGCCTTTTGAATATGAAAAAGGAAAGCGTATGTGGTTCTATAATGCTATTGATTTAGGTAGTGAAGCCTTTACCTGTTGGGTATGGGGTAAAACTAAAGAAGGTATTATCCTTGACTTTTACCGTCAGTTAATCCGTAATTATCACGAATGGGGATTAAATATCCCCGATGGTTTAGAGTGTGAAAGTTCTTTAAATAGCTCTTTTAAAGATACTTTTCTTAAAGAAGGGGTCATGTTCCAAAATGTAAAGATAGAAGCAAATAACGCACGAGGGAAACGAATAGAGGCATATTATAGACAATTACGATACAAATTAGAAAAAGAGCGCGAGGGTTGGCTTGCCCGTCCATTTGCACTTTCTGAACCCAATCAGATTAGCAATGTAAAAAAGAAGCCTGTTCCTTATAACAAATTGGCTAAAGAATGCTTGCATGATATATGGACGTGGAACAATATGGAGCATAGTAAGATCAAAGGAAAATCACGTTGGGAAGTGTTTATAGAGACTCAAAACCCTGATTTAAAACCTACCAATTATAAAGCACTACTCCCGCATTTAGGATATCATAGAAAAACAAGTTGTAATGCAGGCATTGTTTTGCTTAATAGAGGTAAATGGTTACTTGGTGATAATGATACGATTTATACTGGCTCTAATCTCATCAATTTAATGAGGACTGTAGAATCAGAAACTTTTGATGTGTATTGGATGGATGATAATAAGGGCAATATTTTTAAAGCTCTGGTATACATAAAAGGGCGTTATATCTGTCAATTACTACCAAAGCCGTCCTATTCTAAGGCAAAAATAGAGTTTACCCCTGCCGATGCTATCGCCCGTGAAATCATGAGTCGTTATGCACTTACGGTAGAAAGCTTTATGAAAGAACAGAAAAATAACATAGATACAGTCATTGTTGGAAATTCTTGCCAAACTGACCCACCTATTCCTATTATATTGACCCAGTAAATCCTATTTAAACTGACCCACCTATTCTTGTTTAAATTGACCCACCCCCAAAAGTGTGTGTATTAAATAACTTGTA
>NZ_VLNR01000143.1 GCF_007489275.1 Aquimarina algiphila
TCCTTTTAAAACCTTGAGTATTTTATCGTAATTTGCTTGAAAGTTGTGCATATGAATTATAGTGTCGTAACTACAATTTACTGCCTTTTAGCAGTTTGCGCAACTTTTTCTAAATGCACAACGGGTTAAAGACACAATAACATCAGGGAGAAGTTTATTAGATATGGCTAATATTCAAACTTCATTGGGTGATTTTTCTGGCAGTAAGACTACAGCTATAGACGGTGTAAGATATTTAGAAAAAACTGCTGACTTAAGAAATCTTGCAGGATTATATCATATTATTTCTGTAGCGAATAAAGAATCAAAAAGATATGATGAGGCCAGAAGGTATAATGAACGAGCATTAGCTTTAGGCAAAGACAGTTTTTCTATTAATACTATAGGAATCAAAAATATATTGATTTTTAAAAATACGAAAGCTCTAATATTAACAGGAGAAGGAGAGTATCAAGAAGCCATACGTTTATTAAAAACATTGGAATCTGATACTATTTTACAACAAGATAAAAATGAATATGCTAGAGTATTGTCAAACCTGGGTTATGTGCAATGGCTTGAAAATAAAGAAAATAAAAATTCAGTAAAACTGCTTCTTAAGGCAAAAATCATTCGGGAAGAAATGAATGATGCAAGTGGGTTAATTGCGAGTAATATTGATTTAACTAAATTTTATTTTGAAAAAGATAAAACAAAAGCATTATACCATGCAGAAGCCGCTTATAAAAATGCCAAAATACGAAGGAATCTGGTTTCTATGATCGAAGCTTTGGGGTATATCTTTAAGTTAAAAGAAAATGTGAGCAAAGAAGCAATAGTATATGATCAAATACATCATAAATTACAAGAGATCAATCAAAAAAATCGAGAAATCTATGCTGTTACCAAATATGAAAACGAAAAACTTACCAATAAAAATGTTATTTTGACCAAGGAAAAAGATAAACTAACCGATCAAGCATGGATCATCTCTTTATTGCTGGTAGTAAGTATGACAGGCGTAGGTTATTATTATTACCGACAACAGATATATAAAAAACGATTTATACAATTATTGGGTAAAGATGAAAATAAGAATACAATTAAAACATCTGCGATATACAAAACAGGAGTTTCATCTAGTATAAGCGAAGAAGCCCTGGAGCATCTACTCACTCAATTACAACAGTTCGAAGATCAGAAAGGGTATCTTACTCCTAATATTAATGCTAAAGATCTGGCAAAAAGTTTTGGTTCAAACTCTAGTTACTTATCTATTGTGATCAATACATATAAGCAAAAGAGTATAAGTCAATATATTAATGATTTACGTATTGGTTTTGCGATTGATAAATTACAATCAGATGCAACGTTTAGAAAATATACGATCAAAGCTATTGCCAAGGATGTAGGTTTTAATTCTTCTGAGATATTTGCTAAAAAATTCTATAAAAATACAGGGATATATCCTTCATATTTTATCAAAAAGCTAGAAATGTAGTGACGAATTTTGAGATTAGTGGGTTGGATAAAAAGATATACTTCGGCAAGTTCTGCATCGGTTTAGAGATAAATTAATAGTGTGGTGTCATGATGTGTTTTGAAACCGTAGTATCTTCTTATGTTTTAGATCTTTGTAATATAAACATATTGATTATCAGTGTTTAATCATGATTTTCTACTTGTCTTAATATATAAATTATCACCCTATTTTTTATAAATCACGACTTGCTTACCTTTTATATTACCCATCTTCCCTCATACATTTGTAGTAACAAAAACATAGTATCATGGAATCCTACCCATTGTATCTTATCAAAAATAAATTCATATCTGAAATTCTAGAAGCATTGCATATCAAAGCAGACGAATTTGTATATAATCTAGGGCAACATAATCCTTATGAAATTATACTCTACACATGGATTCATAAACTATATGGTAAAGGAAAATCTGTGGATGAAGCCATACAGTTAATCTATAAAGCCAGGAATATACTGTTTCTTAATTCTAAGTTATAGTATAGTTCTCTCATTCTGTATTTTCTAAAATGATAGTATATCTATTTTTAAATAGATAGATGCTAGGATATTTCATGTACTACTTAGATGCAGAATTTATAGTTGATCTGATTAAAAGCTATAAAAACAAAATATAAAAGAATAAAACGTGAAGTGAAAAGAGGAAAACAAAAGATAGTAAGAGGTGAGTTAGGCTTCTTACTATGCAATTGGAATATATCAATAACTAGAAATAATCATCTGAAGGGAAAACAGTATGAATATTATAATGAAACATATCGAAATTATAGAACGTGTTGATCAACTGATTCGACTACAGGCAACGGGGTCGCCAGAGGATTGTTCGGCTCGTTTAGGAATTTCAAAAACCAAATTATATCGAATCATAGGAGTGATGAAAAACTTAAACGCTCCGATTGAATATGATTTTTCTATACAAAGTTATGTGTATGTACAAGAGGTGGGTTTCAAGTTCGGATTTTATACAAAAGAAAATGAGGTCAAAAAGCTAAATCCTTTTGTTGGGTAATGGAAGACGGAAGACAGAAGGTATAGAAGTGAAGAGTGAAAAACGAAAAATGAAAAGAGTAAGATGTCAGAAGACCGAAGTTAGAAGAAAATAGTGTATTCATTGTCAGTCTGAGCCCCTCGACAAGCTCAGGGCAGGCACTGTCGAAGACAGTTTTAAGAAGTTAGATGCTGGAGCTTAGAAAATGAAAAGTGAAAAACACATCATACATCTGGCTTCATACTTCGGACAACTATAAAGCGTAGAGACTCTGCTCCATTAAAACTAAAAAAAAGCTTCCCACTTCGTGGAATAAAAAATATTCAATAAAATTTTCCCAGTCCCGAAAAATGAAACTGGCATCTTCTATTATTGTACCAGGAAAACAAATTATAGGACAAGTAAGATGATAAACAATAAAATTATATATAGCATAGTGATGCTACTTATGGGATTGCAGGTACAGGCCCAGGTAGTGTTGTCTGATAAGAATTATGTCCATACCACTGTTCCTCAAACTGCAGTAAAGATTGCTGATATGGAGA
>NZ_VLNR01000144.1 GCF_007489275.1 Aquimarina algiphila
TACCAAAAATCACCTGAATTTTTTTTTCATTCCAGGTAAAATGGGGCCAATTTTCGTACTGATAAATATACTTTGCCATTTTAATGTATGGTTATGCGGCAAATATACAAATTATTCTCCGCATATTTAAGGAGATTATATCAAATATTCTCCGCAAACGATCTGTCGCTGTACTGGATCTAACAATGCGATCATAGTAATATTACTATTTCTTATGTCCTAATCATTTTCAATATTTTTAGAGAACTTATAATAAACAAGCCGTCAATCATATTCCTCAACTCCAAAAGCTTTAAACACTATCCGCACCTCATAAGGATATAATAATTGCCTCCTTCCAGTATCCAATCCTTCAATTTCTTTTAACCGCAATCTCAAGGTTTCTCTGCTAATTCCAAAGCGGATTGCTAGTTCAGCTTTACTCCAAAATCTCATTTCCATCATATAGGGTATTTAAGTATATATCAACCTTTTTAAGTTTTAAGAACCAAGGGTTTACTTATAGTGTAAACAAGGCTTTAAAACATGATCAAGCTACCATAAATTCTACGAAAATCCATAGCCAAAACAGGCTTATACAAGCTCACTTGTAGACTGTTTTGTAAACATTTTCCTTTGATAAAAACAAGGAAGTTATGTTCAAATGGATTGTAGGTGGTTTAGCGACTTTTTTTTCGATTCGGTATTTATCCCGGTTGCAAAGGGCAAGCACTAATATTACTTCCCGGATTCGGGTGAGCATCCATAAAGTTAATCTTACGGGAATAGAATTAAAAGCAGCAGTCCAAATACAGAACCCTAATCCGGTAACCTTAAAACTACAGCATCCTTTTGTCAAAATCTTGTTTAAAGATAAACTGCTGGGAAGTTCAACCATTGAAAACTCGATTATCGAAATTCCTGAGCATAGTGAAAAAAACTTTGACCTAAAAATACAATCCGCAGGGTGGTTAACCCTGATCCAGATATTAGGCACCAAAGTGGTTAGTGATATCCGATCCGGAGCTCCTATCGAACTTAAGATTCAAACCCAAATCATCACCAGGGTCAATGGCTTACCCTACGAGCAGTTTGATAACATCATACTAAAACTCTAATGCAGGCACAGACGAAAAGACATATCAATTCCGGAGTTCAGTACAACGCACTTTTTCCTAAAAGCATCCGCAATGATGCTGTTATTGTAGGCCCGGGAAAAGCAAGATTACAGGATACCCTTCAATTAATGCAAAAAGTTATTGCAGAAACCCTTAATGATACCGCAGTATTAGCAAAGAAACTAAATACTAAAGGCCTCTATGAGGTGTGTAGGAACATTTGGAATTTCGTCTATGGTCATATCCAGTATACAATGGATGCTACGGGGATAGAACAAGTCCGTAGGCCTTCACGCACATGGGCAGATAGAACTACCGGGGTAGATTGTGATTGTTATACCGTTTTTATAGGAAGCATTCTCATCAATTTAGGGATCCCCTACCAGATGAGGATCACAAAATATGGAGGTAAAAAGCACTTTCAACACATATATCCCATTGTCCCTTTTAAGGGTGGTCATATCACTATCGATTGTGTGGCGGACCGTTTTAATTATGAAGTCCCCTATTCCGAAAAGAAAGACATTGACCCAGAGAAAAGTATCCTTTTAGAAGAGCTATCCGGACTTAGCGGAGTTGATATGGCGGCGATTAGCCTGGATGCTTTACAGCAACCAAAACTTCCTTTACGTAGGATAACCCAAACCGCAGAAATACCCAGATGTACGGTTAGGGATACAGTACCAAATACATCTAAAAAGAGTACGATACCAGGTAAGATCGCATCCCCATTCCGATTTGATGATATATATACCAATAGCAATATGAAAAAGAAAGATGATTTTGATCTGCTCAATTTTTTGATCATTTCCGGGATATCCGTTGCTGCAGGAATTGGAGTATTACGATTATTTACCAAAAAGACAAAAGCCTCTCGAAAGAGGAATCAACAACTGAAGGCTAAACAATAATAAACCGGGGATACAACCCCAAAATATTACAATTATGGAATTACACCGATTAGATGGATTTGATGCTACCGGGTTAGATAACACAGATATCAGGGATACAAGTTCATATATAAATGGAGTCTCTGACTCCGCCCCGGATATTGCTTATGAGATATTGGATGAGGATGGTAATGTAATCCTGTATGCTGATGCAGAAGAGAATATTTATGTCATTGATGGCCTACAAGGCTTCTTTAAAAAGATAGGACGCGGACTAAAGAAGTTTGCCAAAAAAGTAGGTAAAAAAGTGATCCGACCTGTCGTTAGAACGTTTAACCGTTTTCTAAATCCGGCTACTATCTTACTTCGTAACGGATTTTTACTGGCCATGAAGATCAATATGTTCAAAGTTGCCAGTAGGTTACGTTTTGGATACCTCAGTGAATCACAGGCCAGGAAAATGGGAATTGATATGAGAAAATTCTCAAAACTTAAAAAAACCGTTGAAAAGGCAGAGAAGATTTATCGTACTGCCGGGGGAAGAGGAAGAAACCTAAGGAAAGCCATATTAAGAGGAAAAGGGAACAAAGACCGCAAAGTCCCATTAAGTGGTTTTACTATCGGAAGTATCGATACTGAACCTGATATGTATAATGATCCTTTTGAAAAATTTGTGGTGGAGGCAGATATCGATACCATTGAAGCTTTTATGAACAATGAGTTCGAGGTAGACGGACTCGGTGCAGTAGCCACAGGAACCGCTACTGCTGCTGCGAGTGGTGCTGTAGCAGGAATTGCAGGTATCCTTAGTAAAATAGGCAATATTTTTGGCGCAGCGAATAAAGTAAAACAAAGTGCACAAACTTTATTTCAAAAACCTGCACGACCTGTTCGACAACTTCCAGCTCCAATTCCCAGGAGTATCCCAAGAACATCCAGTTTTCGCCCTTCTCCATTTCAAAGGGGTGGTAGATCTTCCCCATCAGTGATCTCAAGAAACAGGGCTGTAACTAATACGTCATCTGAAGAAAAGAAAG
>NZ_VLNR01000145.1 GCF_007489275.1 Aquimarina algiphila
ATGATATGAAAGAAAAGCTAAAAGAAAAAGGAATAAAAAAGTGGGACTACGGAATGAATATTTAAAAACGTGCCACAACAATTTGTATATTGCATATGCCGCCTTCGGCAGGCAAACGCAACATACAAAAGACGTTGTATGCCATTTAAACAAAGACAATGACAGATAAAAAGAACATAATCGAAAAATTCTTTATATGGTACAAGAAATTCCAAATCAGCAAGTCCCCACAAATGAATTTAGTTTGGGGTTTTTTTCTGTATACACTAGTTGGATTTGGACTATTGTGCATTACCTTGTTTCATAGAACGAGTGTCGGTTTTCTTGACAATCTGTTTATTTCTACCTCTGCCATTTCTACTACAGGACTTGTAACGGTAAATGTTTACGATTCATATAACTTTTTCGGACAACTGATTGTAATGGGTTTATTTCAAGTTGGTGGAATAGGATATATGACTCTGACTACTTATTACCTGCTATTTACAACCAAAAACATAACACATTGGCACAATAAAATAATCGGTGCAGAATTCACACTACCAAAGACCATTAAAATCAAAGACTTCATTAAAAGTGTAATCGTTTTTACTGCTGTAATGGAAGTATTGGGTGCTATTTGCTTCTTTATCGCTTTTAAACAAGAAGGAATGGAGACAATAAAAGCTATTTGGTTTTCCATATTTCACAGCGTTTCAGCATTCTGTACAGCAGGATTTGGTCTATTTAATGACAGTTTTGAAGGCTACAGCGACAATGGTTTTCTCAATACTATTATTTCAGTTCTCGCAATTGCGGGTTCACTTGGCTTCATTGTAATAACTGATTTGTGGTACCGATTAAAACGCAAGTCGAAAAGCCTATCATTCACTACTAAGATAGTAACCTATGGGTTTGTCCTACTTTTATTTATTGGTACAACACTTGTTTATTTCACAGAACCTAGTGTACAGAATTCAAATTCCAGAATGGCTGAATCATTCTTTCAAGCAATGACTGCAATGACAACGGTTGGCTTTAACACCATTCCAACAGGCGGACTAAGCTTGCCGATTTTATTATTTGTTACATTTTTAATGTATATAGGTGCTTCGCCTTCAGGAACTGCAGGTGGAATGAAAATAACAACCCTAACCGCAATGATTTCAGTTCTCAAAAGCAGGTTGGCAGGGCAAAAACGTATTTCGTTTTTAGGAAGGATTATTCCATTTGAGCGACTTTATGTTGCAACTTCTACATTTACCCTTTATACCAGCATAATATTTCTGTTCTCATTCTTATTGACATTTACAGAGAGTTTTGAGTTTGAAAAAATCCTGTTTGAAGTTGCCTCTGCTCTTGGGACTGTTGGTTTAAGTACAGGAATTACAGGAGATTTAACCGCAATAGGTAAGGTTTTGGTCATCATCTTGATGTTTGTTGGACGAGTTGGAGTGTTGACATTTGGTTTTGCCCTTTTGGAGAGAAAGAAAAAGGATAGGAATGAGTCAATAGAAGACGACTTAGCGGTCTAAAAGAAGAAAAACGGCATACAACAATGTATATAAAAAATAGGCTATTTTATGCTAAATTCAAGAGTTTTGGTTCGTATCAAACTTTGTGCTTAAACGAAAATATAGTGCTTCGAAATCGCCTACTTTTCATATACTAACCGTTAGCAACAATCAAAAATGAAATTTCTTAAAAATCTATTCAGTAGAAATGCATTACCTGAATTAAATGAGGTAAGTGCAGCAACTAGGATCGATACTTTCGGAAAAATTGTAACTCCAGCCTTTAAAAAAATTGGATTAGATAAGTGGGATGGAAAATACTTGTGGTATTCTGATTTTAATGAAAATGGTATAAAACACGTAATTAAATATAATATTTTAAAAGGGTTTGACGGATCATTTTCTTATGGAAATTGTTTTTCTTTTCTTCCAACAACAACTAATGATGGAAAAAAATTGATAAACCACAAAACCGATAAATCAACGAAATTACACCTATTCGAAAGACTAGATGGATGGAGGGAATCTTCAGAAGGTACTCAACGTAAAAATCAATATGATAAAGTATCACATTGGAATGAAAAAGACTTTCTAGAATCTCTAAACAAAATAATTGATTCATACCCTATTAGGATAGAAAAATGGTTTAAAACTTATGATTCAATAGATTCTAATATTGCACTTGCCAATGATCAAATTCAAAAAAGCGGTATGTATGACTTCAATGCGCCAAATCAAAAATATGTATTGATTTTTCTATTTGCTCAAAAAGGTGATTTTAAAAAAGCTGAAGAATTACTTGATGAACTATATGATTCACCAACAAGAAATAAATCAGATAGATGGAGTATCGAAAAAGAGTTGATTCAAAGTAGAGTAAATAAAATGAAAAGTTGCTAACACTATATATACATCATGCGGGGTAATCTTTTTGAGCTAATGCATGGTTTCTTTTTGCTAAGCCGTGCATATAATTTTGATTAGTCGCTGGTTTGAATTAAGTTAGCGTCATACAAAAAGATATGCACTCGTGCTATACCAGAAATTCCCTGAATTTCCGCCCGCACGAATGCATATATTCACCGTTATAACTAATTCAAGATAATGAGTAGACAAATTTCAAGAGCTATGTTTCTGGGAGATATTGAAAAATTTGATTTCCTAATCCAAAATGGATATGATATTCATAGCGTTACTGAGAAAGAGCGTTGGAATTTACTTCATAGGGCATTAGTATCCGTTACTTTAGAACCCAAAATAGAGATGATTACTCATTTAATTAAAAATGGGGTTGATATAAACGGTATAGATTGCTATGGATATTCACCGCTACATTACGCAGCAAGAACGAAAAATAAAAAAGTAGCTAAATGCTTACTTGACGCGGGCGCAGAAATTAATACTGTAAGTAATGAAGGAGATACTCCACTACGTTTAGTATTTGAAATTAAACCTTATGACATCGAAATAGTGAATTTACTCTTATTGAGAGGAGTTGACATGGATCATTCAAATATGGGGGGAGCATCTATACATGAATTGGTTAAAGTAATTTGTTGGGAAAAAGACGACCTTCCAATTATTGAAATTTTCGATAGATATAGAAAAGGGAAAACAAGTTATAACAAAAAATAAAAAGCATTAAAACGACTTTTTATTTCAACCGTTAGGGCACATACTTGTTATCTGAAAAGCAAAACGCAATCTGAACCTGTCTGCGGACGAACCTCGATCGTGTGAACTGAGAATTTTTGCAGTGGTTTGTATCCGATCCAAAGTAAAAAAGCAATGAAA
>NZ_VLNR01000146.1 GCF_007489275.1 Aquimarina algiphila
CTATTTTCGCCTCCAACCTCACGAACCCCCACTTGAGAATCATACAATTCTTTTACACATTGTCTTAGTTCCTCTTCACTTATACTTGAATATTGTGTTACAGTGTTCTGGCTAAAAAGGTGACTGCAAACAAAAAAGCAAAGAAGATAAACGTAGATAATTTTAGTTTTTGCCATGGTGTTATAGTTTTAAAATCGTTTCTAAACTGATGATCCAGGTACTCTTCTGAAGTAGGCCAGATAAGTTTCATAAGGATCCGTACAATCCCATGAAGGATAAAAATGCCAATAATGGCAAAGAGGTATACTTGAAAGATACCTGCATCATAAGTTCCTGCTGTTGGATCAATCCAATGCAAAAAAGCCGCACTATGCACCCATAGGATCAATCCAACAGCTAAAGAGGATAATTCCCTCCATACTTTAAGGTATCCCCATATTGGAAGATCACTGTCAAAAATCCGTTTAAACCAATTGATTATTTTTTTCATTGTAGTCTTATTTTTTCACTATTCACTTTACGTTTTTCACTTTTCACTCAAAGAGAGGATAGATTGGCAGTAGGAGCATACACCGTTTCTCCTGACTGTGTTAGGATCCGTGTCCTTCCATTCTCCATTCCTATGATATACCCTACTACAGTATCAGGAGCTAATTCCGGAACAATAAAGGATCCATCGGTTGCCTGAAGTAATGTAGGTCGTTCTATAACAGCAAGGTTCCATTCCTGGGTGATTTGATTACCTATATTATCAAACGATTCAATAGTTCCTATCCCCGGAATAAACCACACCCCTCGAGTGTTTTGTTTGAGTCCCATTCTTCTAAACTCAGCTCTTATTTTTACTTTCTCCAGTTCTTTATTTTTAAAAGCTACACTCAGTAGCGCATTGACAAGGGAAGTCACTCTTGTACCCAGAATTCTGACATTCTGAAAAAATGCACTTACTTTTTTATATTGGCTAACAGAACTTATTTTCTTCAATCCATTTAAAACACCAAACAAATTTTGTTTGTTGGCGGAAGCTATAATTTCATTAGCAATACTGGCGGGATGAAACCCACTAGCATTGGCTGTTTTCCCAACCAGAGTGGTAAATGTAGTTTCTGTTATCACTGAAGGAAACCCTGCAGCTCGTAATGCACGTTCTGTTCCTTTACCAAATACTCCATCCACTTTTCCATTTCTAAAGCTTGTTTCTTTAATGATCAGTGCAGGCTTTCCACCCCTGGCAAGGAGTGCTTCTTGCACCATCTGAACCAGTGATCCCCGAGTTCCTCTTTTTAATGGAAATTTATCACTAGAGCCTCGTGGTAATATAGGTTTGGTCACTATAGTTCTAGGGGATATTGGAGGTATGGGCTGTTGCATACTTCTTTGATTGGCTGCCCGGTTACTGAAATATGTATAGGCCAGATATCCCAATCCTAGTACCAATCCTCCCCCTAAACCATACATTAGTACTTTCTTCCTGGAAAGTGGTTTTTGGGTCGTTTTATTTTTTGATTGTCGTTTTGCGACTGTTTTAGATTCCATCATTTTTTTTATGTTTTTGAATTGATAATTTCCTGGGCAATGGCAAATTCTTCTGTCGAAAGCTCGTTTGCTAGGTCCGCAGATAGATTATTTCCGTATAAATCTTTATAGGCTCGTTCTACCTTTCGCATCATAGAGGCACTAGGGATTTGTTCTATGGTATCAAATACCACCTCTTCATCTGTTCCCCAACCAAAGGCATTGTCATTCTCAAAAGCCATTTTTAATCGGATCGCAAAGTTTGCAGGATTACCGGGTTGTAAAGCATGCCTCTCCCGGTTGTTCCGTTTAAACTTCCTGACCAAAGCCCGGACAGCAAAGAACACCCCAACACCCAATCCACTAGCTAGTAGGACTGTAGTTACATCCTTGCTTACAGATATTTTCGGTCTGTTTTTTATAGCTTCTACTGCTAGAGCTGCCGCTGGTAATGCCATGCTACTTTTTGTTTATTTTCATTTTAACCAAGTTCCTGATAAAGGCATCATTCAGGAATAGCTTTTCCATGTGAATGATCCCTTTGGCACCAAAATGTTTGTTCATCGTCTCAAAAGCCTTTTTAACCTGATGTGCTTCTGTTTTATCTTTTACTTCTAATCCTATGGTAACTTGTGCTTGCATAATTTTTTATGGTTTCTGAGCTTTATATAGTATCTAGGAATCTAAGAAGTCTTAGCTACTTAGATTCTTCATCTCTTTGTTCTTTCTTTTGCTGTAATTGATTGAGATAGTAGCCTATCTTTTGAATCAGATTGTCATCTTCTTTGATTTGTTCCCCTAGTTGGATCATCAGTTGTATTACTTGTTCGAACTGTTCTTCTGTAAACAACTCACTAAGATGCTCTAATGCCTGAAGTAAATAATCATTCTCCTCACTATCATTTATATTTCTATATGTCTCATTGAGACCCAGACTTCCCAGAGTGCCCGCGATCCCCTGCATTTGTTTGGGGTATTGTTTGGCCAGTCCGGAGATCGCTCCGGGAAGCAGGGCTTTGCCTAATTCTACAAATCCTAATTTCTTGACCAAAGCCTCGATTTCTTCCTGCTTGGCTTCTGTTTCTTTTTTGGCCTCAGAGAGACTTTTTTCTAACTCTTTTATTTTATCGCTACGCATTGCGTAGGCTTTTTTAAGCTCTTCAAAATCCCTTTTTTGCAGTTCCTCCTGAAGCAGGGAATGTACTTTATGATGTACCCCATTTAAGGTTTCCTGATTGTTCTTATTGATCTCTTCGAGCCTCTCCTGGAGCTTTTGGTTTTCTATCGATAACCGTTGTATAGTGAGTTGATCTTCTACTACACCATTGTGAGATAATTTTTTATTTACCATGGGTAGTGTTCTCACCGAATTATTCTCGGGTGATGGTGTTTTCAATACCTCGAGCTTCGACTGGCCTTGTTCCATTTTGTATTTCACATAAGCACTCTCACTTTCAAACCCCATTCTTTCCATCTCTGCATATTGCGTATCATTTAACCGAACGGATCCGGGTTTTCTATGTCTTGCTTCCATCATCCTTAGTTTTTAAGATCACTTGTAAAAAGCGGATTTTACGTTGGTACTTCCTGGTGTTGGTAATCTCAATACGATCTGCATGTTCATGCATATTTTCCCTAATCTCCTTGGTATACCAGTTATCATATCGTCCATAGTCCGATTTAACCATCAATCCCCAATCAATATAGGTGACTAACCATATTTCGTTATACGCCTGGAATTTTAGCATTCCCATAGCAGGGATGATAAATTCCCTATATACGATCCTATAGTTCTCAAATCCTTTTTCTTTAGCTCTTCTCTCTGCATACTGCAGTGCAAATTCCTCTCTCATAAGCATAACTTATTTTATTATCTCACACCCATAGCGTGAACACATGGTGTGTTTTAGTATTGCACTCTTATGTAGAGGCATATGATTTATATTTTATTTAAATGCCCATTATGGGCTTCTGGGACTTCTTCAACCAATAACCATACTGTAACTTCATATGGGTATTCGGCTTTGCCTTCATCTTCAAAAGTGGCATGGATATAATCTGTTGTTCCAGATTCAGCTACAGGGGTAATTTGATACTTTTCAGGAATCTCTGAAAGCGTTAACTCTTCATCCGGTGTTAATGCCGAATCAATCATTGCCGAAAATTTATCTTCAGAAGTAAGTTGATGTTCTTTATAAAAAATTCCTCTTTTCTGAAATAGAGATAGTGTTCCCAGGATCATCTTTTTTGGTTTTAGTTAGGGTATGGGTNGGTTGAACGAGATAAAAGCATATCCATAAAATGGGTAACTCCACAGGTAATATTTTTCTGGAGTGCATTGCCCTAGTTGCAAGACATCAATAATGATTGGAGTTCTGGGCTCTGCCGGAATATCCCCTGAAGCAATAAAGGGAAAGGTATCTGTCACCGGGTGGGCATAATACCACCATCCGCCTGCTTGCTCTTCTATGGTAACATTCCGGGGATAGTTTGTTGTATATGTTGTTCCCGGATTGAGTTCCAAAAAAGAGGTGTCTTCCATTTTGGAAGGCGATACTCCATAATACAAACGGGATGGTCCAGGAATATCACTACATTTTTTCTGAACGTTGCATGTCGTCAATATCCCGATAACGGAATTGGTAGTAAAAGGAAGTTTGGCCTCTGCGTTTAAAAATTGATTTTCCGTGTGAATACTAAATTTTAATGGAACAAACTTCCTCCGCACTATAACACCAGTAGTATCCTGTTTATTGTCTAACTGAACTTTACACTTCATTTTTTCATTTTTAAATATCTCTTAGAGACCTTTTTGCTGTCGTCATACGACTTCTTCAATGAGTATGATCAGGCTCACTTTATAGCCTTGCCCAAAAGCAGCATTACTATGATCTTTATCCTGGTAGCGAACCTTTACTGAAAGATCTCCTGGCAATACATCTCCTAATTCAAAGAAACGCTCCCTTGGAGCAACACTAAGCGAGGACATTAGTATTTTGCTGTCAAACCCATCTGGAAATAGTTCTTCCCCACCAATTTCAATGCGTTGGCTTCCCCGATAGTATAACCGGTCCGGGTACTCTGAAATCAATTGTAATCCTTTGACCAGTTTGGTATGTTTTGGGAGTTCCAGATTATCAATGGTGAATAATCCGTTTGCCTTATCCACTTTAAAGGAAAAAGCGACCCTGGTCTCTTTGGTTTTTGGTTTTTCTTCGTTATTCATCTAAAGTGATATTTCATTATTATTTTAAATGTCGATTATCGACCGACTTATGCAGGGACAGTTGCGGTTCCTGCCAGTACCACTTTAATGAGTGCCTTCTCAGGGGCATCATCACCTAATTCGATATTGAATTCGAATTCTTCATCATCACGAATAAAGCGGGGGCTTTCTAAAAAGTAGGTTCCGATATTAATGGTTGTATTGCCATCAGTAGCAAAATCCTGCATTGGACGTTCATCGATGATGATCTTTTTATTGGCAATCAGGGAGAATACCCCGTTTTGCAATCCGCCTACTTTTTTGATACTATCAAAATTAGTTTGTTTGATGACCTTTTTAAGCTCTGAATCACTTCCGGGAAGGTCCCCTTCAATTTCTGAGGCCAGTAAGATGATACGGTTACATAAAAATAACCGGTCTTTCTGAAGTTTGGCCTGGGTGACATTGGTAATTCCGATCTCCTTGGCGTCTTGTGTTTCAAACATATCAATATTGGCTTTATTCCCAGCAAACTTGATCGAATAGTAGGCCGTATCTGCTAATTGTAACCTTCCTTCTTTGATCCCTGTAGCTACTTTGACCATAGCAGGATCAAACTTTTTGGCCTGATCCCGAAGCGAGATATGGGCATTCACAATCTCTAAAAACTGTGATCTTGAACTTTTTTTCATGGTATTTATGTTTTTTAGTATTAAGTATTTAGTAATGAGTATTAAGTAGCTTGCATATATAGTATTTAAGTAAGTTCGAGTCTGAATACTCTGTGCTTAGTACTGACTACTTTGTACTAGATTTACGCTACTGCATTGAGTTCGGAGATATCTTCAGCTCCATTGAGCTGGGTAATATCAATACTTCCAAAATCTGCCTCTCCCATTTCATCGTCTACGCCTTCTACAAAATCCTCTTGTATATCAGCCGTTGGGATAGGTTCCCCAGCTTCAATCTTTTGAATAATCTCATCCACTTCGCTGGTATCAAAATCTCCTTGATCTGCTACCTCAGATCCCATAAAGACTAAAGGGCGGTCTTCTAGATTTCCAAGGGATAGCTTTTGTGCCATCGCAGGGGATAACTTATCCAGGTATAATTTTTTGCCTATGGCTTTTAGGGAGGTTACTGCCCGGTCTTTAGCCTCATCAAGATTATCTTTAATCCCGTCAATACCATTGGTGGTGGCTTCTTTTTTACCAAAACCATTAGAGAAGGCCATCCCAACTCCGGCTGAAGTAATCCAGTCTTTACCGTAGTATGCTCCACCAAATATAGTCAGGGCTCCCAGTGCCAGGGAGTACCTTCCTACTGCCGATCCGGCCACCATTCCTAATACTCCCGTAGTAAGGTGTTTCCCTACTTCTAAAAGGCTATCTTTTGTATTTGCTTTTGATTTCATAATAAAATTTGTTTTTATGGTTTCCGTCATGCGGAAATCTCTTTTGTGATCTGATTTTTACAATAATGCCTTCGGAATTAGTTTTTCCGGGGTTTTTCTTTTGGTGGCTGTTCCCTTTTTACGTTGTTGACGACTTCCTTTAATAAACCTCCCTAGCTCATCCCTTTGTGTTAGGTTTCGTTTGCCCTGTCCCATCCGTTTTTTCGGTGTCCCTGAAATAGGCTTTGCTGTTTTCTTCTTGTTAGAATTCACAGCAATGGCAATTCCGGTACCTACTACTGCCAATCCTCCTAAGACCAGTAAGGTCGTTTTATGCTTTTGTAAAAAACCTTTCTTTTCTTCAGATGACGTATTAGTTACAGCCCTGTTTCTTGAGATCACTGATGGGGAAGATCTACCACCCCTTTGAAATGGAGAAGGGCGAAAACTGGATGTTCTTGGGATACTCCTGGGAATTGGGGCTGGAAGCTGTCGAACAGGTCGTGCGGGTTTTTGAAATAAAGTCTGTGCACTTTGTTTTACTTTATTAGCTGCGCCAAAAATGTTGCCTATTTTACTAAGGATACCTGCAATTCCTGCTACAGCGCCACTGGCAGCAGCGGTAGCGGTTCCCGTAGCTACTGCACCGAGTCCATCCACCTCAAACTCATTGTTCATAAAAGCCTCAATGGTATCAATATCTGCTTCCACTACAAACTTTTCAAAAGGGTCATTATACATATCAGGTTCAGTATCGATACTTCCGATAGTAAAACCACTTAAGGGTACTTTTCGGTCTTTGTTCCCTTTTCCTTTTAATATGGCTTTTCTTAGGTTTCTTCCTCTTCCTCCGGCAGTACGATAAATCTTCTCTGCCTTTCTCACGGTTTTTTTAAGTTTTGAGAATTTTCTCATATCAATTCCCATTTTCCTGGCTTGTGCATCACTGAGGTATCCAAAACGTAACCTACTGGCAACTTTGAACATGTTGATCTTCATAGCCAGTAAAAATCCGTTACGCAGTAAGATGGTTGCAGGGTTCAGAAAACGGTTAAACGTTCTAACCACAGGCCGGATCACTTTTTTACCTACTTTTTTGGCAAACTTCTTTAGTCCACGTCCTATCTTTTTAAAGAAACCCTGTAGGCCATCAATGACATAAATATTCTCTTCTGCATCGGCATACAGGATCACATTGCCTTCTTCATCCAATATCTCATAAGCAATATCCGGGGCGGAGTCAGAGACTCCATGTATTATCTCACTCATGCTCTGAGAATCTGCTATATCTGTGTTATCTAATCCGGTAGCATCAAATCCATCTAATCGGTGTAATTCCATAGTTGTATTATTTTGGGGTTGTATCCCCGGTTTATTATTGTTTAGCCTTCAGTTGTTGATTCCTTTTTCGAGAGGCTTTTGTCTTTTTGGTAAATAATCGTAATATTCCAATTCCTGCAGCAACGGATATCCCGGAAATGATCAGAAAATTGAGTAGGTCAAAATCATCTTTCTTTTTCATATTACTATGGGTATACATATCATCAAATCGGAATGGGGATATGATCTTACCCGGTATCGTACTCTTTTTAGATGTATTTGGTACTGTAGCCCTAACCGTACATCCGGGTGTTTGTGCTGGTTGCACCATCGTTCTTAAAGGAAGTTTTGGTTGTTGTAAAGCATCCAGACTA
>NZ_VLNR01000147.1 GCF_007489275.1 Aquimarina algiphila
ATTCTATAGAAGATATTTCACCTTATCATAATTTTACATTTTGGGCTAATGATGGTAGGTTAAATGTGTTTCCGGATTCCTTTAGTATTGCTGATGTTTTACCAGATATGACCTTTTCTGCTTTCCTGAATAAATTAAAAAATTGGTTAAACCTTGATATCGATTTTAAGCACGATACGGTTACTATAGATTATGTAGAAGAAAAATTTGTGGAAACTTCTTTTAGGGATGAATCTCATTTAGAAGCAGAAAAATATATTAAGAAATCAAACCAAAATAAGGCGTATGTGCTTAAAGATTCCAGAGAAACGATACATATTAATAAGGATGGGGTAGTAAGTGATATTGCTGCATATAAAGACGAAAATGTAAATACTATTGATACAGGTGTAGATATAATGAAAATCGAAAAGAAGAATTCAGTATTTACAGCTCGTAGGCGTGAAGGATCGGATTTTAGAATTTTATTATATGATGGTTTAAAAAATGGTTTGCCTGTTACTGTGAGTGCAATTAATGAAATTGATTTTTCTATTGAAAATGTATACGAAAGATTATGGAAGAACTGGCTTAGATTTCGTGTTACTTCAGAGACGATAAAAGATAAATTTAGTTGTGACATTTATGAAAATCTAACCACAGAACTGGGAAGATATAAATACAACAAAACGCAACTCGTTAAGAAAATCAGTAAACGAAGGGTTAAGGAAAACACGTGGGAAGTACAAATTGAAAGTGAAACTTTTGGTTAATTTAGTAGATATTATTGTATATTACTTTTCAAAATATAAAAGAATAAAATTGGAAAATAAAGAGATAACAGGAGTAGTTCATGAAAGTGAAATATTAAATGAAATTCCTAAACCATCTGATACTGATTTTAAGACTCTACAGGAGTTTTTGAAAGATAAAAGAAATAAAGTGAACTAATGGAGATGATATTAAATTCTCATTCGATTTCTATAACAACATGGATTATGTTGATTATTATTTATGAGCTCGTAAACTTTAAAAAAAGAAGATTTTTGTTTTTAAGTAATTCAAGTTATGCGGCCTTGGTTGGAACATATTTAATATTATCTGTTTTATACATTGTAAAGTTGTGGTTTAGCGAAACATTTCCGATAAATGAAATTGAATTAGGTTTAAAGTACTTTGTCATTTCTTTCAATACTTTTTGTTCAATTATTTTGTTTATTGATTATATGATTTTTCTCAAGAATAGAAAAAAATTAAATTATAAATAACCGATGGAAAAATTACCTCAAATATTAATAGTAATATCTTCTTTAGTTGTTGGTGGGCAAATTAGACTACTCATTTTTAATAACTTTCAAATGAGTCAGAATGATTGGTTTGTTCTAATTATTTTTGGAATATTATTTACTTATTATTCTGTTTTATATTTTGTATTTAATATAAAAATATATTACACGTCCGAAACACAAAAAAAAGAGATTAAGACCAAGAAGATAGGTTTTAAATGACCAAAATTCCATAAACTAATGAAAAATAATGAAGAAAAAGTTGAAGATATAGAGAATGAATTATTCCGTAAAATATCATTACTAATATTAAATAATCTGGAAAAATATGGTCCAGAAAGAGTTGCTAACGAATTAAATGAAAAATCTGAAGGTAATTATTATGTTGTGCCTACAGAGGAAGGTGTTCGAGAGTATGTGAGTAACTTAATCAATAGAAAGTTTAAATAAATATAAAATTGTTACAGAATCAGAAAGAATAAATATGTCTTAATCAAGATTATAGATTATTCTCTTATGCGCATCGTCTCTAACATTTTCAGGGTATTTATCCTTATATACAGTATCTACGTCATCTCTTTCGTGGCCTACAATTTCTCGTATGATATCAGGGTCAATAAATTTAAATTTACCTAATGTTTGAAACGTATGCCTTGGTGATCTGGAGTTAAACGGTTCGTTTTTTGGGAGGGTTTGTATTTCTAGGATTTCTAAGCCTTTCTTTACATTTCTTCTGTGATTATCTCTAAATGTTTTGTACCTACTTCTGTCCTTGTCCCAGGGGAATACATAACCATCTTTTTGTGATGTACAATATTTGTTAATTAATTCTTCTGCCTCTGGAAATAGTTTTACATCAAACTCTACTTTTTTTTCTCCTAGTTTTATTCTTTCAAAATACACTCTTTTCTTATGTATTTGTGACCATTTTAGGTAATAAACATCAATAAGATATTGACCGCCAAGATAAAACTGTAATAATGATAAATCCAATGATCTCTGATAGCTTATTTGCTTAAGGTTAGATTTTTTAACCTTATCTATTGCTTCGTGATCTATATAGACATTTTTAGCTCTTCTTTTTCTAATAGGTAGATCAGTAAAAACTCCTTTAAAAGGAGTGTTATCTGGTAGATTATATTCTATGCTGCATTTATTATATATGGCTCTTATTTCTGCAATGTAAGTTCTTATACTTCCGTTTTTTACTTTGCGTTCATCTGAATCTTTTTTCTTCTCTGATTTTTTGAATTCTATAAACTTCATCATTAACGATCTGTCCAATTGGCTATAGCGAAGTTTAGGTCTGAATTTTTTTAATTCATTAATGGCTAACTGATATGCCTCTGCATTTCCTTCTCTATTAAGATGGTACATGTATGCTATTCTTTTATCTGCATAAGAATAGAAACAAGGGTCATCTATTACTTTTCCTTGACCAGTTAGAAGAATTCTGAAGGCTTTGTCAAAGTCAGTTAGTTGAACAAAAGCTTTTTTCCCTGCTGTTTTTTTAATTTCAGCGATATCGGGATAAAGATTGGAAATTCTTGCCAAACTGACCCACCTATTCCTATTATATTGACCCAGTAAATCCTATTTAAACTGACCCACCTATTCTTGTTTAAATTGACCCACCCCCAAAAGTGTGTGTATTAAATAACTTGT
>NZ_VLNR01000148.1 GCF_007489275.1 Aquimarina algiphila
TAGAACCGAAATTAACTCGACTCAATTTACATTGGCACAATTCGAACTGTAAAAAGTGGCACAGTTTGAACTGAAATTACTGGCACTATAGCTCCGAAATCAGTGGCACAAATCAAACCGAATTATCCATTTGACAACTTATTCAAATTTGATTTGAGTATTTGAAATTTTATAAAATAAACTAAAATTATGTTAGAAAAATTATTATTAAAACATTTGACAAAAAAAGGGATTATAGCATATTTCGTTGGAACAATTATATTATTTGCTCTTTTGGCTTATTATATATTGGGAATAGCTGGATACTCATTAGAGGAAGGACGAACAATGTTTTTTGTAGGAATAATTATCTTAAATTTATTATGGGCTGGAGCTTGTCTTTTGTTTTGGAAAAAACCAAAAGAAGAAGAAAATGATGATCTTAAAATTAATGATTAGTTATTAAATCGCTTCCTAGTATTAGAAGTCCTCAAACAAATATTTATTAATTCACTTCGAATATAACTTTTGGTATATGTGCATAGTGAAAAAGAAATACTTTTAAATAAAAAATAAAGATTTGATTATAAATAGGTGTAAGTTGATATTAAGAGATGTATATGGCTTTTACACTGTTGTTATTTTTTGTTAAAAAACACTATGGAACAATTTTATCATAAAAATGGAAATTGTATAAGATTAAAAGAAAATAAATTGTTTGATATGATTATATTAATTGTATTCTGCCTTTCAGCAATTTACTTTATATATGTTGGTAAGACTTTGGATAGCATGCCTATCTGGGTTCTTTTTATTTTACCGATTAGTGTTTATATGTATAAAGTTAGTAGAAAAGCTCAGTTTAGATTAGATTCTTCAATCTTAGAAATATCATTTTTTGTTTTTTTTACTCAAAAATATGATTTAAAAAACTTTGAACAATTTCTAATAATTAAACATAGAATGAATTTTTTAAATAATGGAAAAGAAGTAAAAATGATTTTTAAAGGTGAAAATAAAAAAGAAGTATCCTTACTCAGAAAATATAACTTTAAAAATATTGAAAATTTTATCTCAGAAACTGAAAAAATCATTTTCAAACAATGTTTAGGCTAAATGTTTCCCATATAAAAAAGAAATGTTACTTAAGGACATACACTAAGAAAATGAAATATTTTTTAATCATTATGGTATTAATTACTTTTTCTTGTAAAGAAGAAAAAAAAGAATTTGTACAACCTGATATCTTAATAGAAGGAGCTGAGTTTGATTTAACCCAATTAAGTTTTAAGGAAGATGTACTTAAGTTAGTATCTAAATCATTGGATACTATTAATAATGATTATACTATTAAAAATTACGAAAATGCTTCTTATCCAACAAAAGAAGAGATAAAAAATATATCAAATCATAAAGGGATAACCTATTTAGATGAAAAAAGATACTACTTTCAATCCTTAGAATTAGATAGTATTGCCCAATTTCTTGGTCTACATACCAATAGTATAGAGATAGAAACAGATTCAAATTTAAAAATACAAACTTGTTGGGCTACTGCTAAGGTTTTTGATACGTTAACATTAAATTCAGTTTTACATAAGATGTATATTAAGTATGGAAAAACTATTTGGATGCAGGAATATGAAGACGAATTAGGCTTACAAAAGGTGGTCCATGCAAGTACAGACGAAAATGGTAAGGTAGTACATGAAATAAAATATAAAGAATATGATATTGATTATGAATCATATCTATACCAATATAAAATTAATTCATCTGATGATTACCATCAATGGAATTTAAAAGATAGAATACTTCAAATTAAGATATCTGATGGCAATGAATCAACAATAGACCTATCTTCTGGTGAAATAGAAAGTAAAAAATATTATAAAATTGAATTTTTAAATATTACTAAGAAAGAATATGATTTAGTGAAAAATAAACTAATATCAACATCAACAACAAATAATTATCCTATGAGGATAGTAAAACCGTATTATATTAAAGAGCTAGATTTTTATACAAATTTTAGTAAATATTATATTGAGGAATCCGAAGATGGAATAAAGGTTTATAATTTTAATAAGTAACACCCGTTGTGCATTTAGAAAAAGTTGCGCAAACTGCTAAAAGGCAGTAAATTGTAGTTACGACACTATAATTCATATGCACAACTTTCAAGCAAATTACGATAAAATACTCAAGGTTTTAAAAGGATT
>NZ_VLNR01000149.1 GCF_007489275.1 Aquimarina algiphila
TGGTGGCTGTATCGCTCATTTACAAAGCTTGTTAACTCCGCAGTAAGTAAATTACTTTCCTGACTGCTCATAGCTAATTTGTAAGATTGTATAAGTGTATCTGGATCACCAAACAGATCACGGTAATTTGCTGGTTTCCTGTTAGGTATTCTTTTTAAATCGTAATAGTAATCATGGTTAATCTTTGCCCATCTCCAGCTTTTTTTGGTGTCTGGTAAAATGTTATGATGACGGTGACAAGGTTGGACAGATTGTTTGTATTTAACTCTAATAACAGTATGATATTTTTCTGTAAGGTCACATATAGAAGCAACAAGATTTTGGCTCAGCCAAACAGTATTGTTCTTAACTAATATGTCACCTTGTTGAAAATTCATTTATTTTTCAAAAAATTCAATTAACCATCTCAAATCCTTGTATATCATTATTGATAATTCAGTAGTGAATTTTGATTTACCATTTATTATGTCACAAACATATTTTTTAGTACAATCATGCTTTATAGCCAGCTTACTACTAAGCCCTGAAAGCATTTTTTTTTCATTATCACTAAAATCTATTATCATTTTTTTTGTAGATTTGTTACATACTGTTACCAAAAGTAAAACATGTTTGATAAAAAAACCAAACTTGTTTAATAAAAATAATATTATTTTACCATTTTATGGAATTACCAGGTATTAACAGAAGGATAAAAGAGTTGATAAATGAAGAGACTTTTGGCAAAGTCAGACCTTTTGCCGAACTTATTGGATTTCAACAACCTCAAAAATTAAACAGGCTTTTTAAACCTGATAGCCGTAATGGTGAATATCCTATACCCAGTACTGATATAATATTAGCTATAGTAGATAAGTTTTCTGATCTTAATATTGAATGGTTACTGAAAGGAAAGGGAAAACAAAAAAAGGATGCACTTCAAAACACTCAATCTGAAGATAATGTAGAGTTAACGGAAAGTGACATAATGAAAGTAATAGAAGTAATCTACTTACATGAAAATGAATTAATGGAAAATAAGCTGTTTATGAATTGGTTATCTAAAAAACAAGCAGAGGCAGAAAACAGAATTTTAAAGAAAATTAAGGCTATAAAAGATGATTAGTTTAAAACTTTTCATATGTTAATTTTAGTTCTTTCAATAACATGATATTATCCTTATTTAATTGACTCATTTCTCGTTCAATTTGTTTCGCTTTTTGGTTTATTCTTGCTAGTTTGTTTAATTCTCGGACATATAGCTCTATCTCAAAATCCACTTCATCAAACTTATTTAGATCAGAGATATGGTTATTTAATATTTCATCGAGAGCAGACAAAGCTTCTATATCATTGATCTTAGACTCTTTTACTTTTCTTTTTAATGTTAATATTTTGAAAGTATTTTTATTAAGCATCTTCTAAAATTCTATTTTTTAAAATCGCGATTGTTTCTTTAGTCTCTTTTATGAATTTTTCATTATTTATTCTTTGCTCGGATTTATATGGTTTCATTTTATTGATCATATAAATCAATCCAAGAAAAATAATTGAAACACCTATTGCATAGGTTTGTAACAAATAATCGTCAAATTTAATTGTAGGTTTAAAAATCCAATATATCTGTATAAAATAAATATACACAGGAACTATATATGACGATTTATAAGGCTTAAAAATAGAAGCAAATGCCATTAATAGAGGAGATAACGATTGTGCGAAAATCCAAACAAAAGTTTTTGTAGACTTAAAACCAAAATTATTTTCCAAATTAAAATTGGTTACTTTATCCGCAAATAAAATTAACCCGGATAAAATAACCAATACACTGGCAAAAACTCTTAAATTCGGATTAATTCTATTATCCTTGGTCTCCGGGTCTTTGAATTTCTTCTCTATCAACTGATATAAGCTCATTTTCTTCTGTATAATAAATTTCTTCTTCAATTCTTGGTGTTGTACAGGATGTTAGTAAATAAGTACATATAAATGCTAATACAAAAAATATTTTTTTCATGACTATAACTTTAGTGGTTATTATTAACTCACAAAGTTACATATAATAAAAAATCACTTGTTTACAGTCTGTAACCACACAGTATTAATATTATGCT
>NZ_VLNR01000015.1 GCF_007489275.1 Aquimarina algiphila
AGTTTTTCTAAACCTCAAATCCAATAAAAAAAACTCAAAAACATAACCGCTCTGAGCGGGCGCAAACATACAACCCTTTTTTATTATATCAAGAAATTTATTAAGAAAATTTAAAACATCTTAAACCCCCAAAAAAATAAACCAAACCTCAATGAACTAAACAAAACAATACCCCGTTTTGCGGGTGCAAATATATACTAATTAAAACAAAAGCAACATCTTTTTTTAGAAAAATTCTCAAGAAATAAGGAAACTCCTGATTTTAAAAAAGATAGAAAGCTAAGATAATAAAATTAATTAAACTGAGTACAAGTTTTTTAGACTTTTTTACTTAACTCTGCCCTATTCTAATTTTTATCTAATACCTGTATTAAGGATGGAAGTGGCATCCTTTTGTTTATATTATATGGTTTAAAATGCATTATTCTTAACATCACAACTTCTAATCCCTAATAGAAGATCTTCCTCTACAACAAAAGATATAACGGACAGCCTGACCCCAGCATTGGGGAAATACCCAAAAATTAATTCTTACCTGAGGCTGTTTTTGTTGTATCTGACCATTTGTTTCTCAAATCATAAAAACTAAAACCTAATACAGTTTTTTGCTCTTTAAGAATATTTGATTGAAAACTACGCTGTAAAATATCCTCTATCCAGTAATCTTCCTCTACATTAATAGGGTCATATTTCTCTTTTAATGAAATATTAAACAATTTGGCAGTACTATTGTACCAAAAAGCTTTCCATCCACTTCTATATTCTTTCACCAATTGAAACATGGTATTACCTGTTTGACGATAAATCAATTTTACAAGTATCTGCCCTTCTGTACGTGTGAGTTTTTTTAACTCTGCTGTAAACTCCTCCTCCATATATTTTTGCAATATTTTTATATATCGCTTTTTCTTTTTCTTGGACTGGATACTTTCTAATCGATTATTAAGTGTTGTTAATCTTTCTGCAGCTAATTTTGCATAAGGATATACTTTTCTAGTTTTACGTCTAAGTATGAGATATCGTCTTCTGGACAGTTTATCTTTAAATTTTAATCTTCGTAAAATAATAACCTCATCGAGATTTATAGCTTCATGAGGTATCGTATCCCCATCAATAATATAATACTGTATAAATCCTGTAGTATCTACTAAAGAAGTATCAATCTGCTTTTGAGTTCCTTTTTGAGAGTATAGTAAGGACACAAACATTAGAGATGTTATATATAATATTGAATGTTTAGACATAATAGACTTTGAGAGCTTCTAAAATTGTTCCAAAATTAGCAATTAACCAATAGTAAACTGTAAAATGAATGTGAATATTATTATTTTCGCAATAAAACCAAATAATACCATGGCAAAAAAAAGCATTCTAAATAAAAAGTCCTTGACTTTTCTTGAAAAATATTTAAATAATCCTGCTCCAACCGGATATGAATGGGAAGGGCAAAAAATCTGGATGAATTATCTAAAACCATATGTAGATGAATTCATAACAGACACTTATGGAACTGCTGTTGGTGTAATCAATCCCAAGGCTAAATACAAAGTTGTTATTGAAGGACATGCTGATGAGATTTCATGGTATGTAAACTACATTACAGATAACGGGCTTATTTATGTTATCAGAAATGGAGGAAGTGATCATCAGATCGCAACTTCTAAACGTGTTAACATTCATACAAAAAAAGGTATTGTAAAAGGTGTTTTTGGATGGCCTGCCATACATACAAGAAAAGGAGCAAAAGAACAAGCTCCTACTCTAGAGAACATTTGTATTGATGTGGGTTGTAACACTAAAGAAGAAGTTCTAAAATTAGGAGTTCATGTTGGTTGTGTTATTACTTATCCTGATGAGTTTTTTATTTTAAATAAGGATAAATTTGTCTGTCGTGCCCTTGACAATAGAATGGGGGGATTTATGATCGCTGAAGTTGCCCGTTTATTAAAAGAAAATAAAGACAAGCTTCCTTTTGGATTGTATATCACTAATTCTGTGCAAGAGGAAATTGGTCTTAGAGGTGCAGAAATGATTACACATACTATTAAACCAAATGTTGCCATTGTTACTGATGTTTGTCATGATACTACTACTCCGATGATCGAAAAGAAAACTCAAGGAGAAACTAAAATCGGAGATGGTCCTGTAATTTCATATGCTCCTGCTGTTCAAAACAGGTTAAGAGAGCTTCTTATTACTACTGCAGAAAGTAAAAAAATTCCTTTTCAGCGTATGGCTTCCAGTAGAATGACAGGAACAGATACTGATGCTTTTGCTTATAGCAATGGTGGTGTTGCCTCTGCTTTGATATCATTACCGTTGCGTTATATGCACACTACAGTAGAAATGGTACACAGAGATGATGTAGAAAATGTTATAAAATTAATTTACGAAAGTCTGTTAAATATTAAATCTGGGGAAAGCTTCAGCTATTTTAATAAATAGTATTTCTTTTTAAAATAAGACTTTAAAAAATACTTAAGACCGCAAAGACGATTATCGACTTTGTGGTCTTTTTTCATTTGGAATATTATATTTGTCTTTATTAAGTTTACGTAAAACTCTCAGAATGAATAAAAAAACTACTTTAATAGTATTTTTACTATATCACTTAGTATTGTTTCCTCAAAAGAATATTGACCCTACTTCTGAAGATATTCAACTCGCTAAAGAATTAAAAAAAAAGTACCTAGAAGATGATGTTGCTATTTTAAACCATGTTGAAGATATTTCTTTTGATTTTGACAAGAAAACAGAACAAGTAATTGTAAAACACAACAATAATCAGGAATACATTAACCTGGACTCCAGAACCAAAATACCTCTTTATCTATTTTATGACGAACAATCTACAATAGATAGATTAAAAGTATCTTATAGAAATGATAAAAACACAGGAATATATTTTGGTGATGAATACTATAATAATGAGGAATTGTTTCATACCGATGCCAGAGTAAAATGGACGACATTAAAATTTCCCCTTTTAGGTTATAAATACAACTTTAGCTATACCAAAACATATAGCGATATAAAATATTTTGTCAACACTTATTTTGACGACACTTATCCTACTTCTTAAGAAAACGATTAAAGTTCATATCCCGGATTGGCTGTCTTTAGACATAAAAGAGATTAACTTTGATAATGCATCTATTACAAAAGATTCTAAAAGAGATGATGAAAATGGTATTACTACCTATATTTATACTCTTGAAAACAGCAATGCTATTCCAAAAGATGAGAATAAACCAGGGCCAACATATTACAGACCTCATTTACTGTTCTTAGCCAAATCTCATCAAAAAACCGGAGAGAAAAAAACACTTTTAAATAATACTGGAGATTTATACAATTGGTATTATTCTCTTGTTCAACAACTAAAAGATGATCCCGAAACTATAAAAGAAAAGACCTTATCAATAATCAAAGACAGCCAGACAGAAGAGGATAAAATAAAAGCAATTTACTATTGGGTCCAGGATAACATAAGATATATAGCTTTTGAAGATGGAATTGCCGGGTTTAAGCCCGATGAAGCTCAAAATGTATATCGCAAAAAATATGGTGACTGTAAGGGAATGGCTAACCTTACTAAGCAAATGTTAAAAATCGCAGGTTTTGATGCAAGACTCACATGGATTGGTACCAAGCGTATTGCATATGATTATTCCTTACCAACTATAGCTGTAGATAATCATATGATTTGCACAGTTATTAATGGTGATAAAAAATATTACCTGGACTCTACAGAAAAATACAACCCATTAAATTATAGCGCAGAACGAATACAAAACAAACAAGTACTTATCGAAGATGGAGACAGTTATATTCTTGACAAAATCCCTTTATATGAATCAACTCAAAATCTTGAAACATTTGTAGGCGATTTTATTATTGAAAAAGAGGAATTAATAGGTAAGATTTCCAGAGAATATAAAGGAGAAAGTAAGTCTCACTTCTTATATAGTATTAACAATTTAAAAACAGATAAAAGAGAACAAATATTAGAATGGTATATCAAAAGGGATGACAATAATTTATCCATAGCTAATATAGATGTTACGGATATTACAGATAGAGATGGTGATCTAAGTCTAAAATATAATATTAATCAGAAAAATGCAGTGAGTGCTTTCGAAGACGAATTGTATATTGACATTGATTATTATAAAGAGTATAAAAACCTTAACCTCGACAAGAGGTCTATCGATTATATGTTTCCATACAAAATCTTTGAAAAAACCGCTATCAATTTAGAAATACCAACAGATTATAAAATCAAAGAATTACCAAAAGATTTAAAAATCAAAAATGACGATTTCGAAATCATTTTTAGTTACAAAACAGATGGTAAGAAAATAAAATATGAAAAAACAATTCATTTTAAGAACGCAAAAATTAGTGCTAATGCGATTGATGCATGGAAGGGTTTTCATTATAATTTAAAGGAACAATACCAAAAACAAATCATTTTAACAAAGGGAAAATAAAATTTTATACCCACTAAAAAAACATGAAAAAATACTACAATCATCAATCTACCTATTTCTTTACTCTATTTTTCTTATGCATTACTTTATTTGCATATGCACAACCCAAAAAATCCGAAGACATTAAGGCTTTTATTTGGGGAGAAAATGATACCTATAAAAAAATCCCTACTATACCAGAAAAATGGAAAAACGAATCTGCTGTTGTTATTTTGGATAACCAAAATCATTATTATAATAAAAGTAAAAAATCATTAGATAATTTTTTCTTAACCAGAAGAATCATTAAACTAAATGATAAAGCAGCTGTTGAAAAATTCTCTGAATTTAATTATCCTACTTTTCTAATTGAAGGAATTAAAGAGATTAAAACCTGGATGGGGATAAAAATCATCAAACCCAATGGAGATGTAAAAGAGGTTGATGTCGAAAAAGAAAAAATCAAAACCTCTTCTGATAAAGCCGTATACTATTATGGTTTTATAAAGAGTAAAATTAAATCTGATGAAATCTATAAACTTGCAGTTCCAGAATTAGAAATTGGCGATATTATTGATTTTTACATCTATTCTTATGAAGAATACAAAACCTCTGGGAGTTATGTAATGGATGCTATAGAAACTACTTTAGGAGGAGAATACCCTACCATGGATTTTTCACTGAAACTAAAAGTAGAAAACGATTTCTTTATTAACTTTAATTCTTATAATGGAGCTCCCCAATTAAAGGATATTACCGCGCCTAAACAACGTGATAAAGAATATCAATTATCCGCAAAAAATGTAGAGAAAGTAGAATCTTTACAATGGTTATACCCATTGGTAGAATACCCGTCTTTTAAATATCAAATATCGTTTGCTAAATCAAATGTATACGAAGATAGAACAAACGCATTTTTATCAGAAAAAGAAGACATTATAAAAAAGGGGATGACTTCTGAAGAAATGCTGGAGGAATATAAAAATGGATATCCTTTAAAGTATGTAGCCAAAGACATCAAGAAATTTTTTAAAGAAAAAGAGCTTAGTCAAAAAGAATTAGTAGAAGAAGCTTATTACTATATGCGTCATGTCTATCTCAATCAATATCTAGAAGGAGTGATAGCAACTGAAGAGAAATTAACCGACTTATATTATCCATTAGCATTATATAAAGACCCTATTTTGGTAACAAAACAGTCCCAGTTTTTGCTTCGTTTTGGTTCCTTTCTAAAAAGAAATGACATTCCGTTTGAAATTATAAAAGCTAAGCATAGGTATGATGGTAGTATTGATGATCTATTAATCCGAAAGAATCTCACTTCGATAATAAAAGTGAACTTAGAAGAACCTATTTATGTATACCCTTTTGGCAACAATACCTTTTTTAACTGGATTCCTTCTTCTGTTGAAGGTACAAAGGTTTATGCCATGAAGTTTACTGAAAAATATGATAAGCTGGAAAAAGTCGAGAAATCCAAATTACCCATATCAAAATATACAGATAATAACACAAAAGAAATTTCGAATATTACTTTTGATGATACATTTTCTAAAATCACAGTGCATAGAGAGTCTTTTCTTAAAGGACACAATAAAGTAAATCAAATGAACGAAAGGCTGTTCTTTTTTGATTATGTTGAAGCCGAATATAAAAAATATGGAACGACTCCTTTTATAGATCTTCTAAATAAGAAAAATAGAAAAAAATACGATCAAACCTTTGTTGCTTATAAAGAAAAACGTTCTAAAAAGAGACTTAAACGATTAGAAGAAAGTACTCAGGGCGAATTCGATTTTAAAATTGAGGACTACACCTATGATATAGTAAATACTGGAAGAAATTCTATAGATGATTTATTAAATTATAAAGAAAAATATACTATAAAAGATGATTTAATAAAAAGAGCTGGACCTAATCATATCTTAGAAATAGGAAAGCTAATTGGTAACCAGGTTTCTATAGAAGACAATGCTAAAAATCGAAAAGAAAACATTTATATGCCATATCCAAGGTCATATAATAATGAAATTATTATTAACATCCCAGAAGGATATACGGTCTCTGGTTATGAAAAGTTAAACATGAAAGTTGAAAATGAAACTGGTGGATTCATTAGCGAGGCTAATCTTAACAAAGATACATTAACGGTAAAAGCATATAAATACTACAAAAACAATTATGAACTCAATGGTAACTGGAATAAAATGTTAGAATTTTTGGAAGTTGCTTTTCAGTTTTCTCAGGAAAAAATTCTGCTTAAAAAGAAATAACTAAGTTTATACTATAAAATTCAAAAAGACAGCCCTCTATGATTAACATAGAGGGCTGTCTTTTTAATAAAACACTTAAGCAAAAGCTGATAAATCTCATATTCTTCAGGTTACTTTTTACATAAATTAGTAGTATGAAAAATACAATTGCAGAAAGAATTTTTGATTTTTTAAAAGACTTTCCTCCTTTTCATCTATTAACTCAAGAACAGCTTTCTAACGTATCAAAAAACGTAAAAGTTGTTTATCTACAAAAGGAGAAATATGTATTCAAAAATAATGATGAAATTCATAATCATTTCTATGTGGTAAAAGATGGGGCTATTGGAATTTTCAGAGAAGAAGACAATTTATTAGTCGACAAATGTGATGAAGGAGACATCTTTGGTCTACGTGCACTCATAAGAAAAGGAAATTATATTCTTAGTGCTAAAGCTATAGAAGAAAGTATTATATATAGTATATCCTCTGAGTTATTAGAAAAGATTATTACCACAAATATTGAAGTCAATAAATTTCTATTGGCAAGTTTTGCTACAAATACTCGAAATCCATATTCTAATGAAAACCAGGGCACTCTCTTTGGGCAAATAAAAAAAATTCAAAAAAACGAATTAAACTTTACCGAAATTCAATCTGCACAATATTCAAAAAACCCTATTACATGCACCCTGGATACTACTATTTCAGAAGCTTCTATACTTATGACCAATAAAAGAATTGGATCCATAGTCATTACAAAACAAGATAAACCAATAGGTATAATAACAGATAAAGATCTAAGGACCAAAATTGCTACTGGTAAATTTTCTATAGAGGATAAGGTTCATAAAATCATGTCTTTTCCGGTAATAACCTATCCAGAAAACATCTCTATTGCAGAAGCCCAGATCGCTATGCTTCAAAACAAAATTACGCATTTATGCATTACCAAAGATGGTACCGTAAATTCTAAACTGACAGGGATTTTATCAGAACATGATATTGTGGTTATTCATGGAAATAACCCTTCTGTACTTATTAAAGAAGTAAAACGAGCCACAAAAGCAGAAACATTAAGGTATATCAGAAATAAAGCAGAACAACTTATCCAAGGATATATTAATCAGCATATTCCTATTTTTTTTATCTCTAAAGTTATATCTTCTATTAATGATGCTATTATTCAAAAAGCTATTGCTCTTTCTTTAGAAGAAATGGATACTCCCCCACCAACAACTTTTGGTTGGTTATCTTTAGGAAGTCAAGGCAGAAAAGAACAACTGCTACTCACAGATCAGGATAATGCTTTAGTTTTTGAGAATGTTCCTCAAAAAGATTATAATAGAACCAAGGATTATTTCATTTCTTTATCTAAAAAAGTAACTCAAAAACTTAATACTGTAGGTTTTGAATTTTGTCCTGCAAAAATGATGGCCAGCAACCCTAGATGGTGTCTATCCTTACAAGAATGGAAAAATCAATTTAATAATTGGATTACTCAACCCGACCAAGATAAAATAATGCTCTGTACCATATTTTTTGACTATACTCTAGTTTATGGCAATCAAGAATTAGTGAATACTATGTCTGATAGTATTTTTAAATCCATAAATACATATGAGATCTTTCTAAATTTTTTAGGCCTAAATGCACTAAAAAATCCTCCTCCTTTAAGTTTTTTCAGAAATTTTCTGGTTGAACATAGTGGTCGTCATAAAGATCAGTTTGACATCAAAATCAGAGCCATAATGCCAATGGTAGATGCTGCACGATTACTTGTCTTATCTCATAACATCAAAGAGTATAATAGTACAATTTTGCGTTTTGAAAAATTAACTCAAATTGAACCTCAGAATAAAGACTTATTTACATCATGTATCAATGCTTTTGAAATATTACTTACGTTTAGGACTCAGCAAGGATTACTTCATAAAAATTCTGGAAGGTTTATTGATCTTAAGTCACTGAGTAAGGCCGATCGATTAAAACTTAAAGGTTGTTTTAAATCTATAAAAGATATTCAAGACCTCATCAGAATACGTTTTAATTTATCTCAATTATTGTAACATGTTGTATTGGTTTAGACATAAGAATTATCCTGACTTCTGGAATCAATACCGAAATCATTTTATCAAAAAGAAATCATTTGATCTAGACATAACCCGTTTTATTGTATTTGATACTGAAACTACTGGGTTACACATAAAAAATGATCGTATTTTATCAATAGGTGGAATTAGTATTATTAGTAATACCATGGATGTTTCAGATAGTATCGAATTGTACTTAAAACAGGATACATTTAATCCAGAAACAGTAGAAATACATGGTATTCTAAAAGATGGGAACAATATTAAAATCAATGAGAAACAAGCTATAATTGAATTTCTGGAATATATCAGGGATGCCGTTTTAATTGCTCACCATGCCTCCTTCGACATTGCAATGATCAATGAAATTTTAGCAAGGCAAAGATTACCTAAACTCAAAAATAAAGTACTGGATACTGGGGTGTTATTTAAAAAAACTGAATTATGTCACGTCAACAGTAAACCTTATTCTTTAGATGAACTCTGCGCTATATTTAATATCAAAAAACATGATAGACATACAGCCTCTGGAGATGCATATATAACCGGACTGATATTCTTAAAAATCCTTGGTGAATTAACCAGTAAAAAAAGGATAACTCTAAAGGATCTATTTTATAATCGCAACAGGCCAGGATTACTTTAACAATATACTAAGAGCAAATACTTTCTCCTATTTACCATAAAAACAATGAAGTATTTTTTTAATACTTCATTGTTTTATTTCATACTTATATATCACAACGCTTTATCCATAATTTCCTGAACAACTTCAGGGTTCAGCAATGTACTAGTATCCCCTAGATTACTAGTATCTTTTGAAGCTATTTTACGTAATATTCTTCGCATAATTTTTCCACTTCGTGTTTTAGGAAGCCCTGGTACAAATTGTATTTTATTTAACTTAGCTATCGGTCCTATTCGATCTGTAATTTGTTGATTCACCTCTTTACTAAGATTATCCCTATCGCGATACTCGCCTGTTTCTTTAAGAATAATAAATCCATATAGAGCATTTCCTTTGATATCATGAGGAAAGCCTACAATGGCAGATTCTGCCACTGCCGGGTGTTCATTTATGGCGTCTTCAATTGGTGCAGTACCCAAATTATGACCAGACACGATTATCACATCATCTACTCTTCCTGTTATCCTATAATATCCAACTTCATCTCTTAGTGCTCCATCTCCTGTAAAATACTTATTTTCAAAAGCTGAAAAATATGTCTCTTTAAAGCGTTTATGATTTCCATATATTGTTCTTGCTATAGATGGCCATGGAAACTTAATGCATAATCTCCCATCTACCTGATTCCCTTTTATTTCCAGACCATTTTCATCCATTAGAGCAGGTTGTATTCCTGGCAATGGTAAAGTAGCATAAGTGGGTTTGGTTGGTGTAGAATATGGTATTGGCGAGATCATTATACCACCTGTTTCGGTTTGCCACCATGTATCTACAATTGGAGATTTTTTTTCTCCTACATGATCATTATACCAATGCCATGCTTCTTCATTAATAGGTTCTCCAACGGTTCCCAGAACTTTTAAACTAGAAAGATCTCGATTTGTTACATAATCCAGGTTTTCTTTAGCCAAAGCTCTAATTGCCGTAGGTGCAGTATAAAATTGAGTAATCTTATGTTTCTCTACAATATCCCAGAACCGTCCAAAATCGGGATAGGATGGTACTCCTTCAAACATAACTGTTGTTGCTCCGTTTGCCAATGGACCATACACAATATAAGAATGTCCGGTAATCCAGCCAATATCAGCAGTACACCAATAAATATCATTCTCGCGATATTGAAATACATTTTTAAAACTGTATGCAGTATATACCATATATCCTGCTGTTGTATGTAACATCCCTTTAGGCATCCCAGTGGAGCCAGAAGTATATAATATAAATAAAGGATCTTCTGCATCCATAATTTCTGGCACACAATCCTTATATGCTTCATCAAGCAAAGGTTGCAACCATAAATCCCGGCCGTCTTTCATAGCAATATCTGAATTGATTCTTTTTGCTACTAAAACCGTATGAACACCGGGGCAAATTTCTAAGGCCTCATCTACAATACCCTTCAAATCAATTGTTTTAGCCCCTCGATAAGATCCATCAGACGTTATCACCATTTTTGCTTCACAATCATTGATTCTTGTCGATAATGCACTTGCAGAAAACCCTGCAAAGACAACAGAATGTATGGCTCCTATCCTAGCACAAGCCAACACAGAAACCGCCAATTCGGGAATCATAGGTAAATAAATACATACTCTATCTCCTTTTTGAATTCCTTTTTCTTTAAGTACGTTGGCAAATTTACATACCTTTTCATGTAATTGTTTATATGTAATATGTTGTGCATCTTCATTTGGGTCATTAGGTTCAAAAAGAATAGCGGTTTTATGTCCCCTATTGCGTAAATGCCTATCTATACAATTTTCTGTTATATTTAATTTAGCCCCTTCAAACCATTTTATTTCGGGTTTTGTAAAATCCCAACTTAGCACATTATCCCATTTCTTTCGCCACATAAAATGTTCTTCTGCAACTTCTGCCCAAAACGTTTCGGGATCTCTAAGTGATTTTCGATATACTTGATAATATTCTTCTAGATGTTTTATGTGATAATTACTCATTGTAGTTGATTTTTATATTTTCCTAATCTATGTGTTTTATATATATATTCGATTTCTTTTATTATAGCTACATCATCAATCGTTGATGGAGTCTTATATTCAGTACTATTCGCAATATTGCGTAATAATTTTCGTAAGATTTTTCCAGAACGAGTTTTGGGTAATCTCTTTACAACCAAAACATTTTTAAAAGATGCTACTGCCCCAATATTATTACGTACAGTATTGACTATTTCATTTTGTAATTGTTCATTGCTCGGTGTTTCTCCAGATTTTAAAACAACCAATCCCAGGGGTTTTTGTCCTTTAATATCACAATGAATTCCAAAAACAGCGCATTCTGCAACGGATTTGTGTGAAGCTACAATTTCTTCCATTTCTGCCGTAGAAAGTCTATGTCCTGCTACATTAATTATATCATCTACTCTTCCTGTTATGAATACATAACCATCCTCATCTTTATAGCCGCCGTCTCCCGAAAAATAATATCCTTCAAAACGTTCCAGATATCCTGCTTTATATCGTTCAGGATTTCGCCATAAATTTGATAATGTTCCTGGAGGCAATGGTAATTTTACTGTTACATATCCTTCAACATTTGCAGAGGTTTGTACTCCATCTTCATCTAGAATCTGAATATCATAGCCGCAAACTGGTTTGGCTGAAGAACCGGGTTTTATCTTTAGTAATTCTAATCCAACCATATTTGCCAACATTGGCCATCCTGATTCTGTTTGCCACCAATGATCTATTACAGGAACTTTTAGTTTATTCTCTGTCCATTTTAGAGTAGCTACATCACAACGTTCTCCTGCCAGGAATTGATACTTTAAGCTAGACAGATCAAATTGTTTAATCAATTCTCCTTGGGGGTCTTCCTTTTTAATGGCTCGAATAGCTGTTGGTGCAGTAAACATAACTTTTACCTTATGTTCACTAATTACTCTCCAAAAAGTAGACGCATCTGGTGTTTTGATAGGCTTACCTTCAAAAAGAATAGTTGTATTTCTATTTAATAATGGTCCGTATACAATATAACTATGCCCTACCACCCAACCTACATCGCTTGCTGCCCAGTACACATCTCCTTCATCTACACCATACACATATTTCATTGAAAATTTTAAAGCCGTAGCATACCCTCCAGAATCTCGTATAATTCCTTTTGGTGTACCGGTCGTTCCTGATGTATATAAAATATATAAAGGATGAGTTGATGATACAGGCACAGGTTCTATTATCGAAGCTTTTGCAGTGAGCACATCATAATCTATATCATATGATTTATTTGAAATTTCTACTCCTTGTTTCCTATTATAGTTAACAACATAATTTGGTTTATGTTTTGATTCCTCTATAGCTTTATCCACAAAGGGTTTATAGGGAATAATGCGTTCTACTTCAATTCCATTAGAAGCTGTTATTACAACTTTAGGTTCACAATCATCAATTCTTATCGCTAATTCGTGAGGAGCAAAACCTCCAAACACCACTGAATGAATGGCCCCTATACGGGCGCAAGCTAACATAGCGTAGATCGCTTGCGGAATCATTGGCATATAAATAATAACTGTATCTCCAGTAACAACCCCTAGATCATTAAGTCCTCCTGCCAGTTTTGAAACCTCATATTGCAGTTCACTATACGTAATATTTTGTTTTGTATTGGTTACAGGTGAATCATATATAATAGCATTTTGATGACCATACCCATCCTCGATATGTTTATCTATACATAAGTAACTTAAATTAAGTTCACCATCTTTAAACCATTCAAAATGATTATCGCTATCTCTGGATAATATTGTATTTGGTTTTTTATACCAAGCTAAGTTTTGCATTTGTTCTTTCCAAAATTCCTCAGGATTTTGTATGCTTCGGTTATAAAATTCTTTATACTTCATGGCTTTGTGTTTTTAGTCTTAAATAAACCAAACCAATTTGGGTTTAATACTTTTAACTTTATAAGAACCCAAAGTATAATTACAAAACAAGCTCCCATTACAATAGAGTTAAGAGGGCTTATCGGTGTTTCGTTTTCGAACTTAAAGCGAAAGTATAATGAAACGATCACATAGATACATATAACAATATCAGATATTAAAGGATTTAATCGTAATTTCATCTTTACTAACTTTAGTTAAACAATTGTTTTATTCATCTTAATAAAAATCAATTCAGTAATTCTTCTATTTCTATAACTAATTTTTTAACTGAAAATGGTTTTGTCAAATACTTGTCTGCTCCTAACTTTAGGCCTTTTTCAATATCAGCTACTTTATTTTTGGCAGAAAGAAATACTACTTTGGTATTTTTAAGTGACGGATTACTTTTTATTTTTTTTAATGTTTCATATCCATCTACATTAGGCATCATAATATCCAAAAGCACCACATCTGGAATATTATCCTTTGCAATTTGTAAAGCCTCTCCTCCATCTCTGGCTATAAATACTTCAAAATTCTTTTTCTTAAAAGTATATTCAAGCGACATTACAATATTTGGTTCATCATCTACTATTAAGATTTTTTTCATAGGTATAAGGGTTTCTGTACTGTTGATTTTGAGACTATCCTCTTTATTTATTCTTATTTAGGTATGGTAAATACAAATCGAGCTCCTTTTTTATATTGTTTATCAATCCATATTTCTCCTTGGTGACTTTCAATAATTTCTTTACTAATTGCTAAACCTAGTCCGCTACCCATAGGTTTTTTGATATTTTGATGTTTTGATTGGTAAAATTTATCAAAAATATAATTGAAATCCTCTTTTGGGACACCTTTTCCATTATCTTCCACAATAATCATAATTTCATTTTTCTTTTCTTTTGTTACAACTTTAATAATTCCTTTCTCGGGTTCTGTAAATTTTAAAGCATTAGAAAGCAAATTCGTTAATACTTGTAACATGCGATCTTCGTCATATTTTGCGATAGTTTCTGATCCATTTTTATGAATTACATTTATACCTTTACTATCTGCAATTTGTGAAATCCCATAAATTGCTTTTTCTATGGTACTGCTTATTTGATTAGACTGTATCTCTAGCTCCTCTCTGCCACTAGATAGTTTTTCTAAATCTAGTATATTATGAATCAATCTAGCTAATCGGTCTGCATCGGTCACAATATTATTTAGAAATTTACTTTGAAGCTCATCTGGCATATCATCTCCATCTGTTAAAACTTCTGAAGCAGCCTTTATAGACGTAATTGGAGTTTTTAATTCGTGAGCAATCGTATCTAAAAACTCATCCTTTAAACGATCCTGAAGCAACAGTTCACTATTGGCTTCTTTTAATTGATTAGTAAGAATAGTTAATTCATTTGATTTTTCTTTTAATGCTTTATTTGTGGCTATAGTTTCTTTAGATTCTTCCAAAATTTTTAAAACCTCTAGTAAGCTTACTGGTTGTTCTTTGGCAACACTACCAATAAGAATTCGCGCAGAGGCACTACCTATACTACCTGTTAAGAGTTTTTCTGAAAAATTTATAAGTCTTGAATCTGCTCTTTCTTCTTCTTTTGATACTTTGTATTTTAAGTTGAAAAGGTTTAATGCCCGTTCTGTTCGTTCTTCTCCCAAAAATCGAGTCAATACATTTCTAATATCAGAAACATAGGCTTCTCCTTTCCATACAAATGCTCCTTCTTGTAAATTAGCATAGTTACTGCTATTCACAAACATTTCTGCATAATTACGTTCTCTATAATTACCTTTGGATAGTAATGAAAAAATTAGGAAACTAAATGTATTAAAAAACATACTCCAGAAAAAAGCATGAGCCTCTGGACTTAAAAAATCTATACCAAATAATGCATATGGTTTCAATAGTTCAACTCTGAACAGTCCTTGATCTACAAATGAATTATTTTCTGCTAACACATTAAACACAAAAGGCAAAATCAAAGTGTAAATAACTATAAAAACTCCTATGATCATACCAATTTTTGCTGCTCTTGCAGAACCTCGATTCCAAAAAAGACCTATAAAAAACGAGGGGGCAAGTTGTGCTATTACAACAAAGGAGATCAATCCTATTGAAAATAATGATAACTCATATGAAAAATTAATATAGAAAAAATATGCTATAATAATTAAAGAAAAAATCGATATTCTTCTGATATTCTTAATGTAATTTGCATTCTTTTCTGGATTACTTTTAATAAATTTATCTAGAAATCCATATGGAATAATCAAGTTATTACTTACCATAGTAGATAAGGCTAATGTAGAAACAACTACCATAGAAATTACTGCTGAGAATCCTCCTAAAAAAACTAGCATCGCCAATATAAGATTATCATGGTGAAGAGGTAACAACAGTGTATAATAATCCTGGTTTACTTCATCTGTTAAAGTCAAATTTCCTCCCCAGGCAATAAAAATTACAAAAACATTAAACAACAACAAATAGAGTGGAAATAACCAAATTGCCTTTTTTAGATATTTCTCTCTGTCATTTTCTACTACAGCTACATGAAACTGTCTTGGCAATAAGAAGATTGCAAAAAACGAAAGCGCAATCGTGAACATCCAATTAAATCCGGCTTCCAATCCATTGAAAGATGTGATTTCACGAAAATTATCGAGCTGAGAAGCTTTCTCATATATCTGTGTTGTTCCATCAAACAAAAAGAAAGTTACATAAATACCTATAACGAGAAAGAATACTAATTTTAAGATAGACTCTACAGCTACTGTAGTCATAATACCTTTTCTACGTTGAGAAGCATCTGTTGCTTGAGTACCAAAAAAAGCAACGAACACCGCTAATAACACAGCTATGTAAAATGTAGAATCATCCAAAACAGATGTAGATACATAACTGGTTTCATCAGTAATAATTTCGAAGGTTTCTGAAATTGCTTTTAATTGTAATGAAATATAAGGTACTATTGCAAAAACACAAATCATAGTGACCAACGCTCCTAAAAAACGGTTATTACCATATCTCAAGGAGATAAAATCTGCTATACTAGAGATTTTATGTTGTTTAGAAATTCGGATAATCTTTTTCATCACCACAATCCATAGCGGAATAGAAATTACGGGACCTAAATAGATTGTTAAAAAACTAATCCCAGATTGTGAGGCAATACCAACGCTTCCATAATATGTCCACGCAGAACAATATACCGCCAGAGAAAGCACATATATATATGGATTGTTAACCCATCTGCTTTTCGAATTTTTTTCAGCCCAAAAGGCGATAAGAAATAAGAAAGCCAGATAGATTACAATAATCGTTATCAGGAGATAGTTATTCATAATGCTTACGCAAAATCACAAATGATATGGCAACGGCAATAATCCATATCAGGAAAATAAAGAAATAAATCATTGGAAACCCTAAAAATTCGCCAAACTGATCAAAAATTAATATCAAAGGGACATTCCAGAGTAAAAACAACACTAGAGATAGTACGATTAGCTTTTGTTGATGTCTTTTTTTCATTTTTATAAAATCACCCTTATAAATTTAGTAAAAAAACGGTGCCATACGAATTATACAGCACCGTATTCTTCTAACTAAAAAATTAATGTGAAGACGCTTCTCCCGCCCCACTCGGTATTCTAATATTTTCAACTATTTCTTGCACTTCTTTTGGAGGTGCAGCTGTCATTCTTGAGACTACTACAGAAATGATTACATTAACAATCATAGCAATAGTACCAAAACCTTCTGGTGATGTGCCAAACCACCATTCACTAGCTGGTCTTGGGTCCATCACTCCTATTAATCCTGTTTTATATCTAATCATATAGAATAACATTAGAACAATACCTACTACCATGCCGGTTACTGCTCCTTGTCTATTCATACGTTTATCAAAAATTCCAAGAATTATAGCCGGAAAAAACGATGCTGCTGCCAGACCAAATGCTAATGCAACAACAGCTGCAACAAAACCAGGTGGATAAATACCGAATAATCCTGCAATAATAATAGCAACTAAAATACTAATGCGTGCTGCTAAAAGTTCTCCTTTTTCAGAAATGTTTGGTTTGATTTGTTTTTTGATCAAATCATGAGAAATCGAAGTAGAGATGACTAATAATAATCCAGCTGCTGTCGATAAAGCTGCTGCTAACCCTCCAGCTGCTACTAATGCAATTACCCAGTTGGGTAGTTTTGCAATTTCTGGATTGGCAAGTACCATAATATCTCTATCTACGTATAATTCATTGGCAGAATCATTCGCATTAGACACCAAACGTTCTCCATGTTCACCTCTCTCCCCAGTATACTTAGGTTTCCCATCAGTTGCTTTTCCATTTACATATTGAATTTTACCATCATTATTTTTATCAGACCAAGATATCAAACCTGTATTTTCCCAGTTTTTAAACCATTCTGGCACTTCTTTATATTGTGTGTTACTTACCGTTTCTATTAAATTTGTTCTTGCAAAAACTGCAATTGCTGGTGCTGTAGTATATAAAATCGCAATAAACAATAATGCAAGACCAGCAGATTTACGAGCATCTTTTACTTTAGGTACGGTAAAGAAACGTACAATTACATGTGGTAGCCCTGCTGTACCTACCATTAATGCCAATGTAATCGCAAAAACGTCCCATGTTGATTTTGATCCATCTGTATATTCATTAAACCCTAACTGGGTATGCAAGGTATCTAATTTGTCAAGCAAAAATGTACCATCCTCTACAGTACCTCCCATACCTATTTGAGGTATGATATTGCCTGTCATTTGCATTGAAATAAAAAAAGCAGGAACCATAAATGCAAATATTAACACACAATATTGTGCTACTTGCGTATATGTAATCCCTTTCATTCCTCCTAAAAAAGCAAAAACTAAAACAACTGTCATACCTATGATTACACCTAAATTAATATCTACCTGTAAAAATTGAGAAAAAACAATCCCTACACCTCTCATCTGACCTGCCACATAAGTAAATGATACAATTAAAGCGCAAATTACTGCTACTGTTCTTGCCGTATTAGAATAATATCGATCACCAATAAAATCAGGAACTGTAAATTTTCCAAATTTCCTAAGGTAAGGAGCTAACAATAAAGCTAAAAGTACGTATCCTCCTGTCCATCCCATTAAAAACACAGAACCATCATAACCCATAAATGAAATCAATCCTGCCATCGAGATAAAGGAAGCGGCACTCATCCAATCTGCTGCGGTTGCCATACCATTAGCCAAAGGTGATACTCCTCCTCCTGCTACATAAAATTCTTTTGTAGAGCCTGCCCTTGCCCATATAGCTATTCCGAAATAAATAGCAAAAGTAATCCCTACTAAAATCCATGTCCATACTTGAACGCTCATAATAATATATTTTTTTGGTTAGTATTAAGATTACTCGTTGTAACCATATTTTTTATCCAGTTTATTCATCAATCGTACGTATACAAAAATGAGTATAACAAAAACATAGATAGAACCTTGTTGAGCAAACCAAAAACCAAGTTTAAATCCCCCAAGTCTAATACTGTTTAGCGCATCTTTAAATAAAATTCCTGCTCCATAGGAGACTGCAAACCAAATAGTCAATAAAATGACTAAATACTTGAGGTTTTCTCTCCAATAAGCAGTTGCTTTTTTTTGTTTTTCTGACATAATTATTAATTTTAGAGATAGATCATTGCTTGTAAGGTAACAAAACTTTGAGCGTCATTATCACCATACTTTGTATTTAAATATTCTAGTGTAAGTTTAGAATTATGACCGCTGAAGTATGCATTTGCTCCCACTCCAAATGTGGTTGCATTATCATCTATAAGGTCAATAGAACGTAAATTAAATGACCCATACGGTTGAAATTTAATCTTCTTATTATCATTAGGAATAACATACCCTACATGACTGTAGACCATAGAACCTGTTTCATATGTTTGTCCTAGTGTAAAATTGTCTCCATAATCATTGTTCTGATAGGATGCATAAGCGGTTATTGCAGATCCATTCTTTCCTATTGGAGCATCATAAAAGGCATCAACCGCAAAAATTGCGACATCTTGCCCTTCTAATGTTAGATCATCATTAACAAGAACACTTCCATCTGGGTGATAAAAAAACCCCGCTCCTACATTAAAAACTTTTTTACCTCCTAAATAAGATCCAACTTTATAGGGTAAAAAATTAGATTCCTGATCTAAAAAATTATAATCAAAATATCCTGCAAAGTTCTTCCCTGCATCTTTTGAACCTAATAGATCTCTCCCTGCATAATACGTATCACCAGCAATAAAAGTATCTGGATTGGCAAGATCAATTGCAGAATCTAAAGTGTTTTTACCAGATTCATTAACTGAGACTCGATATTGGAGTTTTCCAAATGATCCTTTAAGATAAACTCCTATATGACGTGCAAACTGATCAGATAAACCTATAGTAGCCCATGATTGACGATTATTATCTAATGTCATGATATTAAGCGTACTTTGGTTATTAAGGCGTGAAATACCGTTCCAATAATGTAATCCTCCCCCGATTGCATGTTTCTCGCCTAAGCTATATTGTAACCAAAAATCGTGGAAGAAGAGTTGAGAGCTATCTCCTTTTCCTGTTGGACTTTGATTATCTCCATTTAAGCTATTTAATCCGAAATGAGTAAGAATCAAGAAATCTTTATTTATTTGAGAAAATGTTAAAATACGTGCTCTTCGAATGCTAAAATTTGTTTTACTAACATCGTCAGGCACTTCATCCTGATATCGTGCCCAGAACTGACCCCAAGAAATTATTCTAAAATATTTTGATCCATCTTCATTTAGTTTAACTTTTAGCCCACCTGTATAATCAGGTGATCCTTGAGAAAATCCTAAATATGGTACCAAAAAACAACCTAAAAAAAGTAGTAATATGAGCTTTTTCATAATTTAAGAATTAGATTTTAGAAAATGATTTGTACTACTGATGTAGTGTTGTGCACTTGTTAAAAGTCTAAAAATTATGTTAAGCAATAAAAATTAGTATAGTTTTTTGCTAATCACTATAGTTATTCTCTAAAACGTTCCCATTTAATAAGCATAAATTTATCCCCCAATTCTGTTACAACAACACCAGCTCCTTTTATATTATCGGGAGATTGAAAAAAAATTGCTAATTCTGAAGCATTTAGAATCTTATAAGTCGGATGATATTGCGAATTATATGGTCTTTTAATATTATATTTCTTTACCCAATTGATTACGCTAACGTGAGAAATCCCCAAAATGCGTTCAATTTCGCGATATGTTAATCCCTCTAAATAAAGCTGCAAAGCTTTGTTCACATAATAATCATCTATCTTCTTACCAAGCTTATTTACTGTAAAATTATAATTACAATTTTTACATCGATATCGCTGCCTATGATTAATTACACCACTTTTAATATACTCTGATGAATTACAATTTGGACATACTCTTAAATTCATATATAGTATTTTTGCATAAATATATCATTTTAGCAATAAAAATATAACAACTATTTAATACTAATCATAAATAAATCTAATTTTTAAACGATAATTATTAAAAATATATCTTTGAATATTAATAAAAAATGAAAAATCAGTAATTACTCATGTCAGATGAATTGATAGATATATTAGATGAGCATGGAAAGCGTACCGGAGAAATCAGATTAAAATCTGAGGCTCATCAATTAGGGTTATATCATGCTAGTGTACATATTTGGTTTTTTACGGATGATGGTCGGATTTTATTTCAGAAACGTGCAAAGAATAAAGATAGTTTTCCTGATTTATGGGATGTATCTGTTGCGGGTCATATTGGAGCTGGAGAAAGTCCAGAGAATTCTGCCATTCGCGAAATTGAAGAAGAAATTGGTATATTGGTTCCGGTACATAAGTTAGAGTTTATTGGCACATATTTAGCAAAAAAAATACCCAAACCTGATTTTCTAGATAACGAGTTTCACTACATCTATCTAAGTAAACTAGATGTCTCTATCAAAAAATTAAAACTACAAGAAGAAGAAGTCGCTGGTGTTATTCTTTTTGATAGTAATGATTTTAAAAATATTCTTCATAACCCTATTAAGTATAAAGATTATGTACCTCATGATCTGGAATATTATCACTTTATTCTTAAGGAAATCACAAATCGATTATAATAATACTTCTATTACAACTAACTATTGTAACTTCTACCGCTAATCTTTTATTATAGTATTTTTGTATTAAAATAACAAAAACAATAAATAAAAACTATAATGGATTTAAATAATAAAACTGTAGATACTTTAAATATTTTACTCGCTGATTATCATATACATTATCAAAAACTCCGAAATTTTCATTGGAATATAACAGGCCCACATTTTTTTGAACTTCATGCAAAATTTGAAGAGTTTTATGAAGATGCTAAATTAAAAATAGATGAGATTGCAGAGCGTATTCTTACACTAAGAGGAAAACCTGTGAGTAATTTTAGTGTATATTTAGATATTTCTAATATTAATGAAGCAAGTACTATACTTACAGACTATGAAATGGTTTCTACTATTTTAGAAGACCATAAACTACTTTTAAAACAACTCAAAATAGTAACTGTCGCTGCAGAAGAAACTAAAGACGATGGGACTCTTGATATTACAGGAACGTATATAGGAGAAATAGAAAAAACAAGCTGGATGCTCAATGCCTGGAATCAGAAAAATTAAAATAATAAAACTCTCATATCTTATCCTTTTGACAACAATGACAATGAGTTGTCAAAAGGATAAACATTCTGATTTAACTAAAATCAAAAAACTCTCGCACTCTATTAACGAAATCTCAGGTATTACTATGTTGTCTGATGCTAAATTATATGCTATCAATGATTCTGGTAATGATAACACCGTATTTTGTCTAAATCAAAAAGGCGAGATTATAAATGAAATTAAAATTCCTGGCACTAAAAATATAGATTGGGAAGATCTTGCCTACGATCAAGAAAACAATATCTACATTGGAGATTTTGGAAATAATAATAATGATCGAAAAAACCTTGTTATTTATAAGGTCAATGGACTATTATCAAATACAATATCTGTAGAAAAAATTAGATTCATTTTTGAAGATCAAAAAAAGTTCCCTCCCAAAAAAAAGAATTTCAATTTTGATGTTGAAGCTTTTATTCACCTTAACGGAAATTTATATTTGTTTACTAAAAATCGTGCTAAAAATTCAAAAGGAAAAACCAAACTATACAAAGTATCTGCCACTCCAGGAAAGTATATGGCCAAACTAGTTGGAGAATACAAAACATGTGAAGATAGTTCTAATTGCTTAATTACCGGTGCTGCGATCAATCATTCTGGTGATCACATTGCACTTCTCACTCACAATAAAGTTTTTTTAATAACTGATTTTACAGAGGATAATTTGTTTAATGGAAATATTAAAAAAATAAAACTAAAGCATAATTCACAAAAAGAAGGTTTATGTTTTAAAAATGACAGTACCCTTTTTATTACTGATGAGAAAAGTAAGTATGGTAAAGCTACTTTATACGAATATAGAATTAAAAAATAAGTGATTTAATCTTATTGATTATCGTATCCTAGGATTTTTGATTTTAAAAACTCAAACCAAAACCAAACGTAAAACGCAACCCATCATCACTCCCAAACAACCCTAATTGCCCTCCTATAGTATCAATTGCATTAATCCACATTCCTCCTCCATAAGAGTCATGCCACTGATCAGAATTCTCGCCATCAAGCCAAACTCTTCCGACATCATAGCCTCCAAATATTCCTAATTGTAACGGCAATATACCCGTTTTAAACTTATTAAAACTATATCTTAAATCATTACTAAATGCTAATGCACTTTCTCCTGTAAAACGTTCTTCTCTATACCCTCTTAATCCATTAATCCCTCCTAAAACTGCTCCCTGATAAAACTCAAAACTATCTCCTATAATTACCTGAGCCATAACGTCTGTTTTCAAGACTAATTTTCTATTTCTTGTAATTGCATTATAAAAACCTAGTTTTGGATAAACATACCCATAGGTACGATCAGTATCTTCTATATTCATCCTCGCCCCTGTTTGCAATTTAAACAGCATCCCTCGAGAAGGGTTCACAGCATTATCATAACTCTCAAATTTATAGTGTAAATCAATATTTCCAAAAAGCTTTCTTTCAAAAAAATCAGGATCTTCACTTACAAAACCGAGACCAGAAGTAATAAATCTTCCTCCCGTATCCTGTACTTCTATTCCTTCATAATTTGCCTTTATCGAAAATGTAGAACCATAATTTCCTTTTTTAGAAAAGCCAAAACCTAAAGCCCATGTACCAATCTTTACTCTATTATAATCTAAACCTAATTCATCATCATTATTCACAGAACTATTACCTAATCCAAAAAAGTTTTGCGCATAATTTTCACTTGTGATTAAACCGCTAAGTAAGATATTCCAATTACCAAGGGCATTCATATATTCTCCTAAATAAGATATATCATATCCTCCTTGAGTCTGAAAATAATATGCCGCTTTAAAAGTATGTTTACTATGATATGGGTTATTTTTAAACCCTTTTATAGTAAACACATCGGTAAGACTTACATTTAGACCATCATCTGGATTAAAACCAATAAAAGGAGTTACGACATTAGTTTTTTCTATGTATTTATTATAGTCATACAGGTTATACTTATAAATATCGCTCCATATAAATTTTGCTCCACCTTTCTTTTCAACGGTATTAGGCTTTGAATGATGATCATACACCTTAACTTTTCTTCCATTTTCTATAGTATACACATCATTATTTTGTCCTCCTATAATTCTTATTCTAATAGGTTTCTTCCCCTTACCTCTTACAACAAACTGATCATCATCATCTAATCCATAAATCCAAATTTCTTTTGTCTCTTTGGAATTAAAAACTCTTTGACTATAAAGCTTTTTTATTTTTCCTCCCTTTATTCTTGATATTTTTATTGTTGTTTTATAGTCTCCTCTTATGATTTCTATAAAATCATCTTTGTCTGTTCCTGTTAAAATAGCATGTCTTGATAGATATTTATAATATCGCTTAGCGATATCTTCTATATTATCTCTTCGTGATTTTAAATCCTTTTGGATTCTTTTGATCGTTTCATCCTGAAGTTCTTCTGGGAGATTTTTAAATGCTTTTTCTATATCGTTATCAGATAGATTTTCTTTAATGTATCTAGCTTGTTCTATCCATATCTTTTCTCCAGAATTCTGAGTTAGTTTTCTATCTAATGGCAGTCCTGATTGATTTACCCATCTTACCTTTTTAAGTTTTTCATCATAAACCTGAAATTTCCTAGCCAGTGGAACTACAAATTTTATAATATCTAAAAGTAATCCATCATAATTTGAAAATACCTGATCTCTATCACTGGGAATGGGCCTAAATATCTTTTCCTTTTCTTTATCAAATTGAGCCCATCTCCACTGATCAGAATGACGATCCCAATCCCCTAAAATCATATCAAAAAGCCTGGTTCTAATATAATGTTCTTCATCCATTTTGTATTTTTCATCCTTCCTTAATTTACTAAGAAGATCATCTGTACTTTCTATATCATCAGGTTTTCCAAAAGACACTTCATCTTTGTATTCTTTTCCCGGACGTTCTTCAAGAAAATAGATTTCATCCCCAAATTTTTCATTATACTTCCCTAGTGCAGGATGTTTAGGAATATAATATAATTTTGGATTAGCATGATAAACTCCAATAGCATCGGCTAGGGTTCCTACGGTTAAAAATGCATAAGGATAACTTGACGTATAAAAATCAGAAAGCACATCTTCTGTAAGCGTATTATCAAATCCATCATCCAAATAGGTATATTTAAAAGCTCCTTTTTGTAAAAACTGCGTAACACTTTTTCTCATAGCTCTTAAACTATATCGTTTTCCTTCCTTATCTACAAGACGTAACGATCGTGTTACTTGTCCTCCTCCTTGTCGGTCAATAGTAAAACCACCCATAAGAGTATCTAGAGTTGCTACCGGTACTTTGATATCTGTTCCGTATATATTGCGATAATGATCCCCCCACATCGATTTATAAAACTTAGATTTCTTCACTTCTTCTTTTTTATAAATTGAAGCTGACACTTCTGTTTCAAAAGAATTTGGGATATCGTTAAAAGAATATTCTTTTTCTTTGGGATGCACCTCTGTCTGATAGACTAACTTAGGCTCTCCATTTTCATTTGCATAAAATCGAACGTTTGAAGCGCCATTTTTATATACATCTAATACAGCAAAACCTTGACCTGGATATGAAAATAATCCATCTTTCCCAAGAGCCGCCGCAGAAACCTTAGATCCAGAACCTGAAATAATTTGCTTGTCTCCGTCACTATCAATATACTGCAAAGAGTGTTCATGACCGGATACAAAAACTACTCGATCCATAGCTCTGGTCATTGTAGAAAGTCTTCTCATTAACTTGCTATAGTGAACATTAGATACATCCTGAGCTGTAACCCCTCCTTGAGAACGAATTAGAGTTGCTAACGAACCTAAGATCGGAAGAGGAATCTTTTTCTTTGAAGGAAAAATATGTTTACCAAAATTGTATTTCCCACCATGAGGGCCATTAGTATACATTGGATGATGCATTGCAATAAGAATTGTCTTCTTACTATGTTTCTTCAACTCTCCTTCTACCTCAAGAAAGAATTTTTCTCGTGTCTTAATTTCACACTCATCATTTATGGTTGGGTTTTTATCCCAATTTGCAAGATACCATTGTGTATCCAAAATTAACAAATGGACTTTGTCATTTATTTCTACACTTTCCAGAGGGCAACCTTTAGGAGGTAAGAATGCATTATCATTTCTCATTTTCTCTATTACATATTCCTCTTGTCGGTGTAAACCTTCTACTCCATTATTGTACCAATCATGATTTCCAGGAATAAAAGCCACCTTACCTTTAAAGTTTTCTATGCTTTCAATTTGAGCGTCTATTCTACGTTCTGATAAAGCTCTTTCTGGTGATTCTTTCTTAGGCATTCCCTTTTGATAGATATTATCACCTAAAAAGAGTACATAATCATCGCTAGACTTGACCGTATCCAGAACTTTTTTTAAAATTGCTAATCCATCTGAAGTTTTTTTCATGGTGGCATAACCTGCATCTCCAATCAAATAAAATCTTTTTTCGACTGTATCCCCCTGACTGGGTAATGTTTGAGTGAAGTTTTCGACTTTATACTGAGGAGAGTATGTTGCACATGAACTAAGTAATAGAGCAACACAGATTATTAGAATCTTATTATATTTATTCATTGTTTGAAGTACAATCTCTTTTTTTTAATTATTTTGGTTACCGAAAAAATGTACATATGTCTTCTTTATTAGAAAAAACAGATAATTTTGTTTCAGAGCTCTTTGAAAATGAGCTTCCAAACTCCTGTATTTACCATAATTACGATCACACCAAAAGAGTATTTAAAAGTACAAAAGAAATTATTGATAACACAAATTTATCTGATGAAGATAAAGAAGTTTTATTATTAACTGCTTTATTACATGATACTGGGTATTCTAAGAGTTCTGACAACCATGAAGAGCACAGTGTTGAAATTGCAAAAGATTTTTTATATCAGCAAAATGTCTCTCAAGAGATCATTGACAAAGTTTCTAAACAAATTATGGCTACCAAAATGGAACATCAACCTACTGATCTAATGGAAGAGATCATTAGAGATGCTGATGCCTCCCACTTTGCCAAAGATTATTATGGTGAAACAAGTGAGTTATTGAGACGAGAGTTTAAACTAAATTCTGTTAAAGATTTAACCACTTCAGAATGGCTTAAAGCTAATATTGATTTATTTCAGAATAAACATCACTATTATACAGATTATGCCATTTCAAAATGGAAACCAAAAAAAGAAGAGAATCTTCATAAGATGATTGAAGAGCAGGCAAGAATAAAAAAGGAGAAAAAGAAAGAAAAAGAAAAATTAAAAAACATATTAAAGGAAGAAAGTCCAGAAAAAGGTATACAGACTCTTTTTAGGGTTACTTTAAGAAATCATTTAAAGCTAAGTGATATTGCTGATACCAAAGCCAATATTTTACTTTCTGTAAATGCTATTATTATGTCTCTGGCTCTGTCAAATCTCATTCCAAAACTTGACAACCCATCAAACCAATATCTTATTTATCCGACTTTAGTTTTTCTTATATTCACTATTGCCTCTATAGTTTTATCTGTATTAGCTACCAGACCCAATGTTACCAGCGGTGAATTTACCCGCAAAGAAATAAAAGAAAAGAAAGTCAATCTATTATTCTTTGGAAATTTTCATAAAATGCCATTGAATGAATATAAATGGGCTATGACAGAATTAATGGGAGATAAAGATTATATCTATGATACCATGATAAAAGATCTTTATTTTCTAGGAAAAGTATTACACAAAAAATATAAAATACTACGAATAACATATACCGTATTCATGATAGGAATAGTGACTTCAGTAATTTCTTTTGTCCTGGCATTTAACACTTTACAATAAGTACAAAAAAAAGAGCTTTAATTAAGCTCTTTCATTAAATCTTCATACGTATAATATTCTTTGTCTTTTTCATTTTTATGATAAAGAATATTGACTCTAAGTGCTTTTAAACCAGTAACCCCCTGAAGATCATCTAATTCAACAATCTCTATTTCTTCTTCAAGATAGTTCTTAGATTGCAAAAAGTTAATATACTTAATATACTCACGTTCATCAGAACGTTGAGAATATATAATTACGAGTTTACCCTTCTCTGTAACACGTTGATCAGTACCTTTTATTTTTGACTTATCAACACGTTTCTTAACTACCTCATATCTTGCATTATATGTCCCATCTACATCAAATCGTTTTTCATCCATTCTAAATCTCACGGATAATGAAGTGTTAAAAACAAGAACCATTGAAGCAACATCCAATGCAACAGGTAAATCTTTTTGCATTTGATAATAAGCATTTTCCATCTCACACATAATCTGCAATTGCCATAACCTTAGATTATAGAGATACACCTTATTAAAACTATCCTGTTTGGTTATTGATTCTCCAATGTACATGTTATGTTCAACCCCATCAGACTTGAAACGTTCGAAATAATGAGGGTACATTCCCTGAGCTTCATCTTGTTTTTGATCTAATAAAGCCGCCATTTTTTTATTGATAAGCATTACTGACTCATCATATGCCTTTCGATGCCTATAAACCGTCTTAATACTAACATCAAGGATTTCTTCATATTCATCTATAAGAGTATCGAGTTCGACATTCTTCTTTTTAAGATGCTTAAACAACGGAGTAATCTCTTTCTTAATAAAATTAAGAATATTTTGTTCGCTATCTACTTGTAATTGCTCTGTTATTGCCGTTACATAACGATTTGTTCTGTATGCTAGTTGCTCATATATTGGTAATGGATCTGATTCAATTATTTTATTAATGATTTTAGCTATACCCTTTAGCTGTAACACCAAATCTTTTTGTATTGCTTCATTACGAGCATCTGAAGAGCCTTTTATATCTATTTGTCCATATAATGGATATACATTTTCAAAAACTACTTCTCTGAACGAAACTGGATTTTCATCCACCATAGCTCTCATAAATCGTTTCGCTTCTCTCTTAAATTTCCAATGCACACTTGGATGTATCGATGTACATTCCTGCTGAATGATTAGCTCTAGCTCATTCTCTGATTTTGCTTTTGAACGTAAAACAGAATCTACAAGATATGGCATAACATCCTGCAATTTGTTTGCATTAATACTATTGAGCTCGTGGACATTTGGAGAAACAATCTCTAAAATTCCCAATAAATTACCATCACTTTTAATTGGAGCAAGAATTGCGCTATTAATACCTTGTGCCACCAGATTTTTATACATTATTTCATCTGGAGTTGATTTCTGATATCTTTTTACATCAGAAATTGCAAAGTATGTAGATTCTTCAAAAAGATAATGATACGTTCCTTTACACAAAGCCGTTTCACAACAATCTGTATATCTATCATACAAAATGTAACTATCTATATTTTTAAAAGGCACACGTTCTAGTACCTGGTCTTCTGGATTATAGTTCGAAAAACCAACTTTGATCTCTCGAAGATTAAATATCGCTCTAAAAATATCCTGAAAACTACCTACAAAATCTCCTTGAGTTTTATCATACTTTATTAAGCTAGTTTTAAAATCGGATAAAGAAACATCTGTAGTAACATCAAACATGTTTGCAATGATAATCCCCTTAAAAATCCAACTATGAGGAGGGAATTTTTCTTTCCAAATATCTATGTTATCAAAATTATCTAACAATTCGGCTACATCTGCATCTGTAATTTCTTTTGCTTTATCAGTTTTAATGATATCGATAAAATCACCATTATACATAATTCTATAATTCCTCATTACACCGAAAGCATCAGGAATATCATAAAAGAAAGGTCTTCTGAAATCTATATTATAGTTATAATAGTGTCCCAGAATAATACTACATCCCATAATATAATAGTGATCCTCATTCAAATTCTTGATTTGAGGTTCAAAATTCTCTCCTGTAGCTTTTACAATATTTTGATAGCGTGAAGTAGACTTTAATACTTTATTATGAAATGGAATTGTAGCAATTTTAATTTCATTTTGCTGTAATATATCAGGAAAAGAATCTTCTAGAACCAAATGAATAGGTTCTAATAACTCATATACTCGTTTTTCTTCTTTGATCCCATTATCTAATTCAGGATACTGCTCTGCTATCTTTAAAATACGCGCAGCTCTATCCTTGATAATTTCATTATCACTTTTCAGTAATTCTTTATATTGTTCAAAAAATTTCGAAAAGCTAATCCAAATATCTAATGGAAAATCATGCTCTAACCCCGTCATGTTTGCTCTTTTATTCTAGGATACAAAGGTAATACAAACCAAATTGTATCACTAGTTATTAACAATTAATTAAACTATATTTTTTTAACTTAAAAAAAACTTCTATTTAACATTTAAGACGATTGAATTATTAAAATTTGGACATTGATTTAATCCTTATATCCAAAATATTAACAAACATTATACCATAATAGACGAACTACTATAGTATTTTGTTACACAAAATATAAGATTTTTATCCGAGTTTTGCACATTATTGGTAAAAGTATCTTAACAATTCTTCTATATGCAACGTTAATTTTTGGAGTATGTAATGAGGATTCTTTATTTTTACAACCAATAAATCTAATTGCCATGAAATGAGTATATCAATAATTAATTACTATTTTTAATAATGAAATTGATTAATTCTTAATATACTGATTCCCAAATATGCCAATTTTTTTGTCATATCAAAAAAATAAAAAAACGAAAAAATGAAAAGAATTGCACTTCTGGTTACAACACTTTTACTTGTAGCTTGTCAAAAAGATCAAAAAGGATATTCTATTACTGCTGACACCGAAGGTTTTGAAGAAGGAACCATGGTATATGTAAATGCTGTGAGTCAATCTAGAAGGCCAATAATTATAGATTCTACAACTATACAAAATCAAAAGTTTCAGATTAAATTACCTGCCCCAGAAAGTAATGATTTTAATTATTTAACATTTAAAGATCTAAGAGGAAATGTTCTCTTTTTGGCAGAAAACAACCCTATAGAAATGACTATCTATAAAGATAGTATGAGATCTTCTATCGTTAAAGGAGGAACAGAAAACGAACTCTTCTTTTCATATGCCAAGACTGTTAAAAAATATGGGGAAGAAAAATTAAAACTTAGTAATGAATATCAAATTGCTACTAAACTAGGAGAAACAAATAAAGCTATAAAAATAGCTGCAAAAAGGGAGGAATTAGTCGAAGCAGAAAAACAATTTAGAAAAGATCTAGCGAATAATAATTCGAGTTCTCTTGTATCAATAATGGCTTTAACTGACCTTTTAAACCTTAAAATTGTTTCTGCAAAAGAAGCTAAAGAACAATTTAACTCTATTGCTGACACCTTAAAAACTAGTCGATTAGGCAAAAACCTTAATCAACTTATTGCTAATGCAATGGCTGTATCCATGCAAAAAAGAATAGATATTGGCAGTACTGCCGAGGATTTTTCTGCTCCTACTCCAGAAGGTAAAATGTTATCCTTAAAACAGTCAATGGGTAAAATCACAATTATTGATTTTTGGGCTTCATGGTGTAAACCATGCAGAATGGAAAATCCTAACGTAGTAAATGTGTATAAAAAATATCACGATAAAGGACTTAATATAATTAGCGTTTCGTTAGATAAAAAACAAGAAGCATGGACCAAGGCTATTTCTGATGATAATTTAGATTGGAATCATGTTTCTAATCTACAATTCTGGCAAGAACCTATTGCACAGGCTTATGGAGTACGATCTATCCCAGCTACTTTTATTCTTGACGAAAAAGGAAATGTAATTGCTAAGAATTTAAGAGGACCTGCATTAGAGGAAAAAATTTCAGAATTACTTGCTCAGCAATCTCTATAAAATATATAAACATAATATCATAAAAAAGGCAACCAATCTATCATAGAGTTGCCTTTTTTTAATGTTATAATTTCCCCATTCTTTGTAAAACAAAAAGAATGATAATTGGTATTGCTAGTAAACCAATCATGAACAGGTTTTCTTGAAACAACCACGGAGCCAATATCAAAGTAATAATATATCCTCCTACTGCACCTCCAAAATGAGCATCATGTCCTATATTTCCGACTTTATTTTTCATCCCGAAAATAGAATATAATAAATATCCAATTCCAAATATATAAGCAGGAATAGGAATAGGAATAAACATCAAATACAAACTCATGTCTGGTCTGAATAAAATCCCTGCATATATTATACCAGATACAGCTCCACTTGCACCGACAGCGCTATAGTAGTATTCGTCTTTATGAAAAAATAATGAAAATAAATTTCCAACTAACAAGCTTCCAAAATAAACGATTAAAAACTTAATATTACCTAAAAACCCAATTACCGTTGGAGCAAAAAAGTAAAGTGTAAACATATTAAAAAACAAATGCATCATATCGACATGTAAAAATCCAGATGTTAGCATTCGTATCTGCTCTCCTCTATGTATTCCGCCAATATTGAATTTATACTTTTCAAAAAAAGAAAAATCATTAAATCCCTTTAATGACATCAGTATATTAGCTCCAATAATTATGATAACAATAAGATCAAGTTTCTCCATTAACTAAAATTTTTGTTCAAAGATACATATATTTTCACCTCAAGAAATCTAAAACAATTGTACTTTCTAATTAGCAAAAGTTTATGAAAAAAAAAGAAGGATGTTTTTATATTTGTACCCTTTAATTTAGGGGTTTAATGCAATTGTTAGTTTATCGTTTGGTCTATCCAATCCTATGGGTAATCTCAAAGTTACCTTGGCGTCTATTATATATCCTATCTACCGGAATATATGTACTCATGTATCATATTGTTGGATATAGAAGAAAAGTAGTTTCTACAAATTTAGCTCTCGCTTTTCCTGAAAAATCGGACAAAGAAATTAAACGGGTATGTAAAAAATTTTATAAACATATGTGCGATATGTTTATGGAAATGATAAAAAGCTTATCTATATCCAAAGAAGAAATGACTAAACGTTTTACGATAATTGATCAACATACATTCAAAGAATTACAAGCCAAAAACAAAAGTATTATTGTACTTATGGGGCATTATGCCAGTTATGAATGGGCCATTGCTGCCCAATTTGTAATGGATTTTCCCATTGTTGGAGTATATAAAAAGATTAAAAACAAGTATTTTGATCAGCTAGCACATCGTATTAGAGGAAAATTCAATACAAGACTAATAGATAACCACAATGTGATTAAAGAGATCACCAGAGATAAAGTACATGGAAGACTCTGCGCTTATGGACTATTATCAGATCAATCTCCAAAATTAAAAAATGCTTTGTATTGGACTGATTTTATGAATATTAAAGTTCCTGTAATTACCGGAGGAGAAGTTTTATCTAAAAGATTGGATATGCCTGTGACTTATCTAAAAGTAGAAAAAATAAAACGTGGGTATTATCAAGCTAAATTCATAACCATTACAGATGATCCAAAGAATTGTGATGATCATTATATTACAAAAAAATATCTGCAATTATTAGAGCAACAAATAAGGGAGAAACCAGAATATTACCTCTGGACTCACAGACGATGGAAACATAGAAATGCAAAACTTCCTAAAGGTGCACAAGTAGACTAAATAACAAACAAACATAACCAGCTGACTAACAACACTTTTAGTTCTTCTTATTTTATTTAGTTTTTTTATTTTTAACAGATGAGTTTGGTAAAATACTTTTATTTTCGCAAACCAAACCCCATCTATCTATGCAATTATTAATTTATAAGCTAGTCTATCCTGGTTTATGGCTAATTTCAAAATTACCATGGAAATTGTTTTATGCTTTTTCTACTAGTATTTTTTTTATCATTTATTATATTATTGGATATAGGAAAAGAACCGTTACAGAAAACTTAATATTGGTTTTTCCTGAAAAGGCTGAAAAAGAAATCAAAAAGATTAGAAAAGAGTTCTATAAGCATATGTGTGATATGTTTTTAGAAATGATCAAATCTATTTCTATTTCTAATCAAGAAATGATGGAACGCTTTAAAGTCACTAATCTGGAAAAGATACAGAACCTAGAAGCCAAAGGACAAAACATTATGGTTTTTATGGCTCATTATGCCAGTTATGAATGGGCAAATGTAATAGATATACAAACAAATTTTCAAGCGGTTGGTATATACAAACCTATAGGGAATATGTATTTTGACAGATTAGTCCGTAGAATACGTGCTCGTTTTGGTTCTCGTGTTGTTACAAACAAAAATGCTATGAGAGAAATTACCGAGGACCAAACCAAAGATGGTTTATATATGTATGGATTAGCAGCAGATCAATCGCCCAAATTACATAAAGCCATGTATTGGACTAATTTTATGGGTATAAAAGTACCTACCTTCTTAGGCGCCGAAGTGTTATCAAAACGCTTAGGAATAAACACTTACTATTTACAAGTAGAAAAAATTAAAAGGGGGTATTATGAAGCTACATTTGTTTCAATAACTGAAGACCCTAAAAACTGTGAAGATTATTCTATTGTAAAAAAATACTTAAGACTTCTCGAAAAACAAATTACCAATAACCCTCAGTATTATTTGTGGTCCCATAAGAGATGGAAGCATAGAAATGCATTGGCTCCAGAGGGCGCAACAATAGATTAAACACATCTGTAAACTATATCTAATAAATAAGCTTATATTGTAAGCTTTTAACCATCCATATGCAATTACTAATATATAGCCTGGTTTATCCAATTATACTAGGGATTTCAAAACTACCATGGCGATTATTTTATGCTTTTTCCACTGGTATTTATTTTATTATTTATTATATCGTACGATATAGGAGAAAGACAGTAACAGAAAACCTACAATTGGTTTTTCCAGAAAAGTCCAAAGAGGAAATTTTTAGTATTCGTAAAAAATTTTATAAACATATGTGTGATATGTTTTTAGAAATGACAAAATCGCTCTCTATTTCTCGTGAAGAACTTATAAAACGGTATAAAGTAACTAACCTTGATGAGTTTCATGAGTTTGAAAAGAAAAACAAAAGTATAATTGCCCTGATGGGGCATTACGGAAGTTTTGAATGGTCAAATGCAATAGATTTAGTATCTATTAATCCATGTGTTGGTATTTATAAACAGATTGAAAACAAATATTTTGACAGATTGGCACACCGTATCCGCGGACGTTTTAATTCAAGGCTTATTGCTAGTCATAAGGTCGCAAGACAAATTATAAAAGATAAACAAGAAGATACTGTATGTGCTTATGGAATGATCTCTGACCAATCTCCAAAAATTGGAAATGCAAAGTATTGGACGAATTTCATGGGAGTAAAAGTTCCTATATTTTTAGGTGGTGAATTTTTAGCACAGCGACTTGATGTAATTGTTCTATACTTACATGTAGAAAAAGTGAAACGAGGGTATTATGAAGTTCGATTTATACCTATCTCAGAAAATAGTAAAACCGAAGAGAAATATCACGTTACTAAAGAATATCTAAGATTATTAGAAGGTCAGATACGAGAAAAACCTCAATATTATTTATGGACTCATAAACGTTGGAAACATAGAAATACTCCAATTCCTGAAGGTGCAGTTGTGGATTAATTTGATGTATTTCTATAGGGTATTTGTAATCTATGGCCTTAAATCGATATAGTTATGTATTCTTCAGAAATTGAACTTATTATTATATAACGTAAATGACTATTATTTTATACAGTAAAATAAGTAAAGAATTTCAAGATGAATGTTTTGAAACTCATATAAATACTATACCTGAAAAACTAAAAAATAAGATTAATGCATTTAGAAGATGGCAGGATAAGCAGACCTCTTTACTAGGATTATTACTTTTACGACATGGAATTTCCAGGTTTTCAGACTCTCAGGATGATCCTCTACATCTTTTGAAATACAATTCATATGGCAAACCATTTTTGGATATTGATCTAGATTTTAATATTTCGCATTCTGGAGATTTTACTTTTTGTATCATCAGCAATGATAATAAAGTAGGTATTGATATCGAAAAAATAAGGGATATTGATGTAACTATATTGAAGTCACAGATGACCGTTACAGAATGGAAAAATATAGTAAAAGCAGATTCCGTAAAAGATTGTGCTTTTAAATATTGGACACAAAAAGAAGCAGTGGTCAAAGCTATAGGAAAAGGACTTAGTATTGCACTATCTTCCTTTGCAATTGTAAATGATAAAGCTACAATTGACTCAGACACCTGGCACGTTTATCCTCTTCCAATAAACATTGATGGCTATAGTAGCCACATAGCAATTAATAAAGAATTATCACCTATAGAATTACCTTGTGAGTTTGTAAATTTTTATAAAAGCTAACCCAATTTTATAACTCCATTTGTTTTTTATTATTCCTAAAAGCTATACTTTAATCGGGCTTGAATTCTATTGTTATCCTCATAATTACCAAAAAATGTTTTTCTTTTACCATTAAAGAAATCTCCTATCAAACTAAGGTTAAGACCACTACTTAAATCATATTGTAATTCTGTTTGTACATATGTATTATCTACTTTGATGTCATGAGTCGCCTCAATTATAAATTTTGCAGAATTACTAATTTCATATTCTGCTCTTCCAACAAAAGACTCTTGAAAAATATTATTAAGATTAGTATTCGGAACATCTTCTCCACTTTCAATAATCTGATGAACCCATTGTAAAATAATAAATAAGTTATTTTCTCCTATTACGCTTCCAAAAGTCCTATCTAACCCCACTACATATTGATAAAAAGAATCGTCAATAAAAGGATTAGTTCCTTTATGATCTTCTGTTCTAAAATATCCAACTTCACCTCGTAAACCATAGTTACCAATTATAGTAGAAAAGTCTGCACCAAACACTTGCAATTTTTTAATTTTCGGAGTAATCAAAACATTGGCAACTCCGTCTTGACCCAGTATAAACTCCTGATATAAAGAAGGCAAATCATCGAATCCATTGAAGTAACTTACCGAAAAATCCCACCCTTTAAATGTTGTACTTACTTTAAAAGCAAACTGAGCACTTCGAATATCTTTTTCGGGTTCCTCAAAATCTTGTAGTTCGAATAATGCAGGTACTATTTCACCTGTTGGAAGAATTGCTTGTTGAGGAAAATCAACAAACCACCTCGAGTTCGTTGCAGGAATAATACTAGATTGAAAAACAGGAATAAATACACCGTGTATTGTAATATCATCAATATAATATTTAGACAATATAGAATATACTCCAATACGTTCATCATCTGTATCAATAATATCAGAATAGTCTATGGGGTTTAAATTATTGGTAGGGTTAATCCCATCTGCCTCGCCCCATGTAATTATTTGTTTTCCTATTCTTATATCCATAGTATTCATATAGATATCAATGTAAGCTTCATCTAAAAACACTCGTCTTCGATCAGGATCTGCTATATCATCACGGATTTCAACACCACCAAAAAAATGATAATTTTTAATAGCCTTGCTTTCTACTTCTAATTGTAAAATCCCTTGATTTCTCGAATTGATTTTCTCTTCTTCAATATTATTATTCTCAAAATAACTAATGTGATCTAACTCTATAAAACCACCTATTTGGTATTTTTTTTCCTTTTGAGCTTGCAATGATGCCATACAAGCTATAATCATTAATACAAGACTGAAATATTTCTTTTTAGAAAAAAACTCAAATGTACTTTTTTTTATATCGTGTTTACGTTGTTTATAATTCAAGGTTATAGTCAATTATAAATTAAAGAATTCTTTTTTTCACAAAAGAGATTACTTTTGTCAGGGTAATATTTAATTAAGAATAAGTATCCGATTAAAATACATGATGATTAAAACACAAATCAATCATTAATAGACCATCATCACCTCTTCAAAAGGACACTTATTCTATTACTTTTTAGGTTATTTTAATACTATACTTTCATAAGGTTATTAATTAAGGTTAAACATTCTACTTTATTATTCATAAGAGTATTCTTTCTCTAAATTTCGTTTAGAAAAAATATCGGTTTCCACTCCTGTATTTATTTGAAAATCAGCAAATTTTAAAATAGTTTTATGATTTGTTTTATGATTATTCATAGTAATTACATAAGCTCTTGATTTTTCGCTATTAGCCACTTTTTTTACATCAGAGGTCGTTAATGTTTTTATATGCACTTTGTTTTTATTGTAAAAGTTTATTTTGGCAATTACAAAATCAGATTTTCTTACATATATTTCTCTTTTTGAATATCCAGTTTCTTTGATTTTTGATGTTGAAATCGGTATTGCTTCTACCAAGAAACAATTTTGTCCATCTATAGTTTCCTCTTTGATAATAGTATATTTAAAATCTTCAAGATCCTCTGTTCCCATATCTTCATAAGTAAAATCAGATCCAACAAAATTATCGGTTTGATTACTGGATGAAATTCTTCTGGTTTTACCTAAAGCAGGTAAATACAACCATTGATCATCATCACGATCAGAATACTCTATCGCCAAAAAAGAAGTTCCTTTGACATCAGAAGGTGATGTAAATCTTATAATTGATGATCGATTTCTTGTCTCATCACTTTTTATAACCTGATTTATAGTCCTAGCTCTTGTTTTTCCTTTTTTATTTACCAATGTCATGGTAATATCTATTTTCTCATCATCTGCAAAAACTTGTCTTTCATTTTTGGTCATCACCTCTAAGCCAGTTTGTGCAGATAGCATCGAAATATTAAAAGAAAACACGGCTAGAATTACTGATATTCTTACTATTTTAAAAGTTCTCATTGTTTTAAGTTTTATAAAGTTTTAATTAGATTCTTCAGATAAAGCCATTGTCTTTTTTATAACTTTCTGAGGTGCTTCTTCTTTGATTGCTTCTATGTTTTTTTCTTCTTGTTGCCCCTTTTGTTGAAACAATGATTTTGGTTTAAAAATTCCTAAAAGTGAAGGAAACAATACCAATGACCCAAATGCTACTGTTATCATTGTCAATGATATTAACCATCCGAAATATTGTATTGGCAGAAACCCTGAAAAAACGAATACGATGAAACCAAGAATATTAGAAACTACATCATAAATTATGGCTTTCCCAGAAGTTAAAATAGTGGTTTCTGTTGCCCTTTCTAAATTAGAATCTATCATCATTTCTTCTTTAAATCGTAATAGATAATGAATTGCAAAATCGATCCCGATTCCGATTCCGATTGCAGTTATTATAGCGGTACCTGTTTCTAGTCGAATCCCCAGAAACCCCATAAAACCAAAGGTTAATATGCTTGATACGGTAAGAGGAACAATACTTAAAAATCCCAGTGACATGGATCTTAAAACAATCATACAAAAGATCAAAACGATTAAAATAGCCAGAAAAATATTTTGGATTTTTCCATTTACTATATATCGTATTTGCGCCAGCCAAAACATTACTTCTCCTCCAAATTCTATATTAGCTTCACCTTTAAAATTTTCATTTACATAAGTCTCAAAAGTTTTATACAATTGTATATGTTCTTCTTGTTCAGAGGTAGTCAAGAAGAGTTTTACTTTTGCTCTCTGATAATCATAATCGATAAGATCTCCAAAATCCCCAGGGTCACCAGACATGGAGTATAACAATAGATACTGTGCTATTGTGTTTTTTGAATCAGGAATGGTGTTATACCTTGGATCTGCATCGTTCATCTGCAGATTCATTCGTTTTATAATATCTGAGAATGAACTACTATATCCAATTCCTGGTTGAGATTCTGCGAATTTTTGAAAACCAGCAATCTTTTTTAAGAATTCAGGATCTTTTATCATATTGGCTTCTTTGGCCTCTATCATGATATCCATGGTACGTACTCCTCCTAATTTGTCATTAAATTTCTCGAATGTAGAACGTAAGACATGTTCTTTTGGGAAATACTTCACAAAGTCGTTTCCTACTCTAATCTTGCTTATTCCAATACCCGAAATAACAAATAAGAGTAATGTACCGATCAAAATTCTTACTCTATACTTTAATGATACTTTGGCAACCCATAATAAAAACTTATTAAGAAGAGCTTCTCTATTTTTTCTGGTTTTCTTCTCTCCTTTCTTCTTTGATAATGACAAAATTGCAGGAATAAGTAATATAGATACCAACAAGGTAGAGATGATACCTAAAGAAGTGATGATTCCAAATTCTTGTATCGATGTTACTTTAAAAATAATTAAAGTAGCTGATCCAATAGCCGAGGTTATCCCTGTCATTAAAACTGCAGGACCAATCTTTTTTACAGTTTCTCTAGCGGCCGCTTTTCTATTCTCACTAGTCAGAATCTCTTCATAATATCGATGAAGAACATGAATACCATAAGAACTCGATATGGCAATCATAAGCATTGGAAGTACCGAAGATACAACTGTTATGGAAAAACCGATATGCCCCATTAATCCCATTGTCCAAATAATACTTAAAATAACAACCACAAAAGGCAGTATTACTCCTTTTGCCGAGCGAAAGGAAATAAAATATCCTATCAATACTAATAGCAGTCCTAATGGTAAAAGAAGATTAACATCATCTTGAATACCTGTATCAATTTCATGAGAATTTATTGGTGCTCCTGCTAGATAAAATTTCTCATCTCCTTCATACTTTTTAATGATTTCAGAAATTTGATTATACACTATCGTTTGGTCATAATCCTCATTGAGATTAGCAATGATAGATGTAAATTTAGCATCCTTAGATACTAAACGTCCAATTACTAACTCATTAGAAAACACCTCTTTTCTCAATTCCCATATCTCTTGTTTGCTTGCTGGAACTTCTTCCATCAAAGGACCAACATCTAATCCCCAATCCTTACCTTGTATATTATTGATTGTGGATAAACTTGTAATTTCATCTCCGATAACACCTTCAACAGTTTCTATTTCTTTAGAGATATTTATAATCTTATTAAGTGTTTTTTTATTAAAGATATTTTCAGTTTCTATACCTACGATTAAAACATCTTTTTTACCAAAAACCTCTTCCAGGTAATCATTTGTTTTTACAATAGGATCATCTTTTGGAAGTTCTGAATCCTGATTATTTTTGGTTTTAAGTTTAGTTACTCCTGTTCCTAAAAGAATAGTAGTGACCAAAAGTGCAATAAGAACCAACCATGGTCTCTTATATATAATATTGGCTATAAATTTCATTTTGAAAGATTATAATTGGTTAGGGGATTTAATAATTTAGACACTCATCATACTTTGAGAGATCAACTTGTTAAGATTAGTTCCATCTTTTTTCATGACTTTCTCAGTAGCTTTTTTTATAATCATCAGCGGAATTAGTCCAAAGTATTTTCCTGGATCCATTTCAAAATACCAGTCAAACTTTGTTGCTTTACCATTTTTAATAGATTCAAAACTTTGCTGCCCTTTCATAGGAAAAGCTCCTTCGACACTTTTATAATTTCTAAGATGAAATGCTTCGGTGCTAATTTGCATAACGAAGGTTTCTTTTCTACCTAAGAAATCATATTGTAACCTTAGTTGATCATCAACCATTTGCTCAACTTTTTTTACAGAAGAAACCCAGCTGACTTCATTTACGGGATCATTGACGAATTCATAAACATCTTTGATGTTATGATCTAAATAAAATGTTTGTTTAATAGATATCATAATGTTGTTTTAGTTTTAGGTCGACCTTATTTAAATATGTATAATTGGTTTATGGAAACTTATCAGAAAGTATTCATATGGTTACATAATACGTTCATTAGAATTAGCCAAAACTTGCGAAACATACTCTCTGACAAGTCCATAAAATGAAATGTGATATATAAATTTTAATAGTTCTGCTATATCAATACAGCACTTTCAACCTTGTTATATTCTGTGAATATTTGTTGTAAAGTTCCTGCTAATACTGTTGCATTAGGTTGGTACATCATTGTACTATGATTACCGGGTACATCATACACTTTTAAATCTTTAATATTACAACGATCCCACCCTAGATTAATTCCTATTTGCTCTATAAGAGGCTCTTGTACAGCTCTTAATAAGTTAATCTTACCATTATAGGGTTTTGCTTCATATAGAGATAATGCTGTACCATTGGATATATACACATCAAGATATCTTCTCATCTGATCCTTATTGATGTCATCAGTAACAATATGACCTTTCTTTGCCCGCTCTATTACCATGTCAAACATTTTATCTACAGATTCACATGCTCGAAGTTCTTCTGGGTTAATAGTAAGTGTTTTTCCGTAAGGTATTGCCAAATCTCTGGCAAACCAGGATAATAAAATAGCATCATCAAACTCTTCTGAATCATCATATAAAGGAGATCTGGTATCTAATAGTGTCACTGTAGCGACTTCCTCTCCTTGATCTTTTAATTGATGTGCGATTTCTGTAGCGATTAAACCACCAAAACAATATCCAACCAAATGAAAAGGTCCTTCTTTCTGTATCGATTTAATGTTCTTTATGTAATCTGTAGCGATATCTTCTACCGTGATATGCGGAGTTCCATCCTCATATAAATAAGGAACCTGAAGTCCATAAATACTATATGAATCTTTTATTGATTCTACCATCGAAGAATAACAAAACACATTTCCGCCAATAGGATGAATACAAAATATAGGTTCTTGAGCAGAAGTTCCTTTTTGTAATTGAACTACAGGGGAACCTTTAGAAATTTCTTTTTTATCTCTTATTATTTCTCCTAATTTTTCTATTGTAGGGTATTGAAACAATACTGAAATTGCTAAACTATCACCAAAAATCAATTTAATATCACTCATTATACTTACAGCAAGCATAGAATGTCCTCCCAAATGAAAGAAATCATCTTTTACTCCAATTGGAGAGATTTTTAGTGTTCTCTCCCATATCTTTTGCAGCTCTAATTCGACTACATCTCTTGGAAGTACCAATTCTGTTTCTTCTCTTTTATATTCTGGTACAGGAAGTTTCTGATAATCAATTTTTCCATTGTTTGTTAAAGCGAACTCTTTCATTTCAATAAAAATTGAAGGAATCATATAATCAGGGAGCTTGTCTAATAAATAATTTCTTAGTTTTTTATCGATAGCTTCCCCTTCTTCCTCTAAAATATAGTATGCAACAATGCGTATATCATCATCTTGCATAATCCTGGTGGTCACGACTGCATTTTTAACTTCAGGATGAGAAACTAATAATGTTTGTATTTCGCCAAGTTCAATTCTAAATCCTCTTATTTTAACTTGTGCATCTGCTCTACCTACATATTTTAGATCTCCATTTTTATATAGCTGAGCCAAATCCCCGCTTTTATATAATCGAGCTTTAGGATCACTACTAAAAGGGTCTTTAATAAACCGTTCTGATGTAAGTTCTGGACGATGTAGATACTCTACCGCCAAACCTTCTCCTCCAACATAAATCTCTCCAGTCACACCATATGGTACAGGTTTAAGTTCACTATCTAATAAGTAAATTTTCATATCAGGAATAGGTTCCCCAATCATACTTTTTGATGATAATAAATCATCTTTAGTTATTTCTCTATATGTAGTATGTACCGTTGTTTCTGTAATCCCATACATATTAATGAGTTGAGGTTTACTATCTCCATGATAATCCATCCAAGGTTTTAAAGTGGGAATATCCAAAGCTTCTCCTCCAAATACCACGTATGATAGTGCTAATTCTTTTGATTCATTGACAGAAACCTCATAATCAATAAGTTGTTTAAATGCAGAAGGTGTTTGATTTAATACAGTAACCTTATGATTAGCTAATAAATTATAAAATGATTCTGGAGTTCTGCTCTCTTCATAAGAAACGACTACAAGTTTGGCTCCATACAAAAGAGCTCCCCAAATTTCCCACACACTAAAATCAAAGGCATAAGAATGAAACAAACTCCAAACATCATTCTCATTAAATCTATACCAATGATCTGTAGCAGAAAATAATCTTAATACATTGTGATGTGTATTTAATACTCCTTTAGGTTTTCCTGTCGAACCAGAAGTATAAATTACATATGCTAATTCATCTTTTTGAGTTATTAGATTAAGGTTTTCTTTTGAATTGGTTTCAATTACCCTCCAATCGGTTTCTAAGTCAACTATTTCGATTTGCTCTCCTAATGTGGTTAATTTCTCTTTTCCATGAGTTATAACTATTGGTGTTTTTGCATCATCAATAATTAGTTCTAGTCGTTCTTTAGGATTTGTAGGGTCTAAGGGGACATATGCTCCTCCAGATTTTAAAATCCCCATTATTCCTATGAGTACTTCGATAGATCTATCAACGCACAAACCAATTAAAGTTCCTTTTTCTGCACCTAAGCTTCTTAAATGATGTGCTAGCGCGTTTGCTTTTTTATTAAGCTCATCATAAGTTATTTCTTTGTCCTCAAAAACGGCTGCTGTGGCATTTGGATTTCTGGCAACCATAGTTTCAAAACCTTCATGTAAGGTGGCAAAATCAGGAGTTTTTTGTGGCTTTTCTTTCCATATGTTTAAAATTTCTTGTTGTTCTTCTTCCAACATTATTGGTAGTTTTGCAACAGATGATTTTGGATTTTCAACTATTGCATACAATAGATTTTTAAAATGTTTAATAACCTGAATCACCGTCTCACTATTTAACAAGTCGGTATTATATTTAAATAATCCTTGTAATTCTTCATTGACTACATTACCCATTTCGAGGCTAATTTCGAACTGTCCTTCTTGTTGATCTACATCAAATAATTGTATATCTAATAACGAATTCTCTTCATTTGCCCCTAAAGACGCCATAACATCATCTAGAACAGGTAATTTTTCCCATGCAAATGCTGTTTGTATCAAAGGTGATCTTCCCGGATCTCTATCCGGAAGCAATTCTTTTACAAGTTCTGAAAAAGGATATTCCTGATGTTTCATTCCATCAATGACATCTTTACGAATATCTTTTACAAAATCAGAAAAACTAGATGATATGTCTAAAGAAGAACGCAATACAATTGTATTCACAAAATTTCCAATGATGTTTCGAGTTTCCTTTTTGTTTCTTCCGGCAACAGGTACACCAATTAAGATATCATCTTGATTAGAATAACGTTGTAAAAGGATTCTATACGTAGCCAAAAGCAACATATATAAGGTAACCCCTTCTTGTTTAGCTAACTCAGCAAGTTGAAAACTTAACTCTTTATCTAAAGCAAAACGTTCTATATTTCCTGAATATGTTAATAGTTTTGGTCTTACTTTATCAATGGGAAAATCTAATACTGGTAATTCTCCTAATAGTTTTTCTTTCCAATATTGTAATAATGTATCTCCTTTATCAGAAAACAAAAGTGTTTTTTGATCATTTACATGATTTCTAAAATTTGTCGTAATAGTTTTTAATTGAGGTGTATCATTAGTACATAATGCAGTATATACCAATCGTAATTCATTAAGCAATATTGCCAGTCCCCATAAATCCATGGCAATATGATGAGCTGTTACAACCAAAATATAATCTTGGTTAGCTTGATGGTATATATTGGCACGGATTAATCTATCAGTACTTAGATTAAATGGTTTTTTAGTATCTTGATCAATACGACTCATTGTTTCTTCTATACCAGAAACACTTCTATCTATCTGAATATCAAAGTTTTTATCAATATTTTTTTCGAAATTCTGATAAGGTTTACCATCAACTATCTCAAATGTTGTATTTAAAACATCATGACGTTCTATCAAAAAATCGAAGGTCTTTTTAAGAACTTCTATATCTAATTCTCCTTTTATTTCTCCTCCAAAAACAACATTATAGGCTGAAATATCGGGGTCCAATTGTTGAAGAAACCATAAGCCTTCTTGTTCTTTTGATAGCGGATGTAATTGAAGATTATTTTGATCTGTGTTAAAATCAGTTTTCATTATTTTTTTTAGGTTTTAAGAATATTGCAAGCATTAAAAGTTGGTAAAAAAATGAGCAATAATGCATTTGTCTGTCTTCTCGAATTTTATAATTCGCTTTGTTTTTTTACATTTTGTCTTTAAGAAATAACATAATGTCGTGAATTGTAGGATAATCCCATAAGGTAGTAGAAGGTAATTCTACATTTAATTTTTCTTCGATATCCCCAGAAATCATGATGGCACTCATAGAATCTAAACCATAAAGAACTAATTCTTCATGTATAGAAATCTTCTCGCTATCCATACTTAAATGTTCTGCTACTCTATTGATTAACCAATTTTCCATTTCAGTTATAGAAGCACTTTTTGCAGCTACTTCTATTGCTCCAGTTTTTTCAGACATATATTTGATTTTTAATTAATTTGAAAGTTGAAAAGGCGTTATCGAAAATAATTTGCCTTCGGTATGTAATGTCAATAAATGTTTTGCCGTATTCTCTAGATATTCCTTATCCAGTTCTTTTTTATAAATAGTAAAAGAATCCAGAGTTCGTTGCAGTGAAAGCACAAGCCATTCTCCTTTAGAAAAATACTCCCCTAACTCTTCCTGATTATAGACCCACATAAATACAGAGGTTGCTGCTGTATGCAATTTGCAATAGCTTTGAGCCAGATCAAAATATTCGGTTTCAAGATTATGTCCTGATTCTACAACAGGTAATTTATCTACTTTATTCTCAAGATCCATTAAATTACTAATAAGGTCTATTGTTAAATTAAGTATTTCGGATAATGTTTTAGGAGAAACACTATTCTTTCCTTTTAGATTACCAAGCTTGGATAGAGCAAACTCTATTCCTTGTAAAACAATGTTGTTTCCTTTACTAAAAAGATCAAGTTTGTTATAGTCAATATCGCTAACCTCTTTATTCAAAGAAAATATATTTTCTAAAGTTTTTTCTAGTTCTATACCTGTGCTTTTAGCTCTTTTTTTTGCCAGAAATTTAAGTTGAAGAGAGAGAGAATGTTTGTTAATAATTGTACTACCATCAAATAGGCTTATGATAGAATTATCTCTCATCATTTTTTGGAAAACACCATGATCATGATCATCTCTAAAATAAAATCTTGACCCTAGGATAACAGACAACTCATGTATGCTTTGTTCTACTTTTTGAGGAATGTAATTTTTGACAATTGCAGACCAAACACTAAACTGAGAAGTAATCTCATGTAACCCTCTCGAGGAAGCTATTGCAAGGCAATCACAGCTTATAATATCGATAAAAATTTTTGCCAGGGTGTGTCTTGAGTGCTGTATATCAAAAACAGTTTTTCCATACAATTGTCTTTTTAAAACAAAGTTTAGTGTTGTTCTAAGAGCAGTATCTACAGCTCCCAAAGATAAACCTGCACATAATGTCCTGGTTATCTGAAATCCTTTTAAAGTAATTTCGAGGCCGGCTCCTTCTTTTCCTACGAGCATGTTTTTTGATAGTACTGCTTTATTAAAAACAATTCCACTTATATCACATCCTTTTATCCCCAAAGTATTAATTTTGGGCTGGTAAGCATATGTATCAGGTGATAATTTCTCTTTATCTACCATTAAAATGGATAGGCTTCGGGAATCTTTTTTATCATTAGTTTTTGCTAAAACACATAAAATATCAGATAATGTAGCTTTATTAATAGGCCATTTTTCTCCGGTTAATAAATAATTGGTATTATCATCAGTCTTTACTGCACATACTCCATTTGCATTGAGATCACTACCATGTGATCTCTCTGTCACCGCTAAACAAGCAGATCTGCTATTTCTAATTTCTTTTGCCAATTCCTGCTTTTGCTCTTCTGATCCAGCAATCCAAACTGGTAATGCACCTAAAAGTGTATGAGCATCGGTTATAGAAATCGATAAATCTCTTCTGGAAATTGATCTTGTTAAAAAAAGTAATTCTTCAAATGATTTTAATTTTCCGCCAAGCTGTTTTGGAATATAATATTCATTATACCTCCATTTATGCAGTTCTTCAATTTCCTGATAAGGAAAAATTTCATTTTCATCAAGCTCAGCTGATTTTTTAAATGATACTACTGATGATTCATCAAATGGGCTTTTCAGAAATTCTTCAAGTTCCTCTACAGCAACAAGTCTATCAAAGATTGTTGGCCTTTGTATTTTTATTATATCTACAGACATATAGTTTCTTAATTTGGTATGATGATTTATCAAAATGATAACGAGAATATCCATTAAGGTATAGATATACCTATCCTTACACGAATATTTCTGAATGCTAAAAAAATAAATTAACTTTTTCTATTTGGTACAGTTAATTGGCGTTTAACAGACCAAATAAGCTTTTATCGGTTGTAAATTATTTTTTAGATATAACTCTTTTGAAGCCAATCTTTGTAATTTCCCACTAGTTGTTTTAGGAAATGAAGAAGGCTCTATAAGTACAACATCTTTAACCTGAATTTGATACTCCCTGGACACAGCCAAGTATATAGCGTTTGTAACCTCTTCTATATCAATTTTTCTTCTAAATTCTCGTTTAACTTCCTGCACAATTATCAAGGATTCACCACCATCTTCACTTTCTATCGCAAAAGCAGAACCACAACCTGGTCTCAATGACTCATGTGCTGTTTGTACCGTATGCTCAATATCCTGTGGGTAATAGTTTTTACCTCTTATAATGATTAAGTCTTTATGCCTTCCTGAAATATATAAATTTTGGTCTATCATAAATCCAAGATCCCCTGTTCTAAAAAATCCTTCTTCATTAACATCCTGAATATAAGCATTAAACACTTCCTGTGTCAGTTTTTCGTTCTGCCAATAACCAACAGCTACACTAGGGCTTTTAATCCATATTTCTCCTATTTCTCCATCTTTAGATAAAGTACAAGTTTCGGGATTTACGATATGTATTTCATGTCCCTCTTCTTTACTTCCGCAGGAGACAAATGATATTTTATTAGTGTTTTCTTTGGTTATTACTTGTACTTTTTGATTTTTAAGAGCTTCTTTATCTATATTTATAGTGAATGGTTCTTTTGTTTTTTCTCCAGAAGAAACCAATAATGTTGCTTCTGCCAAACCATACACTGGTAAAAATGTTGACATTTTGAAGTTAGACACTTTAAATTTTTGAAAGAAATCAATCAATGTACTCTCTTTCACGGGCTCTGCTCCACTATAAGCTACTTTCCAGTTACTAAGATCTAAAGATGCTAATTTTTCTTCTGATATTTTTCTCACGCACAATTGATATGCAAAATCGGGAGCCCCACTAATCACACCTCCTTGTTCTTTTCTTTTAGAGATTTGATCTAACCAAAGAAAAGGGTTTCTTAGAAATGTCATCGGAGCCATTGAAGTTAATCCAATCCCACTATATAAAGGCTGAAGAATCCCTCCTATTAGTCCCATATCATGATAAGGAGGTAACCAACTTACCATATGTGTTCCAGAGTAACATCCTAAAGCATCTCGTATTGCTTTTAGGTTGTCTAACAAATTAGTATTATTAAGAATTACTCCTTTTGGATTTCCTGTTGATCCTGAAGTATATTGTAAAAAGACTATATCTGTTGGTTTTACTTTTTCTGGAACATATTCTATATTAGGTGAAGAAACGATCAAATCGGTTGCTATCCATCCTATCTGACTTAGACATTCTACACCTTCTCTTCTATCATCATTTACTATAGTAGCTTCAGAAAGGGAATCAACATAATTCATTATACCAGATGTACTTAATGCATATTTAGATTGAGAATCCTTTATTATCATTAATAATCTTTCTGTATTTCTACTATCTGGCGGATAAGCAGGAACAGGAATAACTCCTGCATATAAGCAACCAAAAAAAGCACTTATATATTCGATTCCCGGGGGATATAATAATAAGACTCTATCTCCAAAATCTAATTTCTGTTTTAATTCTAAAGCTATTGCTTTTGCCCTATTGGATAACTCTCCATAAGTAACTTTCTCTTCTTTTTCTTTAGACTGTAAGAAAATGATAGCGGTTTTGTCTCTTTCAATTTCACCCCTTAGATATAAAATCTCAGCGATTGATTTAAATTCTTTTGTTTCCATTTAAAAGGTTTTAAGAGTAATTTGTATATAATTAAAGTTGGGTTATTTATAATTTTTTTTCAACATCCTGACACACATTAAAATAAAAAATATAAAAAAGTGATGACAATTAATAAGAACATGGTTAACTATCCTTATCTATCGTTATATAAAACTAAAAATTATTTAAGTTCAATATATTTCATCACATTTCATTATTAGTTTTATGCATTGCTCCATTCTTTTAAATTCAAAATTATCAGACATACAAAGCAACATCATTAATTATGAATCTATAAATACTATAGCAATAGGTTTTAATTAATTATATAGTCAATCAATATAATATATTCATCACTTATTTATTTATTCTTTCAACCACTATAATTAATTCAATAATTATATGATATTAGAATAAAAATAAACAACTAGGGGTAGGTAATTTTACTTGATTAACAATACAAATATGGATAATTAAAATCTAACAAAAAGTAATTCTGCTTTTAAATAAATGTTAAATAAATATAATCTTAAAATAGATGCTTTAAAATCATGAAAACAAAAAAAACACTGTTTTTATTAGAAGATTTTACATTATTATTTTATTCAACCTCTTTATTTTGAGGTTAAAACCTCAACCGTTTTATTATGATTACTTGTTTATTGTAGAGTCTGTAAATATGTAGAAGCTATTCTTTTTTGTGTTTTTGGGTAGTAAACATTATTTAACATTAGAATACTAAAGTCTAATTATTTTTTTACTTCTTGATTATATAACACTTCTAATTCTAACTTATTGATTTGTTTTTTTAATGATTTTAAAGAGCTTTTATCCTTGTTTTTGATTAAAGAATTAACAGCAGATAATATTTTTCCTTTTATTAAATTAAGTCTACTGTCTTGATCTAAAAACAAAGTATCTACACCACTTACTAATTCATATGAAGTATCTACTTTATCGTATTGAGCAATACTCTTTTTTCTTTCTAAATTTTCTTTTGTAATTTTTATTTTATGTTTTAAGTCCGATTCGTTAACAATAACCCAATCTTCTGTACCTTCTGCCTGTAGCAAAATAGCGAGGTCTGATTTTTTCATTTTAATCTCACCCATTAATATTTGCAGTTTAAGCTTAGGGTTTGTTTCACTAATCAAATTAAGAGCCATTGAATATTTTTCATCACGTTTAATCGTACTTTCACTTACATTAAACTCTTTAGAAAGTAATTTAGATGTCGAAAGGTCAATTTGACCCTTCGATGATACATTTTCATATCCACCCTTATTTTTTTTTGTCATACAGTATTTTAACCCTCGATAATAGCTTAATTGGTCTGGATTAAGGTTTCTTCTTCCTAACTGATTATTTAACATCCAAAATTTTACTTCCTCGATGTCTGCAAAAACCATTTTTTTAGTTCTATAACGAATATTATTCTCTGTGCAGATCTGATAACGATTATGACCGTCAATTAGAATTAACTCATCATTTTTTTCCCATACCAAAAGAGCCTCTCTACACCCTTCAGAAATTATACTTTTACGTAGTAATTGATATTCTTCTTTGGATAGAGGAACAATGTGCTCCTTTAATTCCTGAATAATCCTTATGTTTTTCATGCAATCGGAAATAATATTGGCTTAATGATCAAATATACAAAATTCATTAAGTCTATAAACCTTAAAGCATTACTCTATAGAAAAAGAGAATATTACTTAAAATATACTAGTAAAAAACAACAAGTATCAAATTATTCTAATTTTAGAATTCTACAAATCATCAAAAAAAAATCAAAATTCTGATTATCAGATATTTAAATACAAAAAACTTAGTTATGGATATAAACTAATTTTTATATTCCTGCAATACTCTTTAATGTAACAATAGTATCTTCTGCTAACTCATCTGCTTTTTCCTGACTTAAAGCTTCTGTATATATACGAATGATAGGTTCTGTATTACTTTTACGTAAATGCACCCAATTATCCTTAAAATCAACTTTTACACCATCTACTGTAGAAACTTCTTCAGATTCATGTTTTTTATGAAACCCTTTCAAAATGGCGTCAACATCTAAACCAGGAGTTAACTGAACTTTATTTTTGCTCATAAAATAAGACGGGTAGCTATTTTTTAATTCGCTTACGCTACATTTTTTTTCTGCTAAATGCGTAAGAAACAAAGCTACTCCTACCAAAGAATCTCTTCCATAGTGTGATTCTGGATAAATAATACCTCCATTTCCCTCTCCTCCAATGACCGCTTTATTTGCCTTCATTTTTTCAACTACATTAACCTCTCCTACTGCACTTGCTTCATAAGTTCCATTATGTTTTTGAGTTATATCTCTCAATGCTCTGCTAGATGATAAATTTGAAACCGTATTCCCTGGTGTTTTACCTAATACAAAATCTGCACAAGCTACCAATGTGTATTCTTCTCCAAACATTTCACCATCTTCACTCATAAAGGCTAATCGGTCTACATCTGGATCTACTGTAAGTCCAAAATCTGCTTTCTCTTTTACTACTAAATCAGATAAATCTGTCAGGTGTTCTTTTAATGGTTCTGGATTATGAGGAAAATGCCCATTTGGTTCACAATACAACTCCACAGTCTCTACTCCCATTTTTTGAAGTAATTTTGGTATTGCAATACCTCCTGTAGAATTCACCGCATCAACAACCACCTTAAAATTAGCTTTTTTTACTAATTCTGCATCTACTAAAGAAAGGTTCAATACTTCTTCAATATGTTTATCAATATAAGTGTCATTTACAGTAATACTTCCTAAATCGTCAACTTCTGCAAAGACGTATGTATCATTTTCTGCGATTTCCAAAATCTTTTTACCATTATCGGCATTCAAAAATTCTCCTTTATGATTTAAAAGTTTTAAAGCATTCCATTGTTTTGGATTATGACTGGCTGTGAGAATTATTCCTCCATCCGCTTTTTCTAATGTTACTGCTATTTCTACCGTTGGTGTAGTAGAGAGTCCTAAATCAATCACATGAATTCCTAAACCAACCAAACTATTCATTACTAATTGTTGAATCATAGAACCAGATATTCTGGCATCACGCCCTACCACTACCTTTGGATGTTTTGTTTTTGTTTCCTCTTTTAACCAACTACCATAAGCAGAGGCAAATTTAACCGCATCTACTGGTGTTAGGTTATCTCCAACAGTTCCTCCAATTGTACCTCTAATTCCTGAAATTGATTTTATTAATGTCATGCTTATAATTGATTGTATATTTTTAAGTGTAAATGTACGAGCTATGGCAGACTACTACAACTTTAGCATTAAAATTTACAAAAAAACAATATTAACTTTCTAAAAAATTGTAAATTCCCATAATGAACTTTCTAGCCCATATTTATCTTTCTGGGGAAGATCCAGAGCTTAAAATAGGTAATTTTATTGCTGATTCTGTTAAAGGAAAAAAATACCTAAACTATCCGAATCGTATTCAACAAGGAATTACATTACATCGTAAAATTGATTCTTATACCGATACTCATCCTATTGTAAAAAAAAGTGTGTCACGACTATTTCCTAAGTACAGGCATTATAGCACTGTTATTGTTGATATTCTATATGACCATTTTTTAGCTAATAATTGGGTGGAATATTCTGAAATTCCTTTAGAGGAGTACACAGTCTCTTTTTATGAACTGCTCCATCAATATCATCAGGTTTTACCTAAGCAAATTCAAAATTTTTTACCATATATGATTAAGGACAATTGGTTACTAAGTTACGCTTCTATTTCGGGAATAGGAAGTGCTTTATCTGGTATGAATAGAAGAACAAAAAACAAATCCAGAATGGATCTGGCAGTAAATGAGCTAGAATTTTACTATTCGGAATTTGATAAAGAGTTTCGTTCATTTTTTGAAGAACTCAAAGTATACACCGAAAATGAAATAAAAGTATTATAATATATTACAATGTATTGCTAAATCATCTTAATCAGCATATTATAACGGTTAAAAATAAGATATCAAAACTATACCTAATGAAACACACATTTCTTTTATTACTCTTCTCTCTTTTCTTCTCCTGTAAAAATAATAGTATTGATCAACAAAAAGAAACCGAACCTGTATTAGGTCTGATTACTCAAAAAGCCATGGTAGTTTCGGCGAGAAAAGAAGCTTCAGCAATTGGTGCTGCTATTATGAAAAAAGGAGGTAATGCTTTTGATGCTATGGTCGCTACAGAAATGGCACTTGCTGTGGCCTACCCATTTGCCGGAAGTCTTGGTGGTGGTGGTTTTATGGTATATCGTAAAGCAGATGGAGAAACAGGAGCATTAGATTATAGAGAAAAAGCCCCTCTTGCCGCTTATAAAGATATGTATCTGGATGAAAATGGCGATCCGATACCCGAAAAAAGTCAAGTCGGAGCTCTGGCAATTGGAGTTCCTGGTACAATAGCTGGAATTTTTGCCGTACACAAAAGGTTTGGCACATTGCCAATAGAAGAAATACTTAGTCCGGTAGTTGATCTGGCTAATCGTGGTTTTGCAGTTACTGAAAAACAAAGAAAACGGTTTGAAAATTATAAAGAATTGTTTTTTGAAGTTAACAAAGACACTATTCTTTTTGCCAAAAATTACAAAGCAGGAGACACTATCAAAAACATAAAACTTGCAGCAACGCTGAAACGTATCATTAAAAATGGAAAAGAAGAATTCTATACCGGTGAAACTGGTAAAAAACTAGTTGAACACATACAATCAAATGGAGGAATAATTACTTTGGAAGATTTGTCAAAATATGAAGCAAAATGGAGGGAACCGGTACGGTTTAACTACAAAAATCTTTCTGTAATATCCATGTCTCCTCCGTCTAGTGGAGGGGTTTGTTTAGCACAAATCATGAAAATGATAGAGCCCTATGAAATTTCTAAATATGGTCATAACCAACTTAAAACGATTCAGGTTATTACAGAAGCTGAACGAAGAGCATATGCAGATCGTAGTTTTTATCTTGGTGATCCAGATTTCACAAAAATACCAATAGACACCCTAATTGGGATGCCATATCTTACCGATCGTATGTCTGATTTTAACTTTGAAAAAGCAACACCATCATCAGAAATAAACTGCGGAATGATTCCTGGTTATGAAAGTGATGAAACCACCCACTACTCTATTGTTGATCAATTTGGTAATGCAATCTCTGTAACGATAACACTTAATGGTGCATATGGATCTAAGTTATATGCTCCAGAAATCGGAACGTTCTTAAATAATGAAATGGATGATTTTAGTGCTAAACCTGGAGTTCCGAATATGTTTGGTCTAATTGGTGCACAAGCCAATGCAATAGCGCCTGAAAAAAGAATGCTAAGTTCTATGACTCCTACTATTGTAGAAAAAAACGATACATTCTGGATGTCTGTTGGTACTCCAGGAGGATCTACAATTATTACCTCTGTATTACAAACGATACTCAATGTAGAAGAATTTGGGATGACCATGCAAGAGGCCGTAAACGCTCCTCGTTTTCATCATCAATGGTTACCTGATGTTGTAGTTTTTGAACCAGAATCTTTTGACCCCGTATTATTAGATAGTTTAAGTCAAAAAGGATATAAAATTGATGAAGAAACTTCAAAAATTATTGGTAAGGTTGATGGAATACTAGTTTTACCAAATGGCACCCTGGAAGGAGGAGCGGATAAGCGTGGAGATGATACTGCAGTTGGATTTTAATTTAGTACTCCATTTTTTTCTTATTGTGATACAAATACCAAATAAAAAAACCAGATAACAGCTATGATTATCTGGTTTTTTGGAAAATAAATTATTGATAAAAAACGGTTTTTATCAAATCTAAAATTAATTTACTTTTTTGATTTTACCTATACCTTTATGATCTAACTTCGTAGTTTTGGCATTTCCTTTATAATAAACACTTCCAATACCTGAAGATGTGATACTTATTTCTTCTTCTGCATTAACTTCAACTTTTCCGATGCCAGAATTATTAACCTCTAATTTTTGTGCAATTAAATTATATCCTCGTAACGCCCCCGTTCCATTATTATCAAGTTTCATTTCTCCAACTTTTCCTTCAAGGGTTAAATTCCCTACCATAGAAATCTCTCCTTCTAATTTATTACAGTTTAATTTTAAAGATGTATTTCCTACTCCTGAAACTTTTAGGTCAAGTTCTGTCAAAGAAAGTTCTGAAGCCGTTTTAACATTTCCAACTCCGGTAACTTTAAGTCTTTTTAAGTCCTTTAAAGTTATGTAAACATTCATTTTTGTTTTTTTCTTGACATTCATTCCTTTTTTCCAACCTAAAACAAGAGTATTACCTTGGTTCTTTACCGTAACTACCTGTTGTAAATTTTCATCTGCTTCTACAGTAACAGATTCTTTTTGTCCTTGTGCTAAGTATACATTATACACTCCTTTTACTATAAGCTCATTAAAAGAAGATATTGCTCTTTCTTCCTTAGTAACATTACCATTACCTTTTATTTTATTTTGAGCAACGCTCAAATTAATTGTAAATAATGCAATCACAATGAATAATAGTGAATTGATGATTTTGCTGTTTGTTTTCATATGATTCGTTTTTAAATAATGAATGAATTGATTTGTTATGAGATTCCTTTAATGATTGTATGTTTGATAAATAGACAAAATTCTTCTCTTATTGTTACAGTTTGTACTATAAATTTTACTTGTTTGTTTATTCTCTACATCTATTAAATTTAAAAATGTGCATAAAAAAAATGCGCAACCATAGGTTGCGCATTTTTATCATTATGTATAAGAATAATCTACTTTACTTCTTCAAAATCAACATCCTCTACATCACTTCCTTCAGAACCATTATCTCCAGAAGGTTGATCTGAAGCTGTATCAGGTCCAGGTTGTCCATTCTGTTGTGCTTCGGCCTGAGCTTTGTACATTTCTTCACTAGCTACTTTCCAAGCTTCATTGATTTTATCAAGAGCAGGTTGGATAACAGCAAGATCTTTTGTCTCATGTGCTTTTTTCAATTCTTCTAAAGCTTCCTCGATTGGTTTTTTCTTATCATCAGATAATTTATCACCAAACTCAGTAAGTTGTTTCTCTGTCTGGAAAATCATTCCATCAGCTTCATTAAGCTTATCAGCAGTTTCTTTGGCTGCTTTATCTGCTTCTGCGTTAGCTTCAGCTTCCTGCTTCATTTTCTCTATTTCTTCTTCTGTCAATCCTGAAGAAGCTTCGATACGAATATCCTGAGATTTATTTGTTGCTTTATCTGTAGCAGAAACTTTTATGATACCATTGGCATCAATATCAAAAGTAACTTCGATTTGCGGAGTTCCTCTTTGTGCTGGCGGAATTCCATCAAGATGGAAACGACCAATGGTTTTATTATCTGCAGCCATAGGACGCTCTCCTTGCAATACATGAATCTCAACCGATGGTTGGTTATCAGCTGCAGTAGAAAATACTTGTGATTTCTTAGTAGGAATCGTAGTATTTGCATCAATAAGCTTAGTCATAACGTTACCCATAGTTTCTATACCTAAAGAAAGTGGAGTAACATCTAATAATAAAACATCTTTAACATCTCCTGTTAATACTCCTCCTTGGATAGCTGCTCCAACTGCAACAACTTCATCTGGATTCACTCCTTTACTAGGTGATTTACCAAAGAATTTCTCAACAGCTTCCTGTACAGCAGGAATACGAGTAGATCCTCCTACTAATATAATTTCATCAATATCACTAGTTGATAATCCAGCAGCCTTAAGTGCTGTACGACATGGTTCTATCGTTCTTTTTACTAAATCATCTATTAATTGATCAAACTTTGCTTTTGTTAGTGTTCTTACCAAGTGCTTAGGACCACTTGCAGTAGCTGTAACATATGGTAAGTTAATTTCAGTTTGAGCAGATGATGATAACTCAATTTTAGCTTTTTCTGCAGCTTCTTTAAGACGTTGTAAAGCCATTGGATCTTCTCTTAGATCCATATTCTCTTCACTTTTAAACTCTTCTGCTAACCAATCAATGATTTTTTGATCTACATCATCTCCTCCTAAATGTGTATCTCCATCTGTAGATAATACTTCAAAAACGCCATCACCTAATTCTAGTATAGAAACATCATGTGTACCTCCACCAAAATCAAATACTACGATTTTCTGATCTGTACCTTTTTTATCAAGACCATAAGCTAATGCTGCTGCGGTAGGTTCGTTGATAATTCTTTCTACTTTAAGACCAGCGATTTCTCCTGCTTCTTTGGTAGCCTGACGTTGCGCATCATTAAAGTAAGCTGGTACAGTAATTACTGCACTAGTAACATCCTGACCAAGATAATCTTCTGCTGTTTTCTTCATTTTCTGAAGTGTCATTGCAGATAATTCTTGTGGTGTATATAAGCGCCCATCAATATCAACTCGTGGCGTATCATTATCTCCTTTTACAACTTTATAAGCTGCTCTTTGGGCTTCTTTTGAAGATTCAGAGAATTTATTTCCCATAAATCTTTTAATCGAAGAGATAGTCTTAGTTGGATTAGTAACCGCTTGACGCTTTGCAGGATCTCCTACTTTAATTTCTCCTCCTTCTACAAATGCAATGACAGAAGGGGTAGTTCTCTTACCTTCAGCATTAGGGATTACTACAGGCTCATTACCTTCCATTACAGAAACACAAGAGTTGGTTGTCCCTAAGTCTATTCCTATTATTTTACTCATTTTTATATTTAAATTATTATACTATTATTCGTACTAATTCAATGCTGTTAAGTCAATGATTATGCCATTACAATCAATCTGACAGGATGTCATTACAATCTATTATATTAATATTAAACAAGCTATTAACTCTAAATAAAAAACAGTAGTAACTATTCCTTAAAAAACAAGTTTCTTTATTGTCAAAAAACTATATTTACCGCTTAAATTTTATCAATAGTTTAAATTATGGAATGTATCAGTGTTTTTGATATGTTGAAAATAGGTGTTGGTCCTTCTAGTTCACATACATTAGGTCCTTGGCGAGCAGGTCGAAGATGGATAGCAGAATTAAAAAGTAACAAAGTATTTGAATCTGTTACTGTAATCACGGTTGATCTTTTTGGTTCGTTATCATTAACAGGAAAAGGTCATGCTACTGATATTGCTGTAATTTTAGGATTATGTGGTTATGATCCTCAAACCATAGATGTTTCTACCATATCTTCTATTATAGATACTATTAACACTGATAAAGAACTTATCATTAATAATGAGATAAGAATACCTTTTGACCCTAAGACACAGATTATATTTAATCGAGAATTTAAAGAGTTTCACCCTAATGGTATGACATTTCATGCCATATTGAACAACGGAGAAAAAATATCTTCTTCTTTCTATTCTATCGGAGGTGGATTTGTAGTACAGGAAGAACGAAAAAGAAAAGAGAAGAAACTTGAAAAATTTCAATATTTTCCTTTACCTATACAAAAAGCTACAGATTTACTTCAATATTGTACTTCTCAAAACAAAAAAGTATCTGAAATCGTCCTTGAAAATGAAAGATCACTAAGAAGTGATGATGAGATTAATAATCGAATCGCTCAAGTCTGGAATACAATGCTCGAATCTATGTATATAGGTTGTCATACAGAAGGAACATTACCTGGTGGGCTAAATGTTAGAAGAAGAGCTTATGATACTCATAAAAAATTGATAGGTACTACTCCCTATAATACACCTACAGAATGGATTGAATCTATTCGAGATACCGAAGTAAAATTTCGTCAAATCCTTAAGTGGGTATCATGCTTTGCTCTAGCAGTAAATGAAGTTAATGCCTCTTTAGGAAGAGTCGTAACTGCTCCAACAAATGGAAGTGCTGGTGTTATTCCTGCGGTTATGATGTACTATATGGTTATCGAGAATCACGATGCTAACTTTGATGATGTAAAACAATTTATGTTAGTTGCTGGCGAAATTGGAAGCTTATTTAAAAAAGGAGCTACTATTTCTGCTGCTATGGGTGGTTGTCAAGCCGAAATTGGTGTCTCATCAGCAATGGCAGCTGGAGCATTAACCGAGTTAATGGGAGGTACTCCTGATCAAGTCCTTATGGCTAGTGAAATTGCTATGGAACATCATTTGGGACTCACCTGTGATCCCATAGGCGGTTTAGTTCAGGTTCCTTGTATAGAACGAAATGCTATGGGTGCCATAAAAGCAATTAATGCATGCGAAATGGCATTAGATACTGATGCTGCAAATGCTAAAGTCCCTTTGGATAAAGTAATCGAAACGATGTGGGAAACCGCTCAAGATATGAATACCAAATATAAAGAGACAAGTGAAGGTGGTCTGGCTATTAAAGTTAGCCTAAGTGATTGTTAGATTTATTTAACAATCATAGCCTAAAACAATAAGGTTCTCTTCTTAATCAATTTTTTAATATTTATTTGCATCCTTCCCGATGTCTGGTATCTGCAAGAGCAATAATTTTCCAGTCTTTACCATCATTGAATAACTGAAATACATTTACTCCACAATGACTAAAATTATCATTGACATAAAACTCATACGGAGTCCAGGCATTTGCTATAAATGCATCTGTATCGATTTTAAATGATAATAATCGTTCTTCCCATTTCTGTTCTGCCGGTCTATTTTTAATCGCTAAAACAAATTTTCCAACATCTGTCTTAATAGTCTTAGAATGCCCTTCTTTATTCCTCGCAATAGTTTGCATTACTATATTATTATCCATGGTACTCTTCATTTTAAGAGTATCACCAGAATGAAATCCTTCAAAAAACTTTAAAATGGTTTGTTTTACTTCTTCTTTATAATTATTTACATCATCTACAGCTACTTCTTTTTGTGAAAAAGCATTCCAAGAAAATAGCACAATAAATAATAATGATACTTTATACATAACGTTTTTTATTTTTTGATCGATATAAAAGTAAGGTTTTAATTATTTTCTAAAATAGATAATTTTTACTTCAATATCATAAAGAAAAATCAAAAGCAGATTACTCTTGTTACCATATTGGTAATTCATTACTTTTACAGTCCTTAAAAAAAACAATACAAATGTCTACAGCTAAAAAAGATTACAAACGAGTGACGGTTAAATCCCTAGTGGAAATGAAGGCTAATAAAGAAAAGATATCGATGTTAACCGCATATGACTATACTATGGCTAAAATTGTTGATGGCGCCGGTGTCGATGTAATTCTTGTAGGCGATTCTGCATCTAATGTGATGGCTGGTCATGAGACAACATTACCTATTACTTTGGATCAAATGATATATCATGCTTCTTCTGTTATTCGTGCAATTGATCGTGCATTGATTGTGGTTGACTTACCTTTTGGAAGTTATCAAAGTGATCCCAAAGAAGCTTTACGTTCTGCAATACGAATAATGAAAGAATCTGGAGGACATGCTGTAAAATTAGAAGGTGGAAAAGAAATTAAAGAATCAATAAAGAGAATCCTTAATGCAGGAATTCCCGTAATGGGACACCTTGGGTTAACTCCTCAATCTATTTATAAATTTGGTACATACACTGTAAGAGCAAAAGAAGAAGAAGAAGCTCAAAAACTAAAAGAAGACGCGCTTATGCTTGAAAAAGCAGGGTGTTTTGCTATTGTTCTTGAAAAAGTACCTGCCAAATTGGCTAAAGAAGTTGCAGAAAGTCTCACTATACCTATTATCGGAATTGGAGCAGGAAATGGTGTTGATGGGCAAGTATTGGTAACACATGATATGTTAGGTATGACTCATGAATTCAACCCTCGCTTCTTAAGACGTTATTTAGACTTGTATACTGAAATGACAAACGCTTTTAAACAATATGTAACTGATGTTAAAGCTGTTGATTTCCCTAATGAAAATGAGCAATATTAATTTTGAGTAAACTTGATTATTAGAGCTATTATTAAAATGACGTCAAAGTTTAATACTACATTACAATACTTCTAAAATCTAATAATCTAAAAAACCAAGATGTCGAAAAGTTTCTCTACAAAAGATAACCTGCAAGTTCTCTATGAAGACAATCATATTATTATTATCAATAAACGTCCGGGAGATATTGTACAGGGTGATAAAACTGGTGACACTCCACTTAGTGAAGTCGTTAAAGAATATATTGCCGAAAAATATAATAAACCAGGAGCTGTATATCTAGGTGTAGTACATCGATTAGATAGACCTACTAGTGGTATTGTTGTATTTGCAAGAACAAGTAAAGCTTTACCAAGACTTAATAAATTATTTGCAAATAAAGAAGCTCAAAAAACATACTGGGCCGTTGTAAAAAAACAACCTCCAAAAGAAAAAGATACTCTTATACATTGGTTAAAAAGAAACCCTAAACAAAATAAATCATACGCCTACACAAAAGAAGTTCCTGATAGTAAAAAGGCAATTTTAGAATATAAAATAATTAAAAAACTAGATCGTTATTATCTTTTGGAAATTGATCTTCATACAGGGCGTCACCACCAAATAAGATCTCAACTTTCTGATATTGGATCCATAATAAAAGGAGATTTAAAATATGGAGCAGATCGCAGTAATAAAAATGGAAGTATTCATCTGCATGCAAGAAAACTTACATTTATACATCCGGTCAAAAAAGAATCCCTTACAATAATCGCTCCTCCTCCATCTGATTCGATTTGGGATCATTGCTTATGATTTAAAATTTATTTTGAATGATGTTGTATATGTTCTACATAGTCGACAATTAACCAATCTAAGGTTTTTAAATCATCCTTTTCAATATCAATTTTGTAGTTTAATTCTTCTGTACTTAAGTTTTTAATAACAAAAATAATTTGTTTATTCAACGTACCCCATAGTTCAACTATGTTTTCAATTGTGCATTCTTGATAACGATTTACTTTTACCAAATCGTTTTGATTATATTTTCTAACTATATACGGTTTAGGTTCAAATTGTACTTCTGTAAATCGTTGTAAATTATGTATTGCAGAGTCGATTAGATGTCCTAAAATTTCTTTTTTAGACCATTTTATCTCTGATATTTTATAACTAACTACATCTTCGCCAAATTCAAGTATAGTTTTACTTGTTTTATATACCAAATCTTCTAATTTCAAAATCATGTCCTGCATAAATACTAATTATTTGTATGTTCTTATACTTTCGATAATTACAGAAGTTAGAATCAAAACACCTCCTATTATTGTAGAGAACACGGGAATTTCTTTCAAAAAAATCATTCCAATAATAATACCATAGACTGGTTGCACGCTACTTATAATACTAGCAGTTGTAATTGAAAAACGTTTAAAACTTCCTAAAAATAATGTATGCCCTATAGCTGTGGTCAACAAGGCTAAAGTGAGGGTTGGCATCCATTGATCCTTTATTCCCGAACTATCCATAAAGAAAAGAAAAGGTAAGAGAAAAATACTTACAATAACTAATTGATACCACATTAACGCAGAACCATTATAATTTGCAACCTTGGTTTTCATAATCAGATTCCGTAATGAATAGCATATAGCTGATAAGATTCCGAGTCCCACTGCTTTTGTGTATGAATTACTAAAATCTAAACCGGGTACTAAAAAATAAATACCGACCAAGACCAATAATGCTAGAAGCAAATGTACTTTTTGAAATTTTGTCTTTAATAAAACAGGTTCTAACAATGCAGTAATCACTGGATAAGTAAAGATAGATAGCATTCCGATTGCTACATTAGATAATTTCAAGGCATAGAAATAAGTGATCCAATGTAACCCCATCAGTATACCACTTAAAAGAATAGTAGGTTGATCTTTACTTCCTATCTTAAAAGAAATACCTTTCCAACGGCAAAAGATAAAAAGCAGGACTCCTGCAAATAATGCTCTAAACCCAATAATTACAGGTACTGGCATATCAATATATCTTCCTAAAGCACCCGAGGTGCTGATTAGAAGCATCGCTAGATTTAGTTCTAATACGTTTCTTAGGTGTTGGTTATTTTTTGGCAAATTGTTTATCTTAAAAGTGTAAAATTAGCTTTAAATTCTTTAAGTACACCCTGTTCTGTATATAATACTCTAAACCAATATGTATTTGAAGGTAATTGTCTGCCTTTATATGTTCCATCCCAATTTCCTTGCGGCCCTAAATTCACCAAAAACTTACCCAATCTATCAAAAACCAACACTTCTGAAATACTAACATTTTTTGTTCCTTCAATTCTCCATGAATCATGAAAACCATCTCCGTTTGGAGTAAAATACTCAGGGTACCCAGCAGTTAACTCAACTTTAATACTTAGCTCTCCACACATCTTAATATCTCTAACGGTTATTGTATGCTCACCTTTAGTAACACCACTAAACAAATTAGATTCTTGCCAATCTTCATTGTCTATTTTATACTCATATTGTCCGTTTCCGGTTACTGTAACTTCGTATTTACCATTATTTGAAAATGCTCCCGATATTAGTTCTGCTTTAATCTCTTCTGGAGGATATGAGTCTACAACTTTAATACTTTTGGATATAGAACATCCATTAGCTCGGTTTGTTATTTTTACAGAGTAATCTCCTGAAACAGGAGGTGTAAAAGATGCATTTATTTCTCCGGGAATTTCATTTCCCATTACTGCTTGAACACCTGCGTACCACTGAAAAGTATATTCAGCAGCATCCAATTCTACTTCAATATCATCTGGTAATATATTAATTAATGTTCCGTCTTGACTCAGACATCTTGCATACTCTTCTTCCAAAATAATTGGAGCTATAGGTAACGCTATAATTGTGAAAGCAACCGTAGTATAACATGTTTGTGTCGATTCTGCAATTCTAAGCCAAATTGTCTGAGGAGAAGAAATGTTTTCATAATCATTAGGTGTAGCAATTACATTATCTCCAAAAGATCCTGTATAATTATCTGCATCATACTTATTGAGATGATATGACACTTTATATATCGATGGGTCCTGACTTCCTAATGCTAAAAGAGTATTATTGCTAAAATCAAAAGAAGCTACACCATCTCTTTCTGGATCACAAGACTTAAGGTCTTCTGGTGAGCTTGCAATAGTTGGGGGAATCGCAAACTCTACATCAACAGAATCAGATGATGCACATAAACCAGAAACATCGATATCTACACTGTATGTTCCATCCTGAGTTACTTCTAATTGCTCTCCCCCGGCAAGTACTGTAGTTCCATCACCCGGAGCCAAAGGAACACCATCTTTCATCCATACATAGGTAGATCCGGTTCCAATAGTAGCATTTAATACTATTGATTCTCCTAAACACCCCGGATTTCCGTTTGCAATAGTTCTATCATCTCCTAAGTCTCCTCCAATATTAAAACTACCTGCAGATAAAAAAACCGCAGAATCAAATTGACCATCTCTATTATCAGCAATCACCATTTTTATGGTATAACGTTCATTAACAATAACGCTTCCTGACGCCTTCAAAATTTTGGTATACCCATTAAAATTTATGGGAGAATCTGTTCCCGGAGCAGTAGTTTTATTAAAAAACTTTTGATTTCTTGGTCGACATTCAGAAATTCCGTCTATTACATCATCAAAATCACCATCGCCATTTAAATCTACTCCTTCATTTACTGTAGTTACTTTAATAGGAACTGCTGGAGTTGTATCAGGTAAAACCGCCAGATTTCTTGAATTTCCAGCAGAATCAGTTAAAATAAAGGCAAAGACATCTGAAAAACTACACGGAAAGTTATTTATATACTCCTCTGAAGCGAATAAAAAATCGAAACTTATGAAATCTATACTAGGAATAAACTCAAACTGAATAAAAGTAGCATTAAACAGACTACCTGTACCTGTAATTCTGCCTAAACTTTCGTCGCCTTCCCAATCACTTCCATTTCCTTCACTTAAAGCATCAAAACTATTGGGACCGACTGCACTTTTTGCATTACCAGTGCTCAAAATAATACCTTTATCAATCTCAAAACCCGAACCATTCGATTCAAAATATCCGATACCATTAAATCCCGCCTTAGTCCCAGTAGAAGATATTATATTTTCGATTTTAGCACATGGACTATCTATCAAAACATCTTCTATAAGCTGTTTTGGACTAAAAGAACTATCATCAACACGTATTTGACCAATAGCAGAAAAGGCAAGTATCAAAAAAAAGAATACTGTTAATTTATGAACTGTTTTCTTAATTTTAATCATATAAGTCAGAGCGTATTTTTTTGCGATAATTGTATTATTTAGATTCCTTATTCTAAAGACAAACAAAAAGACGATTACCCTACTGATTTTATTTTCTTTAACAAAAAATTAACAATAGTATTATCCTTTATTTATCTTACAAGTCCTTCTGCTTTTTCTTTAATAATATCTGCCACTGGTCTTCCTTCAATATTACTCTCTAACCAAGAAAGAATATCTAAATACAAAAAAGCCCTTTTTTCATAAGGATGATTTTCGTATTCTTTTAGTGTTTTATGTAGTTTTCTAAATTCATCCTTTATTTGATGAGGAAAAATATCACCCAGATTTTTCAAAAATTTAATCATTTCCTTTTGCACCTCATGTAAGTCATCCATTTTAATTAAAAACCTGTAGGTTTCTTTTAATTGAGTTTCTAAATGATAATCCATACCAGCTTCATAATGTGCAACCAAACTAAGTACTCTAGAAAAACACATTAAGTCTTCTCTCATCTTTAGAGATTTGTTATTGATAATCTTCGCCAGGTATTCGATGCATTTTTTATGATTAGCCATACCAAAATACAGGCAACCTATTTTATAGTAAAAAACCATAATGTGATGATCATCCAAACGACTCTTAAATTCCTCGATCCCTTTAAGAATATCATCCACCAAATGTTCCCCTTCTTCAAAACTACCTTCTAAAAAGTGTACATTGAGTTTATTATTATAAATAAATTGGAACGACAATACATCAATATTATCATCTTTTGGAAATGTTTCATCCGCTATGGTGTTTTCTAACTTTGATAATGTTGATTTTAACTGAGCTTTATCTTTTATCAAGTATAAGGATTCTAACAAATAATGATTTCCTCTTAAGAAAAAAACCGGATTTTGAACGATCATTTTTGGGTGTTCATAAAATAGATCTATCCATTTTTTTGAATATTTATAGCACGATAAGAAATCCTGAACTATAAAACTATACCACAAATGGGCTTTATACAACCATAATTTCTCCCTAAAACCTAGCATATTCCATTCATACTTTGGAAGCTTACTATTAAAATAGTTCGTAATTATGCTATGCTCCTTATCATTTCTAACATATCCACTTTTTAGCATTAATCCATACAATTGCAATGACAAATTCGATAGCTTACTGGTTAAAACATTTTTCATGCTCAACATCTTTGCCTCGATTGTCAATTCATCTGCTCTATTATTAATACTTCTTGTAATATATTGCGTTTCTATAATTTTTTCGAGTTCTACAATTTCATAAGCAATATTATGTTCTTCATTCTCTTTTGCAAGAGCTTTTGCTTTTTCTAATATTTTTAAACTCTGCTTGTACAATCCTTTATGATACAGAATAGATGCAAAATCAAACTGTTCTCGTATTTGTGATCTTATATTCTGATGTAAAGGGCTTAACCTAAGACTTATTAATATTTGTTTATATAAATGAGCTTTAAGGTTCGAGATTTGCAATTTTGTCACAATTCCTTTTTTTACAATAAGCTCTTCATTTAAAGTATCACTCTTGTCCAAATGGTTAAAAAGAGCAAGGAACTTTGAGTCAGTATTTACACCCAATCTACCTACATACACTTTAAATTGTCGCTTTTCGGATTTAGAAAGTGACTTAACTAAAACAAACAAAGGATCTTTTTGATCATTAGTCATTGTAAGAAAATATATTGTAATTAATTGATTAAAAGAAAGTTAAGTTTTCATTAAAACATTTTAGCATTGTAAAATGTATATCCCAATACTTCCTTTTTGAATTCCCAAAATATAAATTCGTAAGAGATTTAAGAAACATCTTGTAAGAATATTTAAAAAAAAGATAATCTTTTATCTAAAAGCACTGAACTTATAATTATTTATAGAATTCTCATGAGCGATAATAAAGTCCAAATATTTGACACAACATTAAGAGATGGAGAACAGGTCCCTGGTTGTAAACTAAATACTCAACAAAAATTAGTTATCGCAAAACAGCTCGATTACTTGGGTGTTGATGTTATAGAAGCTGGTTTCCCTGTATCAAGTCCTGGAGATTTTGCTTCGGTTAATGAGATAGCCAAAATCGTTAAAAACGCAACGGTTTGCGGACTAACAAGAGCTGTAGAAAATGATATTAAAGTAGCTGCAGAAGCACTTAAGTTTGCAAAAAAACCAAGAATTCACACTGGTATCGGTACTTCTGATTCTCATATTAAGTACAAATTTAATTCTACTCAAGACCAAGTTATTGAACGCGGTATTGCCGCTGTAAAATTTGCCAAATCTTTTGTAGAAGATGTTGAATTTTATGCCGAGGACGCAGGTCGCACAGATAATGAGTTTCTGGCACGAGTCTGTGAAGCCATGATTAAAGCTGGAGCGACTGTACTTAATATTCCAGATACTACCGGGTATTGTCTTCCAGAAGAATATGGAGCAAAAATTAAATATTTGAAAGAAAATGTTACAGGAATAGATAATGTGATTATTTCTTGTCATTGTCATAATGACTTAGGATTAGCAACGGCTAATTCGATTTCTGGAGCAATTAATGGAGCACGACAAATAGAATGCACTATTAACGGAATTGGAGAACGTGCAGGTAATACTTCTCTTGAAGAAGTTGTAATGATTATGAAGCAACATCCATATCTAAATTTGAATACCGATATTAACTCTAGGCTATTATATGAAACTAGTCAAATGGTATCTGATCATATGGGTATGATGGTTCAACCCAATAAAGCTATTGTAGGTGCAAATGCTTTTGCTCATAGTTCTGGAATACATCAGGATGGTGTTATTAAAAATCGTGAGACTTATGAAATTATTGATCCTGCTGAAGTTGGGGTTACCGAATCAGCTATAGTCCTTACTGCAAGAAGCGGAAGAGCAGCTTTGGCATATAGAGCAAAGAAAGTTGGGTATGAATTAACCAAACTTCAATTAGATGATGTCTACAAAGAGTTTTTGAATTTTGCAGATCACAAGAAAGAAGTAATTGATGAAGATATTCATCAAATTATGAAAAATACCAATGTAATTGCCGCTGTAGTAGCTTAAGAAAAAATACATTAATAAACCTACGAGTCGATACTGATCTTATATCAGTATGTAAAATCGTAGGTCTTTTTTTAGAGATATATGAAGAAAACCTTGTTTGATAAAGTTTGGGATGCACACGTCGTCAAAGAGATTAAAGACGGGCCGCAGATTTTATATATTGACAAACACTTAATCCATGAAGTTACCAGTCCTCAAGCATTTGGAGAACTAGAACAACGTGGAATTCCTGTTTTTAGGCCTGATCAAATCGTAGCTACCGCTGATCACAATACTCCAACTGTTGATCAACACTTACCGGTAAAAGACGACCTTTCCAGAAATCAATTAGAAGAGCTTACAAAAAATTGTAAAAAGAACAACATTACGCTATACGGACTTGGTCATAAGTACAATGGTATTGTGCATGTTATGGCACCAGAATTAGGTATTACCCAACCAGGAATGACTATGGTCTGTGGGGATAGTCATACCTCTACTCATGGGGCTTTTGGAACTATTGCTTTCGGAATCGGAACAAGTCAGGTTGCACAAGTTTTTGCTAGTCAATGTTTATTACTTCAAAAGCCAAAAAGTCTACGTGTAAATGTAAATGGAAAGCTAAAATCGGAAGTTTTACCAAAAGATGTCATCCTGTATGTAATCGCAAAACTTGGTACTAACGCAGGTACAGGATACTTTTGCGAATATGCCGGAAATGTATTTGAAGATATGTCTATGGAAGGTCGTATGACCGTTTGCAATATGAGTATAGAAATGGGAGCCCGTGGAGGGATGATAGCTCCTGATGAAACGACTTTTGAATACATTAAAGGAAAAGAATTTGCTCCTCAAGGGAAAGAGTTTGATAAAAAAGTAGCGTATTGGCAAACATTACCTACTGATGAAGGTGCTATTTTTGACAAAGAGTATCATTTTGATGCTGAAGATATAGAACCAATGATTACATACGGTACCAATCCAGGAATGGGTATTAAAATATCTGAAAATATTCCTTCAGAAAATAATGCTTCATTCGAAAAATCATTGGCCTACATGAACTTTGAAAAAGGTCAATCTTTAGTAAACCAAAAGATAAATTATGTTTTTATAGGAAGTTGTACTAATAGTAGAATCGAAGACTTTAGAGTGGCAGCTAATTATATTAAAGGAAAGAAAAAAGCAAATAATGTTACCGCTTGGTTTGTCCCCGGATCTCAGCAAGTAGCTCAACAAATTGTTAAAGAAGGATTGAATACTATTTTTGAAGAAGCTGGGTTTCAACTCCGTCAACCAGGATGTTCAGCTTGTCTTGCCATGAATGATGATAAAATCCCTGAAGGAGAATATTGTGTGTCCACATCAAACAGAAATTTTGAAGGGCGACAAGGACAAGGTTCAAGAACTATTTTGGCAAGTCCTTTAGTGGCTGCAGCAACTGCAATAGAAGGAAGAATAATTGATATAAGCAAACAACTAAATTAATTATGGATAAGTTTACAACACTAACATCCTCTGCTATACCATTATCGATAGAAAATGTGGATACTGATCAAATTATTCCTGCTCGTTTTTTAAAAGCAACAAGTCGGGATGGATTTGGAGAAAACTTATTTAGAGATTGGCGTTTTAAGAAAGACGGAAGTGTAAATGAAGACTTTGCATTAAACAATGCTGTTTACAAGGGAAGTATACTCGTAGCGGGTGATAATTTTGGATGTGGATCTAGTAGGGAACATGCAGCATGGGCTATTAATGATTATGGGTTCAAAGTGGTTGTTTCTAGTTTTTTTGCAGATATTTTTAAAGGGAATGCTTTAAATAATGGTGTTCTCCCCATACAAGTTGATAAAGAATACTTAAAAGAACTTTTTGATCAAATTAAATCAAATCCTGATTCGCAGATCGAAGTAGATTTGGAAAATCAAAAAATAACTATTCTAGCTACAGACTCTTCTACTAATTTCGAAATTAATCCTTATAAAAAAACCTGTTTAATTAATGGGTATGATGACATTGATTTTTTAATTAGTAATAAAGCAGAGATCGAAGAATTTGAAAACTCTAAAGCTTAAGAAAATAAAATATTGTCAAACTAAGATTTGATCAAAAAAAAGAATAAAAATTAGAAACAAAAGAATAGATGAAACTAGATATCGCAGTATTATCAGGAGACGGTATAGGGCCAGAAGTAACCGCACAGGCCATTAAAGCCCTAGAAGCTGTTGCACATAACTTTGACCATTCATTTATATTTAAAGAAGGTTTGGTTGGTGCAATCGCGATTGACAAAACGGGCACCCCTTTACCAGATAAAACTTTAGAGCTTTGTGTTAATACAGATGCTGTACTATTTGGTGCTATCGGAGCTCCAAAATATGACAATGATCCAAGCGCTCCTGTTCGTCCAGAGCAAGGGTTATTAAAGTTACGTAAGGAGCTTGGACTTTATGCCAACATACGCCCAGTAAAAGCTTATGACACTCTAATTGATAAATCTCCTCTTAAACGTGAGATTATCGAAGGAACAGATATTTCTATCTATCGTGAATTAACAGGTGGGATTTATTTCGGAAAAAAAGAAATCAGTAAAGATGGTAATGTAGCGTCTGATCTATGTGAATATTCTAAGGAAGAAATTGAAAGAATTACTCATCTGGCATTTAAAGCCGCACAAAAAAGAAGAAAGAAACTTACATTAGTAGATAAAGCCAATGTTTTAGAATCGTCAAGGCTATGGAGAAAAGTAGTTACTCAAATTGCAACAGAATACAGTGATGTATCTCTGGATTTTTTATTTGTTGACAAAGCTGCAATGCAAATGATACTAAATCCAAGCCAATTTGATGTAGTGCTTACAGAAAATATGTTTGGTGATATTATTTCTGATGAAGCTAGTGTTATTGGCGGATCTATTGGTCTATTAGCTTCAGCTTCCATTGGTGATACATGTTGTATGTTTGAACCTATTCATGGATCATTTCCGCAAGCAACAGGAAAAGGAATTGCTAATCCTATTGCAGCTATTCTATCTGCTGCAATGCTATTAGAGCATTTTAATTTGATGGGAGAAGCTAATGCGATTAGAGATGCTGTAGAAAAAGCATTAGAATTAAATCTTACTACACCTGACCTAAATACTAGTAATCCTCTTACGACAGAAAAAGTAGGAGATTTTATTGCCGACTATATTCTTAATCCAGAAGATTCGAATATCAATTTTGAAAATATACATGTAGGTCAATCTACTATTATATAAATAAACGCTATACATAATTTTGTAAAAGCACTCAAAGAGATTCTTAGAGTGCTTTTTTATTGAAACAAAAAGCTGAAAAATCAGTTATATATAGTGATTTCTTTATTTGACAAACTCATTAATTGAAAAAGATATCATACCTTTTTTGTACTTTACCAAAAAAAACAACTCTTATTTAACACATTTAATGAAGTTAAAAATCTACATAATTCTTTTTTTTATACTTGCTAATTCAATAACAGCTCAAGAAATAACATGTTCTGCAAAGGATAAAGAAATTTTTACAACTCGAATACATGAACTAAAAAAAGAATATCTTACAAAAAGTAATTTTAGTGAAACTATAATTTTTGTTGGCAAAACATTTTTAGGCACTCCTTATGTAGCTAAGACTTTAGAAATTGGCATTGAAGAAACTCTAGTAATTAATTTACAAGGTTTGGACTGCACTACATATATCGAGAATGTATTGGTATTTAGTTTAATGCTCAAAAATGACAAAAGTGATTTTGATACATTTACGAGCTATCTGGAAAAAATACGTTACAAAAATGGTGTATTAAATGGCTACCCTTCGAGATTACATTATTTTTCAGAATGGATCACTAATAATGAAGAGAAAGGTATTATAAAAAATATCAGTGGAGATATTGGTGGTATCGAGATGGAAAAAGACATTAACTTTATGAGCACACATCGTGACCTCTACCCTTTTCTTAAAGAAGATCAAAACTTTAAAGGCATACAACAATCTGAAAAAGAAATTGGTCAATCTACATTATGCTTTCTTCCAAAAGATAAAATTAAGGAAAATGAACATCTAATTAAGTCTGGTGATATTATCGCATTAACTACAGCTATAACAGGACTTGATGTAACTCATACCGGAATTGCTATTCGAGAAAAAGATGGAAGAATACACCTATTACATGCCTCATCAAAAGGGCAAGTAGAGATTTCTAAACTTCCATTAGTTGATTATCTACAAGGAATACGTAAAAATACGGGGATAATAGTCAATCGAGTACAATAAAGCTTTATTAAAAAAAATAAAGCAATATATCTTCAAACGTATAGTTTTTACTATACTTAGTATTATTATTTTTTATTAGTAAGTACTATTACTCATTATCGAATATTGATTTAAATAAGGCATATTTACATTTATGCATTCTATTAACAGTAACGAAATTTAACTTAGTGCTACTATATAATAGAATATAACTCATATAAGATAAATATAATGTTAGAAATAAATTTTAAAACGATCGCATCAAATTTTTATATCTACATTTCTTAAAAAAAGAAATACATCTTTTGTAAGCAAACAGAATAAAAAATACTCAATAAAAACCAAATAACTCAACCTCTTTTTGGAAACCATCAACTTCAATTTTTTTCAACTTCTCATTCTTTTTGGTTCGATCCAAGGAATCATTTTTAGTTATATTGTTGTTTTTATAAAAAAACATCAATCTAAAAGCACCATTTTTTTGGGGCTTACAGTACTATTTCTATCTATTAGTAATATTCAACATATGCTTATCGATGTTAATTACTTTGATGACACATCGATTATAAGAAGAGCGTATGTTCCTTGGCAATGGATGGTAGCACCGATGTTTTATCTTTTTGCACATAGCTTTTTACAGAAAGAATCTTTAAGCAAATCGTTATTGACTTTTCTTATTGCCCCCTTTTTTTTGATAACTATATTACATTCACTTCAGCTTATTTATCAAATATATTTTGATAACGATTATATAATCTCTAATTATTACCAACAAGGTCTATTTCTATATACTAATTTACTTTCTTTTATTCATACACCTATTGTTATCTATATGATGTATAAAATGGTCATTTCGTATGAGAATAATCATGAAAAATCGATTGAAAAAATAAAAAAAGAAACAACTTGGTTAAAAAATCTTATACGATTAGGAATCGGAATTGTATCCCTTGGTATGATATCAGTGATTATAGGAGTCTTAGTAGACATGAAGGATTCATACTTTGGCTATCCATTCTTTATATCTTTATCTCTTTGGATTTATTGGATAGGATATGTGGGTATAAACAGATCTTCTTCTCACGAAAGATTAGAAAAATTAACTACTCCCCAATTATCAAAAAAGACAGGACATGCTACTTTTGTTAAAATCAATGATTATATCGTAAAAGAAAAAAAATATTTATTAGCCGATATAAGCCTTAATAGTATTGCTGAAAAATTTCAAATTAGTAGCGGATATTTATCGCAACTGATCAATACACATACTCAGAATAGTTTTAATGATTATATTAATGAATTAAGAGTAGAAGCTTCTAAAAAAATGCTTATTGATTCACAATATGATAACTATACAATAGAATCTATTGGATTGGAATGTGGTTTTAAATCCAAATCTAATTTTTATACTACTTTTAAAAAATTCTCTAATTTGACACCTAATCAATTTAAAAAGTTAGAAGAATAATTATTTGCAATCATTTTAAAAAAACCTTTTTTTGTTTCACTTTTAACGCATGTATTACAACATATCATTACTTCGGTTTAGACAATAGTTAAAATACCAAGTATCCAATTCAATATGTCCATACATTTTTGTAAAACTTACCTTAAATTGCTAATTTAGTGATGCTAAAGAAAAAGAAAAATGCTACTTCCCAGAACAAATATTGAACAAAAACTTAATAAACTAAGAGCAAAAAAATTTGATGTTTCATCATGGAAAGATCAAGTCAATGAAATCTTCAGAAAAGAAGAAGAAAACCAGGGACGAATTCTTCAAAATCTAAATAACTCGGTAGATATTGGCAAAAACACCTTTGATTTTGATTCACTAGAAACGAATAAGATATATCATATCGATCAAATTAAAAAAATATGTATTGATTACCGTTTACGTTTTTTAGATTCAAAATATTTTAAAGGAAAACTGCCTCAATCTGCTTTACTGGCTATTAAAAATCTTGAAAGACAGCATCAGACAGAGTTAAAAGGGTTCAAAATAATCGCCCCATCAAAACTTTTTAAATTAGAAAATGCAGATGACCCATTACTTTTTGCTCCTATGGGTAATGATTATTTTTATTTGATTCATAAATGGGGAAATGATCTACATCCACTTCGCAAAAATATAATGTGGTTTTTTAAAAGTTTTGAGAATTTACTATTTCTTACTTTTATAATAAGTGTTTTGCTTACTTTTATGGTTCCTGATGGTCTATTTAGTAAACATAATGATACTACCCAATTGGTAATGATATTTTTCTTTATGTTTAAATCTGTTGCAGCTGTAGTTTTATTCTATGGATTTGCTCTTGGTAAAAACTTTAATACTTCCATCTGGAATAGTAAATATTTTAATGCATAATACATCCAAAATATGTTTCCAGAAAGTGAATACGAAAGAGTATATACAGGAAGTTTAATAAACGTTCAGTTTTTACAAACTTTACTACAGGATAGGGGGATTAATTCGATAACAAGAGATGATATGAAATCGGGTATGATAGCTGGTTTTGGAGGAGGAGTCCCTGATCATATTCAACTTTTTGTAAAGAAGAACGATATGGAGGATGCTATTCCTATCATTGAAAAAAGCTTATCCTAGATTATATGGAAAACAAAAATCAATCTCCGCGTAAAGCCTGGGATTTAATGATTGGCATTGCACTTGTTGTATTTGGTGGTTTACGATTATACAATAGGTTGCAATCTGAAGCCGAGTGGAGCTTTAAATCTATAATCACCATACTATTTATTGGGTATGGAGGATATATGATTTATCGGCATTTTCAGACTCCTCCAAAAAATTAATCTAACGGCCATTATTGTTTGTTTCAATAATCAATATCCCCAATACCCATCTCATTGATTCTAAATGAATACCTTTAGAAGCTTAGGCTATGCACACTTAGGTCATTGAGTTTATTATAAAAGGGATTTCTTTTTGATTCTATATACTATCATAATTTTAATTTTCTGTAAAAAGTAAAACAGGGAATGTCTGGTGATATTAGAACTGAAGAAAACCATAATCTATTTGTATTTATTTTTAAACTCAATGCTTTCTTGTAAGAAATTAAAAACGATATCCGATTTTGAGATTAAAAACAGATGTATAACCTATTTCTTTTCCATTTTCATTGCGAAATGCAAGTCCTATACCAAGTCCAGCTTCATAATTAAAATGTTTTCCAATATTTCTTCTGACTCCCCAAGTGGGAGTAAGTAATAGATAGTCTTGATTATCGTTTTCAGCTTCTGAAATATCAAAGAAACGATAACTGGCTCTAAACGAGATATAATTTCCACTATTACCATCTATTCTTCTACCCTTATCAACACGCTTGTTTAGATTGTAATACCATCGAGGTTCTAATGCTATCATAGGTTCAATATGATCAAAACTAACACCTCCTAAGCCTATTTCACTTCGTAAAGCAATTTGATTGGATAATCTTAATTCATTGTGAACCCACACGCCTAGAACTCCGATTTGAATTCCAAAAACAGATTTTTCTACTGATGCTTCTTGTTGTGTATTTTGTGAAAATCCAAAATAAAAACTACTTACCAACAATGAAACAAAAATTACTTTTTTCATACTAAACATTAATTTGAAATTTGTTACTAATTAAGATTAAGTTGAGTCTTGTGAGTTATTTATGTTTTTTGATCTACTGAAGTAAAAGTATACTGATCAAAAAAATAAAAGAGTAATTTTGGGATTGAAGAAGTCCTGAAATAACCGAATTACACAAATTAGGACTTTTTTTGAAGCTTTCTATAGGCTCCCGGAGACATTCCTAAACTGGTATTAAACGCGTTATAGAAAGTACTCTTAGATTTAAAACCAGCTTCCATACCAATGGCTTGGATAGAATATTTATTAAATACCGGATCAAGCAATAAGTTTTTAGCCGCTTCAATTCTGTATTCATTTACAAACTGAATAACACTTTTATTGGTTTCCTGATTTAGAATCTGTGATAAATACCCTTCACTAGTTCCTAATCGAGTTGCTAAATCTAATCGACTTAAAAGAGGATTTTTATATAACTCTTCCTCATCCATTACTATATATAGTTGGTTAATAATCTTAGAAACAGTAGTCTCGCTTATCTTCTTTTTTGCCTGATTACTATGTGTTTTTTTTGAGACCAAATATTGGTGTATTTCGTCTTTTTGAACTACTATTTGTAATCTAAACACTCCATAATACAATATCCACCACGATAAAAAAGAAATTAATATCCATAGAAAATCTGTAGTATATTCTGAGTCGAATACATAAGATTCTATATGAGACAAAATCCAACTTATAACAATGCAGATAATAAAAAGGTTTAATCTCAGCAACCAACGTTTTTTCTCTTCAGAAATTGTATTAGATCTTTTTATTAAATTCCTCGCCCAAAAAATTAAAAACGTATTGTAAACAAACGATCCAAAATACTTAATGTAATATACCCAACCATCAAAATCTGGATTATAAAAGTTAAAAATTGCATGGAAAAACGTAACTAAAATTTCAATAATTACCGAGATAAAGAAAAAAGCATAGAGCCATTTATACCACTTTTTTTTTAGGTAGTTATGCTGAATTTGAATTAGAAAATAGGTGAATAGAATTACTCCAAACAGCAAATCTAGCATAACATTGTTTAAAAATTGGGAAAGGTAATTTTCTAAATCACACCAATCTAATAAGGTCAAAGTTGTGAGTAAGAATAGCGATAGAGAGAGATATTTATTCGCACGATTCTTATAAAAAGATGAAGTTATTAATGCAATACTTATAAAATACCCTATACTTCCACTGACAATAATTGCAAAATCTAATAGTGTTATATTCAATCTTTGAAGAAATTAATGATATTAAAATTCAATAAGAAGTATAAATTACTTGAGTACGAATGTTCCATACTCCTATAAATACATCACACTAATAACTATAAATATTCTGAGATATTACAAGAGTGGTTTTGTCTTAGACTAAATATAAGCTGATTTGCTAATTTTTTGACATAGATTAAAGGAGAAAATAATTCTGGAATTTCCTTTTACATTTTATGTCGTAATACTATACCCTCACTAATGCTTCTTCTCAGGGATCATACTCATTGCACGTTCTGTAATTGCAGTAATGGATAAAGAAGGGTTCACTCCTGGGTTAGCAGATATCATAGATCCATCACAGATGTACATATTTTCATATCCAAAAACTTTGTTATTCTTATCAATAACACCTTCGGATGCATTTGATCCCATCACAGCTCCTCCCAAAATATGAGCTGTAGAGGGAATTCCTGCTAAGGGCTCTAAACCAAAAACAGTTTCTTTTCCATGTATTAAAGATGCATATTGTTTTGCTAAACCCAATGATTGAGGAATAAATGCAGATGGTTTCTTCCCTTCCGAAATTCTAGTATTCATTATCCCAAATATATTACGACGAAACTTCAACGTACTATCTAATGTTTGCATAAAAAGTAAAATAGCTGTGCTTTTCCCCCAATCCCTAGTTGTATACAGTTTTATATAGGTCAAAGGGTGTTTGACAAAGCTTGTAATCATCTTTACAACTCGAACAATAGTATTTTTACCATGAGTTAATGGTAAATGAGATAGCCTCCAAAAACCAGATCCTTTGGTATATCTTACAATTTCCAAATGGCTATTTTGATCTGTTTTAAGAATAGATCCAATGGCCACACCTTTAGACATATCCTTTTTCTTATCAAGATTAGTGACACTAATCAAGCTCTCATTATTCGTTCTGATGTCATATCCTAGTCGATCTGAAATTTTAGGTAATGATTTTTCCTTTAACTTCAATAACAATTTAATAGTACCTAGAACTCCTCCTGAAAAAATAACTCCTTTGGCTTTTATTGTTTTTTTAGTCTTAAAAAATCGAGTTGATGACTTATATTTTATTTCATACCCTTCTTTTGACTGAACAACATCAAAGACTTCATTTTCTGCCAAAATTTGAGCTCCCTTTTGTTGGGCCAGATATAAATAATTTTTATCCAGCGTATTTTTAGCCCCTACTCTACACCCTGTCATACATCCACCACAATAATTACATCCAGTGCGGTCAGGTCCTTTTCCACCAAAATAAGGGTCTGATACAGTAACATTAGGCTCTCCAAAAAAAACAGCAACCTTGGTAGATTCGAATTTATCTTTTATATGCATCGCAGATGCCAATTCTTCCAAAGCTTTATCTCCATCAAAAAGTTTTGGATTTTTTTGTGCTCCCAACATTTTAGATGCTATTTGATAAAATGGCGCTAACTCAGATTGCCAATCTGCAAGATTTTTCCAACTGCCTGATATAAAAAAATCTTTTTTTGGTATTGGTAATGTATTTGCATATACCAATGACCCTCCACCTACGCCAGTTCCCGAAATAACAACCACATGCTTAAAAAATGACATTTTCATGATTCCAAACCATTTTAGAAAAGGCAACCAAAGCCATTTTCTTAAGTTCCAATTTGTTTTTGGAAAGTCTTTAGCTTCATACCATTTTCCTTTTTCAATTACCAAAACTTTATATCCTTTTTCTGATAGTCGTAAAGCACTAACAGAGCCACCAAAACCACTTCCGATCACCACATAATCATATTCCTCTTCTATTCTCATCATTTTAATATTATATTCTTTTTGGTATGGCAAAATGTTATTACCTCTTTTACATAAATAATTTTTTCTATTTTTTTCAAAACAGTCCAATAGTTCATATGGTAAATGATTAATTTTGAACAATACAAATCAAAAACCATACTATTCACTCAAATATAGTTCGGTTTTAGCAAATTGTCAACATATGGGACGAAAATCTATACTTAGAAATCGTAAAGAGAAAAGTAAAAAGGTAGAACAATGGACATTGGCTATCTTACCCAAGTTAAAAACCACAAACTTGGGAAATCTTACTATGGACGATCTTGCTTTGTTAATGAAAAAAAGTAAATCTACTATATATCAATATTTTACAACTAAGGAAGAGATTTTTGAATATATTACCCAAACTAGAATTGATAACTTAAATACGTATAAGGCTGAGATCGCAATGGAAGTTTTACAATTGAATTATAATTATGAAACACTTGCTCGTATACTTACCGAAGGCGCTAAAGACATTTCTTCTTTTTATTTGAGACAGTTAGAGTTACATTATCCCACGGCATGGAAAATCATTGAAGATTTTTTATTCGGATTATTGGAAGATTTAAAACAATTTTATATTTCTGGAATCGAAGGTGGTCTATTTAAACCTATATCACCAGAACTACTTATTAAGCTTGATGAATATTTTATCATGCAGCTAATTATGGATGATACTTTCTTTAATAAAACTCAAAAAACGCTAGAATCTATTATTAAGGATTATATGTTCTTAAAATTTGAAGGTCTAATGAAATGATTTTTTATAGTATTTTATCCTAAATAAAAAACCTACAAACTAAGAGTTTGTAGGTTTTTACATCTATATTATTAATAATAATCTAGTTAGTTAATGATAATTCTAGATGTTTTTGTTCTAAAACCACCTGATCCAGAAATTTTAACCAAATACATCCCTGAATTAAGGTTCTCAAGAGATAATGATTGTTCTGAATTATTTAGTGTTCCTAACGCTTTTGAATATACAAGTCTTCCACTTAATCCATATACCTCTATAACACTATTAAGAACTGTACCTCCAGAGGATATTCTCACCTGCCCGTTAGAAATTGTTGGATAAAGAATCGGATCTTGTGTATTTCTAAGAACTTCCTCCTCCACTATTTCTTCTTCCGGAGCCACTTCTTTTTCAGCATTGATAGATCGTATAGCCCAACCAAAAGAGGTTACTCCAGGGTCCGAAATTAATCTAAAACGTATAGCAATCACATCTCCTGCATTGAAAAAATCTAATAGATTAATAGATTGTTCTTTAAATAAATCATCATTTATAGAAGGTGTAGGACCTGAATTAACAACATCGGTCCATTCGGGAAATTTCTCACCATCATAAGCATCTAAAGTTACCCAATTATTAAGATCACTAGAAGCTTCTATCGTCACATAGTCATAGAATCTACCTGGTGTAGGATCAAATTCTGTAATCGCAACATCTTCATAAGTAAAATCTCCATTATCTGCAGTAAGTGTGATTGGATGTTTTAAAACAGTACGATATTCTTTATTAATCAAATAAGGATGTCCAGAGTTATTAAGCACCGCCTGACTTACTGTTTCATCAACCGTGTTGATAACAAATTCATCACCAAAAGTATATACATCTGATGCTTCAAAAGTCTTGATAGAAACCAATTCTTGTGGCTCTGTAAAATCAATAACATCAAATGAAACAGAAGACAAAACTGATGCTGTACCAGAAGCATCTATTGCTTGTAACCCTAAGCTATGGTTTCCTTCTTCCAAACTTTCTATAGTATAAGTAAATGTAGTTCCTTGAGCAACATTATCTGTTATTTCTGCCGTTTCTTCTCCATCTACATACACTACAATTTTTTCAGCATCCTCGTTCTCTTGAACATAAGAAACAACTACATTTTGATTTTCTACTGACTCTTGAACCGCACTTACAATTGTTGGTGGCGCAAAATATGCTGGAGGTTCATATCCTTCTAATTCAACCAATGCAGCGGTCCAAACCCCTCTACCATGAGTAGCCATTACTACTTCATTGTTTACGATTTTCATTTGCCAAACAGAAAATGCAGGTAATCCAGCTAACAATGACCAATTTTTACCACCATCAAGCGTTTGAAAAACTCCTATATCGGTTCCTACCCATAATCTATTTTCATCAAAAGGCATTTCTACCAAACTATGAATCGCAACATCGGGAAATCCTCTATCTTCTCCTGTAGAAAAACCAGAAATATCTTCCCAGGTCTGACCTAAATCTTCAGTTTTTAAAATTTTAGCAGCTCCTTGTCCAGAAAACAAAACATAGGCTCTATTCTCATCCGTTGATGAAGTTTCAACTCCTGAGATAAAATAATTGTGATTTATACCATCTCTAGGATCAGAGAATAAAGCAGTGGGTTCATAAGAAACACCATTATCTTTAGATACGTGAATCACATAGCTACCAGATTCTGTCATTGCATTTCCTGCCCATATAACATCAGGGTTCGCAGTTGATACAGAAACATCCAATGCACTAGAGGCTCCTACTGAAAAATTATTTGGAATAGCGGTAAGCTCCCAAGATTCTGCAAAATTAGTTGATCTCCATACACCACTAACACTTGGACTGAAAAGAACATTAGGATTATTGTTAGCATTTGTTATTTTAGAATAAAAAGGAGAAGTTCCTCGACCAGATTCCCCATGTCTTGCATTGAACCGTTGGCCATTTACAATACGTTCGAATCCATTATATTGTGAACCTCCGATAAATTTATTTGAATCTTCATAATTCCATAATACCTCAAATCCATCACCACTGATAATAAATGTATACGCTGTATCATCATTTGCACTGTCACCTGTTAATGATACCCAAGTACCATTATCTTGTGCACCTGCAATATAGTCTTCAACTCCATTACGTTTATCAGCTCCATAAAACTGAGTACAGTTTAATCCTGTAGCCGCAGTAGACCAATCATTAAGGGTTGTTCCTGGATCCAATAAATAATCTGTATGATATATTCCTCCATCATTAGCAAGAATTAATTTAAATTTCTTTTCTACGCCCTTGGTTATCCAAGTAATATTATGCTGATCTACATGCACATAATTATTAAGTTCTCCATTATATCCAGCAGCGATAGGTTGAAAAGTATAGTTTAAAGGACCGTCTGGAACTGGTTTGTTTTTTGCCGTTGTTCCATTTTTAATAGTTGCTTTGTTAATTTCAACTCTATGCATTACAACTCCACCTGCATAAAAAACATTTTCATTAAAAGGATGAGCTCTAATAATATTGTCATACCATCCTTGTCCTGTAATCAAATTTCCTTCTGCTGGAGCCCCTTCAAAACCAATTAATTTAAAACTTGCTCCGGCGTCACTTGTTACATAAAAATCTGTGTTTACAGCGGTAGTAGCATTACCTCCTGGTGTATATACTGAAATAAAAACTTTATTTGTATTTACTGGAGACACATCTAGTTCGAATCTTGCATGGTTCTCATTAAAATCATCCTTGTTTAAAACCAAATCCCAAGTTAATCCACCATCTGTACTTTTTATAACACCAATACCGTTTACCCCTCCATATAGTGTATTAAAACTTGAAGGATCGTAATCAAGGTCCTGAACATTCCCCTCTGTATAAGTATTTTGCCATGTTGTCCCACCATCTGAAGTAACAAAAATACCATTATCACTAGCTACTACAAGGTTATTCTCATCGGCAGGATTTATTACTAATCTACCAATTCCTCCAAATTCTTTTGTGTTTTGTAAAAACTCCCAGCTATCTCCGGCATTAGTACTTTTAAGAACTCCTATACCACCAATAGCATCTAAATTACCAAATGGTTCTCCAGTTCCTACATAAATCGTGTTTGGATTATTATCACTTATAACTACAGTAGAAGTAGATAAACTAGGCACCTTATAATCGGTTAAGTTTCGCCATGTAACTCCAGCATCCTCTGTTAACCAAAGTCCACCACCAACAGTACCAACATACCATTTATCCTCATTATCCGGCGCTACTTGTATACCACGTATTCTACCAGGTACATTTACAGGTCCACGTTCTTTAAAATTAATTATACTTGAGCTTTTTGCAGCAAATCTATTTTTATTTTTCATAGCTTTTTGATGCTCCGTCATCATAAAACCATCTTCATAAGTCGATTTTTCCGCTCCAATTGGCTTCATTAAATCAGAAATATGTTTAGCAATTTCCTCAATACCTTTCTTTTTACTGTAATCTTTTTTTGTTTTGTGCTTTTTACTAGTTTCGAGAGTTTTTATCTCTGTAATCTTTTGTTCTTTATTCGTATTGCAAGCAGAAAATACCGCTAACAAAAAAACAAAAATGAGTAGTTTCTTTAAGTTGAATTTGTGTTTCATGAGTTAGTTATTTAATTTAATGATTGTTATTTTTGTCTGAGTGTTTGATAGAAGTGCATCTTCGGGATTGTCAGATGCCGGCTTTTGTTCCATACCTACATATGGAATAAGCTTCAAAGAAGTATTATCGTTCCATTCTACATTAGTTCCTCTAAAATACCCTTCTTTTACTATATTTTTAGTTCCCGTATTGTATACAATGTACTCAAAATGAAATGCAGGATCACCCGGCTTTATAATTTTTTTAATTTGGAGCTCCATAGATTTGTCTCCATTCAATTTTGAAACTATAGTGTCGTTTCCCATTTTTGTAATAGGGTGAGGTGATTGTTTGTCTTGCTTTACAAGAGCCTTATTTTCAAAAGTTTTGCATTGTGCAAAAGAAAATATCGTCAAACCAAGAAAAAAGAGAATTGTAGTTTTTCTCAATAGCATTATTGTATTTTATAAATTACTTCTAAAACTGTATTAGCCATTAGTTAAATTAGTAACTTCTCTCTATTTTTTTGGGGAAGAAATGTTGAGAGAATATATTTATGCTGACACAGCAACAAAATATAATCTAATACGTGTTGCTAAAGTAGTTTTTATTTTTTTAAAAATCAACTACTTAATTCTTTATTTCAAAAAAACAAACCTTAAGTCATTGATAAAAAACTAAGCTAAATTATTAGCCTTTTTAAATCTTACAAAAGAAATAAAAATGGGATAATGTAAGATCAATTATTTAGCACTTATATTTTTGATGAGGCAAATAATATCCTATCTAGAACGAATAGCATCAAGTTAAACATTCACAGCATACATCTTTTCCCGAAGGTCTTTAATTTTTGGATCACTCATATATTCATCAAAAGTAGCATAACGATCAATAACACCATTCGGAGTTAATTCAATCACACGATTACCTACAGTTTGTGCAAATTCATGATCATGTGTAGTAAAAAGGATTGTGCCTTTAAATTTTGTTAGAGAATTATTAAAAGCTGTAATAGATTCCAGATCAAGATGGTTTGTTGGTTCATCCAACATCAATACATTGGCCCTTGTCATCATCATTTTAGACAACATGCAACGAACTTTTTCTCCTCCCGATAAAACATTTGATTTTTTAAGTGCTTCTTCTCCGCTAAAAATCATTTTCCCCAGAAAACCTCTAATAAAAACTTCTTCTCTTTCTTCTTCTGTAGTTGCCCACTGACGTAACCAATCTACCAGAGTCAAATCGTTCTGAAAATACTCACTATTATCTGCTGGCAAATAAGATTGAGTCGTAGTAATTCCCCATGCAAATTTACCTGCATCTGCTTTCTGTTTATCATTTAATATCTGATAAAATGCAGAAGTCGCTCTAGAATCTTTTGAAAAAACAACGACTTTATCACCTTTATTAAGATTGACATCAATACCACTAAACAATGTTTCTCCATCCACAGAAGCGGATAACCCTTCTACATTTAAAATTTGATCTCCAGCTTCTCTATCTCTTTCAAAAATTATTGCAGGATAACGTCGACTGGATGGTCTGATATCCTCAATATTAAGTTTTTCGATCATTTTTTTACGAGAGGTAGCTTGTTTTGACTTCGCTACATTGGCACTAAATCGTGCAATAAACTCCTGTAATTCTTTTTTCTTTTCTTCTGCTTTTTTGTTTTGTTGTGCTCTTTGTCTTGCTGCTAATTGAGACGATTCATACCAAAATGTATAGTTACCACTATAATGATTAATCTTACTAAAATCGATGTCAGAAATATGGGTGCATACGGCATCAAGAAAGTGACGGTCGTGAGACACCACAATTACAGTATTGTCATAATTTGCAAGAAAACTTTCTAACCATGATATCGTTTCGTAATCAAGATCATTTGTAGGCTCATCCATAATTAATACATCTGGATTACCAAACAAACATTGAGAAAGCAGTACTCTAACCCTTTGTTTTGTATCAAGATCTGACATTTGCGTGTAATGTAAATCTTCTTTGATACCTAAATTAGAAAGCATTGCTGCTGCGTCACTATCAGCATTCCAACCGTTCATTTCTTCAAACTGTACTTGAAGCTCTCCTATTTTCTCTGCATTTTCGTCAGTATAATCAGCATACAAAGCATCGATCTCTTTCTTTATCTTATACAGTTGTTTATTTCCCATAATTACAGTTTCTAATACTGTATATTCATCATATGCATAATGATTCTGTTCCAAAACAGACATTCTCTTTCCTGGTTCCAAATGTACATGACCAGATGTAGGTTCCATAACTCCAGAAAGAATTTTGAGAAATGTTGATTTACCAGCACCATTAGCACCAATAATACCATAGCAATTCCCCTGGGTAAAAGCTGTATTTACTTCATCAAAGAGTACTCGTTTACCAAATTGAACCGAAAGATTAGAAACTGATAGCATAATTATGAAAAATTGAAAAAATTATAATTCGCCGCAAAAGTAGAAAAATGGATTCAGAACCTGAAACAATCTATCATTAATTTATTATACTTCCCTTCTGTTTATAAAGAATTCGAAGCATAATCATTGAACAAAAAAAATGAAGTAAAAAACAATAGATTCCCTTAATTCCTTAACAGATATAGAATTAACGTATAATTAACAACGGCAAAAGGAGTTTCCTTTTATTTTTGAGCGAATAGTCAGTTAATTTTATAGTACCCAAAATGCAATTTTCCGTATTAAAATATTTTGCTCAAGCTTCTTTCCTTTCCTGTTTACTATGGAGTTGTGACACTCCAGAAAACAGTAAACGAGAATACACTTATTTTGGCGGAGAAATTGTGAACCCAAACACCAATTATGTTATATTATCAAAAGGGTACGATTATAGAGATACTATTTTATTAGATAAAAATAATAGGTTTTTACATAAAATTGAAAATTTAGAAAACGGATTATATTCATTCAGACATAATCCTGAGAACCAAGTTGTTCTTCTTGAAAAAGGAGATAGTATTCTTATACGATTGAATACATTAGAATTTGATGAATCTCTTGTTTTCACAGGAGATGGTGCGGGAAAAAACAATTTCTTGATCGAAATGTTTATTCAAAATGAAATGGAACGTCAAAAATTAAAAAGAACTGGTTTACAATTTTCTCCCGCTTATTTTAAAAAGGATCAAGATTCTCTTTTAAGATACAAACTAAAGAGATTTGAAAAACTTACGAATAAATACGAATTAAGCGATTTAGCCAAAAAACTTACTCAAGCTAGTTTTATATTAGATTATTACACTAGACATGAACTCTATTATCATGGCCGTTACGGTATTGGAGGTCTGGATGCTACAAAGGATCTTCCAGAATCCTTTTTTGACTATAGAGTCAGCATAAATCTTAATGATGATGAATTAAAAAGATTGTATGCATATAACAGATATCTAAATTATTATTTTACAAATTCTTCCCTGGCAAATTATTCTAATGAGCTATCACAATACAGAGGTGAAGTAGGAAGTATCATACACAAACTAAATTTAATTGATAGTTTGGTAGATCATCCCTATATAAAAAATAGTTTACTAAGACGGGCGACTACTAATTTTTTATTAGAAAGTCAAAACAACCCTGATTCTGATAAAATATTAAAACACTATTTATCAGTAAGCTCTAATAAAAGATCTCAACGGGAATTAAGAAAACTTACTCGTTCAATTTCAAAATTAAGACCAAATCATGTTATTCCTGATCAAGAATTAATTACTTCAAAAGGAGAAGTCGTAAAACTATCTTCTCTTTTTAATAAACCAATTACTGCACTGTATTTTTGGTCTATGGAAAGTAAAGATCATTATGTAAGAGCTCATAAAAAAGCAGAATACTTAAAAACGTTATATCCCGGTATCGATTTTATTGCAGTAAATACTGACGATGAACAAACAAAAAACTGGTTAAAAACAATCAAAAGGCATCACTACAACCTGAATTACGAATATGAGTTTAAGTATCCTAAATGCTCATCAGAAGAACTTGTAATACATTATAGAAACAAAGTAATCCTTGTTGATAATGAAGGTAAAATCATAAATGCTAAGGCTAATTTATTTGCTTCTATTTTTGAAAAACAATTAATGCAATATACTCAATTGGCAAGTTTAGAAAACTAAAAAGCCACCCATTTGAAGAGTAGCTTTCTAAATACTTTTTAAAAGATGTATTCTTTTTCTTTAATTTCCTTTTTTATAATCTTCAAGAAATTTAGCAAGTCCAATATCTGTTAATGGATGCTTTAATAAACCTTCTATTGAAGATAGAGGACCAGTCATCACATCAGCTCCTATTTTAGCACAATCGATTACATGCATTGTATGTCTAACAGATGCAGCTAATATCTGAGTATCAAAACCATAATTATCATAAATCAATCTAATTTCTGCAATAAGATTAAGACCATCTGTTGAAATATCATCTAATCTTCCTATAAATGGGGAAACATAAGTAGCTCCCGCTTTAGCAGCCAGCAAAGCCTGACCAGCAGAAAAAACTAGAGTACAATTAGTTTTTATACCTTTATCACTAAAATATTTAATTGCTTTTACTCCTTCTTTAATCATTGGTACTTTTACAATAATTTGATCGTGAAGTTTTGCTAATTCTTCTCCTTCTTTTATCATACCTTCAAAATCAGTAGAGATCACTTCTGCACTAACATCTCCAGTTACAATATCACATATTTTCTTATAGTGATTAATTATATTTTCTTTACCAGTGATACCTTCTTTAGCCATCAAAGACGGATTTGTAGTTACTCCATCCAAAACTCCTAAATCCTGCGCTTCTTTAATTTGATCAAGATTAGCTGTATCAATAAAAAATTTCATAGTACTATGTTTAAAATTGTTGTGTTTTTATTATTGACCGCGAATATAAAAATAATCATTGTTGCGGTAAACAATCTTTTCGTTTATTTAGGGATTTCTTTTCTATCTCAACTTATTTTTCATCAGGTATATATAACCAGTTTTATACCTACAGTGTAAAAATTATAACTTATAATGATTCATCAACATTTTCTCATACATCTTATCCGGCAAAATTCGTTTTAGCACAATTGAGAATTTCTGCATAAATACTCCCACTCTATAATGCACCTTAGGTTTTTTACTTTTAATAATTTTAAAAACAGCTTCTGCCATTTCTAAAGGATTGCTGCCAGAATCGACATGTCCATCCATTAACTTTAAAGTATCCCCATATGGTTTCTCGTACGGAGAACCATCTATAACCGGAGCATGGTATCGACCCGCTGCAATATTTGTAGCAAAATCTCCCGGAGCTACATTGGTCATTTCGATATTAAAACTCTTTAATTCCATTCGCCATGCTTCAGTAGTCATTTCCAAAGCAGCTTTGGAAGCACTATAAATTCCACGATATGGTAGTCCCATATACCCTGCTATAGAAGTTATATTAATTACCAAACCACTACCTTGTTTTCGCATTAAAGGTAATACAGCCTTCGTTACGTTAATTGGTCCAAAATAATTTGTCGTAAAGTTTCTAATTATTTCTTCTTCTGGAATCTCTTCTATAGGACCAGTAATCCCCGCACCTGCATTATTTATCAACACATCCAAACGTCCATGTTTTTCTTCAATTATCTTAACCGCAGATGTAATACTATCAGTATCAGCCACATCTAACTGAAGGAGGCTAAACATATTAAAATCAGGAAACCTTAAAGGATTACGACTTGTACCATATACTATATATCCTTTTTCTGTAAGGTATGCACCTATTGATTTCCCAATTCCTGAGGAGCCGCCGGTGATTAAAACAACAGTGGTATTTTGATTTGTGTTCATATACGCAAATATACAATTCTGATTTACGAATTTCGATTAAAGAATTGATGAATTATAAATAAGAAAAGAGTGAGAATTTGTCAAATTTATTGTACAAAAAAAGGCAAGCTACCTACATCACACTGCTACAACCGTCTACCTTTGCTGCGTTCCCGCCCTGGAGGATTCAACAGGAGCTAGTTGTGTAGGACTTGCCGGTGCAAAGATACAATCTTTAGTAAATAAAACAATGATTTTTTAAACCCAATTAAAATAAATATCTTGCTTCAAAATTTAACCACACAAATGAAGATTCATAACTCCTTCGTCATCATTATATTAAGTCTATTTATCTTTTCATGCGGCAGCAATCAGGAAAAGAAAAAAAAATATTTTTCCATCATTACAGAAGATAATCAAACCAAATTCGTACTTGGTCAGACGATAAAAGCTGATATTACAAATAAACAGAATATTAAAATTGACTCTGTAGCATATGTATTAGATGATAAGAGAGTCATTGTAAAAAATGATTTTAAATATGAAGAAAAAATAGACACTGAAAGATTAGGAAATCATGTACTAAAAGCTCAAGTATTCTATGGTGGTAATATAGATACCATTACCAAAAAGATAACTTTTCTTAATAATGCATCTCCTAAATTATACAGCTACAAAATAATTGCAGAATACCCGCATGACAAAGAAGCTTTTACTCAAGGCTTAGAATTTTTTGGAGACACTCTTTATGAGAGTACAGGACAAAAAGGAAAATCTACACTAAGAAAGGTCAATTATAAAACAGGAGAAGTTCTGGTAAAAAAAGATATTGACAAGCAATATTTTGCTGAAGGAATTACCATATTAAATGATAAAATATTTCAATTAACATGGACTGCAAAAGAAGGGTTCATTTATGATCTCACAACTTTAAAAAAAACAGGAACTTTTGCATATAATCAAAGTAAAGAAGGTTGGGGCTTGTGTAATAATGGTACCGATATTTATAAAAGCGATGGTACTCAAAAAATATGGATTCTTGATGCCAATACACTTGCAGAAAAACGTTATATCGAAGTAACCACAAATAAAGGTGCTAAATCAAGGTTTAATGAACTGGAATGGGTGGAAGGTAAAATTTACGCAAATACTTGGCAAAAAGATGGTATCGCTATAATTAATCCAAAAAATGGTGCTTTAGAAGCAGTCATTAACTTAAGTGGCTTACGTAAAAAAGTATTACAACATCAAAATCTGGATGTCTTAAATGGTATAGCATATAAGGCAGATACCAAACATCTTTTTGTAACTGGTAAAAATTGGGATAAAATTTTTGAAATTGAAGTAATAAAGCAATAAAAAAATAAGCATAAGCACCTAAATTTAAATGAATTAACCAAGATTTTAAGACCATCAAACTATTCACACCATTCAAAAAAGGGGTTTAGAAACACGTAAAATTATCAGCCCTAACTTTAATACGAATTGCAACACTATAATAAGTACCTCGTTATTGTAATAGACAGATAATAAACCGTACCTTTGCGGCTTATTTTTAGCTATATGAATAAATTTGAAGCATTAGGCCTAGGTGAAGCCATTATAAAGGCGGTGAATGATATGGGTTTCGAAACCCCGAGTGAGGTACAGGAAAAGGCAATCCCTATTTTGCTTAATGAAGATACAGATATCGTTGCATTAGCGCAAACCGGTACAGGAAAAACAGCTGCTTTTGGTTTTCCTTTAATTGAAAAAGTAGATAATAAGAGTAGAATTACACAAGGATTAATCCTTTCTCCTACTCGTGAACTATGTTTACAAATTACCAATGAACTTAAAAATTACTCTAAACATGTTCCAGGATTACATACTGTAGCCATTTATGGAGGGGCAAGTATAACTGATCAGGCAAAACAAATAAAACGTGGTGCGCAGATCATTGTTGCTACTCCTGGAAGAATGCAAGATATGATCAATCGTAAATTGGTTGATATTTCTAACATTGGTTACTGCATATTAGATGAAGCAGATGAAATGTTAAACATGGGATTCTATGAGGATATTAATGCTATTTTATCTCATACTCCAAAAGACAAAAACACTTGGTTATTCTCAGCCACCATGCCAAAAGAGGTGTCTACAATTGCAAAACGTTTCATGAGTACACCTATAGAAATTACTGTAGGTCATAAAAACACAGGATCTAAAAACGTTTCTCACGAATATTATGTAGTAAACTCTCGTGACCGATACGCTGCCTTAAAACGTCTATCAGATGCCAATCCTGATATTTTTTCTGTGGTATTCTGTCGTACCAAAAGAGATACACAAAAAGTAGCAGAAAATCTTATTGAGGATGGATACAACGCTGCTGCCTTACATGGTGATTTAAGTCAAAATCAGCGTGATTTGGTAATGAAAAGCTTTAGAAATCGACAAATTCAAATGCTGGTTGCTACAGATGTTGCTGCAAGAGGGATTGATGTTGATGACGTAACCCATGTTATTAATTATCAACTTCCTGACGAGATAGAAACGTATACCCACCGAAGCGGAAGAACTGGACGTGCAGGGAAAAGTGGAGTTTCTATGGTCATTGTTTCTAAAAGTGAAGTTAGAAAAATTAAGTCTGTAGAACGAATCATCAAAAAGAATTTTGAGAAAAAAGAAATCCCAAGTGGAGAAGAAATATGCCAGGTTCAGTTATTTCACTTGGCAAGTGATATCGGAAAAGCAGAAATAAATCATGAAATCGATAGTTACTTACCTTCTATTAATGAAGTATTAGAAGAGTTTTCTAAGGAAGAATTGATTAAAAAATTCTTTTCAGTAGAATTCTCACGTTTTCATAATTATTATAAAAAATCCAGAGATCTAAATGCTATAGGCAGTGATCGAGAGGGTAATTCTAGAAACAATGATGGCAGTACTCGTTATTTTATCAATGTAGGAGAAAAAGATGGATTTGATTGGATGACTTTAAAAGACTTCCTTAAAGATGTCTTGTCGTTAGGAAGTGATTCTTTAAGTCGGGTAGATGTAAAAGAAAGTTTTTCATTCTTTAATACTAATGCTGAGCATCAAGAACTTGTGCTTTCTGTTTTTGAAAATTTCAAAATGGAAGGCAGAAAAGTTAATGTAGAAATTTCTAAAGATTCTGGCCGAAGAGGCGGAAGACGCCGTCGTGATGATGGTGGAGGATATAAAGGAAAACGTAGAAGTAACGACTTTAAACCAAAAGGTAAAAAGCGCTTTGGCTCTAATGAAGACAGAGGTAGTGGAGGAAATCAAAGAAGAGATCGAAGAAAGCGTAGCGATCGCAGATAAATCAAATGATATGTCTTGGTGTTCAATATTTTTTAAAAATTAATCTATTGAATACCAAGGTTTAACAAAGTAATATGATTTTTGGCGCGATTTTTATGTTATATTATTAAAAAATGAACGTCATATTATAATACATGAAGAGAATATTATTTTACATAGCACTAATCATTGGTATAACCTCTTTTGCACAGGACAATAATTCTGAAGCTGTATCAGGTAAGGTATTAAATGCTGCTACAGACCAAACATTAGAAAATGTTCATATTGTGAACCTTAGTCAGGTAATTGGTACTATTACTGATGATTCTGGAAATTTTAATATTCCTGCTAAAGTAAATGATACTCTTTATTTTTCTTATATCGGATACAAGCCATTACGGGTTAGAGTTACCAATGATTGGATTAAGTTTGGAGAAGTTAAAATTAAAATGACCGAACTAGGTATTGCCTTAGAAGAAGTTGTAGTTGCCGATGTACAGCTAACTGGTTATCTAGAGATTGATGCTAAAAGAATTCCTATTTACAACAACTATAGATATAGTATTTCTGGATTAAATTCTGGTTATGAAGGAGGCAGCAAACAACCCGGAGCTGTCAATAAAGTTTTAGGAGCTATATTTAATCCTGCAGATTTTCTCTATAACATTTTTAGTAAACGATCTAAAGAGCTCAGAAAGCTTCGTAAGATGAAAAAAGACGATGAAATCAGAAATCTTTTGGAAACCAAGTTTGATCGTGCGACATTAACAGCATTACTCCAGGTAGAACGTTTAGATATAGACGAAATACTTCGCAATTGTAACTATTCTATCGATTTTATAAAATTCGCTAATGATCTTCAAATCCTCGATGCAATAAGTGAATGTTATGAAGAATACAAAATTTTAGACAGAAAATAAAAGATTAAATTAGAAGTGTTATTTATTTATAAAGTATGTCTTCATATCGTAAATAAAACCTGATTATTTTTTAATTTGAAGAGTGTAGTGCAATTCTATTACCTTCTGAATCTATAAAATAAGCCATATAACCATGCTCTTCAGAAATTTGCTTTTTATCTAAAACTACTTTTCCTCCAGCATCTTCTACTTTACTCATTTCATTTGATACATCTGTACAAGAAAAATATACTAAAACCCCATTCTCACTTAGAGTATAATGACCTTCTGCCTCAACTAAAGATCCTGTAGCAATACCAGATTGATTTTTATTAGGAAACCATCCCATTTGCAAGCCATCCATGTCATGTATGGAGATCTCAATATCGAATACTTTTTCATAAAAAGCTTTTGCTCTATTCATATCAGTAACGGGAATTTCGAACCATGCTATCATAATATAAAACGTTTAACTGTTATTTTATTTATTTGAAATTTACTTATTATCATGGTAACGTGCAATAATTTGCTCATGACTTTTAATAACTTTCTTCGCCCATTCCATTCGCTTTTGTAGTTTTTCTTCTTCTTGCAATTGCCATTTAATCTCCGTATCTCTAAGTTGAGAAGTCACATGTTGTAGTATAATTGCAGCAGACACCGAAATATTTAGGCTTTCTGTAAAACCAACCATAGGTATATGTAATCTACTATCTGAAGCTTCAAGTACTTCATCACTCAACCCCTGTTGCTCTCTTCCAAAGAAAAAAGCAGCGGGTTGATTAATATTAAAATCTCCTAAAACCTTTGAGTCATCATGCGGAGAGGTTGCCACAATTTGATATCCTTTAGCTTTAAGAACATCAATACATTCTTTTGTAGATGAATACCGGTTAATATCAACCCATTTTTGTGCTCCCATAGCAATTTCTCTATCTATCCGTTTTACATTTACCTCTTCAATTACATGTACATTCTGAACACCAAACACATCACAACTTCTTATCACCGCACTTGTATTATGTAATTGGTATACATCTTCTACGGCAACTGTAAAATAATTTGTTCTATTGTCCAAAACTTTTTTATTAAGATATTGTCGTCTAGGAGTAAGAAAAGATTCTAAATATTCAAGCAGTTTTATATCTATCATAGCTGCTAAAATATAAAACAATATACTTATAAACTCAAAAAAGAGGGTCGTCTGATAGTTTTATCAAACAACCCTCTGCCCATCTACTTAATTTAACTTAATTTATATTAACATAGGAATACATATCACATTAATAGAAATTAAAATGAGAATGTAATCCTCGATTTAAAATTCAGATTTTAAAAACACGTAAAATTAAAATATGAAATCATTCGATTTTTGACAATATAAAACCTCCCGCAATTACCCCTAAAAACGAGAGGTTTATAGTAAACACATTGTCAAAATGTATTTTTATAACTAATAACTAAATAGTTATCAGCTACTTTATATTTTTATCTGATCAATAAAGCTAACTAATATAAAACCTCCCGCAATTACCCCTAAAAACAGGAGGTTTATAGTAAACACATTGTCAAAATGTACTCTTATAACTAATCTCCATTAGTTATTTTATTTTTTTTCTGACTAGTTGTAAATTAATATAAAAACCTCCCGAAATTACCCCTAAAAACAGGAGGTTTATAGTAAACACATTGTCAAAATGTAACCTTATAACTAATTATACTTTAATAATTAGTTTCATTTTATTTATTTGACAATACAAATGCTACTTTTTAAATTAAAACCTCCTGAAATTACCCCTAACAACAGGAGGTTTATAGTAAACACATTGTCAAAATGTACTTTATAATCAATCACATAAATATTGTAATTGGTTTTATTTTTCTTCTTCAATATTATATATCATAACGCATTTCCTCAATCTTGTAAAAACCTGATAAACTAGTTTTATGAATAGGGAAAAATATATCGCTTAACGTCATCTTTTTAAAAACAAAAAAAACACTGAAAATCAAATTATTACAACTATAAACTATATTCTTATAGCATGTAGAAGCTCTAAACTCTGTTAAAAAAACTGTTAAGAAAGTGCTAAAAAACTTACGGGAATACCGTAAAAAAGATAAAGAATACCTATATTTCGCACTTGAAAAATTACCAAAAGAATGTATCTTCTTTTCTTTTAAGGAAAGACAAGTCTCATTAAAACAAGACCATAAATTATATCTTGTAATTGCAAGAATTAATAATCCACTCATAATGGTTAATTTTTAAATTAATCGTTATTCAGACCCTGCTTTTGTTGGCTCGCCAAAGTTTTACAATTGCGGGGTTGTTTTGTTTAAACATCTAGTCTAGTATACAGTATAATTTTTATAAAAAATACTCCTAGCTAATTGTCCAAAACATATTTTACTATTTACCAATTTTTATTTTTATCATAATTCATGTACTAAACAAATAGTACATATATTGCTTATATATATCAATAAAAATATATGATATAGATTTACATATATAGATTTTATTTGACCTTACTACGTGTTTACAAATTAAAAATATATAGAATATAAAAACCAAAAGGTAGGGGTAAGAAAATAAGTTTTTATTCTTCTAAACTATATTTCATGTTTTACTAAAAAACAATACTTAAAGATAATCACAATTTGCCAAACACACATACGACAAAAACACCTAATTATTACGGTTAAACCGTAAAAAATCTTTATCCCGTTTATACGCTAAAAAATTCAAATAACATAAATTAAAATTCTAATCAAAAAAAGTCATAAACACCTAAAAAACAATGATTTGAAATTTAATAACAGTGATTTTCAACAAACAAAAAAAGTAAGAATATTCTTCAATAGAAATTAAATAAAGTTATTTTTAACTATAATTTAACGCCTTTTATCCGTTTTTATTTTTTTAAAAAACGTCAAATTATGGAAAACAAGCTGCATTAAATCCTCAAAATAATTATAATACTCTAGTTCTCCGATAGTTAATTAGTTTTATAGCTTTTAAGAAGAATATACATATTAAAACTCCTGATATATTTCTCTCTCTTTATTACTAAGCTTTCTTTTGAATTTCTACAGAATGAGGATAAGGAATTTCTATTCCTGCTTTATCTAGAGCAAGTTTACAGTTTTCTAACGTTTCAAAATATACATTCCAATATTCTTCTGGAGCACAATAAGGTCTGACAGCAAAATCGACAGAGCTCTCTCCCAATTGAGATACATTTACTGATGGTGCGGGATCTTGTAGAACTTTTGGATTAGATACTAATACTTGTAACAATACTTCTTTGGCCTGCTTAATATCTTCATCATAACCGATACCTATAGTAAGGTCTACTCTCATCATACCTTCGGCAGTATAATTAATGATATTACCATTTGCAAGAGCTCCATTAGGTATAATAGCCAATTTATTTCCTGGTGTAATTAATTTTGTTGTAAAAATCTCAATTTCTTTTACAGATCCTACTACTCCTTGTGCTTCAATAAAATCCCCTATTTTGTAAGGTCTAAAAATCATGATAAGTACTCCACCAGCAAAATTAGATAGGGATCCTTGTAATGCTAAACCAACAGCTAAACCAGCAGCAGCAATTACAGCAGCAAACGTAGTGACATCTATCCCTAATCTGGAAATCACAAGGATAATCAAAAATATTTTTAAGGTCCAATTTACAAGATTTAATAAAAATTTCTGCAAAGATTCATCATACTTCCCTTTAGCCATTATTCGTCCAGCACTTCCTATCATTTTTTTTATTACCCATGATCCTATAATAAAAATTAAAATTGCAGTAACTAGCTTTGGACCAAATTCTTTTGCTAATTCGATACCATAATTAAACCATTCTTGAGCTTTTTCCATTTGTTTAGAGTGTTAGTTGTGTATTGATAACAGAATATTATTATGTTTATTATTATTCTTTTTTTGAATATAAAATTTATATATAAATTCTTAAAAAGAATAACTAATCATTTTGGAAATAACATTATCAAATTGATTTTTTCTATCAACCACTATATTAGGAAAAATAATGATTTAAAAGAAGCGAGGAGTTAACATTCTATTATATTTTTTAAAGAGCTCGAATCTTAACATTACTTCATAGCTCCCATCATTAAATTGTGTTTGTCCCAGTTCAGTTGTTTCTCTATCATAAGCTAAACCAATCATTAATGCGTCAGATATTTGAAAACCTATCTGACCTGTCACAGCTGCACTCCAGCGATAGGCAACTCCTAAAGTTAGCCGTTCATACATCAAAAAATTTGCAGAAACATCAACTTGTAATGGTGCTCCAAAAACCAATTTACCTAATACTGCTGGTTTAAACTTTAAATTATCATTTAGATCAAATACATAACCAGTTATCAGATAATAGTTAATACGCTCTTCTGCCAAAAAGCTAACCGCTTCACTATCACTACTTGTACTACTTTCATCAAAATGATTAGTTTCTAAGAGACTAGGAGCACTTAAACCAAAATAAAATTTATCAGTATGATAGTAAAACCCTACCCCTATTTGTGGACTAAATTTATTATCAATATTATTTTCAAATAAAGCATCATTACCGTTAAACTGAGATAATCGTTGGAAATCAACATTTAGTAAATGTCCTCCTGCTTTAATTCCCAAACTCAGTTTTCCTCTTTCAGATAGTGGTATTGTGTATGAAAAATCGATACCAAAATAAGTCTCATCCGTTGGACCAATTTCATCATTAACGATTGACAATCCTAACCCTAAACGTTCATTAGTTCCCATGGGGGTATTAATTGTTAATGTCTGAGTACGAGGTGCACCATCCAAACCAACCCATTGACTACGATGCAATCCCATAATACTAAGTACTCCTCGACTTCCGGCATAGGCAGGGTTAACACTAATAGTATTATACATATATTGAGTATACTGAGCATCTTGCTGTGCATAACTATTATGAAACACAACATTCAAAAGTACTATAGTAATTATTATATGTATAATTTTCATAGACGACAATTTAGTATACCTAATCTTGATAAAAGATTATAAATATATCATTGAGATATCATTTGCATATTTGCCATTTTTATAAATGATAACATTTTTGCCATCAATTCGTATTTCATCATGTTTATTGAGTATTAATGAAGAAGAGGTTTCTAAAAATGAATATGCTATAAATAAATATGTACATAACCCGTTGTGCATTTAGTTAATATTAATTTTTAGGTTGTTTATATTTCTGTTGAATTCAAACCTATTGATATATTGAATAATGGTCATTGCTGTGATCTTTGATAAGATTCTATTTTTAAATCCCT
>NZ_VLNR01000150.1 GCF_007489275.1 Aquimarina algiphila
AAGGAGAGTCGATGAGAAGAAAAAGAAAAAAATCGTAATTTTAACACTGAAATAAACACGCTTTTGGGAACTGTTTTGCTATGCTCTATTTAAACAGGAATACCCGGGTCAATTTCATAGGAATCTCCAAACGGTCTACTAATCGATAAATAAATGTATCTTTATAAGTGATTTGACTTTCGTCTGATATACAACAGTTTCACAAAGTGATTTAAGGCTATCCAAAAACCTGCCCCAATGGTGATTACAAAACCCAAAGAATTCACTTTCTTCTGCTCAATTTAAATGGGAGAACTTAAGAAACGTTCCTCCGTCTTTTTCTTGTAGTTCAAAGGATAAATAATTAATCCCAATCCATTCTCTATCTCCATCTACACACTCCCAATGAACCTCATTTGGTGAATTCAGTTTTACAACTTTTATTTTATTGAAATATTCATCACCAAATTTGAAATGATTGACGTTCCCTACTTCTGGTTTTGCGTGGCATCATTTGTCCACCAATTCTTTTAAACCTTCTTCTTGAGTTATTACCTTATATACATATATAGTTTAAGCTTCAATTATTTAGTCATGTTTTATATTTTCCATTTTTTGATTGTGTTATGAATACACATAACAGTTTAAGGATTATATAATTTTCTCATAAGTTGAAAAGAAAAAGCCCCTCATATATACCTGTAACTATTGAGGGGCAGGAAAAAATTAAGTGATTTTTCTAACTTACGATAAACAACTTTTATTCTGGAATATTAAATTGAGTTGTAATTTCTTCGTATGACATTTTAGAGTAATCTACATTTTTATTTTTGGCAGATTTACTTCCCGATGCACCACCTCCCATTAATTGTCCACCAGGAATAAGTACATAACGATAATCTGTAAGATAAGCGTTATTAGGTAGGTCTAATGACCCTGAAACCAATGAGACTACTACCGTTAACTCTTTATTACTACCTACAGCAAAAGAATAATTAACCTGATTAGGAAAAAAATCAAGAATTGTAGGTAGAGCCCAAACCGCACCACTAGCAGTTCTTCCATACACTAGAATAACAGCGGAATCAATAATATCATCTTCTATATTTTCTGCTATTGGAAAATTTTCAGAAGAAGAAGGCATAGTTTGTGGAATTTCTGATGCTATCCAGTCAGAATATATAACATTTGCAGTACCTGGTTCTCCCTGTTCACCATCTGCACCAGTAGGACCAATCGCTCCATCTGCGCCAGTAGGACCAATCGCTCCATCTTCTCCGTCTGAACATGAAAAAATTGAAACTGATACTATAACCATCACTATTAACGTTACTAAATTTGATTTTACGTTCATAATTTTTTATTTAAAATGAATCGGCAAATCTAGTTACAAAACTAAATCAAGTCTTGTACAAAATGGACACATCAATTTAATGCTAAAAGAATAATACAGGTTTAAGTTATTTTCATTTTAGAGTCCTATATTAATTTATAAAGACTCCAAGTAAATTATGTCGACATAGAGACATATCTATTTCAATATTTAAAAAAGAAGTGAATCTCATTCAATAATTCTGTTTTCGATTTGCTCATATTTAGCACGTTGTAAAATAGGTTATTGATTGACTTATCAATTAACTTTCCGTTCCTAATTTTCATTAAATGAGGAAATCTATTGTAGGTCTTTAATTTGTATAGAGATTTCGAGATAAACTCAATGTTGTAATCTGATTTAATTTCTTTTCCTTTTAGATATACTATTTCAATTGTGCTAGTAAGCTCAGGAATTATATTTTCTTCTATATAATCTTTTGAATCCTTTCGATTGTTATAACAAAAGAAATTTTTTCCATGATTTACATTTAGAAAATTGGCATATTTTTTTTCAAACTTTTTCCGCCAAAAATATTTTATAGGAAAAAGAATTATTATGAAAGGAATTAACAGAGTAAATAAAAAAACCCGTTGTGCATTTAGAAAAAGTTGCGCAAACTGCTAAAAGGCAGTAAATTGTAGTTACGACACTATAATTTATATGCACAACTTTCAAGCAAATTACGATAAAATACTCAAGGTTTTAAAAGGATTAG
>NZ_VLNR01000151.1 GCF_007489275.1 Aquimarina algiphila
GAGAAAGCAAGTATTAGCCCAGACCCAACAACAGCTATAGATTATAGCAATCCAGTGAAATTTACAGTAACAGCAGAAGATGGTACAACCAAAGAGTATACAATAACAGTAACTGTGTTAAGTGCAGCTATTACAGGAAAATCAATAACCAAGTTTACAATAGAAGGAGTAGACGGAGTTATAGATGAGTCTTCTAAAACAATAGCAGTAAGTTTACCATCAGGAACATCAAAGACGGGATTAAAAGCAACAGCAGTTATATCGGATAAAGCAAGTATTAGCCCAGACCCTACATTGGCAACAGATTATAGTAAGCCAGTGGAATTTACAGTAACGGCAGAAGATGGTACAACCCAAGAGTATACANAGCAGAAATATCAGAGAAAGCAAGTATTAGCCCAGACCCAACAACAGCTATAGATTATAGCAATCCAGTGAAATTTACAGTAACAGCAGAAGATGGTACAACCAAAGAGTATACAATAACAGTAACTGTGTTAAGTGCAGCTAGTACAGAAAAATCAATAACCAAGTTTACAACAACAGAAGGAATAGACGGAGTTATAGATGAGTCTTCTAAAACAATAGTAGTAAGTTTACCATCAGGAACATCAAAGACGGGATTAAAAGCAACAGCAGTTATATCGGATAAAGCAAGTATTAGCCCAGACCCTACATTGGCAACAGATTATAGTAAGCCAGTGGAATTTACAGTAACGGCAGAAGATGGTACAACCCAAGAGTATACAGTAACAGTAACTGTTGAAACTGCTAATGAGGGTAAACCATTTGTTACAACATGGGAAACAACTACTGAAAATGAGGACATTGTATTGCCTACTGCAGACCAGTATAAATATAAATATACAATAGATTGGGGAGATGGTACTGTAACTACTGATACATCTGGCTATGGTATACATACATATAGTAAGCCAGGGAAATATCAAGTGAAAATTTTTGGTGATTTTCCAATGTTTCACAGGAGGAGAATGGGTTCGGTGTTGAGTGTTAACGAACAAATTATTAGTATAGACAGTTGGGGAGATATACAATGGAAATCTATGGAAAATGCCTTTGCTCATTGTCCTAAATTAATTTATAAAGCTACAGATAGTCCAGATTTATCAAATGTCACAAGCATGAAATCTATGTTTAGTATGGCAACTTCTTTTAATGGAGATATAAGTAAATGGGATGTGTCTAATGTTGAAAATATGGAAAATATGTTTTCTGGTGCTACTTCTTTTAATGGAGATATAAGTAAATGGAATGTTTCTAATGTAGAATATATGGCAGATATGTTTTTTGGAGCTACTAATTTTAATCAAGATATAGGTGGTTGGAATGTCTCTAATGTTACAGATATGGCGTCTATGTTTGGCAATACCTCTTTTAATCAAGATATAGGTGATTGGAATGTTTCTAATGTAACAAATATGGAAAGTATGTTTTCTGGTGCTAAAAATTTTAATCAAGATATAGGTGATTGGAATGTCTCTAATGTAACAAATATGTATACTATGTTTTTTGGAGCTAAAAATTTTAATCAAGATATAGGTGATTGGAATGTTTCTAATGTTACAAATATGGGACAGATGTTTGAAGGTGTTCGTTATTTTAATGGAGACATTGGAAACTGGAACGTATCTAATGTTACAAATATGTGGGGTATGTTCTATGGAGCTGGAACTTTTAATAAAGATATAGGTGATTGGAATGTCTCCAATGTTAAAAATATGTCAAATATGTTTCGTGGAGCTAGTAACTTTAATAAAGATATAGGGAATTGGAATGTTTCTAATGTAGAATATATGGTAGGTATGTTTTTTGGAGCTATTAATTTTAATCAAGATATAGGTGGTTGGAATGTTTCTAGTGTTATAAGTATGCGGAATATGTTTGCTAGGGCATTTAGATTTGATCAAAACATTGGTAACTGGAATGTTTCTAATGTTAAGAATATGAGAGATATGTTCGAGCATGCAAAATTAACGTATATTAATTACGAAGCATTGCTAATAGGTTGGGAGAAAAACGGTGTTTCTAAAGATGTAGAATTTCATGGAGGTAAAAGTATTTATAAGTCTCAGGCTGCTGTACAAGCTAGAGAACGTTTAATAAACGATAACAATTGGGATATTAAAGATGGAGGTAAAAAATAATAAGTAAAATAATCTAAGATTTAATTCTAAATAAGAGTAAAAACCACCCGTTTTGGGTGGTTTTTTGCTTTTATATAAGCTTTATGTTTGCAAAAAAAATATTTTTAACATGAAAACGCCCAATTTTTTCCTTATTGCATTATTGCTATTGGTAATAACATCTTGTTCCAAAGATGATGAACCAGTAGTAAAAAGTGAATTAAAAGAGCTTACATCGTTTGTAATAAAAGATATAGAAGCCACAGTAGATGAACAATTAAAAACAGTAGCAATTACCTTGCCTGTAGGAACAACAGTTACAGCTTTAAAAGCTACAGCAGAAATATCAGAGAAAGCAAGTATTAGCCCAGACCCAACAACAGCTATAGATTATAGCAATCCAGTGAAATTTACAGTAACAGCAGAAGATGGTACAACCAAAGAGTATACAATAACAGTAACTGTGTTAAGTGCAGCTA
>NZ_VLNR01000152.1 GCF_007489275.1 Aquimarina algiphila
AAGGAGAGTCGATGAGAAGAAAAAGAAAAAAATCGTAATTTTAACACTGAAATAAACACGCTTTTGGGAACTGTTTTGCTATGCTCTATTTAAACAGGAATACCCGGGTCAATTTCATAGGAATCTCCAAGCATATCTCTAAATACTTGCCTATCTACAACTACAACCTCTCTACCATCTAATTTTACAGTTGTTGAATCCATAATTATTCATCTACTTTAACTCCTTGTACCGCGTCAAGTTTATTATTGATCTCTTCTTTATATTCCTTTGCAGCTTGCTTAATAGCATTTAGTGCAACATAATAGACACTTAAATCTTTTGGATTACCTGCTACCAATCGATCGAAATAGGATACACTACATCCGTAAATTTCAACAGCTCTCTTCTTTAAACCTTTTGGTAATTTGCCGTATGCATCGGCAACCGCCTCTTTTATGTCCATTCTTGATTTATTTAAAATGGTAAATCGTTATTGTTATCTACTTTAGCAACATTTCCATTAATGTCGTTCGCTAGACTGTTTGCTATTACCTGTGCAGCTGCTTCACTTGGTGCTGATACTTCTCTTTCTATTGTAATTGTATAAGTCTGTTTCATGACAATGTATTTATGACGCAATAGCGTAGTTATATATTTGATTTTCTATTTGCTCTTTTTGAAATTGAGTAAGTTCAATTAACTCCCCATTAAAGGATATAGCCATATCCCACTCACCATCTATAGGAGAAGTATCTATGGTGATTACATAACCTTTATTGTAATTGTGATTTATCTGGAAAGCTTCAAGAAATATCGTTTGATCTTCTTGGTTAATTTCAACTATTGCAGCACTTAACAATTTTGAAATAGTATTCGAATTAATTGAAGTTTTCGAATATGGTTTTACCGTAGTTTTGCGTTTTCGGGTCTTATTAATTGATAAGGTTTCCATATATTTGCTGTATTGTTGTTGTTGAACAATACAAATATACTTACAATGTATGTATTTTGCAAATAAAATACTTACATTTACACAAAAATAAGCTTACATTGTATGAATTCGTCTGATATTAAGCAAGTTAGAAAAAAGTTAAAATTAAGTCAAAAAGAGTTTGGAAAGGCGCTTGGTGTATCATTAAGTGCAGTTCAAAGCTGGGAATCAGGAGCTAGAAACATGTCTGATACAGCGATAAAGCTATTGAATGGATTATTAAATGACCCTAGTATTGAACAACACAATGTAAGTGTTTCTAATTTAAGTTTAGTACACAACCTGAGTATTTTCTATAATAAAGATGGAGAAAGAGTACCCGATAAAGCAATTTCAGAGTATGCAACTAGAAATATTGAAAGATTTATTAGAGAAGACATTGGTTTCAAAAAATCGATTGACATAGAAGCTTTAAAAATATTAATGAAAGCTAGAAAGTCAGATGGCACTATCGATATAGATAAAATCGGTGATTAATTAATATAACTTATAATATTCAAAAAAAAAGACTACATATATAAATTATTGTAGTCTTTTTTTTTAATATAAATATATTATTTACTTGACCTTTAGCACAGTATATTTATCATCATTTAGCACTGTTGCTGAATAGGTATTTTGTATTGTTCCTCCAAAACTGTTTTCTCCTTTAGCGACAAAATCAACATAATAAACTGCGTCCGCATTTTCATCCGTTTGCTTTTCTAAGTAATCCAACTCTGTTTGCGCTTGATGCAAAAGTTCTGGAGAATCTAATTCTTTATTTAATTTTTTAACTTTATCTAGATACTCCTTTGTTATTGTTTTCTTCCTCTCCTTGACGGGTATTGTTTTTTTTATTGTCATGCTAATAAATTCAAAACTATCAGGATTTTTAAAATTTGTTTTTAGTTTTTCTGTAATATTTTTTTTGATAATTGGATAATTCGGTTTGATTTGTGCCACTGATTTCGGAGCTATAGTGCCAGTAATTTCAGTTCAAACTGTGCCACTTTTTACAGTTCGAATTGTGCCAATGTAAATTGAGTCGAGTTAATTTCGGTTCT
>NZ_VLNR01000153.1 GCF_007489275.1 Aquimarina algiphila
ACCGATACTTGGATCGCATACTTATCTATATGGAAGAATGTTGCGACACATATTTAGATAAAGAGTTAGGAGTATCTTATGAGCAACGACGACAATTCATTTCTACCTATTATGATGTTTCTCAAGAATTAATTGTCCTTTTCAAACAGCAAAAACTCCCTAAAGAAATTGAAATAGAACTCTGTAAACCTTTATATAAAATTACTTCAGATACTTTTACTCCATTAACTTATATAAAACGTGAATTTTACCGCAAATATATAGACCTGTTTACACGTCTGTTTACAAAATTGGAATCCCCGGATCACGATCAGGTCTATAGCCTTATGATTGCCCTGGATCTGAATACCCATAATGTAGGTAAGGCAATGAGTATAGAATTACTCCATCGATTGGAAGATTTTTCTACCCAGACCGAACGACAAACCTACCTGTACCGTCAGCTGATACGGGTAGAAGAAGTCCCGGTGACTTCCCCCATTAGTTACCATCCTGAGTTCCCAAGCTTAAAAACATATTTGATCAGTTACATCAGACAGCGTATAGCCCTCTCCCATCAAACCTATGAAATTGAACAAATCAATACTAAAAAGATACCCGGTTCAGATATGGGTATCGTGAATATTACCAAGTCCAAAGTTGTAAAAAGAAAAATAAACCTTACCATCCCGGAATTAGCTTTGTTTGCACGACTGTTTACAGAAATAAAAGTTGTGAGTGTCAAAGAAAATAAACAACAATATTTTAAATTCCTTTCACAAATCTATATGTCCAAAGATGATAAGGATATCTCAGAGAACAGTGTTAAAAATGCATTCTACTCCAGTAGTAAAGATACGTTAGCTTCTGTTGAGCGCCTTTTAATCCGGATGCTAAATACTATCCAGAAGTTTAAGGATTCCAAAATGATTTCATAATGCAGGTCCAACCTTTTAAAAAGGAATCGTTAAGCAGGATATTGGTATGGCCCTTACAGATGCCCTTTTTATGTTTTACCCCCCCCTATTTTTTAATCGATTTTGATCACTTTTTTCTGTGGTCTTTTCTATAATTAATGTTAATATTTTAACAACCTCTGGAAACACCAGTGTTTATAGGGGTTGCATTTAAGTACGGTTTTGAACGGTTTTACTGGGGTTTCCAGTGTTTTTTTGCGCATTTATAATTTTTTTTCTGTGATTTAATGTGAATTAGCGTGACACCTTTAAACTTACAAACATCTAAAATTCAACACTTTGTTGTCTTTTCTAATGGGGTTGCGCAACCCTTGCGCACCAAATTCGCTTTTGTTTTTTTGTTTTCTTTATTCCAGAGATGTTGAAAAGGTGATTTCCGAGATATCATCCGGGGGCTAAAACCAGAATTTCACTACCAGTAGGATCCTGTTTTTTTTAAACTGGTATTGAAATTAAAAACCAAGCTTTCTGCATCCTTTAAACAAAGTAGAACATATTCAAAAATATAACAATGGAATTAATTGTATTCGAAAAGGACAGTTATTATAAACTCATGGAAGAGACTATGGTACTCATGTATAAAGTCATCCATGAAAAGCATCAACAAATCCAGTCCGCAACAGAAGAAGAGCATGATTTTCTGACTACCGAGCAAGCGCTTAAGTTAATGGGGTTAAAGAGTAAGAAACGGCTCTATATACTCAGGGATGAAAAACTCATTGATTACTATCAGCATGGCAGGCGAAAACTATATTCTAAGAAAAGTATTATCGCCTACCTCAATGGACAAAAGATTGTATGACATACACAAAAAACACTTCATTAGAAATGGTTTTCGGGGGATAAATATTCCTTATCCCCTCCAAAAACCTTAAAAAATCATATCATGACCACAGAAACAATACCTCCTATACGCCCCTACTATGATTTTAGCACGGTCTTTATGGCCACAAAGGCATTTATAGATCGGCACAACGAAAAACACAATCAATTGACCGAGCGATTAAATGCCAACCACAGGGCCACCGCAGAACTGATTACGCGATTGTACGCCAAACAACTCAATCATGCCGTTTCATTGGGGGAAGATATTTCAGAACAGCTCCATGGCTTTAAAACCTTTAATCCAAGTTTGGCTTCCTGTAAAGGGTGTACCGTTCGCACCATTATTAATCACAAGGAACGGTTAAAAGCAGCAGGGTTTATCAGTAAAGAAATCCATAGAGGAAAAACAGGAGTTGAACTCTGGATCAATTCGCAGGTTTTTGCCCCTAAAAAGTTACCCACAACTAGTGGAAACATCCAGGGGATTATTAAAGACATTAAAGGGGCATTATGCCCTGAAGTGAAAAATTTACACCCATTAGTTCATGTACAACAGGAACAAAAAAAGAATAATAATAGCACTGTGGATAAGTTCATAACTCCGGAAGAAGGAGTTCACCTATCGGCTCACAGTCCAAAAGAAACTAACGTTACAGGAACCGTACAGGAACAAGACAAGAACACGGAGGAAAGCCGGACTTCTGACTCAAAAACCCAAACCAGGGGCGCAAAAAAAATGCGTAAAAACGGGTCGGATCCGGCTTTTTTATTACAATTAGTCCGTGATTTCTGGAAGTATGCCAAATTGCTATTGTTTTCGGAGTTGATCCTGAGTGAGGTAGAAGAAAATGAAATCTTAAACCATATCTGGGTATCGG
>NZ_VLNR01000154.1 GCF_007489275.1 Aquimarina algiphila
CAATACAGGCTTCCTGAGTTCCCGATAGTGTTCCAGCAACTGGTGGTGCGGTAATGGTTACATCCCTAATCGCAGTAGCATCAGGACATCCGCCTGTACCACTTACCGTATAGGTCATCGTCACCGTACCTGCTGCTACTCCGGTAATCAGTCCAGTGCTTGAATTAATCGTTGCTATGCTAATATCGGCTGAACTCCAGCTTCCGCCTGCCTCTGTTGAGCTAAAAGTCGTCGTACCGGCAATACAGGCTTCCTGAGTTCCCGATAGGGTTCCTGCTGTGGGTGGTGCTGTAATGGTCACATCCCTTGTCGCTGTAGCATCAGGACATCCCCCTGTGCCACTTATCGTATAGGTCATGGTCACAGTACCCGCTGCAACTCCGGTAATCAGTCCAGTACTTGAATTAATCGTTGCTATGCTAATATCGGCTGAACTCCAGCTTCCTCCTGCTTCTGTAGAACTAAAGGTTGTTGTACCGGCAATACAGGCTTCCTGAGTTCCGGATAGAGTTCCAGCAACTGGTGGTGCGGTAATGGTTACATCTCTAGTCGCTGTAGCATCAGGACATCCCCCTGTGCCACTTACCGTATAGGTCATCGTCACCGTACCGGCTGCTACTCCCGTAATCAGTCCGGTGCTTGCGTTAATGGTTGCGATTGCAGTGTTTGCCGAACTCCAACTTCCTCCTGCCTCTGTTGAACTAAAGGTAGTCGTACCGGCAATACAGGCCTCTGTTGTTCCAGATAAAGTTCCTGCTGTGGGTGGTGCTGTAATAGTTACATCCCTGGTTGCAGTAGCATCAGGACAACCGCCCGTACCACTTATCGTATAGGTCATCGTTACCGTACCGGCTGCAACTCCCGTAATCAGTCCAGTGCTTGCGTTGATGGTTGCGATTGCTGTGTTAGCTGAACTCCAGCTTCCTCCTGCCTCTGTTGAGCTAAAGGTAGTCGTACCAGCAATACAGGCTTCTTGAGTTCCCGATAGTGTTCCAGCAACTGGTGCAGCTGTAATGGTTACATCCCTTGTCGCAGTAGCATCAGGACATCCCCCTGTACCACTTACTGTATAGGTCATGGTCACCGTACCTGCTGCTACTCCGGTAATCAGTCCGGTGCTTGAATTAATCGTTGCGATTGATGTGTTAGCTGAACTCCAGCTTCCGCCTGCTTCTGTTGAGCTAAAAGTGGTGGTACCGGCAATACAGGCTTCCTGAGTTCCGGATAATGTTCCAGCAACTGGTGGTGCTGTAATAGTTACATCCCTGGTTGCAGTAGCATCAGGACAACCGCCCGTACCACTTATCGTATAGGTCATCGTTACCGTACCGGCTGCTACTCCCGTAATCAGTCCAGTGCTTGCGTTGATGGTTGCGATTGATGTGTTTGCCGAACTCCAGCTTCCTCCTGCTTCTGTTGAACTAAAGGTAGTCGTACCGGCAATACAGGCTTCCTGAGTTCCGGATAATGTTCCAGCAACTGGTGGTGCTGTAATGGTCACATCCCTGGTTGCAGTAGCATCAGGACAACCGCCCGTACCACTTATCGTATAGGTCATGGTCACCGTACCTGCTGCAACTCCCGTAATCAGTCCGGTGCTTGCGTTGATCGTTGCGATTGATGTGTTAGCTGAACTCCAGCTTCCGCCTGCTTCTGTTGAACTAAAGGTAGTCGTACCGGCAATACAGGCTTCCTGAGTTCCGGATAGAGTTCCTGCAACTGGTGGTGCTGTAATAGTTACATCCCTGGTTGCTGTAGCATCAGGACATCCCCCTGTACCACTTACTGTATAGGTCATGGTCACTGTACCGGCTGCAACTCCGGTAATCAGTCCAGTACTTGAATTAATCGTTGCTATGCTAATATCGGCTGAACTCCAGCTTCCGCCTGCTTCTGTTGAGCTAAAAGTGGTGGTACCGGCAATACAGGCTTCCTGAGTTCCGGATAATGTTCCAGCAACTGGTGGTGCTGTAATAGTTACATCCCTGGTTGCAGTAGCATCAGGACAACCGCCTGTACCACTTATCGTATAGGTCATGGTCACCGTACCGGCTGCTACTCCGGTAATCAGTCCAGTGCTTGAATTAATCGTTGCAATAGTAATATCGGCTGAACTCCAGCTTCCTCCAGCCTCTGTAG
>NZ_VLNR01000155.1 GCF_007489275.1 Aquimarina algiphila
AAACTGGATCTATATTCAAATCAACATTACCATCTTTTTTAACCTTTAGCTTTTTGATTTCGGTTTTAAACTCATTGGTTATACTAGTGGTCTCTTTTCGAATAGATTCTACAATAATACTTTTCTGGTTGTCCAGCATTCTTTCCGCAGCACTTATAGAAACCAAATACCCTCCATACATCGCTGAAATCATGACAACAATAGTAATCATTAGGTTCTCTGCAAGGTTTTTATAATTGATCATCTTAAAAGAGGTTGGATTTTTTTAATCGCATATTTACCTGGACAAGCAGTAGGAGAAGTTTGCCTATGGTATCGAACCCTCACAATATTAAGATATACACTTAAGGAATCCTGTAATCGTTTTGCAGCTTGTAACGCAGCATCGGGCAATTCTTTTTCATGATAATTACCCACAAACACAATCCCAATGGAATTTGTATTATGTCCGGAATCATGCCAACTAATTTCATTCACATCATTTAATTGATATATTGTCCCATCCCATCCAATAGCAAAACAATATCCAATCTCCGGAAAGCCTCTATGCAAATGACCTCTGGCAATTTGTTTCAATGATTGCCCTTTACTAGCCGTATGATGATACGTGATATACAAAGGCCTTTCTAGCGAACGCTTTCTATAGTTTTTAGTTTCGCTTTTAGGTAATGTATCGGTCAGGTTAATCACTCCCATGGAAGCAAAAACTACACCTAATACTCCAATGATTCCACCTATTACTTTATTTTTCATTTTTAAGGGTTTTAAGTTGTTCTACTAATAATTCTTTTTCTGCTTTTTCTTTACTTTCCCGTGCTTTTTCAGCCTTATACTTTCTTATGTTTAGTAAGATTGCCGTAACACCAACCACCAAAGCCAAGCTTATATTCAAAACTTCAACAATGGATAAACTTGCAATCATCAATGCTATTCCGGAAAGTGTATTTTCTGTTTTCATAAAGTATTATTTTGGGATATATGATTATTCAGGGGTCATATTGATTACATTCCAATTTGTTCCATCATGAAATTTAATTTTATTAGCATCATCACTATCTGTTATAAATGTTCCGGCTACAGGACTTGCTATGGATGATTTTGGAACAGGATGAAGGATCATAGCTCCATTCTTTAAAATGGTAAATGCATCACTCGGCGCAAGAGATGTTCCATTGGCAGCATTAAACAATCTATCAGTTCCAACTTTTTCAGTAGCTGACCCTGCTGTATATTGTGTTCCATAAGAACCAATTGAAAATTCAACATAGGAAGGAGCCGAAGTACCTTCACCCGCAGAAAAACCAGCATAACCTTCTGCATCAGTATCTGAGTTAAAAGAAGCTGAATAATCTCCTGCCGAATTATTATCACCATTGGCTGCGAATGACAATAGCCCAGGTGAATCACTAGTACCAAAAGCAACAGACCCCACACCAGTAGCTCCTCTGGTTGTTGAAGGGTTATTACTTAAGGAAAAATCAATAGCGAACGCGCCTCTATCCCCATAATTTAAAGGATCTCTACCCACCAACGCCCAAAAAGCATTACCATTCTCAGTTAACATCTCAAGTCCAGTTGATGAACCACCAGATTCCCCACCAGAACCAAGTGGTATCCATGCACTCCAAACATCACTATTTCGACCTCTGTAAAAAAGTCCTTTCGCTAAGGAAGCAGCATCTCCATAAGGAATAGCAATTTGGGTAATAACACCAGTTCCATCATTGGATCCATACTCGAAGCATAATGAATAGAATAATATAGTATCATCAGGAGTAGGTCCGTTGGTTGCATTACCTCGAATTAAACCAATATTAGTTCCTGGCTGATTATTGCTTACAGTATTCCAATCTAATACAATATCAATATTTGAAGCGGTAAAACTATCTTTTATTGTATTGTAAACCTTTATAAACTCTTCGGGTAATCCTGCAATATTAGCAATGGTAAGATTCTGAAGATCATCTTTATTTTGCTTGATATAATTTACGATCTCCTGTAACTCATCCAGTGTAGTATCATCACTATTCAGTAGCGATAATATTTGATCAATAAACCCTTTTAAAACAACGCCTTGATTTGCAGATAAAGCTGCATTGGCAACTGTAGATATCAGGTCATCAACAACCGAAGGAATATCGCTAAAACTCGGTGATTTTTCAATATCATCTGCATGAGCATTGACAACTTCTTTGATCTCATTAAAATCTTCAGCAGTTGCCTGCTGAGTTCGATCTTCAACCGGGCGAGGGTTCGTCTTTTCGTTATATGTAATTCTCTCTGACATAGTTCAAATTTCGATTTTCGGTNTACAACCCCTTGATTAGCAGATAAAGCTGCATTGGCAACGGTAGATATAAGATCATCAGCGACCGAAGGAATATCTCCAAAACTCGGTGATTTTTCAATATCATCTGCATGAGCATTGACAACTTCTTTGATCTCATTAAAATCTTCAGCAGTTGCCTGCTGAGTTCGATCTTCAACCGGGCGAGGGTTCGTCTTTTCGTTATATGTAATTCTCTCTGACATAGTTCAAAATTCGTTTTTCAGTCTTCCAAAAAAAAGGACATCATAATCCTAGGCCTGACTTTAGTTTTATAATATTTTTATTGGCAGGCTTCGATTCTCTTTGTGGTATAGGAAACACATCAGGATGTTTAACAAGTAATGCATTTAGTTTTTTTAAATATTCTTCTCCATCCTTTTGTTGGCTGTCTTTAAGTTTATGTAATCGTTCATCAGAATATTCACTAGTCTTTTCCCATGGAAGTTGCTCCCAGATATACATAGCTGAACTACCTGTCATTACAAAAGCTCCTGAATCTACAGATTTTGCTATGGTAAGAGCTACCTCGGCCTTTTGGCATAAATCCAAAGCTCTGGATAAGACAGGATCCATTGTTCTTGTTTTTATAAGGTTCATAGCCTCTTCTCCCAACATGGGTAAAAAATATTGTTCTTCTATTTTTCTAACTATAGGCTTTAAAGCAATAAATGTTTTTCGGGAACTGGAGATATTAAAGTGCTGTTGAAATTCATCCGTTCTTTTATTAAAATGTTCATTAAAAACTGAATATGCAGCACTATCCCTCCAATCCGGAAATTTATCTACATAATATTCCATCGCTTTTAAAGCTTCATCAATGGCCTCAAATCCCGTATCCGTAAATCCCCGTTGAAGATCACGTTTTGTTGCCCAATCTATAGACTTGGTATCTTCCAGTTCAGTTTGTTTTGTACCGTAGTTAGTGATATGTACGCACAATTGAGAAAACCCTAAATGAAAAGCCAAATTTGCACTGGCCTCCGCTAATAAATACTTTACCTCTGCGATATCGGAATCGCTTCCATCGTGATTTAGGATAGTTGTATATTCTTCTTTACCAATATTAGGGATAATGTATTTACGCTCTGCACGCTTAATAAAAGGTAGTGCTTTATCGAAGTCAAAATTCCAAGTAACATTGACATACTCTTGTAACTCAAGTCTATTGTTTACTAAATTCATATTCCTGATTGTTTACCGTTAGGGTTTTTATCTAAAGTCGTGAGCTTCACATTTTCAAAGCCTGCCTGTAAATCCGGATCCCACCCATTCCATTCTTTAATTAAATCCCATATCTGTAATGTAGTATCCCGTTTGGTTTTAAATAATGCAGATAGGATATCAAAAGCTACACGCTTATCACTACCAGATCCAGATCCCATATTCCCTCCTGGCACTCCTCCACCAATTAAAGATGCATCTACCATCATGGCAAATAGAATTTCAGTATTAGCAGCTGTAGCATCAGGTAAATAGGAGCCTTCCTTCATTTTATTATCGATAGGCTCGATCTCAATAGCATTCACCCATTTACCATCATCGTCCTTTAACTTTCTGGAGTACATACTTCTTCCGGAAGATTCATTACCAGACAAATGATCATCGATTGCTTTTAATGTTTCCTCTCGGATTTTGTTACGCTCATCTACATCAAATTTGTCTGTCCAATCATCACCATATTGTTCTTCGAAATATGCTTCACTAACATGAACCAAGAATTTAATATTCAATTGATTTTTGAATAGATGTTTTTTATACATCGGGATAGAGTTAGAAACTTCTAACCATCCGTTGTTAAAAATCGCATGCCATGTGGGTTTTGGATAGTAGGCCTCATCGGTCATTGTATAATGAACAGGCAATACAAATTCATAAATCCGTTTTTTCCGACAGTATTCTAAAATCTCTTCATAACACCACATAGGGTCTACACTATGAATTTTAGCAGCATCTTTAGTGTCATCATCATCCCATTGATTTTTGAAATATACCATTTCAGAAAAACCAGAAGACGGGTTCATCAGCTCACGTCTGCCCCATGCCGTTTTTTGTCTTCTAATACGCAATACCTTTTTATAATCTTTACTGAGAATCAGTGAAGGGAAACCGATCCCGTAACTTTCCAGATCATTTATGGTTTCTGTAAAGAAGGTATTCATCTTATTGCGTTTAAAGAACGCCTGCACCTCTGGATGATCTTCTTTATACTCTATTACTTTTTCCCTTTTCCCTGTAGTTTCTGATTTTTGATTTTTATAAAAGGTAAGACCATTACCATAGTGCGCAGATTTAAGTAAACTTAAGCCTCCGGAAGCTGCTCCATTTAAACGAATAGCATCCATAAATTTATTAGGGTACCTATTATCATCTCCCCATGGAGCAATCACTCCTTTTTTAAAATTTGTTTCTCCTTTATGGATTACCTTTGTTGGTTTTTGATGCCTCTCATCAACCATTAAACTGACCGAGGCCTTTCCAAAATATACGCCGTGTGTTTGTTTCATATTAATAGACTACTTCTAAACCGTTAAACTTGGTGATTAAAAGAATATTGATCTTTTTTACCTCCCCTGTAGAAAGCTCTATATTCCTTGTATAGTTTTTAAAATGGTTAGGATTTTTACGTTTGACCTCCTGCGTTTTAACCGAAAGTACCTTTGCCCAGTCCCTTACTTTTTCTTTCTCTTTAGGCATACACAAAACTGCATTTTCATATACTTTTAATTTGCCTCCCATTTTGTTTTGATTATTCCATGTTCTCACCTCCATCGAAAAAGGAATTGGATTTCCCTCCTTATCCAATTGACGCATGTTTTCTAAAACTTTACTGAGAAGTATGACATTTTTCANACCGAAAGTACCTTTGCCCAGTCCCTTACTTTTTCTTTCTCTTTAGGCATACACAAAACTGCATTTTCATATACTTTTAATTTGCCTCCCATTTTGTTTTGATTATTCCATGTTCTCACCTCCATCGAAAAAGGAATTGGATTTCCCTCCTTATCCAATTGGCGCATGTTTTCCAAAACTTTACTGAGAAGTATGACATTTTTCATAGTACGAAGGTCATTTTTACACCGAATTAAAAAAAGGACACACCTTTTTCCCCGATTTTTCAGGGTGGTTTTCTCATTTTTAAAAAGTCATTAATTTGACAATCAAAATATTAACCTCAAAAACATCATTGTTTTTATCAAAAGTGAACAGCCCATAGCGCCGCATCCTATAGAGAATCTTCACTTTCCCTTACCTAAATCGACCGATATATGAATTTAACTTCTGGATCTGTGCAAATCAGGACCCCATACACACCATGCCTAAATGACCAAGTA
>NZ_VLNR01000156.1 GCF_007489275.1 Aquimarina algiphila
TAGTTGTACCGGCGATACATGCTTCTGTTGTTCCGGATAGGGTTCCAGCAACTGGTGGTGCTGTAATAGTTACATCCCTGGTTGCTGTAGCATCAGGACATCCCCCTGTACCACTTACTGTATAGGTCATCGTCACCGTACCTGCTGCAACTCCGGTGATCAGTCCGGTGCTTGAATTAATCGTAGCGATTGCTGTGTTTGCTGAACTCCAGCTTCCACCTGCCTCTGTTGAACTAAAGGTAGTCGTACCGGCAATACAGGCTTCCTGAGTTCCCGATAGGGTTCCAGCAACTGGTGGTGCTGTAATAGTTACATCCCTTGTTGCAGTAGCATCAGGACAACCGCCTGTACCACTGACCGTATAGGTCATGGTCACTGTACCTGCTGCTACTCCGGTAATCAGTCCGGTGCTTGAATTAATCGTTGCTATGCTAATATCGGCTGAACTCCAACTTCCTCCTGCCTCTGTTGAGCTAAAAGTAGTCGTACCGGCAATACAGGCTTCCTGAGTTCCGGATAATGTTCCAGCAACTGGTGGTGCTGTAATGGTCACATCTCTAGTCGCTGTAGCATCAGGACAACCGCCCGTACCACTTATCGTATAGGTCATCGTTACCGTACCTGCTGCTACTCCCGTAATCAGTCCAGTGCTTGCGTTGATGGTTGCGATTGATGTGTTTGCCGAACTCCAACTTCCTCCTGCTTCAGTTGAACTAAAGGTAGTCGTACCGGCAATACAGGCTTCCTGAGTTCCGGATAATGTTCCAGCAACTGGTGGTGCGGTAATAGTTACATCCCTTGTCGCTGTAGCATCAGGACATCCCCCTGTGCCACTTATCGTATAGGTCATGGTCACCGTACCTGCTGCAACTCCCGTAATCAGTCCAGTGCTTGCGTTGATCGTTGCGATTGATGTGTTAGCTGAACTCCAGCTTCCTCCTGCCTCTGTTGAGCTAAAGGTAGTCGTACCGGCAATACATGCTTCCTGAGTTCCGGATAGAGTTCCAGCAACTGGTGCAGCTGTAATAGTTACATCTCTAGTCGCTGTAGCATCAGGACATCCCCCTGTACCACTTATCGTATAGGTCATCGTCACCGTACCCGCTGCAACTCCGGTAATCAGTCCAGTGCTTGCGTTGATCGTTGCGATTGCTGTGTTAGCTGAACTCCAGCTTCCTCCTGCCTCTGTTGAGCTAAAGGTAGTCGTACCAGCAATACAGGCTTCTTGAGTTCCCGATAGAGTTCCTGCTGTAGGTGGTGCGGTAATGGTTACATCCCTTGTCGCTGTAGCATCAGGACATCCCCCTGTGCCACTAACCGTATAGGTCATGGTCACTGTACCGGCTGCAACTCCCGTAATCAGTCCAGTGCTTGCGTTGATCGTTGCGATTGATGTGTTAGCTGAACTCCAGCTTCCTCCAGCCTCTGTTGAACTAAAGGTTGTCGTACCGGCAATACAGGCTTCCTGAGTTCCCGATAGGGTTCCTGCTGTGGGTGGTGCTGTAATAGTTACATCCCTGGTTGCTGTAGCATCAGGACATCCCCCTGTACCACTTACTGTATAGGTCATGGTCACTGTACCGGCTGCAACTCCGGTAATCAGTCCAGTACTTGAATTAATCGTTGCTATGCTAATATC
>NZ_VLNR01000157.1 GCF_007489275.1 Aquimarina algiphila
GAGTGATTTTTTCATTGCTTTTTTACTTTGGATCGGATACAAACCACTGCAAAAATTCTCAGTTCACACGATCGAGGTTCGTCCGCAGACAGGTTCAGATTGCGTTTTGCTTTTCAGATAACAAGTATGTGCCCTAACGCTGAATATATGAATCGGAGCAGGGCAAGTAAGCTTAAACCAATCGATTTATCTGCGCATTTTTATTTCTTGTACAATTTATAAAAATTTAGCGCCACTACAAAAAGGAAATGACCTTTCGATTGGTACCAAACTTTGCTCTGATTTTATATATAATGTTAACATTAGTTTTTATTCAATAGTAGCCCATTTCGTTTTCACTTTTGAAGTTTCCATCTCACTAACCATTGCATTAATTTCTTCTTTAGACATACCTTCAGTCCACTTTAAGATATCTGCATATTTTTGTCTCATAATCCCAGAAGTACTTATAATTGCAACCCATCCATTTGGTTGATTGTCTAAAAATTTTGATGCTCCATCAGGATTATTGAAATCCGTTATTTGTTGATAAATTGAGTGTATTTGAGCATAAACGTTGTTGTCTATTATAGTTAGAAATTTTGAGTCAGTCCAATGCTCTAATTCTTTGACATCTCCTTTGTCATTTTGTAATTTCAAAGTCCACCCGACTCTTATAGGGTTTCCATTTTGAATAGCCGTTTTTAAATCATTAATATTCCCTGATATTACTTCACCATTAGCATCAGCTTCATATATTATTGAATATTTATTTTGACTAAAAACAGATGTTGATAATAATGAGATAAAAAGATATAAGAAGTAAATTTTCATTTTTCAATATTTGTTTTTTAATTTTTTCAAATTAATGTTAACGTTTTGTATATGTGTCGTAGCAGAGCAAAATGTTACCTGCTTTTCGATTTTTCTGCGCATTGGTTGCTAACTTTTACTTTCTGCAAGCACTGCGCCTTACCAAAAATACAATCACCACTGGATTGATCACTTTGCTGCTATGATCACATATATGGTGTTGTGGCCAGTTTATTTATTTAATCTTGTTATCATAATCATAATATTCCAGAGAGAGAATAAGTCATTTCCTTTTTTCGTAATAAAAATCGTTTCTTTCCCGTCAAATTCAGTGACTAACAATTCGCGTTCGTTGTGTTTTTTATTTTTTTTGAGTTTAGTTTCACCAGCTTCTGCTTTTTCGAAATATTCTTTCCGATTTTTAGAATCCACATCTTCAATTGCATCTAATTTTACAGAGTTGAGTTTTGTTCCATCATACCCAATAATTCTTTTTGTTCCTAATGCTGTCCAATTATTCTTTGAATCCGTAAATAGTAAGATTATTTTTCCGCTATCTTTTTCGTCAAAATGATTTAAGTATTTCATTTTGACTTCGTCAGTAAAGTTCTCAAATAAAAATACATTTTTATTCGGCAGATTATGTTGAGAAGCTCTCCACTTAATTCTATCTTCTATAAATTCGACTGTTTTTCGCATTCAGTTTAATTGGCTACAACGGTCTAAATAAACACACGTTTTAATGGTGTTTATTTTTTGTTAGACACAGGTAAAAAATATTATTTAGTTTTAGAAATCACTTTTTCATAGAGTAAAGAAGAGAATAAAGAGTCCTTTAAATTACTT
>NZ_VLNR01000158.1 GCF_007489275.1 Aquimarina algiphila
CATCTACTGTGGCTTCTATATCTTTTATTACAAACGATGTAAGCTCTTTTAATTTACTTTTTACTACTGGTTCATCATCTTTGGAACAAGATGTTATTACCAATAGCAATAATGCAATAAGGAAAAAATTAGGTGTTTTCATGTTAAAAATATTTTTTTGCAAAAATAAAGCTTACACAAAAGCAAAAAACCACCCAAAATGGATGGTTTTTACTCTTATTTAGAATTAAATCTTAAATTATTTTACTTATTATTCCTTACCTCCATCTGTTATTAACCAATTATTATTATTTTTTAAACGTCCTCTAGCTTGTACAGCAGCCTGAGACCTATATTTACTAAAACCTCCATTAAAGTTTATGTTTTTAGACACCCCATTTTTCTCCCAACCTATTAATAATGCATCATAATTTGAGGTAGATAAAGTTATATTTCTAAACATAGAATCCATTTTAGTAACATTAGAGACATCCCAATCACCAAGATTTTGATCAAAAGAAGTTGCAAGAGCAAACATATCTCCCATATCAACAACACTAGAGACATTCCACCCCCCTATATCTTGATTAAAACCAGCTAAAGAAAACATAGCATGCATATTTGTTACATTAGAGACATTCCAACCCCCTATATCTTGGCTAAAATTTCTAGCACCGTAAAACATACTGCTCATATCTGTAACGTTAGAAACATTCCAACCCCCTATATCTTGGTTAAAAGATATAGCATTGTAAAACATACCACCCATATCTGTAACATTAGAAACATTCCAATTACTTATATCTCCATTAAAAGATTCAGCATCAGAAAACAAACTAGTCATATAAACAACATTAGAAACACTCCAACCCCCTATATCTTGATTAAAAGATTCAGCATCAAAAAACATTCTTCCCATATTTACAACATTAGACATATCCCAACCACCTATATCTTGATTAAAAAATTTAGCCCATGAAAACATCGAACTCACATCTGTAACATTAGACATATTCCACTTACTAATATCTCCATTAAAAGAAGTAGCACCAGAAAACATACCTGCCATATCTGTAACATTAGATACATTCCAACCACCTATGTCTCCATTAAAAGAAGTTGCCCTACTAAACATAGATTTCATGCTTGTGACATTTGATAAATCTGGAGCATCAGTAGCTTTATAAATTAAATTAGAGCAATTTATGAAAGCATTTTCCATAGATTGCCATTCTATACCTCCCCAACTATCTATACTTATAATTTTTTTACTAGAATCATAATCCATAGATCCTATTGAAGGAAAAGTACCAAATATTTTCACCGTATACTCTCCTGCATTTGCATATGTATGCTTAGAATAACCTGTTCGTCCATTTTGAACCACACCATCTCCCCAATCTATTGTAAAATCATATATAAAATCATTTGATGTAGGTATTATTATCGATTCATTGTCCTCAGAAAATTTCCATGTTGTAACAAATGGTTTACCCTCATTAGCAGTTTCAACAGTTACTGTTACTGTATACTCTTGGGTTGTACCATCTTCTGCCGTTACTGTAAATTCCACTGGCTTACTATAATCTGTTGCCAATGTA
>NZ_VLNR01000159.1 GCF_007489275.1 Aquimarina algiphila
TGAAAGAAAAGCTAAAAGAAAAAGGAATAAAAAAGTGGGACTACGGAATGAATATTTAAAAACGTGCCACAACAATTTGTATATTGCATATGCCGCCTTCGGCAGGCAAACGCAACATACAAAAGACGTTAGACACAAGAAATTAAAAACAATTTAATATGGAACTAAAAGAAGAAAAAATTATCACTAATTTAAATATTGACGAAAACAATAGTGCTGACAAAGTATTACTTGAGGCTTCAAACAAAATCATTGAGAAGATTCAAGAAAGATTTGCAAACAGTTATGAGATTGTTTCTGAAGAGTTTAAATCCCCAGACAAAGATTGGTCACGTGAAATTAAAGTTAGTAGAGGGAATAAAGTTGGAAGTGTAATAGATCTTAATTGGACAAAAGATATGCCAACAAAATTAGAAATTGATGTCACAAAATCTTCTAAAATTGGCAGAATACTTATTTATACTATTGGTATTTCTTTTTTATTATTAGGTGCGTATATGGGTATGAATGATATAGAACCTTTAGCCTTTTTACCTGGTTATAAATTAGCTGCTGGCTTAGGAGGACTAATAGCTCTAATTCCAGCTGCGATTCTCATATTTATTTTACAAAAAATGATTATTACAAAAAAAGACAATGAAGAATCAAATAAATTGGTTCAGGATATTCAAAAAGAAATAATGGGATGAGAAAAGGACTAAAAATAGGGTGCTTTTCTATAAGCATATTGCTATTAGTAGCTATTATTTTGGGTATTATAGCTGATAAAAGTGATGGCCCCAGACAATCTTTTTATTTTTTAAACACAAGTGACGCTACAAAATCAGTCACGTTTGAATGGATTGAAAAAGATGGTGAATTATCAAAAACATGGTATGTTGATGAAGTAGTCAAGCCAAACGAAAGTATTATTAAGCGAATTCCTGAGGGGCACTATAGAATTCAGGTATGGGATCAAAATGATACAATTTATAAGGAAACGAAATTTAAGTTTGCCTTAAAAAATCCTGATGAATCTAATTATGAATTATATAGATTTGATTTAGCAATGGATAAAGATTTTGTGCTAGTTAATTTAAATGCGCTTTATAGTGGAGGTAGTTTTGCTGAACATATGTCAAATGCAGTTGGAACAAATTTTAATCAATTAAAAATAGAGCAAGTTTATAAAGATAATATCCCTTTTTTAATTTCTAATCAATATACAGATCGTACTTTCATTGATATAGATGATGACTTACCATCAAAAGTAAAATATGGAGAAATAGTTTATGGTCTATTTTATTTACCAAGTAATTTAAAGGACTCTTTATTCTCTTCTTTACTCTATGAAAAAGTGATTTCTAAAACTAAATAATATTTTTTACCTGTGTCTAACAAAAAATAAACACCATTAAAACGTGTGTTTATTTAGACCGTTGTAGCACATAGGAAAAATTAAATGGGAATATTCAATAAAAAGAAAAGATGGGGAAACTTTAATGGTAACATTAATATATATGATGACTTAAAGCCTTCAGATATTCCTGAACTAATTGAAGAAAAA
>NZ_VLNR01000016.1 GCF_007489275.1 Aquimarina algiphila
TTGTGGGGGAATCATTAAGAAAAGGAAAAATTAAAAAGGACTAATAACAAAATTTAACTATTATTGCAAGATCTCTCTTAGTGGCACCATTTGACCGAAATAGGTGGCACAGTCACTCCGAAATAGCCAACATTCAGAAAATTATTAAAATTCACTTTCGGTAATCGAAAATTATTTGAGCTTCTAGATGAATATCTTGATATATATAATAATTATCTAAAAACCCCTACTGATAGTGCCTATTATGATTATTATAAATATACTAATATTTCATATCGAACAAATAAACCTTATATCAAAGAATATAAAAAGGCATTAAAATCAATCGAAAAGAAGAAAAATTACTTATTACAAGGAACGCTTTATCAAATTTTAGGAATTCAACAAAGTCATTTTAATAAAAAAAATGATAGTGCTATATATTATTTTAATAAAGCTACTGAAAAATATAATAAAGTTTCCGACTTAGACATAGAGAAAGAAGAAAAACTATTTGGAATCTATAATAACCTAGGAGTTGCATATAATTATAGTAATCAACCAAAAATTGCATTACAATATTTTGAGAAAGCGAACAAATACAAAATTCCTAAAAATAGTTTCTTAAAAAAATCTTATTTATATCTAGCCATAGCTGAAACTCATAAGAATCTCAAAAATTTTGATAGTGCATACCATTATATCAGTAAGGAAAAAGAAGCTCTAAAACAATTTAATGAATATGAAATTGCTCTAAAACTAAATGAGATAGAAACCAAATACCAAACAGTAGAAAAAGAAAAAAGAATAGTACAACTTCTTAATACCAACCTTAAAACTGAAGCTAGCCGAATACGAAACCGAAACTTTTTAATAGGTTCTATTTCTATTCTTATCGTAGGATTTATAATCGCATTGCTTATTTACAAAAACACCAGACGTAAACAACGTATAGCCGAACAGGAAAGACAAATTGAAATTCAAAAAACAGAAAAACTGCTCAAAGATCAGGAACTTACTGCTATTGATGCTATGATTTCTGGCCAGGAAAAAGAACGACAACGTTTAGCCAATGAGCTACATGATAATCTAGGAAGTACATTGGCCACCGTCAAACTTCATTTCCAGCACTTGACCAAAAATAGAAATAACTCAAAAATAGAAAACCTTGAAGAACTCTACGCTAAGACAGATCATTTGCTAGAAGAAGCATATCAAAAAGTAAGAACCATAGCTCATGAAAAAAATAGTGGTGTAATGGCCAATCAGGGATTATTACCTGCCATTAAAAAATTTGCAAAAAAAGCCTCTAATGGTGATGCGTTGCAAATCGTAGTACAAGATTATGGGTTGGAAGAACGATTGGATAATGCCTTAGAGATTTCAATCTTTAGAATGATACAAGAATTAATTACAAATATTATTAAACATGCCAACGCAACAGAAGTACATATTTCTTTAACCAATCATGATTCCCTGTTAAACATTATCATTGAGGATAATGGAAAAGGATTTGACACAAAAGTGATTTCTCAAAAAGACGGTATGGGATTAAGAACTATAGAAAAACGCATAGAACATCTCGAAGGAACCTTCGAAATTGATTCGACCATAGGAAAAGGAACTAATATCATCATAAATATACCGATATGATCACTATTGCAATAGCTGAAGATCACCAATCTCTTATCGACGGGGTAGAACTTCTTTTAAGATATGAAGAAGAAATATCTATTGTAGGAATGGCCAACGATGGAGAAGAATTGCTGGACATTGTTCGTAAAAAACAACCCAAGATAGTGTTAACCGATATTAGAATGCCTAAAATTGATGGGATTGCTGCAACCAAAATCATAAAAAAAGAATTTCCGCATACCAAAATTATTGCTTTTTCTATGTTTGATCAGGAAGATGCGATTAAGCAAATGGTTGATGCCGGAGCATCTGGATATTTATTAAAAAACTCACCGCTGGAAGAAGTGTTGAGTGCTATACATCAAGTAGTACAAGGAGAAACCTATTTTGATGCCGCTATCGATATATCTCTTTTCTCCGAAGATGGTAAACAGTCTGCCAAAAAGCAATTACTTTCTAAAAGTGAAAGAGAAATTTTAAAACTCATCGGACAAGGAAAAACCTCATCAGAAATTGCAGCGATACGTTTTAATTCAGTGTCTACCGTCGAAACTCATCGTAAAAACATTATTCGCAAACTCGGACTTCATGGCAAAGGAGAATTATTACGTTATGCAATCGAGAAAAAGTATAATTTTTAAGTTATTATAACAAAAAAAATCTCCTTTACTTTAGGTAAAGGAGATCTTTTTATGTTGAATATTATTTACTAGTTCACTTCTGGCAAAAAGTTATAATGCTTACTATACATCAACATTTGAGATACAAAATCTTCTGGTTGAGTAACATTAATTTTTGTGATTTCTCCATTTTCATCCATTTCAGGAACTAAAACAGGGTTTACAAAACCACTATAAGGAGCAGAAGTAAATTGTTCATTACGTTTTAATACCTCTGCATGAATTGCCTGATCAACTTTTACACCATAGCCTTCTACCAGCTCTTCGGCAGCTTTATAATCTCCTTCTGATTTTATACGTTGGGTTTCGCGTAATAAACGTCCAAAGATTTCACGTAACTTTTTATAATCATTAATATTATAATATGTTTTACCGTCTCTGGTTACTTTTTCGATTACATTATCCTTCTTTCCTTGTTCAAAAGACCATGCACTCACCCACTGTCGATTTCTCATATGTGCTTCTTCAACATCATCTCCAAGATTTAAACGTATAAGCTGTCCCAATAAACCATTTCTAATATAACCATCATAAGCAGCTTTTCCAGTTTTCTCCCAATCTTCTACTAATCCTAGTTCCTGTAATTTAGGATCCATTAAATAATATAAGCCTACTAAATCCGCACGACCTTCTTCCATTGTAGAGGCATAGTTCTTCAATGTTTCTTTAGTTTCACCTACTCCAGGGTTTAATTGTCCTGACGCATGTCCTACAACTTCATGCAAAGCAGTATGTAGTTTATCTCCTAACTGTCCATATTGTTCTTCTAGTTCAAACTCTTCATTATCATGTACAAATTCTTTTAAACGTCCAGAACCTCCAGCATTATTATACGCTCCTATAATATTTCCTAAGGATACTGACTTAGAACCTACTGCTGCTCTAATCCAATTTGCATTAGGTAAATTAACTCCGATTGGTGTACTTGGAGAGGCATCTCCTGCTTCTCCTGCAACAGCAACCACTTTATAAGAAACTCCAACGACACTATCTTTTTTATGTTCATCCATTAAAGGAGAATTATCTTCAAACCATTGTGCATTTTCTGATAATACAGACATTTTTTTAGACATATCAAAATCTTTTATCTGTACAATAGTCTCATATGATCCTCTATATCCAAGTGGGTCATTATACACCTCAATAAAACTGTTGATATAGTCAATATTACCTTCTGTAGCTGCTGTCCATGCTACATTATAATCATCCCAAGTTTGTAAATCCCCGGTTTTATAATATTCGATTAACAAACCTAATGCATCTCCCTGTGCTTTATTTTCTGCAACACCTTGCGCTTTTTCTAACCACTTAATGATTTCATCAATTGCAGCTCCATATAATCCTCCAGATTTATAAACTCTCTCTTTTAACGTTCCATTTTCTTTTACCAATTGAGAATTTAATCCAAATGACAATGGTTTATTTTTATCAGGAGATTTCATTTTTCCATAAAATGAGGTTACATCATCATTCGTTACCCCAGGGCCATAAAAATTAACCGCTGATAACGCTACATTATCAATTCCTTTTGCTTGATTCACTTTTTTAGCATCTTCATCATTAAAAATTGCTTCATAGACCTCTTTAGAAATCTCTGTACTTGTCGCAGCAAGTAAAGAACTTAAATAGTCCTGACTAAACTCTGGTTTGATTTTATCATTACTATAATGATGGTGTATCCCATTAGAAAACCAAACTCTTTTTAAGTATGTTTCAAAAGCCTTCCAGTCTTTAGAAGTTTTATTTCCATCATACGAGGTATAAATTTTCTCTAGTGCTTTTCGAATGGTAAGATTATGACGATAATTCTGATCCCACATAATATCTCTACCGCTCAATCCAGCTTGTGTAAGATAAAAAACCAGCTTTTGCTCTTTTAAAGTAAGATTATCCCAACCAGGAATCTGATACCTTAAAATTTTAAGGTCAGCAAATTGCTCGACCATATAATCAAACTTTTCCTCTACAACCTCTTGTACATCCTCTTGCTGATCACTCTGATCTGTCACTTTAGGATCTTTTTTACATGCGATTAGCAGACTCGCAACAGTAATAAAAAATAATATTCTATTGAGTTTCATTTGTTTTATTTTATTGTTTTTGACAAATGTAACAAAATAAAAGGATGTTAAATTTGTTTATATTAGCTGATCAAACAATCAAAACTAACTAACATGAAAATAATAAAGTATTTATTTTTTCTGCTATTACTAGTAGTCATTGGTGGCGCGGTTTATGTCGCTACAATTAATGGCGAATACCAAGCAGAAGAAAGCAGAATAATAGAAGCTCCCGATGAATTATTATTTAGTACTATTAATGAATATAAAACTTGGGAGAAGTGGGGTCCATGGATGGATGAATCTGATGATCTGGTTATGGAATACCCTGAAAAAACAAGTGGTGAAGGAGGATCTTATACCTGGAGAAGCGAGACACAAGGTGATGGTAAAATTGAAACTAAAAAAGTGTTACCCTTCACCAGTATAGATCAAAAAATCACATTTATTACTCCAATGGGAGAAAGTAAAAGTGATGTATACTGGAAGTTTGAAAAAATTGAAGGTAAAAAAACAAAAGTCACCTGGGGAATGAAAGGTAAGCAGTCTTTTATGGAAAAAGCATTTTGGGCTACTCAAGATAGCAGTTTATCGCAAACAATAAAACCAATGTATGCAAGAGGACTAGAAAAGCTCGATGCTTATGTAAATGGTGAGATGAAAAAATATGCGATTCATGTTGACGGCGTTACAGAACATGAAGGAGGATTTTATATGTATAGTGCAACTACATCTTCAATTGCCGTAATTTCAGAAAAAATGGCAGAAATGATACCTGCTGTTAGCACATACATGAGACAAAATAATCTTCCACAAACCGGAATGCCGTTGACGATATACAATGAGTATAATGTAGAGCAAGGTACTGCCATTTTCTCAACAGCTATTCCAACACGAGACAAAGTAGTAACTCCAGAAGAAGGTGCAATACAATGTGACTTCCTGCCTAAACAAAAAGTTGTAAAAACTACACTTAAAGGAGACTACACAAATCTTAAAGAAGCATGGGAAGCTGGCTACAAGTATATCGCCGAAAATGGTCTTGAACCTAATACAGAATCTCCGGCTTTTGAAGTGTATCGAGAAGAACCAACATTGCAGCCTAATCCTGCAGAATGGGTTACAGAAATTTATATTCCCATAAAATAAAAACTTTATATAAACTGTATTTTACCAAATGATGTAAAATGCAGTTTTAATTTTACCAGTAATGAAGCAAATACTATTAGTATTTATCGGGGGAGGCACAGGAAGTATAGCTCGTTATCTAATTAGTAAATATCTAAATAGTACAGCAACCGGAATTCCTTATGGAACCTTTACAGCTAATATATTAGGTAGTCTATTAATTGGAATTATTTTAGGACTAGCTCTTAAAAATAATGCCATATCCCAAAATGCAGTTGCATTATTAGCAACAGGTTTCTGTGGAGGCTTTACTACTTTTTCTACATTTGCATATGAAAACCATATGTTACTAAAATCTGGAGATTTCATTACTTTCTTTGCATATACAATTGGTTCTTTTGTTATTGGATTCCTTTTTGTATTTTTAGGAATGTTCCTTGTAAAATAAACCGATATTGTAATCATGAAAAAAATCGAAGCTATTATCCGCAAATCAAGATTCAAAGCTGTTAAGGATGCGCTACATGAGATTGAAGTAAATTTCTTTACATATTGGGATGTTACTGGAGTCGGTAACGAAAAAAAAGGACAAACATACAGGGGAATTTCTTACAGTACTTCTGATATCCAACGTAGATACCTTTCTATTGTTGTCTCTGATGAATTTGAAGAAAAAACGATTCAGACCATTATTGAAGCCTCAAAAACAGGCGAAGTCGGTGATGGTAAAATTTTTGTATCAGACATACAAAATGTATATCGAATCAGAACCGAAGAAAAAGGTGAACAAGCTCTAAGCTGATTTTTTCTAATTATTCATAATTTTATCTCCTTCATCTTAGTTTTTACAATTTTTAGCATCTAAAATGTTATAATTAGATTTACTTATCTCTTTATTTTCCTTAAAAACTCTTAAAAATCCAAAAAAGAGACTTTTAAATTCTTAAAAATTACACAAATAAACATTAAACCTTAATTTTTTTAGGGTAAAAAATCAAAAAAGCATAAAAATACAAGCATACCCCCTATTTTTTATTGGGGTAAAATTCTTTTGACATAGTTTTACAGTTCCAATTAAAAACAATTACAATAATTAATGTTTATTATGAAAACAAAAACTGTAACAAATTTTTTAAGAAAAGTAGGTCTTGTTGCTTTGGCTCTTGTGAGCTTCACCACAATTGCACAAGAAGAGGAAGAAAAAAAATGGTTTGATAATTTCTCTGTGAATGGATCTGTAGACGGATATTTTAGATATAATATCGGAGCTCCTAATGAGTCAGATGATTTTGACGGCGATGCTAGTACTGACGATTCATTTATTGCTCCTGGAACTTCTTTTGCAAATCAATCTGGTTTTGCGTTAGGTATGGCTAACCTGATTTTAGGGTATGAAGGTGAAAAAGTTGGTTTTGTAGCTGATCTTGTATTTGGACAAAGAGGAGAAGATGCTGTATTTAATTCTGATGGTTCGGCGCAAATTGTCAATCAATTATATGCATATTGGAATGTTTCTGATAAAGTTAAACTTACTGTTGGTAACTTTAATACTTTTCTAGGGTATGAAGTAATTTCTCCAACAGGAAACTTTAACTACTCTACTTCTTACATGTTCTCATATGGTCCTTTTTCTCATACCGGTTTAAAAGCAGATTTTGCACTTAGTGAAAAGTGGTCTGCAATGCTTGCTGTTATGAATCCTACTGATTATACAGAAAACAATCCTTTTGACACATACATTGTTGGTGCACAATTAGGATACTCTACTGATAGTGGAAGTGCATTTCTTAACTTTAGATATGGTAATGAAGGAGATACAGATGAAGTAGATCCTACTTTTCAGGTAGATCTTACTACAGGATGGGATGTATCTGAAGATTTTTATCTTGGTATAAATACTACATACCTATCTACCGAACCACAAGGAGATGGAGATGCTTCAGGTTTCTACGGAGTAGCACTTTACCCACAATACAAAACTTCAGAAAAATTTACTATCGGACTAAGAGGAGAATATTTCTCTGTATATAATGGGGGATTAACAGGTGTTATTGGATTAGACTCAGAAAATGATGGTGATGTTATTGCAGCAACATTAACAGGAAGTTATGCTATTGGTGATTTAACACTTAAACCAGAATTAAGATTAGATTCTGCTTCAGAAGATTCATTTTTGGATAATGATCGTGAAGCTACAAAAAGTCTTTCTTCTTTTGTGTTAGGCGCGATCTATAAGTTTTAATATATATTTTTAGTCAATATATTATTTGTTTAAAGCAAAAAGCGTTCTGAAGATTCAGGACGCTTTTTATTTTATTCATTTTCAGGATATTTCTTATATTTTTTAACCCCGGCAAGTATCTTCACATCCAGATGATTTTCTTCGGGAGGGATTGGACAAGAATACCGATCATTATATGCGCAATACGGATTATAAGCGGTATTAAAATCAATTAGAATTGATTCTCCTTCGGGTATTTTGAGATCTATAAAACGTCCTCCACTATAACTTGATTCCTCATTTGACAAATCAGTAAAAGGAAGAAACAAATAGTCTTCATATTCGGGTTGAGTTTTTAATCCCTGATTTTGATATATACACAATACATATTCTTTTTCTTGAAGTATAAATCTTGCTTCTCCATATTTTACATACAAAGGTTCTGCCCCTGTAGTAGTTTTCATTATAAATGGAGTCTCATAAGGAGTACGCTCAAATTTTGCTTTAATACAAAGCGAGGTATCTATTTTAAAAAATTCTAGTTTCTTAAAACGTTTAAAATCTTTTGTAGTTAATGGTGAAATTTCTTCAGAAGAAAACTCTCTATTGATCTTTTCCTGAAAAGACAATATTCTTTTAATTGCCGTAGAATCCTGAGCAATAGTATTTCCTGTGAAAAATATAAGTAACAATAATAACCTAAACACTTCCCTTTTGTTTTTTTGCAAAAGTACAATTTACAATTAGTTAACTAATTAATTTTAATAAAATTGTACCCAAATAATAGATAAAAAGCTACTTTTACTCCTTAAATTCAAGGGAACAACACAAATCATCAATTCATTGCGCAAGATTTTACTTCAATATATTGATTCTTTTTCTGGACTATCAAAAGAAGTATGGTGGTTAGCATTAATTACATTAATCAATCGGGCTGGAGCAATGGTAATTCCATTTTTATCCCTCTATCTCACCGATGATTTAGATTTTTCATTAGAACAAGTAGGTTGGATCATGACTAGTTATGGCTTAGGTTCATTTACAGGAGCTTGGCTTGGAGGTAAACTAAGTGATCAGATTGGGTATTATAAAGTCATCCTCACCTCTCTTATGTTAACCGGGGTTTCATTTCTTGCTATTCAGTATTTTTCTAGTTTCTGGAGTATTTGTATTGGTTTCTTTATTCTTATTGCCATCGCTGATATGGCTAGACCCGCTTTTTTTGTTGCATTAAGCGCTTATAGTAAACCCGAAAATAAAACACGATCATTAACTTTTATACGGCTAGCTATTAATCTTGGATTCTCAGCAGGACCAGCACTTGGCGGTCTTATCATTACATCTATTGGATATAACGGTCTATTTTGGGTAGACGGAATCACTTGCATTATAGCAGGTTTTGTAATGATACAAACGCTTAACCCTAAAAAAGCCAAAGAGCAAGACAAAGAAATTGTTGTTAAAAACCCTATAAAACCTTATAAGGATGGCATCTATATCATATTCTTAATTGCACTTGCTTTATTTGGTTTTATATTTGTTCAATATTTCTCTACGTTACCTTTATATTATAAAGAAATACATAAGTTATCTGAAGAAAAAATTGGTCTTTTACTCGCCTTAAATGGTGCACTTATATTCTTTTTTGAAATGCCTCTAATTGCGTATTTAGAAAAATCTAGATTTTCAAAAATAGGGAATGTAATCAATGGTTTTATCTATACCGGAATAAGCTTCGCTCTTTTATTAGTTACACCTTGGGCAGGAATTCTAGTTGTGGGAATGATCATAGCTACGCTGGGAGAAATGGTTGCTTTTCCATTTGGAAACGCTTTTGCATTGGATCGAGCAAAAAAAGGAAGACAAGGTGCATATATGGGCTTATATAGCATGTCATTTTCTGCAGCTCATATTTTTGGGCATAATTCTGGAATGCAATTTATAAATCAATATGGATATAACAACACCTGGATTTTTATGACTTGTATTGCCGTTTTAGGAACATTTTTACTTTACATTGTAAAACAAAAAATTACTAAGGAAAAAAGTACTGATTAAACTTCTATTTAAAATCTAGATTCATGAAAAATTTCATTTTGGTTCTCCTTACCCTATTTCTTTTTGGATGTACTCAGGTACAACAAGAAAAAAAACAAATCATCAAGGAAGAAAAAATAACCGAAAAGAAGACGTTTCCAAAATTAGAACCCAATCGATATAACGTTGCTTTTTTGATTATGGACGGAACGTACAATACAGAATTCACCGCTCCTTATGATATTTTTCAACATACACAGTATCGAAAGAATATTAAACAAATGAATGTTTTTACGGTAGCAAATACTGATCTGCCAATAACTACCTTTGAAGGTGTAAAAATTATTCCTGATTATAATTATCTTAAAGATTCTTTACCTCATATTGATATTTTGGTAGTTCCCAGTGCAGAGCATCACCTCGATACCGACTTAGATGATCATGCCATGATTGAATTTATAAAACAAGTGGACAGTAAAGCTACATTTATGACTTCACATTGCGATGGAGCTTTTGTTTTGGCAAAAGCAGGAGTCTTAGACACTATAGTTTCTACAACATTTCCTAGTGATATTGATAAAATGCGTGCCATGTTTCCAAAATTGGATATCAGAAAAGAAGTATTATTTGTTCATGATGGAAAATACATAACCTCTGCAGGAGGTGCTAAAAGCTTCGAAGCCGCTCTCTACTTATGTGAATTCTTATACGGCCCTGAGATAGCACAATCATTAGCAGGAGGTTTAGTCATTGATTGGAAACTTGAAGATGTACCTCATCTAATAATAAATAAGTAAAGCTTTAGAAATAATTTGATTTATCTTGACTCCAAGAACAGAAGTCATTTCTATTCATACAAATCATAGAGAACATATATAATTCATACTTTCTTACCAGTATTTTTACATTTAAATAAAGGAGTAAGGTGGGTAAAAAAAATGAAAGCGTTCAATGAACGCTTTCAGTCTTTAGGGCAAATTACGTACTCTCTTTAGTTTCAAGATTTGGGGTCTTTAGACTAATGTCCTCACACCTAATTCGACCCTGATGTATTCCAAACTAATATTTTAATTTATATCGTCATACAAGTTAAAATGTTAGTTTTTGGCCATACATCAAAGTTTTTTATTGATGATGTAAATATAGTGTAAAAAAATTGTTAATTCAAAAAAAATAACGACAAAAAACACAATAAATCGATGAAATACACAAAATTTTATGATTTCAGCTTAATTTGAAAACAAATATTTAGAAGTACCGAGGTATTTTTTTATGAGTTCGTTGTATTCTTTAGAGAGTTTCAAAGCCAGAGTACCTTCGATAACATAAAGCGCATCTACATCTTTATATCCATTTTGTAACATTTTTTCTAAATAGAATAAAGCAGTTTCATAATCTTGATCTTGAGCACTTAGAGAAATGATTTTTTTATACGATTCAAAATCTTGTTCATCTACAATTGTACTCAGTATATTAAGAAATAGTCTTTTTACCAGATATTTGTTATTATCTTTTAATAATTCTGCTTTATAAGCATCCACCAGATATTTTAAATACCCCTTTGCCCTAAGCCCTGTATCATGAGCATATTTTTCTTTATTCTGAACCAATGTATCGACTAATGACATTTGATATTTCCACCAACCTAGATTTTCAAAATCTTCTATTTCAACATCTTCTTCAAGAGCAAACATATATTTTTCTCTAATTAGCCTTTCTTTATAATTATATTTAGACTCTAATCGTTTTTCACGTTTATATTCTTTGCGCTTTTTAATTTCCTTTTGTTCTTCTTTCAAATAACTTGTATTAAAAAACATACCGTATTTAATTCGGATTCTCTTGAGTTCTTCATTTGCGAATAAAAACTCTCCTTTGCCTATATAGGAATCAACCTCTGCTAAATCTCTTTTGAACAAACGCTGAACCCTGATAGAATCCTTTGGTATTCTACCTTTGAGCATCGCTTGAAGCGTAAAAGTAGAAAGTGCTTTATTTATAATCCTTTGATTAGGTAATTTGGATGTATCATTGTAGACAAAAACATCTGCTGGAATTGCTTTACTTTTAAGATATGCTTTATTATTAAAAAAGTCTCTATATCTATAATTAGAAGTATTCACCACACCCAAATAAGAAAAACTCTTTTTAATTCTTACACTCGAATTATAATAATAACTATCTCCTATAGCAATAACCCCCGCAATTTCATCAGAATATAATGCTGGTAATAGGCTTACAATTTTAGCATCATCTCCAAAAGCAGTAACATAGACTCTTCTCTTTTGAATTGAAAAAAGAGAATGAACATAGTCCATAAAAGTTAGCATATATTCAACTTTTTCTTTTGGTTTCTGATGTTCTAAAACATCTGCAATAACCACAATATAACCATATTCTTCTGCAGCTGCTTTATATAATCTTGTGATCCCTCCTGTTTTTCCAGAAGAATCAAAACCAAGTAATAAAGGCCAACTTTTGCTTGTATCGAAAGTTTTTGGGAGATAAACACTAAACATACCCTTTGTAGAAGGTACGGATAAGGAATCCATTACTATTCCTTTTTTAAGTGTAAGCTTGTTTTGTCCATACCCCAGTGAAGAAAGACATAGTATACTAAGAATAAGATATTGTTTCAAGAAAGAAAACGGCACGATATAATTAAGTTTTATACCAAAATAATGCAAAAAAGATGCCTTTATGCACATTTTAGTAGTAATTTATAAAATTTTGTAATGTATCAACTTAAGAATTCAGATTTTTTCAATAAAATACCCATATCTTTTCTTTATAACAAGTGTTTAAACAACATTACTTTCAAAGAAAAAAACGCCTAAATTCCTTCAGACGTTTTTTATCTTTCCCTTGTACTCTCTTTAGTTTCCCTAACTAATGTCCTCACACAAGATAAAGATGGTTCATCGTACAAATATATACACAAATCTCATGCCAAAAAATTTAAATTTCTAATTCATTTAAGCCTGAAGAATTAGTAATAGGGTTACTCTCTATGAGATTAGAAAGTACGATATGAGTTTTAACTTCTCCATAGGTAATAAGACTATCAATAAATTCTTGTAAATGCATTTGATCACGTAAAACCACCTCCATGATTATATTTTCATTACCAGTGATTCTATAACAATTCATTACTTCTTTATATGTTGCCACTTTAATTAAAAAAGGTTGTAATCTTCCCATAAAAGCACGTAGTGTAATAATAGCTTTTAACTGGTATCCTGTTTTTGTGTATGAAACTTCAGCTCTATACCCTTTTAAAATACCATAATCTTCCATTTTTTTGATTCTTTCAGCCACAGCTGGAGAACTTAAACCAACTTTTCTTCCTATTTCTGCATTAGACAACCTTGCATTTTTCTGTAAGCATTGTAAAATACCCCAATTGGTAGCATCTATTTTCATACTGTATTTTTAATATTTCTTGCTTGAACTCCCTTTATACATTTGCAATCAAAATGATTACTATACCTGGTAATAATTACACACTCCATTACTTTATTTTTGATTTTAAATCAAAAATACTATTTATAATTAATAGTTAAGGTAAATAACCCTTTACTCTTTAATTTCAAAAGAAAAAGTATTAGAAATTACTTTATTTTTGGAGAACGAAATATTATGAGACGAAAACCGAGAAATAAGAGATTGTATAAAAAGGCTTTAGAAATATTTACGCTTTCGCGAAGTATTTCAAGCTATCTTGTTCATGACTTAGCTCACCTTCAAAGTAATGGAAGTGAAGATCCTCATATTTATTTTACAGGTGATATTATTCGACAATCGGATGCTTTGGCCCCTAAAATTATAACTGCAGAAAATCAAACCTTTCAGGATGATCGTATTCGTCATGCTAATTCTTTAATACACATTACTAATAGACTTTACAAAAATTGTGAACGCCTGGAACAATCAGAAAGTAATGGTAAAGAATTTTTAGTTTTATTACGTAAGGAACTAAGAAAATTTAAACGTCTGCAACATCATTGGTTAATGACCTTATAGCTATTATCTCAACCATTTTTTATCAAATTCTGGATAAACCATCTTACGGATTGTATCACAAAATTGTTTTCTAATCTATTTACCTGGTTAAGATTAGGGCTACTCTTCTCATAAGCTCTAGCAAAGATTTTATATCGCATTCGCATTCCCATTTTTTGGATTTCAGAATCTTTAGAATTTTCTAACTTTCTCAATTTACCAAGTTCTCTTTCCCACCATGAAAAATTAACCTTTTTGGGATTTTTATAATCTTCAGAAAAGCGTAAGTTAAATTTATCGGTTTGTTTTATTTCTTCTTCTAATACTTTTGACAATGAATTTATAGTTTTGATATATAGCTTATCTTTTTTAAGGTTTTTGAGCTTAGTTTTTATACTATCCAAATCATAAAAAGATTGATATGTATCTAAGAGTCGTTGGTAGTTTTCAATGGTCTGAAGTCGTCGTTCATTTTTCTCTGCTTCTACTGCTACCGCATAATTACTTTGATAACTTTTATAAATCTGTTCGTCTGTTTTTGTTTTTTTACCTTTTTTATATGCTTGTATTTCCAGCCAATCAAATGCTTTTAAAATTTCTTCTTCGTGTGGCCAACTATGATTTCCATTATACGTTATTAAAGTCTGAGTAAAATTAAAGTTCTGCAAATATCTTTTTGTTTTTATCATTTCCACATAATTCATATCCTCATTTCCACAAATAGCTGCATAGGAAAACTTCTGTGTAGAAGGAACATGATTGGGATTACTAGAAAAACCAGCTCCGCAAGCTACTACTCCTGCAATTTTATTGGTTAATACCGCAATAGTAGAAGCCAATCGTGAACCTCCTGAAAATCCAGCTAAAAAAACCTGGTTTTCTCGAATTTGAAAATTCGAAAATGTAAAATCAAATAATCTATCGGTGATATCAAAATTTCGTTCATAAGGACCATTTCTTGTATTATTAGAGCATACTAAAATATAGTTATACCTCTCAGATGCTTTGATAAAAGGTTTAATACCTACTTTACCTCTAGCTGCGGGATCAAAAATATACACAACAGAAGACGGTTGCGTATGATTAAAAGATTGAGGAAGATATAGGGCAAAAGTTTCTTTAGTACTTTCAGAAATCTTTATTGAATCAATAATTTTACCAATTTCAAAGGTGTCCTGAGCATTTCCAAGAACTATAAAACCTAATAAAAAAACAGATACTTTTAGTTTCATTTATACCGTTTCCCTTTTTTAATTATAATATCTACATCCTGTAATATATTAATATGACGAAGTACATCACCTTTTACAGCAATGATATCGGCATATTTTCCTTCGGTAACAGTTCCTACTTTATCAGCAACCCCCATCCATAATGACGGCCAATAGGTAGCTGCTCGTATTGCATACATTGGATCTATTCCGAATTCATTAACCCAAACATCTAATTCGTTCCAAGTTGATTGGCTATGAAATTTCATCGGAATACCACTATCTGTTCCTATCATCAACACTACTCCTGCATCCATCAATTGCTTAACTTTAGTTTCTAATGTTGGTTTACGAATTGGAGTGAGTTGAAAATATGGTAATCGATCTTTATGAGTAAAACTATTTTTTATGTCTGCAACAATCGTATCGTGTAATCCTCTATGCCAGGAATCATTATCTAAATGTTCTCCATTATCACGAACATATTCATAATTATATAATCCTTCTACAGTAGGGCACCAAAACATGGGTCCAAGATTCATTTGAGCGGTACGCTCTTTAATTCCTTCTATCACATCATCAGGATATCTTGGAGCTGAAGATAGTCCCGTATGCTCAAAGCAATCTACACCAGCCTTTAGTCCCATTCTTATCTCTTGTGGACGATGACCATGAGCTACTACCTTTAATTTATATTTATGAGCTGTATCCACCACAGCTTGTAGTTCTGCTGTAGTCATTTGATCCTGATCTATAAGCTTAATACAATCAACTCCTGCATCGACTAATTTTTTTATTTTTTTTCTGGCATCCTCTACTCCATTTATTCCCCATCTAAAAGCTTCGGTCCCGGGATACGGTTTTTTTTGTATAAATGGTCCTGAAACATAAAGGGTGGCTCCCGGAATCTCTCCTTTATTAATTCGATCTCTTACAGCTATACTTTCTTTTAGTGGTGCGCCTAAATCCCTGGCGCTAGTTACTCCAGCCATTAGTAATTGCTCTGCAGAAGAAGGCATAATAACATTTTCTAACAGCGGCGGATATGTCTTATCCCAATATGCATAATCAGCATGACCATTAATCATTGTATGTACGTGCATATCCCAAAGTCCTGGCAGTACAGACATGCCTTCTGTAGAAATCACTTCTGCATTTTTTGGTATTTGTAATGTTTTTAAGGAACCTACGGCTTTAATTTTCTCGCCTTCAATAAGGATTACACTATTTTGTATTGGAGTAGACCCATATCCATCTATTAGAGTGCCCCCTACCAAAGCTTTTAATGGCTGTTGCTGCGCAAATGAAATCGTAGTTACGAAGACCGCTAAAAGTAATTTTTGCATGATGAGTTGTGTTTCTATAAAGATAAAGAAATTCAAAAAAAATACCACCATACTGAGTATGATCACTAACTCATCATCTTTTTGATATTTTTCTTATACCTTTTTAGTTCTTCTTTTACTTTATCACTCAACAAAAACAAACCTATCATATTAGGTACCATCATTGCAAAAACCATGGCATCACTAAAATCGGTCACTGCATTTAATGTTGCAGCAGCACCTATCACCGTAAAGCAACAAAATATAAACTTATAAAGATATTCTGTTCGTTTACCTCTTCCAAAAAGATAGCTCCAGGCCTGGTAACCATAATATGACCATGCAATCATAGAAGAGAAAGCAAAAAGTAATACCGCAATAGTAAGCAGATATGGAAACCATGAAACACCACTCTCTAGTGCAGAAGCAGTGAGAAGAACTCCTTGCTCATCGCTGATTTCGACACCTGTTTGAATTTGCCCTGTAATAATCAAAACCAATGCAGTCATAGTACACACTATCACAGTGTCGATAAAAGGCTCGAGTAATGCTACGAGCCCTTCACTCGCAGGAAAACGTGTTTTTACAGCACTATGCGCAATAGAAGCACTACCTACTCCTGCTTCATTACTAAAAGCTCCGCGTCTAAATCCCTGAATTAATACACCTACAAAACCTCCTAGCACTCCTTCTGGATGAAAAGCACCATCCCAGATCGCCCCAAAAGCAGCGGGAATAGCTGAGCTATATAGTACTAAAACGGTAAGTACTGCTCCAATGTAAATTAATACCATAAAAGGTACAATCTTATCGGTAACACTTGCTATTTTTTTAATTCCGCCAATAATAACAACCCCTACCAATATTGCCATAATAACTCCAAACACCCAACCCTGACCATGTAATATGGAATTATCTGAAATTACAACATGATTAAGCAATTTAAAAGCCTGATTTACCTGAAACATGTTTCCACCACCAAAAGATCCTCCAATACACATAACCGCAAATAGCACTGATAAGACCTTACCTAATTTTGCATATCCTTTTTCTTTAAGTCCTTTGGTCAGATAATACATTGGCCCTCCAAATACCTTTCCCTCATTATTGATCTCTCTATATTTGACCCCAAGAGTACATTCTACAAATTTTGAAGACATTCCTAATACCCCAACTACTACCATCCATAATGTCGCTCCGGCACCACCAATAGATAATGCAATGGCTACACCTGCAATATTTCCAAGTCCTACAGTTGCAGAAACGGCAGTAGTTAATGCTTGAAAATGACTTACCTCTCCATTTGTATCTTTATTATCATTTTTTGCCTTAGTATCTTTTGATGATATATTAGGAGAAGGTGTATAAAACATTTCTTGTTCTGAGTTTTCTAAAGCATCATATTTACCTCTAACTACATTTATTGCAGTAAAAAAACTTCTGATATTAACGAACTTAAAATATATTGTAAAATAACTCGCACCTAATATCAATACCACTAGAACCCAAGGAATTCCAATTGTTGATGTTATAGGTATTTCAGCTAAAATGGCATCTACAAACCAACTGGTAGCTTCTCCAAAGACATGATCAATATTTTTATCTAAATTTTGTTCTGAAATAATATAAGGAAATAACATATAATAATTTTCAGAGCAAATTGCCCTAAAAATAAACACCACAAAAGGTTAAGCACTATTCAAAATTCAACTCCTAAATGCTTAACCATGCGGTTACGTATTGTCTTTTAGTGAAGTATACTTAAGAAAACTATTTGCTTTTGCAAAGGCGATTAATTGCTCTTTACCTCCCGCCCCGCTTATATTAAGCATCTTTTTGATTTGATGAATATGAGTCTGTAACCCATCAGTACTAATATGCATTTCCTGGGCAATCTCGGTATATGACTTATGATTTCCAAAATGTGCAAGATATCCTAAAACCTCTTTTTGTCGTTCAGAAAGCTCTATCTTGGAGGTAGCTTTAATAGTTTTCAGGTCATTTTTTAATCGTTTAATGGTATCCAAATGACTTTCGTTTGCTAATTTCAATTGTTCATTATCTCTTACAAGTTTGGCCTTTTGAACCTCCAGATTTTGTGTTAAACTTTGCTGTTGTTCTTTTTCGGATAGAAATTTCCAACTGTACAGCAGTATTGAGAATAACAGAATAAAAAGAAATTTAAATGAAATCGCTGTAATACTACCAAGCGTTCTCCAAAACTCCTGATCTATAAATTGCAAAACTCTATCCTGCGGAATCATTCGATGTGAAACTGCTATCACAATAAGAACAAAGAGTGCAAATGTTGGCAAATACATAAACTTCATTTGCCTACCAACAAAAGCTTTATTGAGTTCATAAAGTAATGATATTGCGACTAATATAGAGATCGGAATATCGATTAACCAGATAAAATTATTGCTTATTTCAGGATTACCATAAGAAGCCGCTATAAAAACAAAAGTGATCATCCCTAAAACACCACAAAAGAGACTTACAAATTCTCGCGCGCTAAAACGTTCTACTAATCGAACAATAATTCCTGGCTTTTTGGGATGTTCTATAGAAGGGAGTGATAGCATAATACATAATGAATTCGCCAATGAAATTAGTACTCCAAAATAGATAAGAACCTTATTCGTAGGTGACCATTGCAAGGCTACCACCATAATCAGATTAACTAAAGCTCCTAAACCCCATACAAATATGGCTAAACCAAACCACATAATCCCTTGAATAGCTTTAACATCAGCTCCTCTAAGTTTTTCTTTGCTAAATATACGTTGAATTACAACTGCCGAAATAAGACAAACAATAGCCGTTACAGTATATTCTATTGTATTAAACACAGATTATCATTTACGTCTAAAGGTATTGAAATTTTGATCATTATCAATATCTATAAGGAAGTTGAGATCAGTATTGTAATTTATACAGATTATAATTGTGTTCAAAAGAAGTCTGGCAGTTTATAAAAATCAAAAAATCCTGATATAGCTCACCCCAGCAAGTATTTAACATCTCCCTACAGTAGTTTTTAAGCTTCCCGGCAATGTATTCATATTCCCCGGCACAGGTTTTAGGCTTCCCGGTAAGATTAGTATGCTCCCCTGCACAGGTTTTAGGTTTCCCGGCAAGGTTAGTATGTCTCCCTTCTGCCGGGAAATACAACATTGGTGCAAGGAGTCTATTCTTGTATGCAAGGAAATGTTATAAAGTTCCTGGCAGGCCTAAATCATGTATGGAAGAAAAAAACAAACTCTAAGAAAGTATGATCATTATTGTGAATATAATGAAGTAATCTGTTGCTTATAAAAAGATTACTTCGTCACTATTTATATTCATCTTAATCATACTAACATTGTAAATTCTAAAACGAGTTTGAGATAGTTGATCTTTAAGATTTTACTGAAGAAATCTCCTAACTAAGATAGATCCCAAAACAAGTTTGGGATAAGCGATCTCTATGCTTTTGCCAAAGCAAAAGCGAGAGTCTGCTTACATATTACGTCGATACTGTCCTCCTACTTCGAATAAGGAAGCTGTGATTTGTCCTAACGAACATTTTTTACAGACTTCCATTAAAGCTTCAAAGATGTTTTGATTACTGATTGCTTTTTGTTGCAAATCTTTTAGCAATTCTGCTGTAACATCGGTATTTCCCTTCTGCAACTCGTTTAGCATTGTAATCTGATATTGTTTTTCTTCTTCAGTTGCACGAATTACTTCTCCTGGCGTTACTGTTGGAGATCCTTTAGAGCTTAAAAATGTATTTACTCCAATGATTGGAAACTCCCCATTGTGTTTCAATGTTTCATAATACAAACTTTCTTCTTGTATCTTACTACGCTGATACATGGTTTCCATAGCTCCTAATACTCCTCCTCGTTCTGTGATTCTATCAAACTCTGCTAGCACAGCTTCTTCTACTAAATCTGTCAGTTCTTCTATGATAAATGATCCTTGAATTGGGTTTTCGTTTTTAGCCAGCCCTAATTCTTTATTAATGATCAACTGTATTGCCATTGCTCTACGTACAGATTCTTCTGTTGGCGTAGTAATGGCCTCATCGTATGCATTTGTATGTAAAGAGTTACAATTATCATAAATTGCATACAATGCCTGAAGTGTAGTACGAATATCATTAAAATCAATCTCCTGAGCATGTAATGAACGACCAGAAGTCTGAATATGATATTTTAGCATTTGTGCTCTAGAATTAGCTCCGTATTTATGTTTTAAGGCTTTTGCCCAAATTTTACGTGCTACTCTACCAATCACGGCATATTCTGGATCAATACCATTAGAGAAAAAGAAAGATAAGTTAGGTCCAAATTTATTGATATCCATTCCGCGGCTTAGATAATACTCTACATATGTAAATCCGTTTGCCAATGTTAGTGCTAATTGAGTAATAGGATTTGCTCCTGCCTCTGCAATATGATATCCGGATATAGATACCGAATAGAAATTACGTACTTGTTCTTCTATAAAATATTCTTGCACATCTCCCATTAATCTAAGCGCAAATTCTGTAGAGAAAATACATGTGTTTTGTGCTTGATCTTCTTTAAGAATATCTGCTTGCACAGTTCCTCTAACAGTATTTAAGGTGGTCGCCTTAATTTCGTTATACACCTCTGCTGGTAAAACCTGATCTCCTGTAACCCCAAGAAGCATTAATCCAAGCCCATCATTACCTTCTGGTAATTCACCTTGATATTTTGGGCGTTCTACTCCCTTTTCCTTATAAATTTTATTGATTTTTTCGGCTACTTCTGTCTCTAGGTCATTCTCTTTAATATACTTCTCGCAATTTTGATCAATTGCTGCATTCATAAAGAATCCTAACAACATAGGTGCTGGTCCATTGATCGTCATACTTACCGAAGTCATGGCATGAGTTAAATCGAAGCCAGAGTACAATTTCTTAGCATCATCAAGACAACAAATAGAAACTCCCGCATTACCAATCTTACCATATATATCAGGTCTATGATCAGGGTCATTTCCATACAATGTTACCGAATCAAATGCAGTAGAAAGACGTTTGGCCGGCATTCCTAAACTTACATAATGGAAACGACGATTCGTTCGTTCTGGACCTCCTTCACCTGCAAACATTCGAGTCGGATCTTCTCCTGTACGTTTAAAAGGATACAGCCCTGAAGCATACGGAAACTCACCAGGAACATTTTCTTGCAAACACCATTTTAAAACATCCCCCCAAGCTTCATATTTGGGTAATGCTACTTTAGGAATCTGACTATGTGATAACGATTCTGTATGTGTTTCAATTTTTATTTCCTTATCTCTTACTTTAAATGAGTAGATAGGATCTTTATATTTTTTGACTTTGGTTCCCCAACCTGTAATAATTTCCCAATTATAAGGGTCAAGGTTAAGTTTTACTCTATCAAATTCTGCTAAAAGTAATTTTAAGAATACTTTCTTATCATCATCTTTTATATCTCTCAACCCATCATCGTCTATACCATTTTTGGATAAACCAAGAAAATGAATATCTGCAACACTACAAATTGTTTTATAAATTCCATATAATTTTTGAGCGACCTCTACTTGAGTATTTGCTGTTTTATCATATGCTCTATTGTTTTCTGCAATTTCTGATAAGTATCGGGTTCTACTTGGAGGGATCACAAATATTTTTTCAGACATTTCTTTAGAAATATGAAAATCTGATTGAAGTGCTGCACCTGTCCTCTCTACGACTTTATCCATAATAGCCTTGTAGAGTGTATTCATTCCCGGATCATTAAACTGCGAAGCAATAGTTCCGTATACAGGTAACTCATCTTGTGGAATATCCCACAACTGATGATTACGCATATATTGTTTTTTTACATCACGCAAAGCATCCAGAGAACCTCTTTTATCAAACTTATTGATAGCTACCAGATCAGCAAAATCTAACATATCTATCTTTTCTAATTGTGTTGCCGCCCCAAACTCGGGAGTCATTACATATAGAGAAGTATCACTATGTTCTAAGATTTCGGTATCTGATTGTCCTATTCCTGATGTTTCCAGAATGATGATATCAAATTCTGCAGCTTTTAATACCTCTATTGCTTCAGCCACATATTTTGATAATGCCAGATTAGATTGTCTGGTTGCCAGTGAACGCATATATACTCTCGGGGAGTTAATAGCATTCATTCGAATTCGATCTCCTAATAAAGCTCCTCCGGTTTTTCGCTTAGAAGGATCCACAGAAATCAATCCTATAGTTTTTGTCGGGAAATCAATTAAAAATCGACGAACCAATTCATCCACTAATGAGGATTTTCCTGCACCTCCTGTACCAGTAATTCCAAGTACTGGGGTTTTAGAGGTTTTATTTTTGATATGAATTTTATCTAAAGCATCTTTTGCTATTTCAGGAAAGTTTTCTGCAGCAGAAATAACTCGTGCAATTGCACCTATTTCTTTTTCTGCTAAATGATCTGCTTCTCCATTAAGGTTATCTCCTATAGGAAAATCAGAGCGTTGTACCAGATCATTAATCATTCCTTGTAACCCTAGCTCTCTTCCATCATCAGGAGAATATATACGTGTAATACCATAATCCATTAAGTCCTTAATCTCTTCTGGAAGTATTACTCCGCCACCTCCTCCAAATATTTTGATATGAGTTGCTCCTTTTTCTTTTAGCAAATCATACATATATTTAAAATACTCGTTATGACCTCCTTGATATGATGTCATCGCAATAGCATTTGCATCTTCTTGTATAGCGCAGTTTACTACTTCCTCCACACTACGATCATGACCAAGATGAATAACTTCGACTCCTGTAGATTGAATAATACGACGCATGATATTTATCGCTGCATCATGACCATCAAATAGTGAAGCTGCAGTTACTATTCTTACTTTATTCTTGGGTGTATACGGTGCTATTTGTTCCATTGACAATAAAAAGTGATTTTTACGCCGCTAATTTACGAAATATGCAGCGAAAAGGATTATTTTTTTAGAATTATATAATTTTTTTAACCTGTCTGGTATTTACATTATTCATAGTTCAAATTTAGCACTAATTATAGTTGTTTTTTTAAAAAATATGCACTGATAACAGCAATCTATTTCTAATTGATTAAAAACAAAGTAAAACCGTCAACCTTTGGATAAAATGTTTGTAGAAATAGCCTCAATAATAGTAAGTTTATCATCAGAAAAAAACCAAACTTCATGAAAGAAACCACTTTATTGATCAACTGCCCCGACAAAAAAGGAATCATCGCTACTGTAACCAATTTCATTCTGTCAAAAAAGGGGAACACGATATATATAGAGCAACATGTCGATCGTGAGTTAAAGGAGTTTTTTATGCGGCTGGAATGTGAGTTTGATCAAGACGAAGAAAAATTAGCTTTATTTAAAGAATTATTTAATACTCATGTTGCAAAAAACTATAATATGCATTGGGAAATGTATAATACAGAAAAAAAGCCTAAAATGGCTCTTTTTGTTTCTAAATACGATCATTGCCTTTATGATATTTTAGGAAGGCATGCTTCGGGTGAGTTAAAAGTAAAGATTCCCATTATTATAAGTAATCATAATGATCTTGCTCCTATAGCAAAAGCTTTTAATATTCCTTTTAAACATATTCCGGTTACTAAAGCTACCAAAGAAGAAGCAGAAGCACAACAGTTAGAAATTCTTAGAGAGCATAAAATTGACTTTATAGTTCTTGCCAGATATATGCAGATTCTCTCTGCTAATTTTGTGGATCGGTTTACTCATAAGATCATAAACATACATCATTCTTTCTTACCTGCATTCCCGGGGGCTAAACCTTATCATTCGGCTTATGAAAGAGGTGTAAAGATTATTGGTGCTACCAGTCACTATGTGACTTCAGATCTTGATGAAGGTCCAATTATCGAACAAGAGATCGTTCGTGTATCACATATTCATAACGTACAGGATTTTATTCTAAAAGGTCGCGATCTCGAAAAAATTGTATTATCACGAGCGATTAAACATCATATTGAAAGAAAGGTTTTAGTTTATAATAACAAAACCGTTATTTTTTCATAGTTATTATTTAAATTAGTCCCATCTAGTACAACACTATGTTAACCCCATAACTCGATCATCTATGAAAAAGTCTATTGCTTTACTGTGTATCTTTATATTATCAAGCTGTGCAGAACTACAGCAAGTTGTAAATAGCCTTCCCCAAACCACTGGAGGTTTTGGAATAAGTAATATCGATATTGCCAATGGACTGAGAGAAGCTTTGGATAACGGAATCGACAAACAAGTTGCTAAACTTACATTAAAAGATGGTTTTTACAGAAATCAACTGGTAAAGATCTTACTTCCCCAAGAATTACGAAAGGTAGACAAAACATTAAGAGATGTTGGATTAAGTAAACTTGCTGATGAAGGGCTAAAAGTACTCAACCGAGCCGCAGAAGACGCTGTAAAAGAAGCTACACCTATATTTGTAAATGCAGTAAAACAAATTACATTTACAGATGCAAAACAAATTCTTCTTGGGAATGACAATGCTGCAACTTCATATCTAAAAAATAGAACTCGAAGTCAACTTTACCAAAAGTTCAACCCGGTAATTAACAAATCATTCTCTAAAGTAGGTGCTGATAAAATCTGGTCCAGTATTATCCAAAAATACAATGCGATACCATTAACAAATAATGTTAATCCTGATTTAACAGATTATGTTACAAACGAAGCTCTTAAAGGAGTGTATACTATGATCGCTGTCGAAGAAAAAGATATTAGAACCAAGCTTAGTTCCAGAACAACAGATTTATTGAAAAAAGTATTTGCTTTACAGGACTAATACCTGTCCCAAATTATAAAAATATTCAAAGATTAAACAAGAGTTAAAGTACACTTATCTAGATTTATCACAACTTTAGATAATGTTAACTCATAATTAAGAATGATGTTTTTTATTAACCGGTACTTTTGTAGCAAATATTAAGAGAACAAAAAATGTTTGCCTGGTTTAGAAATAAAAATGAATTACAAAAATTACAAAGTAATTATTGTAAACTAATGAAGAGTTCATATAAATTGGCACTCAAAGATAAATCCAAGAGTGATGAATTACATGAAAAAGCGGATAGAATTATGGCACAAATAAAACAAATTGAAGGGCAATAGCAGAGGTTGTTTAAAACTGACCAATAAACGCTATGGATTCTTTATTAAATACTTCTGGTTGTTCTACATTTACTACATGACCCGAATTTTTAATTACCAGTAATTCTGAAAATTTATGAACTGATACTACTTTTTTTATAGTAGGCAAGAAAAGATGATCTTCTTCTCCCATCATATAGAGTGTTCGAATATTAATGTCTTTGGCTCTAAAGAAGCGTAATAATGGATTAATCTCAGAAGTTAACCTAAACCAACGAATAAATTCTTTTTGATATAATTTTTTTGCTTCATTAGCAAACAATAACCTGGATTGTTTATGATTCTTTTTAGGCATGATGATAAAAGCAAATAACTTATATAACATCATGTATGGAACTACAGATTTGAATACAACTCCTAATCGCATCAAAACCTGAGACCTGAAATTTAATTTCATAATTGCTCCACCCATAATCATACTGGATACAAGATCAGGATATTTTTCTGCTAAATTTCTTATCAATATTGTTCCTAAGGAGATACCAACAAAATGGGATTTCTCAATTTTTTCTTTCTCAATAACCTCTACAATATCTTCTGTTATCGAATCAAAAGTATATTTAGAATTAAAAGCATCTTTAAGAACCGGTTTAGAATTACCATGTCCTCTAAGATCTAATAATAATATATTGAAATGTTTTCTAAATTCTCGTACTTGCTTAAACCAAATAGAAGAACTACCTCCTGCTCCATGAACAAAAGTTACCCATACCTTACTTTTAGGATGTTTGTATACTGAATAATTAAGCAATAAGTATATTTTTTAAAAGCATCAAAAGTATGAACTTATTTTATATAATAGGTGTACATATCCAAAATAAAGCATCAAATCTTACTTAATCTTAACAATCTATACAGAAATGTTCACCTCTTTGACTCTAATTTATCTGAAAAAACAGGTTAATGAAGCGTCTTGAAATATGAAAATGCATCTGCCAAACGAGAACCATACCATGAAAAATATTCTCCGTCTACAAGAATAACTTTAGCATCAGGAGAAATGGCTTTTATCTCTTTTATATGTTTTTTTGAAAAAGGAAAAGGTTCTGATGATAATAAAATCATATCTAAATCTTTAATTTTGCTTAGCTTTTCTTCAGAAATTTCGGGATAACGATCTTCATCGCCAAAAACATTAATAAAACCATTAACACTAAGCATATAATTGACAAATGTAGTATTACCTACAGCCATCCAGGGTTTTCTCCATATAAAATACGCTACGCGTTTTTGGGGTTTATTTTTTATAAAATCGTCAAAAGATACTTTCTGGATATTTATACTAGAGGTAAGTTGATCAGCTTCTGTTTTTTTATCAAAAATCTCTCCATAGTGTCTAATCATTTCTAAAGCCTCTGACACAGAATAAATATCTGAAACATGAACAGGATATTCGTCTTCTAATGCCTCTACAATTTCTTTTGTATTTTCTTCTTTATTGCATAGGATAATATCTGGGTTCAATTTTTTAATTTTTTCAAAATTAACCTTTTTGGTACCTCCAACAATGGTCTTCTGATTTCTTATGGATACAGGGTGCACACAAAATTTTGTTACTCCGACAATATTATCTAATAATCCCAAAGAAACTAACAGTTCTGTTTGAGAAGGAACCAAAGAAATTATTCTCTTTGGAGTATCCAAGAGTTCTATTTTTCTCCCCAGTTGATCTATATAAATCATATCCAAATATTCTTAAACGTAATATAAACAAATCATAAAAAAAGATTAAATACTTAATTACTAGATAATTAAAATAGGTTTTTAGTTCCAAATTCCCTATCTTAGAGAAGATTAATAATTAAAATTTTGGGGCTATGAATTCAATATTACCAAACATTATCTTTTATGGTATAATGCCATTTTTCATTGTTTTTATTGCATATGGATTATTTGGATATGCCAAACAAGTGTTTAACGCAAATAGACGTTAGTTCTATACATTGAAAAAGGAACAAGAATTTTCATATTCATATCCATCTTGTTCCTTTTTTTTATTTTGCGGTATTTAGAATTTCTTGCATCTGTTTTTGTAGTTCACTTGCTTTATTTGCTGCAGCTTTATCATAATCCATTCCATCTGAAGCATAAATAATTCCTCTAGATGAATTCACTAATAATCCTACCTGATTATTTAATCCATGTTTACAAACTTCTTGCAAATTTCCTCCTTGCGCTCCCACTCCTGGAACTAATAAAAAGCTTTCAGGAATAATTTTTCTTATGTCAGACAAATATTCTGCCTTGGTAGCACCTACTACATACATTAAATTTTCAGAATTCTCATAGGATTTAGAAACTTCCAGAACTTGTTTATACAGTTCTTTCCCCTCAACATCTTTTGTCTGAAAATCAAAAGCTCCCTGATTAGAGGTTAATGCCAAAAGTATAGTATGTTTATTCTCAAAAGCCAGAAACGGCTCCACAGAATCCTTACCCATATAAGGAGCAATAGTTATAGAATCAAACTCTAAGTCCTCAAAGAAAGCTTTAGCATACATCGTACTTGTGTTTCCAATATCGCCTCGTTTGGCGTCTGCTATTGTAAAAACTTCTGGATAATTTTCATTTAGATAAGTAATGGTTTTTTCTAGAGATTCCCACCCCTTGATACCATAAGCTTCATAAAAAGCTATATTAGGTTTATAGGCCACGGCAAGGTGATGAGTAGCATCTATAATTGCTTTATTAAACTCAAAAATAGGGTCTTCTTTTTCTAATATATGCTTCGGAATTTTATTTAGATCCACGTCCAAACCAATACATAAAAACGATTTCTTCTTATGTATTTGCGCTACAAGTTCCTGAGTTGTCATATCTCTGTATTAAATCAATTTATTTATTATTACTCTTTACCCTCTACATAGTCCTGAAGATAACTATATCTTTTGGTCAATCTCCCTCCTTGAGTCATTCTTGCTCTTTCCAGAATCCCATCTTTATCCTCATTAAAAAATGCAGGGATTACCGAGGTCAAAAACATTTCCCCAAATCCTTCACTAGCATCCTTAGGCAATTCACAAGGTAAATTATCAACTGCCATTACCGTTATTGCTTTTGGATCTTTATAATCAATTTCTGTTTCTGTTTCTGGATTGTATCCATAAATAGGATCTGCTATTGTAGAGGATCTAATTGTACTTGCTACGGGGCCATCTATATCACAGGATATATCTGCCACTAATTTGATATTAAAATCTCTGGATTTTGCATCATCTCTAGTAAAAATAAAAGGAGCTCCATCACCATAAAAATGACCTGCTATATACATATCACTTACTTTTGCAAATCGCATAAAATCTCCTTCATATTCTCCTGGGTTTTTATAAAAATCATTCTTATCCAAAATTTTTCCATCTTTTCGTTTACTATAATCTAAAACATCAATCTGTACATATACTGGTTCATCAAATGTTGTATCAAGGTATTCTTCTACTGTAACCTGTCTGATGTTCATTGCCTCCAAAATCTCTTTAGCTCCTCCTCCTACTTTACCATTCCCTGTAAGTACTATTTTTATGTTTGGAAGCTTAATTTTGGATAATTCTAATTCTAATGCTTTTTGATCACTCAAGGTTTCTGCTTTAGGAAGAGTAAACGTATTATATTTAAGTCCCCAAGCTCTAAATCCATTATATGCACCAACAATTCCTGCATATTTCCCAAAACCGATCAATCTAAATCCATTTTGACCAACGATTACTTCATGATCATACAGTTCAATATTTTTTTTAAGAATAGCATTAAGAAGATCCCTATTATAAGGTTGTTTTTTGATCGTATGCGAAAAGAAAAAATACTTTTTATTAGGGATCAAGGCAGAAATTGGTACTTCTTTGACTCCTAGCAACACGTCACAATCAGAAAGATCTTCAGAAACCGTAAAACCAGCCTCTGTATATGCTTCATCTTTAAAAATTCTGACATCAGAATGTTCTACATTAAAAGAAGCTTTGGGAAACTTACTCACTACTGATCTTAAGCCATTTGGAGAGAAAACTACACGACGATCTGGCGGATTTTTTCGTTCTTTGATAATACCGAACTTGGTCATATGTAATTGGTATGTTTTTTGTGATTTAAAATTGCGGCTAAAGATATGACAATTATACGTATCTTTGCCGACCTTTGATTTTTTAATCAAATTATAAACAGTAGACAGATATTGTTTATATATGATGATCAAATTAAAGCAAATGCTATTGGGGTCGACTGGTTTTGACAGCGAGACTAATAGGATAGTAAGCATGCCGAGCTATGAAGTTAATGCTCGTAAATATCTATTTCACTTTTTTAAACGGCGAGAATAACTACGCCCTAGCTGCATAATCTGAATTTTAGTAGGATAGTGCCTCGGTTCACAAGGTGAACAAGCAGGATACCTCTCAAGAGCCTTGGTTTACGGCGATTGATTATGGGGTATCGTAAAAGTAAACCTAGAAATTATAGGATCTTGATATAATTTCGAAATTTAATTGAGAATAAGCGATAAGTTGGCGGTTTTTGGTCTTTCCTATCGACGAAAATTAAACAAAAACTAAGCATGTAGAAAGCTGTTGTATTACTTGTTTGGACGAGGGTTCGAATCCCTCCGACTCCACTAAGAATTGATCAAATTCCTTCAAAAGCCTATAAATACTATGTTTATGGGCTTTTTAATTTTCTTTTAGTATCAAATGAAATCATCTACTACCAAATAAATTCTTCATATAGGTTAAAAGTCATCCAGGATTAGACTTTAATTTATGTATGTTTATGTGTAATTTTTCTAGAATAATTATTTTTTCAAATAAAATCTAGCAGCCATTTAACATATCCCAAATATTAAACGTACCCTTAGGAATTACTTATAATTTGGGACTGCAAATTTTGCTAGCCCTATTTACTATATTTTGCTTTAATCAAACTTCTATTCTGAAATCACAACCCCATCTGTAGTAAAGGCAAAACCTTGCTGACCAGAAATACCGACCATAACTCCTTGAAAAATTGGCTTAATAGTTTTATTAGCCCCCCAGGTAATTAAAAAATTGGCCCCACTTCCACCCAAAGTGTCCTTCTCTTCGATCACATATTCAATAGATTCTAGTGGTTTAAGATAAATAGGTTTCTTTATATAACTTCTCACAAAATCTCCTTGAGTATTATAATAATCTGCATTTTTTATAAATAATGAATCTTCTGGACTGGTATTTCTAATACTCAATGTAGCTGTAAGCAGAAATCGATAATCTTTGTTCTTATTATAAATGTCAGAATAAATCGGCACATACATTTGCTGTTTTATCGGGTAACTAAAGTTTTCATTATCCTCAATTATGTTTTCTTTAAGTATTCCTTGTTCTAATTGTTTGTTAGGGTTTTGTTTAATACAACCCGATAGAACAAGAAAAAAAACTGATACAGCACAAAAGCTTTTACATATATCCATGAAACATTAAAATTACCATTAATTTAGATTGAAATTACATTTTTTTTAGAATGTAATTAGGTATTGTTACTGAAATTTTACAAAAAAATTCTTTTTAATACATTTACAGAACAAGCACTACACTATGAAGAAAAACAAACCTATTCATAAAAAAAGTAAAAAACCAAAATCCTCTCAAAGTTTAGGAAAAGCACCAGGAACTGTAGTTTATATAGGCGAAAAGGAGCATCTTAACACTAAAATAGAAATTCAGGATTATACCAGAGACACCCACAATATTACTGAAACAGACAATGTCAAAGATGCATTTATCTTTAAAGGGAATGATCATATTACCTGGATCAATATAAATGGCCTCAATCATACCCAAGAAATTATCAGTATTGGTGAATTTTATGGATTACATCCTTTAATTCTTGAAGATATAGTAAATACTGATCAACGTCCAAAGATAGATGAATACGAAAATTACATATTTCTGGTGCTAAAAATGATGTATTTCAATAAAGAAAAAGAATTTATTGTAGAGCATATTTCTATCGTTTTAGGGAAAGATCACGTCATTACTTTTCAAGAATCTGACGAAGACATTTTTGATCCTGTAAGAATTCGAATAACCAATGCGCAAAGTAGAATTCGTAACTCTGGAGCTGGATATCTTGCCTATTCTTTGCTTGATGCTATTTTTGATAATTATTTTGTAGTTATCGATGACCTTGGTGATAAAGTAGAACAATTAGAAGAAGAGTTATTTAATGAAAAGGAAGGGGATAATATCACACAGGAAATACAATCGCTTAAACGCGAAATCTTACGTATTCGAAGAAGTATTTTACCACTTAGAGAAGTTATCGGTAGGATTGTTAAATCTGACACTGCTCTTATTCTAGAAAAAAATAAAGACTATTACAGAGATTTATATGATCACATCATTCATATACAAGAGAATATTGATGTTTATCGAGAAATGATATGGGGACTCATGGACATGTACATGACCACTATCAGTAATAAAATGAACGGTATTATGAAAGTTCTAACCATTATCGCAACGATATTCATTCCTTTAACTTTTATTGCGGGCATATATGGAATGAACTTTGAAAATATGCCTGAACTTAAATACCAATATGGGTATCATACCCTAGTTTGTATTATGATTCTAATTTTTATTGCATTATTGATTTTTTTTAGAAAAAAGAAATGGTTATAACATCATATAATATTACCTAATTATCACTTGTAGGACATCTATCTATTTATCAACTCATAGTAGTATATTCTATTTGAGACAACATTTGGATCAAATGCGTCAATGTAACATATTAAATTTCATTTACTTAGTGGTATATATAAATTACCTAGATTATTTAACTATAACTAATATTCAACTGATTGGTAAACATAGTTTAGGTTCAAAACAATAGAAATGAAAAAACTAGGTACGCTTACTATAACAGCAATATTATTAATAAGCATTACCGTTTTCACATTACAAAATTCTCAGATAGTTGTTATTAAACTACTCTTCTGGGAAGCAGAAGCTTCTCTATCAATGATTCTATTTACTGTATTCTCTACAGCTATATTGATTACGGTTATAGCAATTATACCAACAATATACCACTTAAAAAAACTTAGAGATCAATCTCAAAAAAAAGTAAAATCATTGGTAAAAGAAAGTGAAAAATTATCAGAACCTGAAGCAAAAAATATTATGGCCGAAGGACAAGTTGAAAAATAATATAAAAATAAAATGATTATGACAGAGACAATCAAAAAACAAAAATCTTTTAAAAAACTAGGATTTAGCTATTTAGAAACTGCAGAAATTGTTGTTTCTCTCAATAAGTTATTGGCTAACTACACCGTTCACTATCATAAACTAAGAACATTTCACTGGAATGTTGACGGAAGAGATTTCTTTGAGCTTCACGAACAGTTTGAAATTGAACATAATGCAGTTAAAGAGCAAACCGATACTATTGCAGAAAGAATTAGAGTCTTTGGATTAAAGCCTCGATATACTTTACAACAACATCTCAATATAGCTAATTTAAAAGAACAAGAGAAAGATTTAGCTCCGATCGAAATGGTACAAGAAACACTTAATGACTTTAGAATCATACATGACTCTTTGCTAGATGTTTTAGACGCATCTTTACAATCAGGAGATACAGTAACTGAAGAAATTATTACTCAGTTTATGAGAAGATTAGAAAAAAGACATTGGATGTTCACTGCCTGGGCTAAGGTTTAAAAATAAACTCAATTGAAATTAACTTTTGAAAAACAATAGCGGAAGCTCTTTAAGAATAGTAACAACAACATCTGTTTTTGTTTTTATAATGACATTACTAATATTTTTTATATGAAGTAAAATTGAAATAACTAACATTAAAATTATTTAATTGCGGAAACTTATTATAGATTTTTCAAAATTAATTTAATCAATGACTAAAATAAAAATCAAATTCAAAAAAAAAATAATAAAATCTTTATTAATAATGATTATAGGTTCTACTATTCTATATGGATTAGCTATATTGTTTGCTATGAGCCATTAACAACCTTCAATAAAAAACTATGAAATCAAAACACACAATACAAAGACCAGGTCTACGGAAAAAATTTTTTGGTAGTAAAGCATATTTAAGAGGTGTGCAAAAAAGAATAAAAAAAAATACTAAACCTAAAAAAGCATTTTCTTTCTAATTTTTCTTTCGAGTTTTAAAACTCAAAACAAAACCTTATTATGAATAGGGATTAAAACAATAACTTCATATAAATATTAGAATAACAAACAGTTCTAATTAAGGAAATTCATAACCCTAATTTATTATCAATGGATTAATTTTTAGAAATTTAAAAAACACCTCTTTAATCTTCCTTAAAAACTGAATATACATTTTTGTTAGCCTTCAAAACATAATTCTCTTAACCAAATTCAAATTCCATATGAGTTAATCAATCTTCTATTATAGCACCTTTTTGATCTATACCTATAGTATCTTTCAATTAAGAAAATAAAATTCGAGAAAGATGAAGAAGCAACAAGCAGATAAGATTATTTTACTCAGTATTTCAATTATTCTTGCATTTATATATTCTGCATATACAACACAATTATCTAAATCCGATTTAGTTGGCTGTTGGATTGAATCATTTGAAGAAAAAAATGTGCGAGAAACTTCAGCCATAATTTACAAATCCTGTAAAGAAAACTCTTTAACTCCAAAAAGAAGATTTCGCTTTAAAATGGAATTAAAGAAGAATCAATCATGTAATTATCTTTCCTTAGTTACCAATGATGCTCATAGGATGCTACCGGGAACCTGGCAATATGATTCTAAAACTAGTACTCTGACAATAAAAAATTCAGATAATGAGATATTTAAGTCATTTAAGATTGTTGAGGCTAAACAAAATGAACTTAGTTTAAGACTTATAAAGTAATACAAATTGTGTAAAACAAAAAAGACTTACATATGAAAAATACAATTGCTAAAGAAAATGATACCAAATTTGAAATATTACCCATTCTAAAAGAAAGATATTCACCCAGAACATTTTCTAAAACTCCTTTATCAGAAGTTGAGTTGAGATCACTTTTTGAAGCCGGAAGATGGGCTTCTAGTTCATATAACCAGCAACCTTGGAGAATTATCTGGGGTATAAAAGGGAACAAGACCTATGATAGAATATTTAGTTGTTTAAGTGAATTTAATCAGTCCTGGGCGAGTAACGCACCAGTTTTATTATTAAATGGTTTTAAGAAAACAACCGATAAAGGGGAAGAGAATTTCCTCGCATTACACGACTTAGGACTATTTATGGGAAATGTTAGTGCCCAGGCTCAGCATCTCGGTATCGCACTACATCAAATGGCAGGAGTCAATTTTGAAAAGGCAAAAAAAGAGTTCAATTTTCCTAAAGATTATCATGTAGCTACAGCAGTAGCTATAGGTCATTATGGAGGTAATATAGAGGACTTGCCTAAAGATTTAAGAGATCAAGAAGACCCTATAAACAGAACAAGAATGATGCAACAGGAATTTACTTTTAATGGAGATTATTTTAATGAACCCGAGTTAGACTCTTCCGAAAGAGGGTTAAACTCATCTAAAGAACAAATTATGAAAAAGATTAATAATTGAGATTAAGCATTTGGCTGAAATAATTTGATAAAAGATCCAGAATTGAAAATTGATAAAAACATAAAAGGTGAAATTTTAGAAAATTCACCTATGTCGCATTCTGAAATATTGCGGGAACAAGTATCGGAAGCATTGGTTATTTACAACAAAACAAATTCAAGTATTCTATTGAGTTCGTTCTCTGCTGGGTTAGAAATCGGATTTAGTTTTCTACTCATCTGTGTAATGACCGCTTTTTTTATTGATGAAACGAATAGTGCGGTAGTATGGAAGATAAATGCATTAGTGTATCCAGTTGGATTTATTCTCGTTGTTTTAGGTAAATCTATGTTATTTACTGAGCAAACATCTTTACTTACACTACCCGTACTGAATAAAAAATCAAAAATAATAGATCTTTTCAGGCTATGGGGATTAGTACTTACAGGAAATATTTTTGGAGGAATATTAATAAGCATCGTCGCCATTTGGATTGGTCCCAAATTAGGGATTTTTGATATAAAAATTGTTGAAAAAGTTTCAGAACACGTGCTACATAGTGATCTTACTGTGATATTCGTAAGTGCGATATTAGCAGGATGGTTAATGGGTTTGCTATCCTGGTTACTTACTTCCTCAGATAGCACGATTAGTAGAATTTTAGTAATTTATATCATTACAGCAGTAATCGGCGCTATGGGATTGCACCATAGTATTGTAGGAAATATTGAGGTTTTTTCAGGACTAATCGTATCAAAAAATATCACATTAATAGATTACCTTTCCTTTCAAGGAATTGCGATTATCGGAAATGCTATAGGTGGAGTTGTATTTGTAGCTTTATTAAAATACAAAGCTTTTGCCTACAACGGTAATAACTAATAAAACAGAAATTATAAATAAATGAAAACAGTTTTTGAATACACTAATGTAAGTGCAAGTAATAGATTAGAATCTTTTACAGAAGAAAAATTAAGCAATCTGGCTAATAAATATCCTTTTATTATACGAGGAGATATATTTTTCAAAAAAGAAAATAGAAGTGATGAAACTGGTCATGTTTGTGGTATCCGCCTAAGTGCTCCAGGTCCCAGACTATTTGCATCATCAGACGAAAAAAGTTTTGAAGAAGCTATTGCAGAAACAATAAGAGATCTAAACGACCAACTTGAAAGAAGAAAAGATAAGATGTCAACTTATTAAGACAAGATAAATTAAAGGAATTAACTATGGAATTTTTATTTGTATTAACGTCTCACAATAAGCTTGGAGATACTGGAGAAAAAACAGGGTTTTGGGTTGAAGAATTTGCCTCTCCTTATTACTATTTAGTGGATAAGGGAGTTCAAATTACAATCTCATCACCAAAAGGAGGTCAACCTCCTATAGATCCGAGTAGCGACAAGCCAGAAAATCAAACAGAGGCTACTAAACGCTTTCATAATGATCAAGAATTAAAGGAAAAACTGAGTCAAACTCTTAAACTTTCTAAAGTAAATGAGAAGGATTACGATGCAGTATTTTATCCTGGCGGCCATGGTCCTTTATGGGATCTTTGTAATAATCAATACTCTATAAATCTAATACGATCATTTTATGAAAACAACAAACCCACAGGTCTCGTATGTCATGCTCCGGCTGCTCTAAAAAACGTTAAAACAACTAATGGTGAATATTTGGTTAAAGGAAAAAAAGTTACTGGCTTCACTAATAGTGAAGAAGCTGCGGTAGAACTGACCGATGTAGTGCCTTTCTTGGTAGAAGATATGTTAAAGGAACATGGTGCTACCTTCAGCAAAACTCAAGATTGGCACTCCTATTCAGTACAAGATGGAAACCTAATAACAGGACAAAACCCAGCATCATCAGAAGAGGTAGCTGAAAAATTATATCATCTCTTGAAAAATTGATTCTTTAACTACCAATACTATCTTTAAATAAAATGCAGGAATATTGAATCCTGCATTTTATTTAAAAGATTAGTTCATTCGGTTTGGTGGTAAAAAGAAAAGTGCTGTAAACGTTGTTTTACAAACACTTAAGACTTAAGGTTAATTGCTTGTTATTTTTATTTCCCTATTCTCATCTTTATGTCTTCCTATTTTCTCTGGCTATACTAACTTTACTTTTGCCTATAGTGAGAAAATATTATATTAGCTACTTTGTCTTCGCTCTTATACAATATTAATTCTACTACTATATTTTGAAGGTTTACAACTTTTTTACAGTTTTAAGAAGTATTTTCTATCTGAGCAGTTTTTCTTTGCTATAGCCTCTCTCTGGTAGCGCTTCGTTGAACCTCTAATTTTATACTTAATTATTTCTATCTTAATTTATTGTTCTTTTTTTAATGTGTTTTGCAATTCCATAGCATTTGAAAGTATACGAATTTCTCTCTGTGGAAATGGTATTGATATACCCTTATCTTCAAAACGCTTTTTAGTTTCTTCAATAGTGTAGAAATGAACTGCCCAAAAATCTTCATTTGACGCCCAATAACGTAAAGATAATGTTACTGCGCTATCCCCTAAATCAGAAACATAAATTTCTGGCACAGGGTCTTTCAAAACTTCTTCCTGACTATTAATTAAATCAAGTAATATATCTTTTGCTTCTTTGATGTTACTAGTATAAGATATTCCAATATCAATTTTATCACGTCGTATTCCTTCAGAAGAGTAGTTTACAATATTATCATTAGATAATTTCCCATTCGGAATAATTGCTAATTGGTTACCAAAAGTGTTAAGTTTGGTAGTAAAGATGGAAATCTCTTTTACGGTTCCCGATATTCCTTGTGCTTCAATAAAATCACCTATCTTAAAAGGTTTGAAAAACAGAATGAGTACGCCTCCAGCAAAGTTTGCAAGAGAACCTTGTAACGCAAGCCCAACAGCTAATCCTGCTGCTCCTAAGATAGCAACTAAAGAAGAGGTTTGAACACCTAATTGAGTAATCACCAAAATTAGTAATAGTATTTTGAGTCCAATACTAATGATTTCATATAAAAAGTTCTCTAAGGTTTCATCATAATCTTTTTTCTGAAAAAATTTACGAAGCATTCGGCTAAAAATATTAATTACCCACATTCCCACAAAAAGAATCACAATAGCAGAAATCAATCCAGGGATAAAATCCCAAATCCATTCTACAAATTGTTTCCAATTTTCTTTTGTTAGTCCTAATTTTTCCATAATATAATTTCAAAAAGTGTTTAATAATTTATGTGTTCCAAAAGTAATGAAATTGATAAGCTTATCAATTTAAAAAACCAGCTGCGACTCAAAAGGCTTTGACCACTTTGATACTCTATCCACTGCAGGAATAAGTGTAGCAAAAACTTCAAATTTTCTGGTATATATCGAAGTATTGTCTTGTAGTTTCCCTAGTTTGATCTTCATGGGTATTTTAATACTCATATTTTTTTTGTTTGCATCTTCTGATCTTATCAAAACACTTTCCTTGCATAAGAAATCATCCCTCCGTTCATTTCTGACTACTCGTAATACTTTGGTATCATCCCAATTTGAAATCAATACAGGAACATCTTTGATTCCGTGAACATCATATACAAAAAGATGTAATAAATACTCCATATTTCCAGAAATATCTAATGGATGAAATTCTATTTCGGTTTTTACGATTATTCTATTTGTTTTGGTATCATCTACCGCAACATATTCTGGAATTTTGTCAAGGGTTACTTCTGTTATCTTTGCCATATCAAAATTATTTTAAAATTAAAAATGAGGATTGAATAATTCCTGAATCCCCATTTTGAAAAAATCACTCACACTTAAACACACTTATCGAACTATTATTGGCTCGCCAAGGGTTTTATTTTTCTATCTTGTTTCAAGATTTTTCAAAGAACTTTGCAATTTATACAATAATTAAATTCTATTCAATAACTAACTGATGATTAAAAGAATTCTAAAAATACTCCTGAAGCAATAACTCCTATAATTAACAAAATCAATACTAGCACAATAAATTTTGTTCCTATTGTTGTCTTTGTATTTTTCTGAAAAATATAGTCTCTTCTTTCTTCGTCTTCTTCTTTTACAAATTTCATTTTTGTTTATTTTAATTAATATTATTTTATGTAAACTGTTTTCTTATTTACAAATTCCAAAATACCTTCTCTGGAAAGCTCTCTACCATATCCTGAAGCCTTAGTACCACCAAAAGGTAATCTTGGATCTGATTTTATCATTTCGTTGATAAAAAAAGTACCATCCTCAACATGATCAATTTGTTTTTTTGCTTCTTCAACATTTTGTGTAAATAACATAATACCCAATCCAAAAGTAGATTGGGATGCCAACTTAAAAGCATGATCTCTATTTTTTGCTCTAATTATGGCAGCTACAGGACCAAAAATTTCTTCATCAAAAGCTGGCATTCCTGATTTTACATTGATAAGAATAGTAGGTTCAAAAAATGTATTATTTCTTCTATTGCCTACTAATACTATAGCTCCTTTTTCTATAGATTCATCAATTTGTCGTTGTACTTCTTCTACAAGATCAATCCTTGCCAATGTACCTAGTTCAGTTTTAGGATCTAATGGAGCCCCAAATTTTATATTTTTTAATGCTTCTTTAAATTTTTCTAAGAAATTGTCATAAATCTCATCCACTACAATAAAGCGTTTAGCCGCAATACAACTTTGACCTGCGTTTTGCATTCTGGCTTTTACAATAGTATCCATATACTTATCAAGATCTGCATCTTCCCATACAATACAAGCATTATTACCTCCCAATTCTAATACTGTTTTCTTAAGGTTTTTTCCTGCTATTTCAGCAATAGTACGACCAGCTTTTTCGCTTCCGGTAAGGCTCACTGCCTTCACTATATCATTTTCTATTATCTTTTCTATTTGTTTATGACTAGCAAGTAAAGTTTGAAAACAACCCACTGGGTATCCAGAGGCTTCAAAAAGATCCTGAATGGCCAAAGCACATCCTGTGACATTATTTGCATGTTTCAATATAGCTGTATTTCCTGCTGTTATAGTTGGAATGGCAAAGCGCATTACCTGCCAGAAAGGATAATTCCAAGGCATGACAGCCAAAATACATCCTAAAGGGTCATAACTAATAAAGCTTTCTTTTGCCTCTGTTTCTATAAGTTCATCTGCAAGAAATTGTTCTGCATTTTTTTCATAAAAATCAATTAACCTAATGCATTTTTCTATTTCTGCAACACTTTCCCGATAAGGCTTACCCATTTCAATGGTAATTAAGTTTGCATATTCTTTTTTTTGTTGATTCAACACGTCAGCCAATTTTTGCAAAAGTCTGGTACGGTTCTGTAATGATTGTTTTTTCCACTTTAGAAATACTTCCTCAGATTTATGTAGTGAAGTATCAATTTCTTTGTCTGTAAACAAGGTGTATTTTTTTAAAACTTCTCCTGTAAAAGGATAAGTTGTTGTGATTGTATTTGCCATTTGATGTCTTTTAGCTACTTATCAAAGATAGATCGAGAACAATAAAAGGATGAACGCTTTTGATATAAATGTTAGTTCGTTTGCCTAAAAATCATATCCGTTAACATCCTTACGGTTTGAGTTAAAGCTTACAGCTATTTTTGATGAATTTTGTAGTAAATATTTTATAAACTAAAAAACAAAAACAATGAGTAATAATGGTAATACATTTTTAGGAATTATAGCAGGAACCGCAATTGGTGCTACTTTAGGTATATTGTTTGCCCCTGATAAAGGAGTAAATACAAGAAGAAGAATAGCAGATGAAGCGCAAGCAACAAAAGATCATTTAGCAAGAGAGGCCTCTAATCTTCAACATCAAATTACTAATACTATGTCTACTCAAAAAGAAACATTAGATACCAAAATTGAATCTCTAGTTTCTGATGCAAGTTATAAAGCAGACGATGTAATTACCTCTCTTGAAAAAAAATTAAGTGAGTTGAAAGCCAAGAACAAAAAATTACAGAAATCGTAATGGGAGTGATTAACGCAATAAATGAAACGTCAAACAAAGCATTTGATGCTGGAGAAACTTATGTTAAGGCTTCCCAGGAATATTACAAACTAAAAGCTTTCCAGCAACTGGCGAGAGCATTTTCATTTTTAAGCAAGTTGGCCATTATTGGTGGCTTGCTTTTTCTAGCATTAATTTTTTTGACTGTATCCGGAGCAATTTGGTTGGGTCAATTTATCGGCAGTACTGCATTAGCCTGTTTGGTAATGGCTGTAACTCTTTTTGTTTTTACTGGAATATCATATCTTTTACGTAAAAAAATTGACAAAAACATTATAAAAAAAATGTCTGAAGAATTTTTTGATTAACCTTATGAAAAAAACATACACCTCTTTTAAAGAGATAGAACAAGACTTACGTAAACTGAATTTACAACGTCAGATATGTCTAGAAGAAATGAAACTTCTGAGATCTGAGTTCAAAGATGATTTACAACCGTATCAATGGGTTTCTACAATACTCAGTGCAGTAAAAAAATATGGAATCTTCTATTTAATCAAAAGGCTCTTTAAATAATATAATTATGACACGCCCACAAATTCTTCTATAGGCAATTCAGTTCTGTTTTTAAAATCATTGGGACTGATATCATACTTTTCTTTAAAAATTTTCGAAAAATAGCTTCTACTACTAAATCCAATTGAATAAACAATCTCTGAGATATTCATATCAGTAGTTCGTATCAAATCTCTAGCAGCTTCTAATCGCACGTGACGAATATATTCTGTTACTGTCCTGGCATATAACAACTTAAACCCTTCCTGAAGCTTAGCTTGTGGTAACCCTGTTTCTTCTGAGAGTTGTTCTAAAGAATAATCTTTGGCTACATCTTTGATAATTTTCTTAGCCAAACTTCTAATTAATCTTAATTCTCTTTTTAAAAGTGTTGTTGGAAGTACTTCTTCTTTCATAGCACGATCATGTTGTTGAATATGCATAGACAAAATTTGGTAAATCATACCTTCTATTTGTAATATACGTATCATTCCTTTTTGTTTTATTTTTCGCAAAGCACCTATCTGATCAGCTAGTTTAAGATTAAAGGTACCAAAATATGCGAAAGCTTTCTCGTGATCTTCATCCATAAAAACCTTATATAGTTTTTCATTAAGCTGTGATACATTATTGAGCCTTTTTTGTAGATATTTTTTCCTGGCAATTTGTATTACATTAATTTCTAATTTCTCCTCCTTTGGAAAATAGCCATAGTTATGTCCACCATCTCGACTAGTAATAATCACGGATTGAAACTGTTCTAAAGTATGTATCTCTTTTTGGTATCCAAAACGATGTCCACAATGTCCCGTAAGACAATATGCAAAATGTATAGGATTATACTCTGAAGCATCCATAACTAGTACAAATTCTTTATGAAATATAATATCATACTCTAACAAATTGACTCCCCAGTCAAATGTAATAAACCGAATCGTACCGTGCGCATTTAAGTTATTAACTGTGAGCATATATTCTCCCCATCTCTCTTCAATTTTCCCTCCTATAATATCCTGAATTTGCCTAACGGTACCCTCAGTATCTTTAGCCGTGATATTAATCTCTATTGCAGTCGTTGGTTCAGCGTACATAGTAAAATGATTTTGAATGTGAAAAACTGTCTAAAGTAATTTCAAAAATAATAAACAAAAAATGTTTTTCTGCTCTCATTTTTTAAAGATTTTGTTAATATACATATAAAAATGAGGTATTACTAGTTTTATTAACTACATCAAATTAAAAAGACTCCCTTCTTAAGGAGTCTTTTTAATTTGATGTAGTTAAAATATTACTTTTTTATTAGATAGAATCAAATTCATCAACAAAGAAGAAGTCTTTATCTTCATTATTCACAAAATATACTCCTTCCCCAAATATATATTCTACGTTTTTCTTATCTACTATCACCTTGAAGCCTCTTTCTGTTGGTTTCAATTCAAAACTATCATTAGCGTCTTTGGTATATCTTAATACAATATACTTATCATAATCGCTATACATATCATTATCTACATATATTAGTTTTGTTACCTCTTGAGGAGAAGTTTGTCTGTCTTGATTTAACTTCCCTTTGTCAGATTCATCTAATATAACTTTAGATCTTCCAGTTTTATACACAGTGATTCTATATGGTATGGTCTTACCATCTTTTTTAAAATTGAACGTTTTAGTAGTTCTTGTTTTTATAATTTGTGTGTTATCCTGCGCAATAACACCCGTCATAGTAAAAGTAATTAGTAGCGTAATTAAAAAATTTATCGTTTTCATTTTATAAGTTTTAAAAAAGTTATTATTTCTTTATATTATACTTGCTTGATCATACTTGTATCTAATTGATCAGATGTATTCTTTGACCAGGCATTTAACATCCAACTCGATTTTTCTAACTCTCCGATATAAGCCCCAATCATATCAATAGTTCCTTCATCTGTTACCTCTTCGGCATGCATTAGTATAATACGCATTTGGGCTAATATTTTTTTATGATCCCTTAGAAGTTCTTCTACCATTTCTGTATCTTTCATTAATGGTATAATCTCTTCTACTGTAGCCATTTTTATATATTCTTTAAATTGGCTTACCGGGTGATGCTGTAATGTTAAGATACGCTCTGCAATTTCATCTATCTTGATTTTAGCATCATTATATAATTCTTCAAATTTATTATGAAGATCAAAGAAGTTTTTTCCTAAAATATTCCAGTGGAAACCTCTTAATTTTTGATAGTATATATTGTAATCAGCTAAAAGTATATTTAACTCTAGTACAACGGGCAAAAGCTTTTTCTCATTCATGTTCAAATAATTCATAGCAATTTTTTTAAAATTAATAATATATTGAAGTCGAACAACAGGATTACATTACCCTTTTTGTTCTGTACAAAGATACTTTGAGCAAAAGGGCATCTTTTGCTCATATACTATTTATCTTAACTCTATTGTAATGAAGGTGCTTTATAGAAGTATAATTAAGCTTACTTAAAATGTTCTTAATATTATATTCTAAAAAATTTATGAAAGTAACACATAAGAATTACTAATCCTCAAGGTGTTTTAAGCCAATATAACTATAATTGATCTCGCCGATATGTTTATACTCAGCTTCCAGTTCACGAAGTTCTCCCCATTCAAAATTACGTTCAATATTGTCTATATTATATTCTGAAAGCAGAGCTTCAGAAATCAATATGTATTCTTCTAAAGGGATTTCATTTTTAAGTAACCGATGAGCTATAATCACATCTTCACCCATCAATTTAATCTTTTTACCAATAGGAACGGCACTAATTTCTTTTCCATAGTGTAAAACTATTTTTAGACCCAACATATCAGGAATATTGTCAACCTCTTTATTTTTTTTATATTGTTTTTGTAAAATTTTTAATTGTACATAGAACTCAGTATAAAATAGTCTACATTGATAAACCAATTCTGTAAAAGTGGGTAAGCCCCCTGTTTTATAGAACAAGATAGCATCTCCTTCAATTTCAGATACTTTAAGTTCTAATTTATTTGCGTATATTACTTTGTTGAGTAATGCAGGAATAACCTTAGAACTTAATTCAATATCGGTATCACTCATAAATTTAGTGAATCCGCTTATATCAGGTATACAGAGTAATGTCGGTGTTGCTTTCATAAATTGAATAAAAAATTAAGACTCTAATAACTCTAAGATACGTTTTAGATCTCGATTATTACTTATATTTTTTTTTAGGTCATTGCTTAGTGACATAATTTCATCTTGTAAAGCCTCTACATACCTGGGATATATATCTTTACTATTTCTAACAAAAATCAAAGCGCTCAAAAGTTCATAGGAAACTGTACTATCCCCCTTGGCGTATACACGAATCGGTTCGATCACAATACGCATCAGTTCTGAAGCACTTATTTTATTATGAATAATAGTGATTTCACAATCAACTATACCCTCAATAGTTTTTGGTTGAATTTTTAATATCTGGTGTACTAATTGACCTAATTTAGAAATAGCATTGATAGCAGTTCCCGGATCATTAATACCAGGTGACAATGCTTTTACGGCTACCTCAGTTAATTTTATCATACCACCAACACCACTATCATCTTCATGGCGATTTGACAAAATATATAAGCAAATATGTAGGGATGCTAATTCCTCTTCAGAAATAGGTTCACTGATACCAAGTACAGGATCTCCTTTCCAGATATGTTGATTTACATAAGGTATAATTTCTATTATATTTTCTCTGTTTTTCAAAGAATTCTTTAATAATGTAACATCAAATGATCTATAATAACCTGTTTTTTCACTATTTAGAATTTTCCAATATTGATTCGATACATTTTGATTTTCAACATCATTATCTCCTTGATCAGCTCTTTCTTTTTCAAGCAATTTAGTACAGGATGCATAAATCTTATCTATAATATTATGTATTTGTATTGATTGAGATATACTATGAATAAAATACACAAACAACCCAATACAGAATGCTCCTAGTATTGCTGCCACCATCACAGAAAATCCTACGGCATCTGTAGATGAACCATAAGCTCCCAATGACATCAAAACAATTATTGTATATAATATAGTTCCTATATAAAACCCTAATATGATTTGATGCTTTTTATTAGATATTAACCCTGGTAGAAGTCTAGGAGAAAAGTTAGAAGAAGCTTGATTTAACACTACCATTACCATGGTAAAACTAAAAACGGTCAATGACAATATTCCACCAAATAATGTAGAAAGAATCGTTCTGGCAGTTTCATTATCCTGTACCAAAAGATAAGGCACTTCTTTTTTTAATGCATTTATAACCTCAAGATTCTCTACAAATAGCAGGGTGATTGCCAAAAAAAAGAATCCTGCACTAATTAATACAGGGTAAAATGCGATACTATGAAAGACAGTACTTTTTACTCTTTTTAAAAACTTCAACGTAGATTTCATGGTAGTCTATCTGTTTTTCTTAAAAATGATAGATTAACGATATTCAGGATTTCTAAAATTCCACCTTGTACCATCATCCCAATCTTCTCTAGAATTACCATATGAATTATATCCATTATTATTTTTTAACATAAAAGCTAGATGGAGTAAGTTATAAGTCATAAAAGTAGTGTTTCTATTCGTAAAGACATTGTTCTTTGCACCAGACTCTTTATCAAGATAATTTGGCCCTGGCCCTGCTTCTCCAATCCATCCGCAATCAGCCTGTGGCGGTATACTGAATCCCAAATGTTGTAAGGCGTACAAGATACTCATTGCACAATGTTTTACCCCATCTTCGTTACCTGTAATGACACATCCTCCTACTTTTCCATAATAAACATATTGCCCTTTTTTATTGGTTTTACCACTCATACCATATAGCCTTTCAATTAATTTTGTGGCTACAGATGATTTTTCTCCTAACCAGATAGGTGTTCCTATAATTAGAATATCAGCATACATTATTTTTTTATAGATTTCTGGCCAATCATCTTTTTCTTTTCCTTCTTGCTTCATGTCAGGCATCAATCCATAAGCAACATCATAATCTACTAATCGAAAATATTCTACGATTACATTTTCAGATTTCATAATTTGCATAGACACATTCATTAGCCCTTCGGTGTGACTTTTTTGGTCTGAGCCTTTTAGTGTGCAATTAATACATAATGCTTTCAAGTTAGAAAAATCAGGTTTTTTCTTAGGACTCATATCATTTTAGTTTTAAAGGTATTATAAAGTACAATTTGAGGAATTAATCTTTATTGGTGGTGCGCAATTGCAACGTTTATTAACTCAATACCTATTCATAATATTCTTCATATCCTCTAACTTGACTATCAAAACAGTCAATGAAAATTGTATATGCGCACAACTTATCAAAATATCGACCTTACTTTTGGAGTATGAAAATAGGGGCTGCTTACAGTCTTAAAACGTAAAAAATATATCATTAGAGCAAATGTGATGTGTTAACACACGGTAGCCCTTATAATTCCTAAACAAAAAAACCTTTTATTATGAAAAATTTTATAGGATTATTGATGATTATCCTTTTAGTAAGTAGTTGTGATGTGCAACAAAAAAAAGAAGCAAAATTACCTGATGTAGATGTAGAAATAGATGCAGAAGCGGGGCAACTTCCTACATACGATGTAGATTGGGCAGATGTGAATGTAGGAACCAGAACTAAAATGGTTAAAATTCCTAAAGTTGTTGTGGTTATGGAAGAAGTAGAGGTAGAAGTACCTTATGTGGATGTTGATATGCCAAATAGTGGAGAGAAAGAAGAATTGACATTGACTGTGGAGGCAGAAGTAACTGGTAAAGAACATTCTATCGATATAAAAGAGATCATTGCTTCTAATGACAAATTGTATGTAATTTCTAGATTGAAAGAATTAGATCAAGACCTCGGTGACAAAAAATTAAGAGTTTCCGATCGTGTAATTCTAAATGCTCCTGACCTCAACGTAAAACATATTATTATGGGTGAAAAACCAAATAGAGTATTCAACGATCAATTTAAATATGTAAAGGATATTAACGCCTTTAAATCTGGCTTAAAAAAATCTAAGGTGATTTTCACTAAATAATATATCTAATTCCAGATAGATATGGTTAGTTTGACGAAATGGCCTCTTAGAAATATTTGAGAGGTCATTTTTATTCTAAAAATATACCATAATGAAAACAGATTTTACAAATCCAAAATTTTTCACACAAATTATCAAAGAACCCAAAATGGTTATTGATCAATTAGATTTGGTATATGTAAATGATAAAAAATTGACGATAACTCGGTCAAAACATAAGAAAGGTTTTCGATATCTTTTAAACGGAATCCAGATATCAACCAAAAAGGATTTAGATAGAATAAAAAGTCTTGTAATTCCTCCTGCTTGGAATCATGTTAAAATTGCTGCTATAGATAATGGGCATTTACAAGCTGTTGGAAGAGATTTGAAAAACCGAAAACAATATAGATATCATCCTCTCTGGAATAAAATACGTAACCAAACAAAGTTTTATAAGATGACTGCTTTTGGGAAGCAACTTCCTAAAATACGAAAACAAGTAGATCAAGATCTGGAACAAGAAGGCTGGCCAAAAACAAAAGTATTGGCACTTATTATTCGTTTAATGGAAGAAACCCACATCCGTATTGGTAACGAGCAATATGCCAAACGTAATAAAACTTATGGTTTATCCACGATGAGAACACGGCATGTTAACATAGAAAAGGACAAACTTAAATTTGAGTTTGTAGGTAAAAAAGGGAAGAAACATTCCGTAACTCTACGTAATAAAAAACTAATCCGATTAGTCAATCGTTGTGAAGAAATACCAGGTTGGGAATTGTTTCAATATTATGATGAACGGGGAGAAAAGCACAGTATTGAAAGTAGTATGGTTAACGAGTACCTTCATAATATAAGTGGCGATCTTTTTACGGCAAAAGATTTCAGAACATGGGCAGCAACTACAGTTTTTTTTGAAACCCTGATGGATTTAGGAGTTAGTACTATAGAAAAAGAAAAACAAAAGAATATTTTAAAAGCATATGATGTTGCTGCGACTAGTCTGGGGAACACTAGAAATGTGTGTCGCAAATATTATGTACATCCCTTCGTAGTATCATCTTACCAAGATAGTTCTATAAAAAAGGTGTTTGATAAAATAGATAATTCTGATCAATTAGGGAATTATTTCACCCATTCAGAACATGCAATTTCAAAATTATTAGAAAACTACACACCTACATTTTTAAAAAATATTGAATAATAAAAAAAAATAAAAAAATGAATGATAAACTAATCAATGCCTGGAATAAGATGTATGAAAAACTAGAATCTTGGGTAGACGCAATTGTAGTGAACTTACCAAACATTTTGATCGCTATTTTTGTATTTATCGTAGTGATTATAGCTTCAAAATATATTAGCAAATTAATTAGAAAAATACTTGGCAAGAGCAGTCTACAGAGATCTATGAAAAACTTAATTGCCAAAATAACTTCTGCGCTAGTAATCATTTTTGGATTGTTTCTGATTTTAGGAATCTTGAATCTTGACAAAGCTCTAAATACTATTCTTGCCGGTGCAGGAGTCGCTGGTCTAGCTGTTGGTTTGGCTCTACAGGGCGCTTTAGCCAATACTTACTCAGGAATTATCCTATCCTATATAAAAAATCTAAAATTTGGGGATTGGATAGAGACCAATGATTATGAGGGAGAAGTTATTGATATCGATCTACGAGCAGTTACGATTAAACAAGTTGATAATAACCTAGTCTATATACCTAATAAATTAGTAGTTGACAATCCAATAAAAAACTACTCTACAACGGCTCAATCTCGCGTCATTCTTGAGTGTGGAGTTGGATATGAATCAGATCTGCGATTTGTAGAAAAACTCACAAAAGAAACCATAGTCACTAATTTTAAAGCTGTACAAAAAAAAGATGATGTTTTGTTTTTATGGAGAGAATTTGGCGATAGTGCGATCAATTATGAGCTTCGATTCTGGATTAACTCTATATCCGCTTTAGAAGTTGCTAAGGCTAAAAGCGAGACCATCATGTTGATGAAAGAAGCATATGATAAGAATAATATCAATATTCCCTTCCCAATTCGGACATTGGATTTCCCCAATGGATTAGGTTTAGTTAAGAAAGAAGAAGTCGTAGCATGATAACAACCTTTCAAAGAATAAAACCCTAACTAGTAATGAAAAGTATTAGCCCAAACATTATACGGCAGATTTTTGTATTACTTCTTATATTCCTAATCGGTGGGCTTATCTTCAGAGAAATTTTACCTTATCTTTCAGGTATACTAGGAGCCATCACCATCTATGTAATCTTGCGTAAATGGATGGTGAAATTAGTGCAAAACGGCTGGCATCCAGACCTTGCAGCGATTACCTTGATGATAAGTTCTTTTGTAGGTATATTAATGCCTGTGACCGGAGTCTTATTTATGTTGGGAAATAAAATTGGTGATGTCACTGAAAACTCTAAAAAAATCATTATTGCCTTGAAAGGACGGCTAAATACCTGGGAAAATCAATTAGGTTATGATATTAGTTCTCAAATGGATCCAGATGCTATTTCTTCTTGGGTTACGGAGAATTTACAAAGATTTGCAGGAGGTACATTTAATGTATTTATTTCTATCGGAATAATGTATTTTTTACTATATTATATGTTTACAAACCGAAGAAAATTGAGAGAATCTCTTTTTGAATATATCCCTATTAACGAAAATAACTTAAAAATCATAGGAAATGAAAGCCAGAAAATGGTACGATCTAATGCCATTGGTATCCCACTAGTTGCTATCATACAGGGAGTTGTAGCTCTTATAGGTTTTTTGATTTTTGGTATCGAAGATCCATTTTTTTGGTTTGTAATTGTTACGGTGGGATCTATGATTCCCTTTATAGGTACATTGATAGCCATATTGCCAGTTTTTATAATTACACATTCTATTGGTCATACTTTTCAAGCATGGGGTATTTTAATATACGGTCTTGTCATTGTCGGTTCATCAGACAATTTAGTACGATTATATACTTTAAAACGATTAGACAATGTTCATCCTATTATAACATTGATTGGAGTTATTGTGGGTGTCCCTTTATTCGGATTTATAGGACTAATATTTGGTCCATTATTAATAAGTCTCTTTCTTATTGTAGTACAAATCTATAAAGCAGAATATGGTAAACCTAGTTTGCAAAAAGATGAAAAACTGCTTTAATAATCACTTTATATTTTTAATAAAAAGAAGTCTATTATTTTTAGGATATGAATCAATACTCCCAGAGCAATCCCACAAAGTAAACTTAAATAATTGTGTGTTGTTTTCGAGATAAGTCTTTAGTTATTAAATCTTCTTCATGGAATCAAAGTTTTGATATAGTTAAATGCAATTGCATATGAGCAAATAAAATATTCTACTATCACTTATATTGAGTTTAAATCCAAAAAGCATTGAAAATGGAAAATATTCATATAATTGAAGCCTTGATAAATTGTGCTGCGCACTGCAGAAACTGCGCATACTTATCCTTAAAGGAAGAAAACGTAAATGAATTACAAGAAGCTATTACAAATACTCTGATCTGTGCAGAAATATGTGAGTATGCTTCTGAGTTACCAGCTTGTACTGAAAGTGAAATGAGGTATTTACTAAAGGAATGTAAAACTTCGTGCAAAAAATGTGCAAAAGAGTGCGAAAAACTGGAATACGATTACTTCAAAAAATGTGCAGCAGCATGTGAAAAATGTATTGATGTTTGTAATATTCACCTCGTCGAGATGGAAATCAACTAATTAGATCCCTTTTTACAAAAAAAATGATTTTTAAATACTTACAAATACAACCTCACTCAATATTATGAAATATCCCTTATTCTTTTACATGTGTTCTCTATTTTTTGGTATCAGTTATCAATCTGTTGCACAAAACAATATTCCTGAAAAAGTAAAACAAACTTTTAAATTAAAATACCCAGGAGAAAATGATCCTGACTGGCATAAAGATAAAAATGGGTATTATGAATCAAATTTTAAAATCAAAGGAGAACATTATAGGGCAGATTTTGATGTGTCTGGTCAATGGGTTGAAACTGAACGAAACATTAAAAAGAAAGATTTACCTAAAAAAATTAAAGATAAGATCAAATCAGATTTTGATGATTACAAAATTGTAGAAATAGAAGAAGTAGATCATCATGCTAAAGGAAAGTTTTATGATGTAGAATTAAAAATAAAAGGAAAAAAAAAGGATATTGAATTTGATGAAAACGGTCAAATCCTTAATTAATAGCATAGTATATATTTAAATCAGTTTAGATCTGTAGCGATATAGTAAATAAACAATATTGATTTTCTATACTTTTAATATGACAGTTTAATGCTATGAAAAGATGTTCAATCACTTTTAAAGCTAATACTAATAATTTAAAATTAAAATCATGAAAAATCTTATTTGGCTACTAGTAGTAATTTTAATCCTAGGATGGATTCTAGGCTTTTTGGTTTTTCCTGTGGGCAACTTGATACACGCACTACTTGTAATTGCTATAATTGCAGTGATATATAGACTCTCCATTGGTAAAAAACTATAAAACATATATTAAAACTTGATAAAAAAATCAACCCATACTGGTCTACCTTGTTAATTCAGTATTGGACTATGTATGTTTTTATTAGGTTTTTCCTTTAATTGTAAAATTATACTGATAAGAAAAACCATTGAAGATCGCCCTACTACTGATTATAAAATCTAAGTTCAAAAATGGGTAAAGAGTTCAGAAACTTTAGTTTAAGTAGATTTATCAAAATACATAAAAGAATTGTTCAACAAAAAATATAAGATTATCAATAGGATAACCCAACTAGATGTTCTCTGGATATATTAAATACAATCTTAAAATTAATCTATTTTTTTAGAACAACTTTGTGAAAAATTGAAAAACAAAAAGACAATTACATTTTAGCCTTAATAACATAACCACTGTTTTTTCTGCTATTTAATCTGCTAAAAACAAACTATTTAGCCAATAAAAAGTTAAAATTTAAATGAGTTAAAATTTGACTTATCTGAGCAAATAAAAGCTTTATTACAGAATTATATTTGTTTTGAATTTACACAACAAAAAGATGATGTTACAATTTCTACACTTACTTGTAAGCGGATTTGCTTCTGGAGTCATCCTAGTAGTCACAAGAAGTATATTAAAGAAAAAAAATAGAAAGTAGTCTTTATATACAATAGTAATTAGTTACTATTTATATAGCTAATAAGATGTTAATCAGTAAGCATCTCAAAATAATTACTGTTCATTAAAAAAAATATTTATGAAAACGTATTCTGAAGAAGTTGGAAACAAATTGAATGATTTATTAGAGAAAACCTATGATGCCGAAAAAGGCTTTAAAAAGGCAGCAGAGAATTCAGATCATGCTGGATTAAAGAATTATTTCAGTCAGAAATCTCAAGAACGTAACAGCTTTGGACATGAATTAAAGTCTGAAATTAAAGCGTTTGGACAAGAAGTAGACAAAGGAGGAAGTCTTACCGGCTCTTTACACCGTACTTGGATGGATGTCAAAGCTTTTGTATCTGCAGATAATGCAGAATCTATGTTAGAAGAAGCTATACGAGGAGAAGAGGCTGCCGTCAAAGAATATAGTGAAGTTCTTTCTCAAACCTCATTACCAACAAGCACACAAACTATACTAATGCAACAAAAAAATAGAATTGTAGATGGTTTATCTTCTATAAAAAGATTAGAAGACTTAAATTAAGATTATTTATTTCTTACAAAAAGATCTCTCGGGATGGCCACAATCAAAGTAATGGTTTACTTGGGTGAAACAGACTTTTCTGAGAGGTCTTTTCTTTACTTCGCTTTATCCGCAGCTTTTTTTGCATCTTCAAAATTTACAGAATTATCAGTCATCCCTTTAAAAGCTTTTATCCAAGCATTTTCAAAAATGTTAAATATCGCTACCCAAATATTACTCTCTACTGTATTTAAATCTCCTTCTAAAGGTACTTTGGTTGCCAATGTATTAGTTTTATGATTTTTTAATGCGAACTTAAAAAAACCAACAAATCCTTCCCACAAAGTATCTAGAAAGCCATCTTCTCTGCCAATAAGTCTAGCATCGGTGAGCATTGGTTTTACATATCCTTTTAAAAACCCATCAGCAATAGCAACTTCACTATAAACACTGTACTCTCCATTATTGAAATCAATACCTGCATAATGATTTGTAAAATCATTTAACGATGTAACCTTAGCCTCTTCTAACGAAAAAGATATGTCTATATCAGGAATTGTTTTAACAAGATCCATTTTTCCATTTAGCTTTACGGTCCCACCTCCTATAGAAACTGCAGTCGCTTTTACTGAAGAAGGTAGTTCCTTATCTGTACGAGCAATATTACGTAAGTTTTTTGCTTCTAAATCAATTTGATCTAAATGTAAATCTATATTAGGATTGGCAGATAATTGTACAAATGCTGCTTTACCATTAATAACTTCTAATCTATTAATATCAATAGGAACTAAATCTGTTAATGCCTTTGTCCAATCGTTTAATTCTGGATCTTCCAAATTATTTTTTTTATGATCCTCAAATATATATGTGAATTTTGGTCTCGTTAATATAATCTCACTCACAATTTTCCCTTTGAATATTGATCTCCATTCGATTGAAATATCTGTTTTCTCAAAATCTAAAAATGAAACTTGAGATCCTACATCAATTTTATTTAGATACAGGCCATCAATCACATAAGCTCCTCTTAACAATGAAATATCGATATCCGTAACTTGACCATAATATCCAGGGATGTCAGCTAATACATTATTTACATACTTTTTTACGTAATAAGGCAATAGCAATCTACCTATAATTAATATCATTGTAATAAGTACTGGTATAACAAACCTTTTATTTTTATATAAACTTCTCTTTTTAGTCTCTTTCATATTTTAAATAAGATTAAAATCCTTAAAACCAAAAAAAGAGATTGCCTAAAACAATCTCTTTTTAATAATTCGAAATTAATTTTAATTATTTTCTGCAAGCAAGCAATCTTGATATGACACTATTTTGTGATCTAACAAAACTAACCCTTCATTACGAGGTATATTTGGATCTATTTTAACTTTTTCTCCATCAGGAAGATGAACAACAAAAAACCCTTCCTCAAAAGAAGAAAGTTTAATTACTTCTCCATTAGACTTAATGGCACTCCAGGATTTTAGAGAAGGACTGTATACTAAATCAAGTTTTTCTCCTTTTCTTTGACCATCAATGATATTAATTTGTAATCTGTTTTTGGTTGCCTTCATTTCAAAAGTGCTTCCGCCATGTTTAACAATTTGTGTTTCTTCATTCCCCTCATTCATTGCCAGTGGATTCGAACCACTCCAGAACTCAACTACATTAAAGATAATTACATCTCCTAGAACGAACAAACCATAAACAGGTATAATATTTAACCCCCAAAATACAAGATTATTTACAAATCTACTATCACTTATATCATTATTCCAATCTTTTAATCCATTAAAAGCACTAAACGAACCTAAGCAACTTGAAAACAGAACTGATGCCGATAATACAAGACATATTGTTATTTTTTTCATACCGTGAAATTTAAATTTTATACAAAATTAATACTACAGTAGTCCCAGATTAACTCATATAAGTATTTGAATAACTCATTTACATATTGTTTAATAACATTTGAAAAACCGTAGGGTGAATAACATTTGGGAAGTTTTCAATAACTCAGATTCAGAATTATGGTCTGGAACTATTCTGAAAGTCAAACATAAAAGTCAAAATATTTTATCTACTACTTTGTACTTGTCTTTTTTGATTTATACTCTTTAGGACTATAGTGATATTTCTTTTTAAAGATCTTACAGAAATAACTCCTACTTGTAAGCCCTACAGAATATACGATTTCTGAAATTGTTAAATCAGTAGACTGAATGAGTTTTTCTGCTTTTTCTAAACGCACATTTCTTACAAAATCAGAAACAGTTCTTTCAAACATAAATTTAAAACCTTCCTGCAGTTTTGCAGGTGACAAACCAGATTCATGGCATAAAGTCTTAATACTATGCTGTATTTCTGGATACCTTTTTATGAAATCACTCAATTCTGAGATCATTTTTAATTCATTCTTTAATAAACCACTGGTATTTAAATTATTATCGATTTCTAAACAAAATTTTTCTATTTGTTTTGCTAAGATGAGATAATACCTTCCTTTTTGAGATAATAATTCTGATATTTCGTTTGTATATTCTATACCAATAAGTAGCTTGAGCTGTTCTGCAATTTTTAGGCTGTAACTTCCAGAGTGAAAATGTTTAGGTGTATTATCAATATGCTGTAACAATTCCTGAAGTTTTTCACCAAATTGATTAGGCTTTTTGCTAAACTTATCAAAATACTCCCTTTTATTGACAAAGATAATATTCAATACCAATCGCTTTCCTCCAGGAATTAAGATTCGATTTTGCAATCCATTTCGACTATGAACCACTGCCGTTTGAAATTGATCTATTTGATGTATTTCATCAACATCTTCAAACTTATAAGAGCAGAAACCATCTAAACAATATAGAAATTGTAATGAATCGGTAGTAAAAGAATTTATTGGAAATTCTATATCATCAACTGTCAAAATATTAAAATCAAAAGCTTTTAATCCTTTTTGTAAACCTGTATATCGCACCTCTCCATAACCAAATTGCTGCCCCAAAGTGAGCACATATATATCTTGCTCTTTTGTGATTTTTCCTTTGAATAAATCTTTGAGAGCATAAAGCTCTAAAGGAGCGGAATCAAAATTTTTAGTCAAATTCTCCATACATCTTTTTTAGAATATTAAATTTTGATTTTCAATCAGTTAACCAATTGAATTCTTACAAAGCTAATAGGTATTGACTCATAAGTTTAACGTTTTTGGTGTTTTCTATACCTCATTTGCACAAAAATTAAACAATTACTAATTTTAACCGTTATAACGTTCAAATGCGTTACTATTTAAACGGTACGAGGTAAGGTAGTTATTGATTTTTTGTTTACTTGCACGAGTAATTCTGAATAATGTATAAAAAAATTTCAAATATTGCAGAGAGAGAACTCATCGAAAAAGAACTAGGCATCAAGTATAAGTTCCCAAAACTATATACTCCTAATCCTATTATTGATGGTACAGAAGAGGCCACATTATCAGTAATTACAATAGATGACCCTAACAATATATCGTACGCAATTTGGGGACTTTTACCTAATAATTATGAAGATGATTGGTCTGATTTTCAAAAGGTACTAAATACACTAAGTGTTTCAAAAGAGAATTTAAATTCTAATGGAATATTTCAGGAACCCTATCATAATAGACGTTGCGTTATTATTGTTACTGGATTTTTTATTTATCACTTATCTCATGGTTCTCTATATCCTTATTATGTATATTTGGCTTCTAAAAAGCCCTTTTATCTAGCGGGAATTTATAATATACTTGAGGATGGTTTTATTACCTGCTCTATGTTGATGACAAAAGCTACTGGAATCGTAAATAAAATCCAAAACTTAAATACAAATATGCCTGTTATTATCTCAGAGAATTTATATGATACTTGGTTAGACTCTCATGCTAATATGGATGAAATTAGTCATATCCTAAATCATCAAAATACTTTGGAATTGAAAGCGCATCCTATAGCCAAAGAGTTTTTTAAGAATGATATATTATATGATTCTATGCTTGACCCTATATACTATAAGGACATCCCCCTACCATAACATTTTATTATTATTATTATTATTATTATTATTATTATTATTATTATTATTATTATTATTATTATTATTATTATTATTATTATTATTATTATGCATTCCTCCCATGTATTTCATCTTTCAAACAACCAATATCTATTTTTAAAGTTTTAGGAATGACTCCGTATTTTGGACCAAGACCTTCCGTTAAAAAAAGTCCAAGATAATGCTGTGCTAGTTCCATATTTCTAAAAATATAGGTTCCCCCGATAGTATTAGTTTCCTCATTAATATAACAAAATAGTGAGATCAATCCTTTTGTATTTTTCAATAAATATTTTCTATCATCTGATAATTTACAAATTTCTTCTGTGGATAAGATTGATTTAAACCTAAGGTTGATAATTACTTTTTCGTTTTGCATTTATATAGTTCTGATTTAGATTGGGGTAATTTTATCTTTTAATCAAAACCTGATAGTATTTTATACTATTGGGTTTACATTTAAGAAATAAATTAAAATAGAAAACAGATATGTATTTAATTCAAAAGAGTAATTTATTAACGTTATTACTTTGTTTTGATCTTTTTTCTATAATCGGTAGGCAAAATCCCATATCGTTCAAAAAAAATCTTAGAAAAATAACTTCTACTTTTGAATCCTATGTTGTATACGATTTCTGAAATAGAATCGTTAGTATTTTTTATATAATCTCTTGAAATTTCAAGTTTTAACTGCCTTATATACTCATTCACAGATTTTGAATACAGAACTCTAAAACCAAGTTGTAATTTCTTAGAACTCATGGCAGCTTTCGTTGCCAAAGATTGTACTGATAATGGCTCTGAGATATTATCAATAATATAACCAGACAAATTGTGAATTTTTTTGATATCCTCTTTGGAAAGTGATTCAGGCAATGCTAAGCCGTTTTCATAATTGTTATGCTCCAACATCTGCATTGCCATAATCAGATTGAGCTGCCCCTCAATCGAAAGTGTACGTACAATACCACTTTCATAACTTTCTTGTAGTTGTTTAACCTGATCCGCTATCTTAAGGTTATAATTACCAAAATGTTTATATGGCGATTTTTCATTTTCTTCATTAAAAGCAGAGAATAAACTTTTGCTTAAATAAGATAAGTTATTATTCTTTTTCTTAGCATACTCACCTGGTAGTACATAAATAAAATTGACTTTAACAGTAGCTGTTTTAGGAAAAACATAGGTTTCTTTAGAAAATTTCTGTGTTGATATAATTATGTTTTGATAACGCTCAAAAGTATATGGTCTTTCCTCTGTATTATTAGTGTAATTGAGTTTGCCTTCTGATATAAAAATAAATTCTATTGGATTGGCTTTTCCAATAGTAAATACAATTTTAGTGTCTTGGACAAAACTAACATCATAATCAACCAACGAAACTCCCCAATCAAAGGCAATACTACGTACAATTCCTTTTCCTAGTTCATTATCAAACTCCAAAACGTGTTCTCCCCATTGATTAGTTAATTTTCCTTTCAAATGAACATTTAGTTGTTCTAAAATTTCAACACCATCTATACTATGTATCTCAATTTTCTGCATTCTCTTACAAATTCTATGCTGTACTTTATACTTTGTGCAAAGAAATTAGATTTAGAGTAAACAGATTAACAATTTTGAAACATATACTAACACTATTGATCAGTTTACATCCTATAAATAGTGAATTTTAGAAGATCAGAAGAGTTCTATTAAATATTTTATTAACCTTGACCACATTTATGCAGATTTAGACTTCTCTTTTTTATTTCGCACCTGATTTAAGTATTGTTTTGGATTTACACCAAAACGTTTTTTGAATAGTTTTGCAAAATAACTTCTGGAATTAATCCCTACTTTATAAGTTATCTCGGTAATATTAAGATTAGAAGATTCAAGCAAATCTTTAGCGGTTTCTATTCTAAAGTTTTTGATATACTCGTTTACTGATGTTTTATAAAGTTGTTTAAACCCATTTTGCAATGTATTTTGATTCAGTCCTACACGCTTTGCTATATCTATAATATTGCCTATACTATCAATTTCCTCTTTAATTATAGATACAGCATCTTCTATACTTTCGATAGTAGCTTGTCGTAGAATTAATCTTTTATCTGGTTCATTAAGGTCATCAAGATATTGTTGTAATTGATGAGTTAATATTTCATATGCCTTTCCTTCCAGATATACTTGTCTCATAAAACCAGTGAGCTCACATTCTGTAAATTCTGAAATAAATTTAGAAATCTCCAGACTATAATAATTTTTGTAGTAAAATTGATTGATCCCATTTACATCTCTAAACAACTCTATAAGATCTTCGTTCATATTAGGTAAAAAAGATTCTATTTTTTCCTCAAAAAGTTTTCTGTTGATCTCTAAACTAAAAATACAAATCGGAGTATTAGCAGGAATTTTAAAAAGATGATTATTCTTTGATGTACTAGAAAGCATAACATTTTCTAGTCGCCTTATTTCACTAAACTCATCACTATTTTCAAACTTATGATAAAAACCTGACTCTCTATTGAACATAATTTTTAGAGGGTGAATAGTTCCTTTTTTTAATTCAAAATGAAACTCTTTTTTTAGTAAATAATCTGTTTCGATAACCCCTACTCCAAAATCAAACTGATAAGATCGCATATATCCAGAACCAAATTCTTCAGGTAATCGCACACAATATTCGTGATGAGAATTCTCATAATCTATACCAAGACTATCAGCCAAATCAATAACCAAATTTTTCACATGATGGTCTTGTGCTTCTATTTTTTTCTTCATCTACCTTTATTATTGACAGGAATAAGTATAAAGGTACTTTTAATTTAATTAATTTAAAGAAAAAAAACTCATATACTGTAATGGAGTTAACAATCTTAGTGATACAGTTAATAGAATACTTAGTATTTTAAGAAATTTACAGTGTAAAAATTTGAAAATCAAATTGCTCTAGAGTAAAGAGCCATTACTAATTAAAAACAATTACCATGTTACGTTACACTATTATCTTTGTAATTCTTGCAATTGTTGCAGGAGTATTCGGTTTTGGAGGTATTGCAGCAGGAGCTGCCAGTATTGCCAAAATCTTATTTTTTATATTTATCGTACTGTTTATTTTATCTCTCATATTTGGTAAAAGATTCAAAGCATAACTCACTTTTAATTTAATAATCATGAAAAAAATAATATTATCATTTGCAGCACTTTGCTTAATTGTTGCTAGCACTAGTTGTAGAGAAAAGAAAAGCACAGGAGAAAAAGTAGAAGATGCAGTAGAAGAAGTAGGTGATGCAGTAGAAGAAGGTGCAGAAGAGGTAAAAGATGCCGTTGAAGATGTTACTGATGATAATTAATCTTAATCGATCAATGCACTACTTACAAACAGGTAATTACTTAATGGATTACCTGTTTAAACTATTCTTTGTATAAATTGAGAGTTATGTCAAGATTAGAAAAGGTGTTTCGTTATAACTTCGGGTATAAAAAAATAACAATCCATACTATCTTTTTCTTTTTTCTGTTATTTTTCTTAATATGTTTCTACTTTCTAATCATTTTTAACATCCCAGAATAATTAATAATAAATTAATGGAATCAAGTTTTGATACCAACGAAAATAAATATAAAGAAATTTATAAAAAGAAAGGATATACGTCAAATTATATATTACATCAAAATAAACTCGTCGATGTTTCAGATTCGAAAGAATTTAAACCCCATGAAGTTTATGTAGTCGCAAGATACCTGTTTGAAGGAATCAAAAATCCGACGGATACTTCTGTTTTATACATACTAAAAACTATCAGCGGATCGAAAGGTACTTTCTTACAAAGAAATAATCTAAAAAAAGACCGAGATTTGGCAGTAAGCTTCTTTGATAAAATACCTCAGAAAAACATCTCGAAAGAAGATAATTTACTTTAATTCAGAATAAAAAATTAAATACATTGTTTTTATAATAAACTTCTGAAAATACTTGCCATATCAGAATCAGTTATGCTCATAAAATCAGAAGGGTTTTTAATTTGATAAAACTTATCTCCTACAGTTATAATAGGAAATAAAACTACCTCTGGATGATTTTTAATCATTTTTATCCTAATTTTCTGGTTTGAGTTCAACTTGTGGATCATACAACTTTCTGTAGTTGGAAATTCTTTCTGGGTCAAGTCTGAAATTTCCAAATCAATACCATCTGCGACTTCCAACCATTGTCTCTTGTAACATTAGTTTTTTAAGTGCCAATAACCAAAATATCTTTTTCAGAGTTGCATACGTAACTGTAAGTTTACCTGCTAATGAAGTACCAGAGTTATAAATTAGTGTAATTTTATTTTTATCGTTAGAAATGATGCCTATAATGTTTAAATTTTTACTTTTAATAAAAATAAAAAACACTATCGAATTTAGCAGCCCAATTATAAATAGTAACTCACTTAAAACACTATAGCAATTGTATACTCATTTAAAACATTATTAATATGATCATTGCAATTGGTTTATATAGCACTCTCACTCTTTTAGCTATTCTGCATATTATTCTTTACGGTTCTAGACCAACAAAATCCTTAAGCTGGCTTCTTATTGTCTTAATATTTCCATTCATAGGTATTATTTTATATATCATTTTTGGTATTAACCGAAGAAGATTCAAGTTTTTTAAACTTAAACAGACCGTTAGAAGACGCTTATATGATGAAAATTTTCGAAATCGATTAATCAAAGAACAAAAAATTGAATTTGAAAATAAGAAAAGTGCCAAGTTATCCACACTATTGCGAAACAGTTCAAATTTTGTTACTCAACCAGCAAACCGAGTTAAAGTGCTACAAAATGGAAAAAAGACTTTTGATATCATTTTTGAAGAACTACAAAAAGCTGAAAAATTCATACATCTGCAATACTATATTTTTGAAGAAGGAGAATTATTTGACAGATTATATTTCCTACTAAAAGAAAAGCTAGAAAATAATGTTGAAGTACGAATTTTATATGACGCAATAGGTAGCTATTCATTACGAAAAAAAGCAATTAAAAAATTCAGAGACATTGGGGCAAGTGTATACCCAATAATGCCATTACATTTTGGAAGTTTTTTGTTTACTTTAAATTATCGTAATCATAGAAAAATTATTATTGTAGATGGCAAAGTTGGTTTTACTGGAGGGGTCAACATCTCTGACAAATATATCAATCCAAAATCAGAACTTGGTATTTGGGATGACACACATTTATATTTAAATGGTCCAGCAGTAGACAGTCTACATCGAGTGTTTATAAAGGATTATTATTTTGCAAGTAACCAAGAGTTATTGCTAACCAATGATTACTTACCCGAAATTGAAAAACATGGAGATGTAAAAGTACAGATTGTAGCGGGTGGGCCTGATGCTGATCATCCTTCGATTATGCAGCAATATATTACTATGATTAACCTTGCCGAAGAATACATTTATATTTCCAACCCCTATTTCATTCCAAACAATGCGATGCTTGAAGCTTTAAGAATAGCAGCTCTAAGCGGAGTAACTATCAAATTATTGGTCCCAAAAAAATCAGATTCCTGGTTGGCAAAATATAGTATGCTTTCATTTTTTGAAGAATTATTATTTCTAGGAATTGAGATCTACCAACAAAAAGATGATTTCTTACACAGCAAAGTTATTGTAATGGATGGGGAAATTGCTTCTGTAGGTTCAGGTAATTTTGATCACCGAAGTTTTGAACACAATTTTGAAACTAATGCTTTGATCTATGACTCTCCAATTGCAGAAAGTATTTGTAAAGATTTTATCACAGATTGTGGGGAGAGTGTATTATTAGACTATGAAACCTATAAACAAAGGGGGATAAAAAGAAAATTGTCTGAAGGTATTGCACGATTCTTTAGTCCTTTGCTATAGTAGACATCAAACTATTCTTTATAATTGCCTAAATTCTGTTAAATTATATTCCTCTGATGAAATGAGTTAAAAACTCAGTTTTTTGAGTCAATCTCTCCTATTTACTCATTGTAGTTTTGGCCTAATAAAAATTAAAAACAAAAACATACAATGATGAAAAAAACAACTCTATTCTTAAGCCTTATTTTCTGCAGTGCGACCCTATTAGCACAAGAAGTTGAAAACAGATTTCAATTCGGAGCACGTGCTGGTGTCAACTTTTCAACAGTTACAGGAGATGATTTTGAAGAACCAAATTCGAGAACTAGTTTTTATGCAGGTCTTGTAGCTGAAACTTTTATAACAGAAAAATTTGCTCTTCAAGGAGAAGTATTTTACTCTGGACAAGGGTTTGACATAGAAGAAACAACTTTTGCCGGTGTGACTGTAACTCCTGAAGCAGAATTTCAAATAGATTACATTCAAGTGCCACTTTTGGCAAAAATCTATTTGATCGAAGGATTTAACATTCATGCAGGTCCGCAGTTTGGTTTCAAAATTAATGAAGAGCTAGATACTGATCCAACAGGAGACGGTGGAGATTTTGACACTGATCGTATCAAAGATTTTGATTTTCAATTGGCAGCTGGTGCAGAATTTAAATTAACTAAAAGCTTTTTTATCCAGGCAAGATATACCTATGGCTTTTCTGAAATTGTAGAAGATACCGATGCGCATAATTCTACTTTCTCAGCTGGTATTGGATTTATGTTCTAAAAAAGTTTTTAAAAGAAAATTTAATAAACAAAGGGCTTGCAGGTAAAGCAAGCCCTTTGTTTATTAAATTGTTGTGCATTTTGATTTTTTTATTAAAACTTATCAATTCAATTCGACATAGGGAAAAAGTGTATCCAAAACAAAATTTTTGGATCAAAAAAGATATTCTCGAAATAATTTTTTTCAATTTCATCCTGAAAAATCATTCGAGCTGAAGCTTTTCCTAAACATTCTTTTCTTAATACTAAAATGGTTATTTAATTCGTATGATATCACTAAAACTAATCAAAAGTCATATGGAATTTTTCAGATCCTTATGATTGTTGAACTTACAAAAAGGTTTTAATCTATTTATTAAAATTCATACGATTTTGTAATTAAAAAAACACAAGTGATTAAGATACGCTTTATTCATCATTTTGTTTTTTTGAACGAATTAGTTTTTCTGACAATGCAATCCAGAAAGGGCTTATTATTAAAGTTAAGGAGATAAGAGTTATAGTAAAATTATAAGAGAAATCTTCTATTATACCTAAACCAAGCGCCGTGGAGCTAATTAAAAAACTTAACTCTCCTATTTGAGCTAGAAGGGCTCCTCCTAAAAAAGCTTCTTTCCAACTATTTGAAAATACTTTTAAGATCAGTGTGTTCAACAAATGATTGGTTATATACACTATTAAAATAACCAAAAGGATGATCCAAAGATTATCATTTACAAAACCCAAATCAATTTGCAGTCCAACACTTATGAAAAATAAGGAAACAAATAATACTCTAAATGAATGTAAGGTGTCGTGTATCCAATGTGTTGCTCTAGCGGCATTAATTATCATTCCTCCTACAAAAGCCCCTAAGGCGGGAGAGATTCCGAAAAATGATGTAGCCAAAGCGCAGCCAAAGCATAGAAAAATTGCCATAAAAACTTGAAGTTCATGATCTCTATATATCCTTTTTGAAAAAGGTAGAAGAATAGATCCCTTAATATAAATATATACTAGTACGGATACAATAATGATGGCTCCAATAATCATTAATATAACATTCTCTGTAGATTCAGTTTTTCCACCTAACTGAGAAATAATAATTAACAAAGGCACAAAAACTACATCCTGCGCTAATAAAATACTCAGTACATTTTTACCAATTTTTGTCTCTATAAGATTCTTATCCTGAAGAAGTTTAATTACTACTGCAGAACTGCTTAGAGCAATTACAAATCCAAGTACGACAGATCTGGCTAAACTCCAGTTAAAAAAATATCCGATTAAAAATACCATTACCACGCTCAACATAATTTGTAACAACGTACCTAGCACTGCAAGTTTCCATCGTTTCAAAAAATCAATAAGATTGATTTCCATTCCAATAAAAAATAATAAAAGAATTACACCAAGTTCACCCAAAAGTTGGACAGATTCTTTATCATCTATAATTTTCAAACCATGTTCACCAAGAAAAATTCCCACTAAGATATACCCAATAATATACGTTTGATTCAATTTTCTTAAAATAATACTAAGAATAATAACCAATATTGCTACGATAGAGATTAGTTGTACAATAGGTTCAATATTAGAAATTAAAAGTGTCATAAATATCTGTTTGCATGTAATTATACCAAGTTACTATTTCTTTTTATTTAAAAATCGTAATCAATCTTATAAATATTTCACTTTACAATATTTAGTATATTTAATAAACTCTTTAAACTTGATGTAAATGAAACAGATTGTGGTTCCTATTGATTTTTCTGACAATTCAAATAATGCATTACAGTATGCAAAAACCCTATTCAGTTCTGAAATTTGCACATTTTATCTGTTAAATGTTTATATCAGTAATCCTTCTAATTTATTAAGTAAAGAATATAATGATTCGATTTTGACTGAGATGTCTCAAGAATCTGAAAAAAACCTCAAAATATTACTAAATAAAACTAATAAAGAAAATGATAATAACCACCATAATTTTGAAATAGTTTCCAGAGCGAATACTTTAGTTAACGCAATTAACCATATGTTAAATACAAAAAAAATCGATTTTATTACAATGGGGGCTAAAGGAACTAAAGGCATGTTTTTAGGAAGTAATACTGTAAAGGTGATCAACGGAGTTGAAAACTGTCCTTTATTAGTGGTCCCTCAAAGTTATATCCCTAAAAAGCCTTCACTTATTGCATTTTCGACCAACTTTAAACGAACTTTTGTTAAAGACGAATTAAATCCACTTATTGACATTGCTTTATCTAATCATTCAAAAATTAATATTGCTAGAATCATGATAGAAGAGTATTTAAATGATTATCAAAAAGTAAACAAAGAAACTCTTAAAGTGTTATTTAAAGATTTAGATTATATTTTTTGCAAAATAGATGTTGAAACATCAGAAACTAATGCATTAAAAGAGTTTGCAACACAGACAGAAAGTGATTTAATTGCTTTAGTACATCATAAACATAATTTCTTTCAAAAATTAATGGAAGAAGATGTAGTAGACAAAATAACATTTAATAGCCCTCTACCCTTATTAATATTACCTGAATTAAAATTAAAAGAAACAGCCAAATGAGAATATCTTTTTATTTTTCTTAATATGTTTGAATAAAAAAATAATTTTACAAAAACTATAAAATATCCTTTATGTTAATTTACAAACAAGAATTATTTCTTACTATAATAGTTTTTGCTGTTATGACTTTAGTAATATTTATTACTAAGAGAGCTATTCGAAGATTTAGTTTTGTTAAAGCTATTGATGTTAATCGAAGAAAAATAATATTCAATCTAAGTTATCTTTTAATATATATTACAGGGGGTTCTTTTTTAGCTATTATTTGGGGTGTAGATCATAGACAGTTTGCGTTATTTATTTCTTCCATTTTGGCTGTTTTAGGTGTAGGCTTTTTTGCGCAATGGTCTATTTTATCTAATTTAACAGCAAGTGTGATCTTGTTTTTTAGTCATCCCATGCGCATTGGTGATAGAATTAGAGTTTTAGATAAGGACTTTGAATGGACCGGTAAGGTTATAGATATTACGGGATTCTATCTTTTTATGAAAACCGATGATGAACGTGATATTACTCTTCCAACATCATTGGTTATGCAAAAGGGTATAGAAATCCTTAAGACTGAAAATTCTCACATTAAGGAAAGTGAAGCTAACCAATATTAAGAATATAAATCTACACCATAGAATAAATTAAAGCTGCTTTCTTAGGTCTTTAACTTTTTTCAATTTCCGAATTTTAATTTTGATTACACCTAATTATAAAGGCTTCTATAGCCATATTAATATTATATTTTTCATAAAGAACATATTACACTTTTTCTATAAAATTTAGTATTCGTAATTGATGGCTTTTTTAAAATCTCAGAAGGGTTAAAGAATCGGCTATTTGAGTTAACCAATCAATACAATTGTTATTAATTTCAAAAATCTAATTATAGAATCATGAGAATACGACAAAAATTCTTATCACTAACAGTGGTTATATTTTTATGTGCAACTGGATTTACCCAGGATGATCCTTTACAATCTGCTTTGTTAGGTTTCAAAGGGGGTCTAAATTTTGCAACAGTTAGTACAGAAAACCTAGATAGCCCAGATTTTAGAACCGATTTCTATGTTGGGTTAGCTGCTGAAGCAATGCTTACAGAAAAATTTGGGTTACAAATAGAAACATTATACTCTAGACAAGGATTTGAAATCCGACATCAATTCAGAGAAAAAAGAACAGTTAAAATTAATTATATCCAAGTACCTATTTTAGTCAAAGCTTACTTATTAGAAGGGTTAAATATACAAGGAGGAATACAATTAGGATTTAAACTCAATGGAGAAATTGATGATAGTTTATTAGTAAATGACATGGATCTAGAATCAGATGCTATAAAAAGTTTCGATTTTCAATTGGCCTCTGGGATTGAATACAAATTCAAAAATGGGTTCTTTATGCAAGTAAGATACAGTTATGGCCTCTCAGAAATTATTAATGATTCAGAAATACACAACTCTGTACTATCAGCTGGGATTGGGTTTATGTTTTATTAGACTTACTTATATCTTTAGTTTCAAGCCAGCTCTAATATATAAACTGTTTTGATCATTGATGGTTAATACGTCTTCTTGATCGTTATCACGCAATCGTATATCGTTTATAACTGTAAATCCTGCATAACTATATAACATCAAATGATTTGTTAAATACCTTTCATAGCCTAATCCCGAAAGTACAATAGTCATAGAGATATTACTAGCTGTTTTCTGTTCAGAAGTTACTAAATCAAAGAAGTTTCGATTATTTTGAATATTGGCAAAAAAACCATCTAGTGTAGTAAAAACCTGTAAAGCATTTTTTTTCTTGAAGACATACTTAACATTAGATTTTGGGACTCCTAATACAAACGACCAATTAGAACGAAACTCTCGATAGTAATTTATAAAAGGTAATGGAAAAGGTCTCCCTGCATTAGTAGAATATCGTAACCCAAGAATAAGTCTCCAAGGTTTATTTATATTTGGATCCTCTTTTTTATTTTTCACAAAATAAAAAGAACCGGTAAATAATATATCTTCGGAGTTTAAACCCTCTTTTTCAAAATTAGACGCAGCGATGGCTCCAGCTTGAGCAGCAAATCGCCAATTGTTTTTTAATTTAAAAGTATAAGCCAGGCTTGCTTCAAGAGAACTAAAACGCTCGAGACCATTAATATCAAAAGTAGTTTCATCTCGATATATAAAATTCACATTGCGATATTCAATACCCGGTACAAGATAACTTTCATTATCATTAAGTTTTACAGGATACTTGGCGAATATGCGTAACCTTCTAAATGAATTATCACTATTACGTTGTGGAAAAAAAGTATATTCTATTCTGGATAGATCTGATACTTGAGCCCGAATAGTGGTTGTAAAAATTAACATTGCAAGAAGTAGACCATAATGATAATGATATGACATATTTCAATTTTTAAAACTTAAAAGCAAAGGAAAATGAAAATCTAGCTCCGTCCTCTCCAGTAAAAAGATTAAAAGTTCCACTCATAGCATTAGCACTATTTACCCAAAAACCTCCACCATAGTCACTATGCCATTTATCTGATGTCTCATTATCAGCAATCCAGACTCTTCCGGTATCTACTCCAGTAAATATTCCTATTTGTAACGGTAAAACTCGTGTTTTAAATTGGTTAAAACTATATCGAATATCTGCACTTCCGGCAAGAGAAGATTGCCCTGTAAAACGTTCGGTTCTATAGCCTCTTAATAAGTTTTCATCACCTAAATGAGCAGCCTGATAAAACTCATAATTCTCCCCGATATTAAATTGTCCTTGAGCTGCGGTTTTTAAAACCAGTTTACGATTACGGGTTAGTGCATTATAAAATCCAAGATGGGGTTTGATATATCCAAAAGTCCTTTCTGCATCGTCAACATTCATACGCCCCCCAATATTAACTTCAAATTTCATCCCTCTAGTTGGATTTACGACTACATCATAGCTTTCATAGCGATAAGTTCCATCCAACCCTAAGAACCATTTACGATCAAAGGCTTCTGGATCTTCCAAGTTAGCTTCCTGAGTAATAAAACGATCTGGTGTATCGTCAATTTTTATTCCCTCTATAGAACCCTTATATTCAAAATAACTACCTAAACGTCCATTTTTGACTACCCCAAGAGAAGCACTATATGTACTTAACTTTACTCGGTTGTAATCAAAATCTAATTCATCTTGATTATTTTCAGTTTCATTTCCGAATCCAAAAAAGTTCACAGCAAAGTTTGGACTGGTGTATTTCAAACCAATTAAAAGATTATAATCTCCTAATATTCCTGCAAATTCTCCTCTGTATCCAATATCAAAACCTTGTGTAGCAAAATAATATCCCCCAGAAAAACTATGACTACTTGAAAAAGGATTTCTATGAAACCCATTGATAGTGTATACCCCCATAGGTCCAATACGTACTCCATCATCAGGATTGAAACCAATAACAGGTAGTACGGAAGAAGAGGTTATTACGCCTTCATTTTTATCAAAATTATTAATTTGATAATTATCTGTAAATCGAATTTTTGCTCCACTTTTTTTGTCTATTGTATTGGGCTTACTCTTATGATCATAAACCGTAATCTTTCTTCCTTTTTTAAATCTATAAATATCATTGTTTTGTCCTCCTATAATATTTATGTGAATAGGATTATCTACTTTTCCACTAGATTCAAATACATCATCATCATCAAGACCATAAATCCAAATTTCTTTAGTGTCTTTTTTATCAAATGTTTTATCGCTTACAACAACTCCCTTTTCTCCATCTTTGATTCTAGAAACTGTTACTCTAGTTTTTCCTTTTTTCATTCGTTCGATATGAATAAGATCATCCTTATCTGTTCCTGTAATGATGGCTAAAGTTGTGAGATAATCATAGTACCGATTTACTATCTCCACTATATTTTGTCGCCTTCCCTTCAAATTTCTCTTTATCGTATTCAAATCTTCTCCCTCTGCTTCAGAAGGAATATTCTGAAAAGCACTTTCTATAGCTGCATCTGTTAGGTTTTCTTGTATAAATTTTGCCTGATTTAACCATTCTTCTCTTCCACTATTTTTGATAAGTGTACGATCCAACCTTGTCGCAGATGCATTTATCCACTTTACATCTTTTAATTCATCATCATAGACCTGAAACTGATTCGCAAATCCCATAAAACCTCTTAACGTACCCAAAAAACCACCATCAAAATTAGAAAATGCCTGATCGCGATCTCTGGGAATAGGTTTAAAAATGTGATCACCATTCTCTAGTTCGTATTCTGCCCATCGCCATTGATCCTGATGACGATCCCAGTCTCCTATCAACATATCAAATATTCTGGCTCTTATATAAGCTGATTCATCAATTTTATATTTTTCGTCTCTACGTAGCCTTTCATAAACATCAGAGGTACTTTCAATATCGTCAGGCTTTCCAAAAGAAGCTAAATCTTTATGATTTTCTTCTGGGCGTTCCTCTATCATATAGAGCTCCCCTCCATGATCTCTATTATATTTCCCAAGGGCTTTTTGTTTTGGGACAAAGTACACTTTGGGGTTGGTATGAAAAACACCAACAGCATCAGACAACTCTGGAATGACAGTAAATATATAAGGGTGTGCAGCTGTATAAAAATCGAGTAAAATATCTTCTGAAATAGTATTCTCAAGGGATTCTTCCACATAGTTGTTCTGAAAAATTGTGGATTGCAGAAACTTGATACCACTTTTTTTCAGTGCTCGCATATTATATTGCTTACCTTCTTTACTTTGAAGTCGTAACGATCGAGTTTGATGCCCTCCACCTTTTCTAACTACTTCCAATCCCCCATGGAGAGTATCTAAAATAGCAACTTTAGCCTGAATTTTCTTTCCGTATAAATCGCGATAATGGTCACCCCATATGCTTTCATAAAATTCAGTTTTATCTGTACTTTCTTTTTCATAGACTGAAGCAGATATAGTTTGTTGAGTTATTTCTTGAATAACACTTACATCATACTTTGGAATTTCTTTATAAATTTCTTTTCTAAACAATAATTTTGGTTCATTATTTTCTGCACCGTAATACGAAGCCCATACAGTACCATTTTTGTAAACATCCAATCTTACAAACCCTTGGCCTCCGTAGGCAAACAAACCATCATTACTTAAGGTAGCATACGAGTTTTTTGCACCAGACCCAGATACAATCTGTTTAATTCCCTTGTGCTCTATATATTGTAAAGAGTGTTCGTGACCCGAAGCAAAAATAATTCTGTTTGCTCCTTTAGCCAATGTTTCTAATCTTCGTACTAACGATTTGTACTGCTTGTTTTGGTTATCCTGAGTAGAAATAGCTCCTGCTGTACGAATTTGCATAGCTAATGACCCTAAAATAGGTAAAGGTACTTTTCTTTGGGATGGATATAAATGTTTAACTGGTGCATATTTTCCACCATGAACCCCATTTGTGTATAAGGGATGATGTAATGTAAAAAGGATTGTTTTATCCTGATTTTTTTTAAACTCACTTTCAACTTCAAGAAACATAGCCTCTCTGGTCTTGATCTCAGGGCAGTTATCGTTGATTGTTGGGTGCTTATCCCAATCCTCTAAATACCATTGTGAATCTAAAATGATGAGTTGAATATTATCTGTAATTTCAATACTCTCTAGAGCGCATCCTTTTGAAGGTCTAAATACCTTCTTATCCTTCAATCTCTTCTCAAAGTACTTCTCTTCACGCTCCAAACCCTTTAAGCCTTCATTATACCAATCATGATTACCTGGTATAAAATATACTTGTCCATCAAAATTCTTGACAGCATCTATTTGGGCATTTAAGCGATGTTCTGCAATATCTCGGTCTTTCTCCCCTTCTTTTGGCATCCCGTCGGGATAGATATTATCACCTAAGAAGATCGTGTAATTGCCTTTTTGTTTATGATTTTCTAAATATTCTTCTAAAGCTAATAGTGCAGGGGTACTCTGACCTGTTTTTGCATATCCAGCATCACCAATTAGATAAAAGGTTTTTTCTATTTCACCTCCTTTTGGAATAACAGATTCATCAAAAGGTTCTCTGTATTTTGGTTCATACAGCGCACAGCCCGACACTAAAACGGTAAGTATAATAAGTGCCATGTATTTGTAGTTCATATGTCGATCGTTTTAGTTTGAAATATTTTCTGACACAAAAGCTTCCCATTCAGCAAACTTTTCTTCAGACATTACACGTTCCATTTTTACCTGCCCGCCTTTTTTCTTTTGTGAACCACTCCATTCTGAAAAAGTTGATGATGGAACAGTAGTCACTTTTATCCCTTTTAGTGCTTTGTTTCGAGCAACTTTATAATTTTTATTCGTTTTTTTGAGCACCTCATCAAGCGCTTCTGCCAAAACGAAATTTTCTACTGAAGTTTCTGTGCCCAAATACCAATGATGATGAAATTCGTCATTAATTCGAGTCGCTGACAACGTAAACTCTGGGATTTCGAGGTCAAATTTTTCCTCAATTTCTCGTAAAGCAGCATTCATTTTGTTTACCGATAATTGTGAACCAACTACATTTAGAAAAAACTTGGTGCGCCCGGTAATTCTAATTTCGGCTCTTGCTACATCAGTAAACTCTATAGTATCGCCAATAATATATCTCCATGCACCAGAAACAGTACTTATTAATAAAACATAATCCTGATCAGTTTTGACTTCTGCCAATGTGATCGATGGAGCATCCTGCTTTAAAGAACCATCTTGGTTGATAAATTCTGATTGAAAAGGAACAAATTCAAAATAAACACCGTTATCAGTAATCAATTTCATTGCATCGGTTTCGGGACGTTCCTGATACGCTATAAATCCTTCTGAAGCTAGATACGTGTCAATTACGGTGATAGGATCTTCTAATAAGTTATTAAAGCTTTTTTCATACGGTGCAAAAGCAACACCTCCAGAAGTATACACTTGCAAGTTTGGCCAAATATCATGTATAGTTTCGGCATTATGATACTCAATAACTTTCTGAAGCATTAGTTCCATCCAAGATGGGATACCACTTAAAGCTCCTATATCCCAATCTTTTGCTTTTTCTGCAATACGTTGAACGCGTCTGTCCCAATCATCTATTTGTGCTATTTCTTTACCTGGTTTATAAAACCCTTCAAACCAAAAAGGAATGTTGCTTGCACTGATACCGCTGATCTCTCCTTCGAGATGTCCATCTTTTTCTTGTAAATCAGTAGAACTACCCAACATCATGATTTCTTTTTCAAAAAATGAAGCCGGTAAATCAAAATTAGATAGCGCTTCGACCTGTTTTATTCCTGCACTACGAATAGATTCGATCATTTCATTAGTCACTGGAATACGCTTACTTTTCTTTCCGGTTGTACCAGAACTTAGTGCAAAATAATCAGGACTACCGGGCCACGTGACATTCTCTTCTCCATCAATTACGCGATGCCACCATTGTTCTAACAATTGATGATAGTCAAAATATGGAACCTTACTTGCAAATTCTTTTTGAACATCTTTAGACTTCAATATGCTCTCAAAACCATATTTCTTACCAAAGTCAGTTTCCGAAGCAGTTTTTAACAACTGTTCAAGAACTTTTTGTTGCGCATCAAGGTGATTTGGTTCTGAAGTCAGAGCTCCCTTTAAGTTTATGGCTCCTTTTATAATACTTCCTATAATTTCCATAGATTTTTTATTTTGAAATGATTGGTTCTACCACCTTCTCGGCAAGTTCGACGTTAGCAAATGCGAAAATAAATGCGATTACGGAAAGTATGATTCCTATAGTAAAAACTATATACGTGATTTTCAAAAGTTTGTACTTTTTTTGCAAAACCACACCAAGGAGATAGAGATCTTTGGTTAACATTTTATACACATATTCTTTATCATTAATTACTGCATCAATTGCTTCTTGGTATCTATCGTAAGGCATCTTGAAAAAATTCCCAAAAAACAATAAGTTCACTTTCCGTTTATTTACTTGTTCCTTAGTAAACTCTCCCCCGGTAACCTTAGGTTGGGTCGACATAATGGATAGGATTATAGCTGCCACACTGAACAATACCAATATCAAACTAGGTATCATTAGATGCCTATTTGAAGGAGCATCGAGTTTGGGAATTAGATTTGCCAGGGCCAATGAAATAATAATCGCGTTTACAGATAGTAAAATATTGGCCTTGGTATCTGCTATATCACTTAATTTAATATGATTTCTTAGGGTAACTCTAAACAAAGTTTGAATACTTCTCTCAGGGCTTTCATTTTTATATTTTGCCTTAAGTTTTGCTTTAACAACCTCTTTTTTTTGCTTTTTTTTATTCTTCTTCTGTTTTTTAAGAAGATTCAATAAATTTTTATTTTTATTTTGCTCCCAATTTTCTACTGCGTATCTGGTATAATATTGATGTTGTTCAGAAAATAATTTCACGTTTTCTGCTCTCCATTCTTTTCCAGAGAGTTCTGAAATACCTTGAAGTATTAATTCCTGATGTAGAAGCTCACTTACTTCTATAAAATAATCTTTAGACAAGTGAGAGCTATCAGCATCTTTGATAATTTCTTCAAGAATAGTATTTGGTTTTTTTCCAAACTCTGTTGCTAGAATACAGTTTTGTATCATCTCTATGTTCTTATCGCTTATTCGATGTTCTGATAGAAATCTCTTTGCTATTCTTGCACTTTCCTTTTCGTGGTTTTCTGCACCTTTAATATATCCCGTATCGTGAAACCACGCTGCTATCTGAACAACTTCTGAATCTTCATCGTTGATATCAGTTTTTTCAATGATCTCTTGCACACTTTCTACAACCCTTTGCGTATGAAGGAAATTATGGTATAAATACGTTTTGGGTAATTTTTCCTTAAAGAGTTCAAATATGTAATTTTCCGCTTTTTCCAGTATAGCTTTCATTGATATTCTTTTTTAATTAAATAATGGTTAGTTGAGTATATTTATAATCTTGGTTATTTCATTTCTTGCTCTTTAACCAATAATAATATTTCATCAGGAGATAAATATAATCGTCTGATACGCGCCTTATATTTTTCTGATAGAGAGCTATGAGTAAGAATAAATTTTTTGGTGGCTAAGATGTAGTCTTGCATCGAATGTGTTATCGCATAAGTATCTGCCATGCGCTCTGCTTCTTTGATATAATTTGGAGAAATCCAATATTGTATCCCAAAAAGCATCAGATTTAAGCTACTTCTTGTGTGATAATCCATAATGTGACCTAACTCGTGCCCCAACCAACCTATTAATACATTTTTTGGGATGTCTTGGATGGGTAGTTCCATTCCATCAATTTTAAAGACCTTACTCATCAAAATCACATAAGTTCTTTTCTTTTTTGATCTAAAAATTGAAGAGAACTTTGGTTGAGCTTTCATAAACGACCTCTTCAAAGAAGGCTTAAACTTAAACTCAATTGAAACTTCCTCTAATTCGGGATAATGTGACAATGCTGTCCCAGCCTCATTAATAATTAGTGAAGGAATAATTTTGTTCTTAAATTGTATTGTATCAAGTGAAGCCATAATTTGATTTATAGTCCCTGTGTAAAGACTAATAATTAGAATCGTTTTAAAAATTTGTGAATATTGCATTTTACTATTGGCAAGATAGATTAGAAATCATAGAGACATTAATGCATATGATAGAAAGGGTAACTCTTTTAATGGATTTGGTTATTTTTTTATCAAAAAGAGTACATTTTTGGATTTTACAACCAAAAGACTAAGGTAATTCATCAAAATAAGTGTCCAAATATTGAAGACGATCGGTTAGCCAGGACTCCATATAATCTAGATGCCCAGGTAACGTTACATCTGAAGGCCAAACTAATGCTTCTCTTTCGTATACTTTATTCTTTTCAAAAAAATCATATGTAGCTCTAATATTTTCAAATAAAGAGGCATTACTAAACTCTTGCTTTCGCAGTAAAAACCATCGGGCTTTTAATCGTTGTCGGTAATTATCAGGATTTACATTGAGTAATCTATCAAATAGCCCATTGCTTAAAATATCATTTGTCGTCGAAATTCTTTTTCCATCCTGAATAGTTCCTAAAACACCATCCAAATCCCAAGGTACATTAAAATAAGGCGTTTTCTTATCGTATCTGGCAACATAAAAATTTTTCCCTAGATTATCTGTAGCACGAACAAGATTAATGAACAAAAAATAATCAATGGCATTATCCAGATCAAACTTTGTAGCTACCTTCCTCTTAAATATAGAATCTTTAGACTTAATCACAAATTTGGTAAAATGATGTATATATTTCCATTGTGTTTTGTAGTTTACAAAAGGATATTCGATCTCGTAACCCGCCCAATGAGGAAAAATATTTTTATACTTTGGTACCTTCATGTAAGCAGGAGCTCCATTATGACTACCTGCCTTAAATAACTCACCTCTTACTTTTCCTTTTTTATATTTCTTGAGTTGTAAAAGTTTTCGGTCTACTTGTTCTGTTAAGGCATGAATACCTATGTATTTCGAATCCAAAAAGACTTCTGTATACATTAAATCTATACCACCTTTTGCATCTTTTTTCTGATCTATATATTGAGGTTTGTGGATCGACAACCATAGTTTATTACATAAATAGGATCGTAAACGTAGAGGTTCATTATATAAACCATCTAGGATCCAATCATCATCTTCTCTTAAATCTCCAAACTTCATATCTGTTGAAATTTCTTCTTTAGGAGTCTCCCAAAACTCTAAGTCGTAGGATTTTTTTGGGAATTTTAATGAAATATTGCCTCGCAATTCAATACCAGCTAAAGCACTCTTAACAGTATCTTGATGAGCAAATGTAAATTGAGAAGGAATTTTTGGATCATCTTTTATAGCTTCTTTAGAAGTTATTTGAATAATGGGTAATTGTGTAATATATAATTTAAATATTTCACCATTATGGTTCACATCATAACTTCTTGTATATGATAAACTATCTGATGGTAATGAGAATATATAATCATTTCTAAAAATTATATTTAGCTTGTTACCGTTAGAATTTGAAGCATCTGGTATCTTAAAATTCCATACAATAATTTTACGGTTCTGGTCAATACCATAATACTCTTTTTTAGGAGTTATCGTTTCTATATCTTGAGATTGTAGTTGTAAATGACATAAAAATGTCAATATATATGTAAGTAATACGTATTTTTTTAACTTCATTAAGTCTATTTAGTAAACATTATTTTTAAAATACAAATATTGAAACAAATAGCTCCAAAATGTAACTCAATCCCTATAAGTTTTGACTGTACCCATAAATCACTATTAAGTTACACACTTTTTGACTACTTTGAGGTTTATTCTGAATTAGAATACATGATGTACAAATTAATAATTATAATCTTCCTCTTTTTTTCATATATAGGCGTTCGTCAAAGAGTTGAAAACGAAGACAAAAAAATAAAACCTAAACTTTTTGTGGGTATTGTAGTTGATCAAATGCATTATGACTATCTCACTCGCTTTTATGATCAATTTGAGGAAGGTGAATTTAAAAAAATGATTAGAGCCAGTTTTTCCTATAAAAATCATCTTTTTACTTACATCCCGACCACTACTGAGAGCGAAAATACTTTTATTTACAGGGGCTACTCCTCAAAACCGTGGCATTAAATAAAGTCGCTGACTTACTAATGTTTAAGTATTATGAAATACACAACAATATCTATAAAAGCATTCTTAACGATTATAAGAACCACCTATAAAAATTGGAATGCTAATGAGCCTTTTCAGATGAGCGCAGCAGTAAGCTACTACGCATTATTCTCTTTTCCTGCATTGTTAATTATCATTATTCAGACAACAGGTCTGTTTTATGAAAAAAATGAGATTAAAGGAAAAATTATAAGCGAGATTACCGATGTTTTAGGAAAAGACGTAGCTAAAACCATCGAAATAATGCTTAAAAATGCTATAGATCAAGAACAATCTACCCTGTTAATCATCATCGGTATTGTCACATTACTTTATGGAGCAACAGGAATGTTTATTGCTTTACAAAAATCTTTGAATACAATTTGGGGTGTAAAACCAAAACCTAAAAGTGAAATATTAAAAATGGTGAAAGACCGAATTTTCTCTTTAGGATTGATCCTCATGATTGGATTTTTATTGCTCACCTCTTTAGTATTGACAACTTTGATCACTGCGACTACTGACTGGATTGGTCAACATTTTCCAGATTTTATCATTTATGTGATCCAGATTATCAATTATGTGTTATCTATTGTTTTAACCACGGTATTATTTGCAATGATATTTAAAGTGTTACCTGATGTAAAAATGAAATGGAGAGATGTTTGGTTAGGCGCTTTTGTAACTACAATTTTATTTAGTATTGGTAAATCTACTTTAGGTATTTATTTTGGAACTGTGAATCCTGGATCTACATTTGGCGCAGCAGGATCTGTAATATTAATCCTATTATGGGTTTCATACTCTAGTCTTATTTTATTTTTTGGAGCAGAGTTTACTCAAGTACTCGCTCTAAAATATGGGTCAGGAATAAAACCTTCTTCGTATGCAGAGAAAGTTTCTTAAAAAGAATAAAATTGAACAAATACTCTAATGATATGATAAATCGAATGATTATTGTATCCTTGATAAGGAGCAATACTTCCTCAAAAGAAAAAGTTTAGCAACCAATGCGTAGAAAAAAACGAAAAAATTCGTATTATTTTTTATGCTAAAACACATACTTCTCACGTTGCGATGCATTAATAATCTATATAATTGATATGAAAAATTTCAATCAGATATTCAAAAGCTCAAAAGCAAATGAAATAGGAAACAAATTAAAGGAAATCATCGAATCTAATTTTGATAATATTGAATGGAACATTATTGGTGGAGAAAAAGTAAAATTGGTTTTATACTCAAGGAATGGGAAGAATAATGTATTATGCGGAATTCAGGAAGGAAATAATGACTCTTGTATGCTTTATATACACCACATGGTCAAGCTTAAACATGATAGACTAAAATATAGTGAGAAAGGTAAACACGCCAAACACATCAAATTCAATAATATTGAGGATATTATTGAAGACGATATTCAATGGTTATTATCAAAAGTAAATGAGAATGCCCCATTTTGATAGCTTCACAAAAATCAAACAAGAATAAAAAAAACAAAATCATAGCACCATATAAAATTAATTTGCTATTGAAAACCTAGTTAAGAAAATACTCGGGAATTTTATATTCAGTTTGTATTGATCAAATAAGCACTTAATTAACAACATATAAAACCATTAGATGCCATGAAACAAAAAAAATGAAAAGGATTAATATAATAGAAATATATCAATGAAGATAAAACATACAGACCTAATTCATCGGAAAAATATGACAAACGAATTAGGTATACCTTTTTAAGATTTAAAAATCTTCATATACCTATTTTTATGCATTTTCAAAATCTTCTACTAAGCTTACAAGCTTTTCCATCGTGATTGGTTTCACAATATAATTACTTACAATTTCATAAGATTTTGCCTTAAGAATATCCGAAGGATCAACCGACGAAGAAACAATATAAATCAATATCTTCTTTGGCACATGAACTTTTACAAATTCTTCTAAAAACTGCCATCCATCAAGAACAGGCATATTGAGATCTAACAGTATAATATCTGGTAATTTTTCATTCGAGGTAACTAAGGATGTTAAGGCGTCCAAAGCTTCCTTTCCATCACGATATATCAAAAAATTATTACAAACCTCTGTAAGTTGCATTACTTTTTTAACACCGTAAATAAAAATTGTATCATCATCAATAATACATGCTATATCAATTTTTTTCATTTTGTATATATATTTTAAATGTGGTGCCCTTATCTACTTGACTTTCTATATCAATTTTGCCACCAATAGCTTCGACTTGATTTTTTGTTATAAATAGTCCTATTCCTCTTGCCTCTTTGTTTCTGTGAAAAGTTTTATACATACCAAAAAGTTTGGCATGATGTTTATTCAAGTCTATTCCTAAACCATTATCTTCTATATTTAATACTATAAAATCACCTTCTAAATAAGTATTAAAGATTAAATAACTATCTCTTTTTGGTGATCTATATTTTATTCCATTTGTAGTAAAATTAAGAAGTATACTATCTAAATAAGCTGGTATACCCAATATAGTAACGTGCTCTTCCACTTCATTTATTATTCTCACTCCCAATTTTTTAGCATTCATAGCAACACTATTAACTACCCTATCAATAGCTTCGCAAAGGTTTATTCCAACCAGATTTTGATCTACTGATGTATTCATTAAAACTACCTCATTTAAATGTCCTATAGTTTCAGTTAGATCATTTGAAGCCATATTAAATAGTTTTATGATTTCATGATTTTTAAAATCAGGATTTTCCTGAATGAAGAGATCTAACAACATATTAAAGTTACCCGAATGTGATTTTAGATTATGAGATACGATATGAGCAAAGTTTTTGAGTCTCTCGTTTTGTTCATTGCTACTTGCAATAGAGATTTTATTTCTTTCTCTACTTCCTTAATTTCGCTTATATTGGTAGCAACTCTTAAATAACCTGTAATAGAATTGTTAATTTTTATTGCAGTTGTAGCTAGTTGAACTGGGAACTTTGTTCCATCTTTTTTCACATAGGTCCACTCTTTGTTCAAATGTTTTTGCCTATTCAAAGGAGTTTCAATAATATCGTAACCATTGATTTCCTTACCTAATTCTTTTGATAATTCATAACCATATTCAAGCACTTCCTCATCTAAGTGAATTAGCTTGACAGTTTCTTTATTGATAACTTCATCTCGTTTATATCCTAATAAATTTTCTGCTCCTTTATTAAATTTAGTTATAACACCTTCAAGATTAGTTTCTATAATACTTACTTGTGTACTTGCTTCTAATACCCCCTCTAATTGCGCCAATGTTTCCTTCAGTTTTTGATTAGCATTAACTCTAAGGGTAATATCAGTTATTTGTGAAATAAAATATAACGGTTTCTCATTTTCATCCCTAATTATAGAAGCAGAAAGGATCACATGGACAATATGGCCTTTTTTATGGAGATATCTTTTTTCCATATGATAGTAAGATCTATCTCCATCTAACAATTCTTGAAACAATTCTAAATCCTTACTAAGGTCATCTGAATAAGTAATATCTTGAAAAGTTAAACCCAAAAGTTCTTCTGAAGTATAACCAACAATGGAACAAAGCGTATCATTTACCTCTAACCATTTACCCTTTAAATCTAAAATGGCCATACCTATAGCAGCATTTTCAAAATTTTCCCTAAATTTCTTTTCACTTAACCTTAATTGGATTTCAGTATCTTTTATCTTTGTGATATCTGTGGTAAGCATAATTATTCCTCCTACTTCGTTATTGCTCTTATACCAAGGATGTAATTTCCAAGATAACCATTGAACAGATCCATCTTCTCTTTCAAATCTATCCTCATCAGAACTAAGTATTTTTCCTGAAAGACAATTTTGATGATCTTTTTTCCAATTCTCTCCAATCTCTGGAAAAATTTCATAATGTGACTTCCCTATAATATTCTCTTCACTAATACTATAATCGACTTTCCATTTTTTAGAATGAGCTATATAGCACATGTTCTTATCGAACATAGCAATTGCACTAGGAGCTTGTTCGATAAATAATTTATGTTTCTCAAGATCTTTTTTGCTTTGAGTTATTTCTTGCAACGATCTAATAATCCATTCTGGCTCATCTTGTTTTGTCCAACTAACTATTTTACCTCGATTTAAAACCCAAATCCATTCTCCATTTTTATGCTTTACTCTAACCTCAAACTTATAAAATAGTGTTTCTCCAATAAAATGTTGTGCCACATTTTTTTCAAATTTTTCTAGATCAGAAGGATGAATACTTTTTTTAAATGTATCCATTGTAATCGGTTCTAATTCTAGTAAGGTAAATCCTAAAATTTCTGCCCAACGTTCATTACAAATCAAACGATCAATCTGCATATTCCATTCCCAAGTACCAAGATCTGTACTCTCTATAATATGCTGATAACGTTCTACTTGGTGCCTTAATTTAAGTTCTGTTTTCTTAAGCTTTGTTACATCAGTATGGGCTCCTAACATTCTCGTAGGTTTTCCTTTACTATCACGTATTATAATACCCCTACAATGAATCCATACTGTATGACCTAATTTATGCGTATAACGAACTATTTGATCGTACGGACATGATGGATCCTCACAATGATCATTAAAATTGTCCAGTGCTAGAGCGAGATCGTCTTGATTAATAATATTCTGCCATGTAGAAGAAAGATGTGGCATTTGATTAGGATCATAACCCAAAGTAATCCAAAACTTAGGATTCATCCACTCATTTTCAGGATATTCTAAATCCCAGAACCACAAACCATCTAAAGCAGAGTTTTGGATAAAATCAAAAATTGATTTATCTTGTTTTAATAAATTATATAATTCTTCTTTTAAATAATTTTCATCATATTCAACAGTTCCCAAAGACTGTTTAGAATTTTGGTACATATAGTTAATTTCATATTGGGGGGTAATTTTTATGTTAACATAAAATTAAGGATTTCATATTGATTAACAACACGCGTAAACCTCAAATTTACTACGTTTTTACCTTAAAATATAAAAACATCGTTATTCGAGTCCAAAATCTAACAAAAAATTATATAACAAGTAGACAGCTATTTTTTCGGAAAAATTAACCCCATGATCCTAAAACTAGATCCAGAAATAAAATAACTATATAAAATACACAAAATCCTGATTGGTGCGTAATTCGGTGCGTGTATTTCGAAATTCATATTTAATATTTTGATTTTCAATATCTTAAAAACTATCGGTTAGACCCTCCGACTCCACTTTAATCCTGTCTTACGGCAGGATTTTCTGTATTCAGGAGACTCTGCCAATGCGTCAACTGGCTCTTTTGTTAAATTGATCCACTGGATCAATTCTTAGCAGTTCAACTCTCTTCAATTCCACCGAAATTTAACACAAAATAAAGGTAGTTTCTTTGTTTTTCGATTTGTAATCTTTTTCTATAATTTGACTATGATTTTTATATGCCTAAATTTTACAATTTCTTTTGTTACATACCAGATCTTTCTTTGGTATTAGAAATTTCTCAAATTCTTCCATAGAGATAAAATAATCTTTATTTATATCTATTCTGTAAAAGTGTTTATTAGTTGAACCTTTTACTTCTTTAATCGATAGTAGACCATCTCCGTCTTTATCAAATTTATTAAATAATTTTTCCCATTTGGGAAGTGTGCCAGTTTTCGATCTATTGCCTAAGTGTTGGCTTGTTGCCTCCCATGAGCTTAGTAGTGTAAACATAATGGATAGTGACATCAGTTTTATCATAACAGATTTCATTGTTTTTGTTTTTATGTTATTTATTCTTAGACCAAAAATTTCAACAATAGTTGTTCTTGTTATGAGTATTTTAAATAAATCCTATACTCTTTTAAGCGAAATTTTTTTATCATTATTTAAATAAATTCTTCTCTAATCGATTAATTATTTGATAACAGGTTTTATTATTATTTTTAATCTCTTTGTATATGATCCCATTACATTCATAAAACCGGAACCCTTGATATTTAATAATTTCTCTGGTTCCTTTAGGAAGACTATAAATTTGATTATCAGAATTATACATTTTTAGTTATTTTTAAAATCCTTCTTCCTCTTCATTATTTTGCTTTTGACGTCCGTTTCTTTCCTTTTTTTGATTGATACGATAAATAAAAGATAGAGTGATTTGCCTTTCACGCCGCTGCAGTTCTCCTTCAGAGGTAAAGAAATCTGTTTCGGTTGACAATAACCGTTTTCTGGAGTTTAGTAAGTCTCTTACATTCAGGGTAACAGAAGCTTTTTCACTCAAAATATCTTTACTAAAGGCCAGATCTAAGAAAAAGATACCATCATACTTTGTTTGTGAATTCTTCCTGGGACCTCTGTAATTGGCATTGGTTTGCCATTGTATTTCTCCAGGAAGTCTAATATTTGAACTAAAACGAGAAAACCAACTTGTATTTTCAGTCCCATAGTCTACATCGTTAAAAATTCCATCTGAGACGAATTTAAAGAGGTTGAAGCTCCAATTGAATCGTATCTTTCTGGATGGGTTATATAGTATTCCTAATTCTGCTCCATAACGTTTGTTGGTAGATAAATTAACAGGTATGGAGCGAATAATAAATATCCCATCAGCTGTAGTTTGTCCGGTTTCTTCCTGAATTACTTCAAAAGAATTTGTTTCCCTTTGATAGTATATTGATGATGTCAACGTTAGCTTTTCCCAACGTTTTAAATATCCTAAGTCAAAAGCATTAGCATAAGCAGGGTCAAGATCCGGATTTCCCTGAAATATATTGATAACACTAGATCTCGAAGAAAACGGATTAATAAAAAACCCTCTGGGTCTATTAATCCTCCTGTTATAACCAAGAGAAATATTCTCATCCTCTGCTAATTCGTATATTAAGTTTACTGTTGGAAAAAGACCTAAATAATTCTTATCAAAATTTAGATCAACATCCTCTCCTAACAGTTCCTGTAATGCATCTGCATCGTACTCTGATATAACCTCACCTTTTAAACGAGTGTTTTCTAGGCGTAACCCAAACAAAAAAGATAATTTCCCAGTTTTATCACCATATTGAGAATACAATGCATTGATGTTCTCTGTATAGTTAAATTGATTGGTAAGATCTTGATTGATCTCAAATTCTCCTGTATTAAGATTAAGGGTATCCAATTGATACACTGTAACTTCTTTTTCAAAATCACCTCGATACCCTGCCTCAAATTGCTTATCCCCAATAGGCAATACATAATCCGTCTGTAACAGAAACTCATTCTGTGTTTCGGTCTCAAAAACCGCCTCTTCACTAAGCAACTGATTATCAGGAATAATAATATTCTCATCAATAGTAGTAATTACCTCCTCTTTATTATATCCATATTGAAAATCAGCAGTAAGTTGATGACCTTCGTCATTAAAATTATTGGTATAATTCAAAGAAGCTTGATAACTTTTATCATCTTCACTTTGATCTTCATTTCTTAATGTAATATCGTTAATATCATTCTGAGCAAATCGTTGACTATTGTTTTCTGTGGTTTCATGTTCATCAGAAAAGCGTGCAAAAATGCTTCCGGTAAGTGAAGATTTTTTGGTTAGATAATACTCCATACCCAAATTGACATTAAATCCCAAATTTTCACGAGATACGTCTCTTTCTTCAATAATCCTGGTATAAGTCCCATTGGTATATGAATTGTCAAAAAATGCACTTCCGGGCGGTTCGCGATAAAAATAACCAAGAGTATTAAAAATGTTGAATTTATCCGAACGTAAATTAAAGTTAGTAGTAATCTGACTTGCTGTGGGATACCCAATATTAGTATTGATAGATCCATTTAGACCAAGAGTCTTTTCTTTTCGAAGAATAATATTTAATATCCCTGCTGTTCCCTCTGCATCGTATCTTGCCGATGGACTTGTAATTACCTCTACCCGTTCTATGGCATCAGCTGGTAATTGCTGTAAAATATCACTAGATCCAAATCCCACTAAGGCAGATGGTTTACCATTGATCAGTATGCGAACATTTTCATTTCCTCTTAAACTTATCGTACCATCTACATCCACAGCTACCGAAGGAACATTGTTCAAGACATCACTTATATTGGCACCACCTACAGTAAGATCCTTACCTATGTTGTAGATTTTTTTATCCAACCTAAGTTCTACGGTAGTTTTTTCTCCAATTATTGTTACTTCATCTAATGCCTCTGTATCGATGGTAAGAGTAATAGCTCCCAAGTCAATTGAACTTTGTAAATTTTGTTTTTCAAGGACATAGGGCTTATAAGAAATATATTCTACGCGTATGATATAGTTTCCGGGTGAGGTTTTTATATTAAACTTTCCACTTGCATCTGTAATCCCTCCATTAACCACACCCGGATTATCTAAATTTTGAAGCACTAAAGTTGCGTATTCCAGAGGTTCATCAGTTGCTTCGTCCAAAACAACCCCTTTTATATCTATAGTATTTCTTTGGGCAGAAGCCAGATAAAAGTTGAAAAACAATAATAACAGTATAAAGCCCTTGAAATTCATATTTTTTTAGCAGAATTGTATTAAATCGAATATTTATTGCTTAAACTTAAAGGAATATGATGTTAACAAAAGCTAATTTCAGCCAATAGACATAGCTTTTCATTAAACTCTAATTGCGGTTCAGTAAGTAATATTGTGAAAGATATTTTATTGAACAGTATAGCTAACAATCACTTCATTGTCCAAAATAACATTGGTAGACCATATGAATTCTGCATCATTTTCTGGATCGTCAAAAATATCAGTAAAGTTCGTATATGATGGTTTGTTATTCACGACAATAGTTTCATTGGTATAGGTTGTCGCATCAGGCCAATCAGAAGTATCAAAATTTTCATTCATCCAAGTACTAGGTAATTCCCAGTGTAAGGCATAAAATGAAGTCCCATCATTCTCACTAGCCGTATCGCAATTAGATGAACTTCTTGTCGTTCCGCTTTCAGTAGGACAGCTTAAATCTTTGATAGGAGACGTATAAAATGTTTGTGCCTTCCACTCACTTCCGGTAGTAGCTATTATATTTTGTAAAACATCCTTAAAAACAGCCACCATACCACCATCACCAGTATAATAATCACTACCTTGATTGTTCTCTGAACCTAATCCCAAATTTTCTTCCCAATCCACCAATTTCATAGCAATTGTAAATGGTCGCGACACTCTAAACTTTACGATATGTGAGTTGAATTCAGTAAATGGTATGGCGTCTTTACCTACAAACTCTCCATTTATGTAAAGCTCGAAATAATTATCAGCAAAAATGTATCCGGTAATAACTTCTCCATCAGTATCAATTTCTATAATATCATTGTCATCAAATGCTGCTAAGGCCTCTGTTGCTGTAGAATATTGAATGCCATCAGGATTAAACAAATCAGGAGCAAATGGAAAAACACTATTATTATAGTTTACTTCTGCCGGTACAGTCCAAACCGAATTGTCTGCCGCGGTTATCGTTCCAACTCCGGCCACTCGTTGGCCTGGAAGATATAAGTTATCTATTGTTGTAGTTGCCAAACCCTGTGATACAGAAGCTGTACCTAAATATTCACCAGTAACTGGGTTATCATCATCTGAATCTGTATTATTATCATCAGAATTGTCGTTATCACAATTTAAACAAGATAAGGCCATAAGCCATAGAATCATCATATACATATATCTACTAGTTTTCATTTTTATTTATTTATGGATTAAAGAGTTAATTATCATTGCTGAGATTTCAGTACCTCCAATTTATTTTCAACAATCGAATCCTTATCTCTGATAAGTTTCAATCATTACATTCCCCTCATTGTCAATGTATTCATAAGTGTATAAATTGTTTTCATCCCAGCTATAATTGATATAATATAAATCAGTTTCAATTTGATATTCTAGGGAGTATGCATTAGTACCTGTTGAAGTAAATCCAGTAATTACTGCACCTGGTAATGGTGTTAATGCAGGTCTGACCTCTTGGGTCATAGCTTGTGGCAAGATTTGATCTTCAGGAGCAGTCGTGTTTGGATCTAATGCTACTTCACCTCGCATCCCTGCTATAAAATATGGAAATGTATCCGTGGTATGATATTGGTATGAACCATCTTCATTAAACTTTCCCAGATATTCGTCCAATTCATCTGTCGTTTTTCCATAAACTGGAAAACCATCAAGTGCGTATGCTAAAGGTTGATCAGAGCCTATAATCGCTTCTAAATGTGTTGGAGGAATATGATAATGATAATCGTCTGCTCTTCCGCAATGTCCTCCCCAATTATCTAATTCACCAATAATCAATGCGTCTTCTCCACGGTTGTTTAGAGGATTAAAAATTGGGATTCCGTTAACTGCTACAGCAATAGCACCTCTCATAAAATGTTCTGAAGACAACAATGGGGTTTCTGCTAACACAGGTTGTAATGGGAAAGCCCAGCTATTTTCTCCTGTATAATTTTGATCTATTGGAACTTGTTGCTGCCAATTTGTAATACCAACCATCATGCTATGCTCAGGAATTCCTGCTGACGAAACATAAAAAAAGGTGTCATCTGAGTTTGTTGTGACATCAGAAAAATGTCCAAAATATGCTTCTAATGCTATAATATCGTTTGCTGGGACAGATATTGGTTCATTTGTAGAATCATCTGTAGAATTATCACAAGCAAGCAAGATCAAAACCAATATAGCAAATAATGTATTCACCATCAATTGCTTTCTCTTTTTAAAAAGAAAAAAGAGTACAACAGATAAAAAAAATAGTCCTGCTAGAACTTTCTTTTTTGTTGTTTCTATCGATAGCCAAGATTGATTTTTGTTACCACTTTGATCATAATGGCCAAGATGATTGATGGCATTGATAAATGCAACCCTTTTTTCAATACGCTTTTGATCATCATAAGAGAATGAACTTATATGATACGCTACAATTTTTCCTGATTTTGTCTCCAAAAACACGATACCTTCTTCTGATTTTAAAAAAGAGGCTTCAATAGTTTTGTTATCGATTGTCCATTTTGTACCATTTTTAGATCCATGTCCTTCTGGGTGAGCAGATATATTTATACTAAATATTAAAAAAACTGCTAAAAGTGAAAATGAGAATGGTTTCATAATAAAATAATTTTGAGTTTATCTTTTGACAAGAACCAAGATCAAATCCTTCGCAGATTTTGAGTTTTTTTTAAAGTTTTTTTATCTAAGTATGAATTTCACTGCTTTGTCTTTAAAATATTTATATTGAATCAGTTGTTCTTTTCTTAAAACGGATTTCATAGCTTCAAAATGCTCTTCTGTAATTTTTATTTTTTGAGCTTCAATATCTTTTATGCAATCTAAAAAAGAGTTTGACGGAGCCCGAAAATATTCTTGAATGCATTGCTTTTGTTTATTTCTTAATTCAGACATGGCTTTACCATGCCTTCTACTAATTTTTTTGAATTGTATGTCTTGAGCTTGATCCAAATGCAGAATTTCTATGGCATCAGGTTTGGAAGGTCTGTTAGATTTATCCAATGGTTTTTTTACCCATAAGGTATAACCAACCTGTATTATATTAAGTACTAATAAAATAATTACGACAGTTTTATACAGTAGTTCTTTTTTCATTCTTTATGTTTTTAAAAAGTATAATCTGATAGTAAAGAGATTTCATTATTGTGGCTCTCTAATACATTCTTTATATTATCATTTTGTAGTTTCAATGCATATACATTTACTATAACAATAATTATTGATGCAGCAGCTATCCATGTTAGATGAACCAATGGAATAATTTTACTTTCTTTATTATTCGGAATCTTAGCAATTATTTCATTAAATAAACCATCTTTAGGAATAGCACGTTTTGCATTATCAAAACTTCTTAAAACCTCATCTACCCATTGTTCTTTTTTACCCATTACTTTAAAATTACTTCCTTTAGACACTATTTTTTTGATTTTCCTTCGGGGTAAATAGAAATTAATTGTTTTCTCAATTGAGATTTTGCCCTTTGTAACAAACCTTCAATTGATTTTAGAGTAACCCCCATTATATTACCTACTTCATGTCGCGGCAACCCTTCAATATAACTCAAAATAAAAGCGGTCTTTTGATTGGCTGGAAGTTTATCAATCGCAGTAAGCAAAAACCAGGCTTTTTCTTGGTTTTCTAGCTGAATTCCAGGATGATTAAAATCTACACTATGTGATTCTTGGATTTCACTTCCTGACAAGGGTAACCTCTTTCTTTTTTCCAACTGATTAAGTGCTTTGTTTATAGTTATTCTATAGATCCAAGTACTTACTTTAGATTTTCCTCTAAATGTTTCTGCTTTATTATAAATAGTTAAAAAAACATCTTGTGTAATCTCTTCGGCCTCCTCGATATTTTGTAAATAGCCAATTGCCGTATGGTATACTTTATCCTTATACAATACATATAACCGATGAAATGCCCTGTGATTACCTTGTGCTATTTTTTTAAGAAGCCGAGTTTCTATATGCTTACAAATTATGGTTAACCTTTGTTGTATTCTTTTTTTTCAGAACAGTACTTTTACAATAACTCGCTATACCTTATCTATAAAAAGTATCTTTTTACCTTATTTATTCTTTTATTGCCTTCTTCCCTGCTGCGGTCTTTGTCGATTAGGTTTTGGTGCTTTTTCTATTTCCTCTTTTGAAAGAAAACCATCGCTGTTAGTATCGATTTTAGAAAAATCATTTTTTAAAGGACCTTTGACTTCTGTTTCTGATAGTTTACCATCTTTATCTACATCCATAGTTTCAAAAATCTGATCTATATTAGGAGGCCCTTGATTTCCTTTACCTCTTGCTTTCGAATTTGTAGTTTCATTAGTAGATTTACAAGATGAAACAAATGATGACACCATCAATACGATCAATAATTTTAGCATATTGCTTTTCATAATTAACATTTTTTGTTTATTAAATAAGACTATGAATTTTGGGAAAAGTGAAGAAAAAAGATGTTGTTTTCAGTGAGTCAAACAAAGTTTTCAGTGAATGAAAATTTTGGCTCTGCAAACCAATTTTTACTTATTCGTTTTGAGCCCATTTTTGGGAAACCTCTCATTTAATTTGTCTCCTGTTTGTGTTATTTAAAAAACAAAAAGAATACTGATGCAAGCTATTTTATGACCTACGTTTAAACCTTTTAGTATCTTTAAGCTTAAGGTTCAAATAATCAAGTAGCAAAAGCATAGGTCAAATTAAACTTTATATAATGAGCAAAATTTTTTGGGTTACCACTACGTTATTCTTTCATTTCCTGTCTTACGCTTCACTACCCCAATCGTTCGATCCCAATATATCTGAAGAACTTCGTATGAGGGACGGGATGCCTAATTTATTCAAAAAAACAAACAATAAAAGTAATATTACCATAGGGTTTATTGGGGGCAGCATTACTCGACAAACCGGCTGGAGTGATAATGTATTTACCTGGTTTCAAAATCAATATAAGGATATTAGTTTTACCGAAATAAATGCAGCAGTTCCTGGCACAGGAGCAGATTTTGCAGCTAGTCGAGTAAAGGATAATTTACTCATTCATAAACCTGATGTGGTTTTTATTGAATATCGTGTAAACGGTGGAGGTGGATATGAAGCACGTGCCATTGAAGGCTTGATCTGCCAAATATGGGAAACAGATCCAAATATCGATATCTGCTTCGTATATACCGTAGGAGAATGGATGTTAGATAGGTTAATGAATGGTAAACAATACGGTTTTGGTATTATTATAGAGGAAATGGCCAATAAATACGGCATCCCTTCAATTGATTTTGGAGTCGAAGTAGTGAAACAACTAAAAGCCAATCAGCTGGTTTTTAAAAATTCCAATCCGGTTGAGGGCAAAGTAGTATTTTCTAAAGACGGCGTGCATCCAAATACTGATGGCCACAAAATATATAGTGATATAGCCATTCGATCTATTTTGTCTATGCATGAAATAGGTGAAAGTGGACCGCATACAATTCCTAATCCCATTGTGTACAATCATTTTTCAAACAGCTCATTGTTATCGGTCCACAATGTCATAAAAAGTTCAGGTTGGCAAAGTGTGGACATAAATACAGATGCTGTTTATATTAGTGACCGATATAGAACTAACAGTATGTTAAGCGATGCACTTAAGTGTTCAAAGGTGAATGAAACTCTGACATTTAACTGGGAAGGAGATTTAATTTGCTTCACAACCATTCCTCAAGGTAAAGGCATGGAAGTTGAAATTATCATTGACAACGGTGCACCCGAGACCTTTACTTTTGAGCAAAGCTCAGGAAATGTATATTTTTCAAAATTCTTTTATGCCAAACAACAAGAGGTTGGACAGCATACCGCAAAACTAAAAGTAACGAAATTACCGGACGGAACATCTATTTATATTGGTCAGGCTATGGTGCATAACTTACCTTCTGAAAGTAATCTTGAGGATAAGCAAAAACCTTTTAAAGAAGTTCATACTATTCCTGGACGAATTGAGGCTGAAGATTTTGACACAGGAGGAGAAGGTATTGCTTTTCATGAAGTTAATACCAATAAGAAATCAGAAACCAATTACCGGAGTGAACAAGATTTGGATGTTGAGATTGAAACAAAACCAAACCAATCAAACAGACATATAATAAGCTGGACAAGAGATAATGAATGGCTAGAATACACCATACAGGTAAAAAACACAGGCGAATATATGATTAAAGCAATGGCTACTGCACGTAATGATGCTATGGAACAAAAGGGTTTACATCTTTTTTTGGATGGAAAAGCTTTAACCGATAAAATTAGTGTAACACCATCAGACGATTGGTTTTCGGATTGGGCTGAATATTCTGTTAACACAAAATTGGAAGCTGGAGAACATGTGCTGCGTGTTAAGTTTTTCACTACAAGTCGCTGGTGTATAAACCTCGACTATTTGGAGTTTATTGCAAAACCATAACACCAACTCGATAGTTGGAATTGAATACGCTGTCGCTCGACTTTTTTAAAAAAGCAGAAACCAAATTTGAAATTTTGGAAAAATTAAAAGTTGATTAATACTATTATTCATCAAAAGATTATAAAAGCTTTTTAAATTGAGATAACATTGTTCTTTTTCAGGACACTTTTCATTCCGATTATGAGAAGAAGAAATGTGACGTAAATGTTAAACTAAGTAGTTTACAAAAAAAATAAAATAGTGATAACAATTTGTATATTGCATATGCAGCCTTAAGGATGTACATTATATATACAATGTTATAAACAAACTAAAATTGAAGCTAATGAAATAAATATTATAGATTAAAACTACCAATATCAACATAGTATATATACTACTAGAAAAAAGACTAACCAAATCATAATTTTATATAATATAATAAATGTCCAAACTTCTAGAATATCGAGAGAAATTAAATCTTACCCAAGAAGAACTGGCAGAAAAATCAAGAATCTCTGTCAGAACGATACAGAGAATTGAAGCTGGAGCTAGACTAAAAGGACATACTTTAAATGCTATTTCTGAAGCATTAAATATTAGTAAAGAAGAATTAGTCAAAGAAAAAAGTGAAGAAACTTTGGATCTTAAGCTTGTAAAATTGATTAATCTATCTTCGTTACCATTTGTTGCAATTCCCTTTGCAAACATACTCGTTCCAGCTGCTATTATTTATTTTAAAAAAGAATATAATTCATTGACAAAACAAATTATTTCAGTTCAAATAATGTGGACTATTGTTTCAGGTACTTTATTTTTATTGAGCCCTTTTTTCAATAGAGTATTTACATCAGATATTAGACTTACCTTACCTGTCCTGATAGTTTCTATTTTATTAAACATTATAATAATCCTAATAAATGCTATAGGATTAGACAAAAACAAAAGTCTTCGTATACACCTGAAATTTAGCATCATATAAAAAATGTCGGGAATTTGTCGGGATTTTATCGGGGTGTTTTCCTACTAATTTATTTTTAATTTACTGAGTATTGCATCATTGTTTAACCAAAATTATAATCAATAACAATGAAGCAATTCAATCTACTTATTTTTACAATCTTAATTCTTCTTTCTAAAAATATTCAGTCACAAGTTTCTAAAAATTCAACATTTTTTAAAGAGTTAAAAAGTGTTGATAGTCTATTCTTTGAGGAAGGCTTTAATAAATGTAACTTTCAAATACTAGAAAAATATATCCCATCAGATTTTGAGTTTTATCATGATGAAAACGGTGTACAAAACAGAGAACAGTTTATAAAAGGTTTTAAAGAAAGTATTTGTTCAAATACCGAAAAGAAGCCAATCAGAAAAGTAGTTAAAGAAAGTCTCCAGGTTTTTAGATTAAAAAACAATGGAGAAACATACGGAGCTATTCAAAAAGGTGTTCATCTATTTTATATCAAAGAACCTAATAAACGAATGTATCTTACTAATATTGCAAAATTTACATCTGTTTGGAATATCAAAAATGGGCAATGGAAACTATCCAGAGTCTTAAGTTATGATCACAAAGAACCGAAAGCAGATTACGGATCTGGCTTTAATGCAAATTACCCAATACCATTATTTGAGAATGATAAAGAAGTAGAAGCACTATTAAAAAAACATAAAATCCCATCTATATCAATTGGCTTAATCCAGCAAGGTAAAGTGAGTCAAATAAGAACTTTTGGTTTTCAACAAGATACCATAAAAACTGGAATTAATAGTATTTATAAAGTGGCTTCATTGACTAAACCTGTTGTCGCCAATGTAGTACTAAAACTGGTAGATATGAATAAGCTAAACCTTGATGAACCACTATCCAAATACTATGTTGATAATGATTTAAAAGGACATCCATTTTTGACTAAATTAACCGCACGCAACATATTAACACATCAATCTGGTTTACCTAATTGGAGATATTTAACAAAAAATAAAAAATTAAGTTTTCTAAGAGAGCCTGGTATCCAATGGGAGTATTCTGGAGAAGGGTTTGAATATTTACGAAAAGCCATTGAAAGTAAACTCCAAAAACCTCTAGAAGTAATAGCTCAAGAATTACTGTTTGTTCCTTTAGAAATGAGAAACACTTCATTTTATTGGACATCAGATGTTAACGAGGATCTATATGCCGTAGAACACGACGAAAATGGTAAAAAGATTGCCTTTAAAAAATATACTAAAACTAATGCTGCAGCAAACTTACTAACAACTACAGAAGATTATTCTAAATTTTTAGTTCATATTTTAAATGGTGCGGGAATTTCCAGAGAATTATATCAAGAATTCATCAAACCACAGTCTAAAGAAAAAGAAGGAATATTTTGGGGCTTAGGAATACAAATATTACCCAACTTAAACAAAAACGAAACTGTGTTAATGCATACCGGAGGAGATTATGGAACCAAAACACTTGCTATTATTTCATTAAAATCTAAAAAAGGATTAGTTGTATTTGCAAATTCTGAAAACGGAATGATTTTATGGAATAAATTATTGAATGAATATTTACCGAATTTTGGGGCAGAAATAATGAGTAGAAATATGAAATAGAAGAATCATATCGAATACACAACAATTTGTATATTACATATACATCTTTTTAGGCCACAATCTACCATACAAAGCATATTATGCACAATATCAGATAGAATCACAAGTTACTCCAAAATTTGCACTTTGATATATAAATTGTGGATACACTAAATAGTGTAAGAAATTATGATAGAAAAAAAAGAAAGCAATTCAAGAGAAATAAGAATATTGATAGTAAATATAATAGTGTCTTTATTCATTTTATTTCAAGCCTTAAATGGATTTGGAAGAAGAGATATGGGTTTTGGATTTACACTTCTAATTGCCAATATATTTATTAACTTTTCCCTTTCTTTTCTATTTAAAGAGAGTGTATTTTTAAAGTATTTCCTTATCGTAAGTTTTATGCTACATTCAAGTGTGCTAATTCTTGTAATATTTTCTGATTCATCACCTTTAATTAATAGAATTATTGTATTTATAATCCTTGAAATTATTGCCACAGTTCTTTTTTTAATTTTCTTTAAAATTCTAAATAGGAAAATGAAAAACAGACAAAATACTATACAAAACAATCTATAAAAAATAGCTTAAATGTACAACCAAGGCATTTATACAAATTGACTTATGGTTTTCATATTTATATATGTATACTGTTCTATTTTCAAAGTTAACATAGAAAAATCATTAACTCTCTATTTATACTTATAATAATTAGTATTAACTATTTTTATACAATAAAAAAACCTATGCTCCTTTAGAGTCTACCAGATATAAACCTTCAGATTTAAGAGACATCACATCAATTCATTAAATTTATTAATGATTTTAATAAAATATATAAATAAAAATTTATGATATGTAATTTGCATCTTTGCTTTAATCAAAAATAAAATAAAGATGAAGCACAACACTTTAGTTCAAAACAAGAATATAAATAGGTCGGATAAGTTAATAAAAGTTGCTGTAGCTCAAGGTGATGGTATAGGTCCCGAAATAATGTCTGCTACGCTGAAAATTTTAACAGCTGCAGGAGCGAATATTGAGCCTGAGTTCATAGATCTTGGAGAACAAGTGTACTTATCGGGAAACACAGCTGGTATTAGTAAGAACTCCTGGGAGGTCATAAATCGCAATAAATTAATCTTGAAAGCACCGATTACTACTCCACAAGGTAAGGGGTATAAGAGTCTAAATGTGACTCTGAGAAAATCACTTGGATTATATGCCAATGTACGTCCGGTTAACGCCTTGCACCCTTTTGTTCAAACTCACTTCCCTGATATGGATGTGGTTATTATCCGTGAGAATGAAGAAGACTTATATGCAGGAATAGAACATCAACAAACACAAGATGTAGTACAATGTTTAAAACTAATTACAAGACCAGGTTGTGAGCGAATAATTCGATATGCTTTTGAATACGCAAAAGCATATGGAAGAAAAAAAGTCACTTGTATGGTGAAAGATAATATTATGAAGCTGACCGATGGATTATTTCATCAAGTATTTAATGAAATCGCATTAGAATATGAAGATATCAAAAGTGAATCTCAGATTATCGATATAGGATCTGCAAAACTAGCCGCTCATCCAGAGAACTATGATGTTATTGTGACCTCAAATTTATATGGAGACATCATATCAGATATTGCAGCCGAAATAGCTGGATCTGTGGGGATGGCAGGCTCTGCAAATATTGGTACTAATGTCGCTATGTTTGAAGCGATCCATGGTTCTGCTCCTGATATTGCCGGACAACATATTGCAAATCCTTCAGGACTTATAAATGCTTCTGTACTTATGTTAGCACATTTAGGTCAATTAGAAATCGCTGATCAAATTAAAAATGCCTGGTTAACAACAATTGAACAAGGATATCATACAGCAGATATTTATCAGGAAGGAAAAAGCAAGAAAAAGGTATCAACACAAGAATTTGCAGATGAAGTAATCGCTAGATTAGGAACCGCTCCAAAAGATTTAATCACTAGCAAATTGACCGAAGGTTCTGGAGTTATGAAAACCTTCGAGTACAAAAGAAAAAAATCAAAGAAAGTATTAGTAGGTGTCGACGTATTTATTGATTGGGAAGGTTCTGACCCGAAAGAAATTGGAGATGCTTTGTCTATAATTAATTCCTATAATCTAAAACTGAAAATGATTACAAATCGCGGAGTGAAAGTATACCCAAACGGTTTAGAAGAAACATATTGTACAGATCATTGGAGATGTCGATTTGTGGCTGTGGACGCTGAAATACTGAAAACAATTCCAATTTATAATGCTATTGATCACGAACAAATCATAGCTCTTTTGTCTAAGTTACATAGTGGAAATTCTTGCCAAACTGACCCACCTATTCCTATTATATTGACCCAGTAAATCCTATTTAAACTGACCCACCTATTCTTGTTTAAATTGACCCACCCCCAAAAGTGTGTGTATTAAATAACTTGT
>NZ_VLNR01000160.1 GCF_007489275.1 Aquimarina algiphila
AAACTAATATTTGGTTTGAAAAATTTAACCTAAGTACAGGAACAACATCAGATTCTGGATCAACAGCCTGGACTACTCAAAATCCAAGCTCTGGAGGCTTTCATGTAAAAGATAATCGATTTAAAGTTAATAATACAGGGAAAGATAAAAAAGGAATATGGACCTCTGAATCAATCGATATTAAAGGAAAAAACGATGTAAACATCTCTGTTCTATTGTATAGTATAGGGGATATGGAAGACACCGGAGAAAATCTTGACTTTATTGATCTTTATTATAAAATAAATGAAGAGCAAGAGGTTCGTTTTAGTAAAAATTCAGGAACCATAAATAACAATAGCAGTTCAGGAACTACTGTATCAATAGGCTCACTCAGTGGAAATAGTCTACAAATTATAGTCAAATCAAGAACTACTGCTTCAGATGAATTCTACTATTTTGACAATGTAAAGGTTACAGAAAAAAATCCAGGAACTATTGATGCTACTGCTTCTGTAGAAGGTATACTTACATGCATTAATGATGTTGTAACCATAACCGGTGGATCTTCTGATAATGATGTTAATTATAATTGGACAGGACCAAATGGTTTTACGGCAAATACAAAAAATATAAATGTAAGCGAACCTGGAGATTATACACTAGAAGTAACCAATGACAATGGATGTACAGGATCTACAACGGTTACTGTAACACAGGATATTACCAAGCCTGAACTCTCTGCTACTGCTGACGGAATCATTACGTGTAGTAATACTTCGGTAGCATTAACCGCTACATCTACAACACCTAATGTAACCTTCAACTGGGAAGGGTTTACTGATGGTGAGAATCCGGTCAATGTAACTTCAGAAGGGGACTATGTAGTAACCGCTACCAATACCATCAATGGATGTAGTATTCAACAAACTGTAACTGTAAGTGCAGATTTAACCAAGCCTGAGCTTACCGCTACTGCTGACGGAATCATTACCTGTAGTAATACCTCGGTAGCATTAACCGCTACATCAACTACTCCTAATGTAACCTTCAACTGGGAAGGATTTACCGATGGTGAGAATCCAGTCAATGTAACTTCAGAAGGGGACTATATAGTAACCGCTACCAATACCATCAATGGATGTAGTATTCAACAAACTGTAACTGTAAGTGCTGATCTTGATCAACCTGAACTCTCCGCTAATGCTGACGGAATCATTAGCTGTAGTAATACCTCGGTAGCGTTAACCGCTACATCAACTACTCCTAATGTAACCTTCAACTGGGAAGGGTTTACCGATGGTGAGAATCCGGTCAATGTAACCTCTGAGGGTGATTATATAGTAACCGCTACCAATACCATCAATGGATGTAGTATTCAACAAACTGTAACTGTAAGTGCTGATCTTGATCAACCTGAGCTTACTGCTACTGCTGACGGAATCATTACGTGTAGTAATACATCAGTAGCGTTAACCGCTACATCAACTACTCCTAATGTAACCTTCAACTGGGAAGGATTTACCGATGGTGAGAATCCAGTCAATGTAACTTCAGAAGGTGATTATGTAGTAACCGCTACCAATACCATCAACGGATGTAGTATTCAACAAACTGTAACTGTAAGTGCTGATTTAACTAAGCCTGAGCTTACCGCTACTGCTGACGGAATCATTACCTGTAGTAATACATCAGTAGCATTAACCGCTACATCAACTACTCCTAATGTAACCTTCAACTGGGAAGGATTTACTGATGGTGAGAATCCAGTCAATGTAACCTCTGAGGGTGATTATATAGTAACCGCTACTAACACAATTACAGGATGTAGTATTCAACAAACTGTAACTGTAAGTGCAGATTTAACCAAGCCTGAGCTTACCGCTACTGCTGACGGAATCATTACGTGTAGTAATACATCAGTAGCATTAACCGCTACATCAACTACTCCTAATGTAACCTTCAACTGGGAAGGATTTACTGATGGTGAGAATCCGGTAAATGTAACCTCTGAAGGGGACTATATAGTAACCGCTACCAATACCATCAATGGATGTAGTATTCAACAAACTGTAACTGTAAGTGCTGATTTAACCAAGCCTGAGCTTACCG
>NZ_VLNR01000161.1 GCF_007489275.1 Aquimarina algiphila
GCTGTAAACAATATCATTCCAAGGGTTTACCAAGAGGTATAAGCCTGGTAAACCCTTATATATATAGAAAAGGAGTATATATACTCAGAACATATTTTTGTAAACAGTCTTAATTCTGACATAATTTAATAATCAACACCGAAAGCTTCAAAGATCAATCGTACCTCATAGGGGTATAATAATTGTCGTCTTCCAGTGTCCAATCCATCAATTTCTTTCATTTTTCTGCGTAATGTCTGTCTGCTGATGCCAAAAAATGTGCTTAATTCCTGTTTTGTTTTAAAGGTAAACCTCATATCCTATTGTGATTTAAAATGTATTAATGTGTATTAGTGTGATAAGGAGTTACAACAACTTAAATTAGTCATAGTTACCTCTCGTACACCCTTAATTTACTACTATTTTTATTAAAAACAACTTTTATTTTCCAAGATACAAAACCCGTTTTGAACCCTCTTTTTTTTGACATTCCTTTGATAAAAAACAAAGATTATGTTCAAATGGATTGCAGGTGGTTTGGCGGCTTTTTTTTCGATTCGGTATTTATCCCGGTTGCAAAGGGCAAGCACTAATATTACTTCCCGGATTCGGGTAAGCATCCATAAGGTCAACCTAACCGGAATTGAATTAAAAGCAGCGGTTCAAATACAGAACCCTAATCCAGTGACTTTAAAACTACAGCATCCTTTTGTCAAAATCTTGTTTAAAGATAAACTGCTAGGAAGTTCAACTATTGAAAATACAATTATCGAAATTCCGGAGAACAGTCAAAAGGATTTTGATTTACGGATACAATCCGCAGGTTGGTTAACACTGATCCAGATATTAGGCACCAAAGTGGTCGGCGATATCCGATCTGCAAACCCTATCGAACTCAAAATTCAAACCCAAATTATCACCAGGGTCAATGGTTTACCCTATGAGCAGTTTGATAACATCATACTAAAACTCTAATGCAGGCACAGGCAAAAAGACATATCAATTCCGGAGTTCAGTATAACGCGTTTTTTCCTAAAAGTATCCAAAACGATGCTGTTATTGTAGGACAAGGAAAAGCAAGATTACAGGATACCCTACAATTAATGCGAAAAGTCATTGCGGAAACTCTTGATGATACAGTAGTATTAGCAAAGAAACTAAATACTAAAAACCGCTATGAGGTCTGTAGGAATATCTGGAATTTCGTCTATGGTCATATCCAGTATACAATGGATGCTACGGGCATAGAACAGGTACGCAGACCTTCACGTACATGGGCAGATAGAACTACAGGGGTCGATTGTGATTGTTATACCGTTTTTATAGGAAGCATTCTCACCAATTTAGGGATTCCATACCAGATGAGGATCACAAAATACGGAGGTAAAAAGCACTTTCAGCATATATATCCGATTGTCCCTTTTAAGGGAG
>NZ_VLNR01000162.1 GCF_007489275.1 Aquimarina algiphila
GAGAGTCGATGAGAAGAAAAAGAAAAAAATCGTAATTTTAACACTGAAATAAACACGCTTTTGGGAACTGTTTTGCTATGCTCTATTTAAACAGGAATACCCGGGTCAATTTCATAGGAATCTCCAATAATTCTTCATATCAAATTGATTTGGATAAGAAAACATATGATTTATCCAAAGACCTTTCATCTAAAGGAGGGACACTATATGACGTAGCTCAAAATTTACCATCGGTTCAGTTGGAATCAGATGGTAATATAAGCATTAGAGGAAGTGGAGATATACAAGTGCTTATAGATGGAAGACCGAGTGGTTTGGCTAAGAATGCTAATTCTTTTAGGAGTATTCCAGCAAGTTCAATAGAGAAAATAGAAGTGATTACAAATCCATCTTCTAAATATGTGTCCAATGGAACTGGAGGGATAATTAATGTTGTTTTAAAGAAAGGGAAGAAAAAAAGACTGAATGGTAGTATTGAACTTTTTTCTGGATATCTTCTCAACGTAGGAACTAATATTAATCTAAATGGTAGTAATGATTATTCATCATGGTTTATGAATACTGGATTAGGATATTCAGAACCCAAAGGAGAAAATAGAATATTTGTGGATAATTTTGAAAATATACCCAATAAGGTTTTTCAGGAGTCTGAGAGGATTCGAAACCAGTTATATACTTTAATTAATGTTGGGGGAAATCTAGATTTGAATCCAAAAAATCAATTGATAGGAGATATTACTTTTAGATTTTCTGATGCAGATAATGATAATAATATTAGATATGAAGATTTCAATTTAAATGAATTAATAGAACTCTTTAATCGGTCAGAAAACGAGAGTGAAATAAATCGATTAATTCAGAGTAATTTAGGGTATAATTTGAAATTCAGTAAAGAAAAGCATGAATTAAAATTTGGTGTGAATACAGAGTTTTCTGTTACTGATGAGAAATCAATTATTGAAGAGAATCAAGTGTTTCCAATTCGAACTTTTAGAGGAATGGATAGGACTTATAATAATGAAAACTTTGAGAGGTATCTAATATCTGTAGATTACGTAAATCCTTTAAAGAATAATTCTAAATTAGAGTTAGGATATTTAACCAAATTATCTAAAATAGAGAATGATTTTATTACAGAAACTTTTTTTGATTCACAATGGATCGAGATTCCAGAGTTTACAGGAAGCACTATTTATGAAGAAGATATAATTGGATTTTATAGTCAATTTGCCAAAAAATATAAGAAAATTTCTTTTCAATTGGGATTGCGTACTGAGATTGGAGATTCCTATGAAATTGACCCGGGTATTCCTGTTTAAATAGAGCATAGCAAAACAGTTCCCAAAAGCGTGTTTATTTCAGTGTTAAAATTACGATTTTTTTCTTTTTCTTCTCATCGACTCTCC
>NZ_VLNR01000163.1 GCF_007489275.1 Aquimarina algiphila
GATGAGGGATTCTATCATGAATACCAGTGCTGTTAGCTACTAACTGAGCATTGATTACCACCCCACTAGGTAAAACAACATAAGAAGACCATGCTCCATCTGCTATCGCACCAGGATTAACTTCTGCTGGCGGGAAACCAAATAATAATCCATCTGCTGATGTTCCTCCAGCGGTCAAAGACCTTTTTGGTGAAAAATCTACAGATCCTTCAAAAACAAGCCTCCCTTTACGAGTGAAATAAGCATTTTGTTCTCCTCCTGATCCAATTGATGCTGCCATTCTAGGTGAAAAAATAACACCTAACTTTTTAGCCATTTTTTTGTCAGATGCTTCAGTTATAACATAATAACCTTTTCTACGACTTCCATCAGGCAAAGTTTCCCAACCTTGAAACATCGGAAACCTTGCTGTTGGACCTGCCGGAACTACTGACCTATCTATTCGATAATCAATACCTAATACACTTGGTAGAAAGACATTTTGTTCTGCAGTAAAAGTAAGTGCAGGGCGAAATACATTATAAGGAGTTCCTCCATCTCGGCGAATACTGTTTAGTAATAGTTTAGCTTCCTTTAAGGCTTTAAAAGATTGAAAGGATTTTGAATCTGCTACAGATTGGTCATCTGTTATTACATTGTCATCATTACTACAAGCTGAAAATAGTGTAGCAGCAAATAGGCTTAAAAGTATTATTCTAAAATTTTTCATGTTTTGTTTTTTTAAATTTTTGTGTCTTTAAAAAAACAATTGGCCAATCGTTTTAAGAGTATCAAAATATTCTTTAGGTTTTGATGTTAATTGAGACGACAGCAATATTTCATACTTACAGAGAAAAAAAATAAAAAATATTGAGATTTATAAGTGTTATGTGTTCAATTTGAAGAAAAGTATTGATTTTATTGGTCTTTTGGAGGAATTTGGCTTAAGCGAAAAACATAATAAATCAATGATTTTTGCAATTAATTAACAGAATTTTTGTGTCTTATAAATGAGATAGAAAAGCGCAAATGTTAGATAGCTAACATATTAGAGCAGGTTTTTAATGTCAATAAAAATGAAAATAAACGATTCGATCTGATTTTTTAAAAAGTGGTCGATTTGATTTTAATTAAAAAGTAAGGTTTTTAGTTTTAATATTGTATTTGAGGTACAAAAAAAGCTTAGGAGAATTAATTCTCCTAAGCTTTAGATATATATATAAGTTCTTTTAATGCTTAATTAATTATTACGAGGAGACCCGATTTGAGTACCTATTACACTTGCTCCCGGTTGTGTAATTACCGGGCAGTTGATAATTGCTCCTGTTGCAGTTAATAAATCA
>NZ_VLNR01000164.1 GCF_007489275.1 Aquimarina algiphila
CCCCCCGATTTCAAATCTACAATGTTTAATTCGCCCCTTCTTACTTATGTCTATTGGCAATCACATTTTAAAACTCAATTAGTATCTAACCCTTTTATTCACAAGCTATGAATGCTGCACTAAAACAAATACGGTTAATAAAGAGAATTGACCGATTGATTCGCCTGAAAGCAACTGGATCACCCATAGAGTTTGCCTCAAAATTAGATATTTCAAAAGCCACTCTGCATCGCACTATTCTAGCTATGAAAGAACTGGATGCCCCAATTATATTTGATATTAAATCAAATAGTTATTTATATCTAAATGAAGTCATTTTCAAGTTTGGATTTCATGCTAATACCTCATCCGATTATAACTTAGATACTAAACCAAGATATAAAAGAAAAAAAATCAAAAAAAATATCCCAGTCCCGAAAAATGAAACTGGCATGTTTTAATATTGCACCAGGAAAACAGAAAACATGGGGAAAGCCGTAAAAATTTTATTGAAAAAACATCGTTTTTTGTGCTGCTAAACCAATATTTGAATGTGCTTTTCAAATAGAATAATAAGCAGAGGATAAACCTGGTATTCAAATATAGTTTAGTCACAAATTCGTAATGGGAAAATTAAAAACAATTACAAAATCACTTTTATGAGACATCTAATTACCACATTCACCTTGGTCTTTCTAGGGTTATGTGCTTTTGCGCAAGAAGGGGAAGAATCTACAAAACCACCGCAGATTTTTCCAACTTCGCCAGAGGCAGCAAGTTTAGGGAAGTATGGAGAAATACCAGTAAATCTATCTACTGGTAAAATCAATCACACTATTCCGCTACACACGATTAATGAAGCAGGGTTTAGTTTACCCATATCCCTCTCTTATAACTATTCGGGATTGATGGTAGATGAGATTCCCGGAGCTACAGGTTTAGGATGGGATTTTTCTGGTAAAGGAATGATTACTCGCCAGGTCCGTGGTCTTGCCGATGAGTCGCAACTTGGATATATCGGTCCCAATCAAATTGGTAAAAAAGTGCATCAATATGCTACCAATTCTCAATCTATGCCCGCAGATGAAATTGGACTATTAATTCGTGAAGCTGCTGCTGGTAAATGGGATACCGAATCTGATAAGTATATGATCAGTGTAGGGTCATTATCGGCAACATTCTATTTTAATCACGATGGAGAAGCCGTTTTTGCCCCTTATAAAAATTATAAACTCACTAGGTTACCCAACAATGGAGGGTTTGAACTTATTGATGATGGAGGAACCAAATACTACTTTGAACTCCAGGAGACCACCCAAATAGAAACCCTAGGTGCTAC
>NZ_VLNR01000165.1 GCF_007489275.1 Aquimarina algiphila
ATCCAGCTTTAAGGATTTTTGGAGTGGTTTAGGAGATAACGTCTCTGATGCATTTAGTAATCCATGGGAAGCCTGGAAGCAAAATATGGGAGCAGAAGGAGGATGGAAAAACTTTATCCCTGGGTACACCGCATATAGTGCTACTATTGGTAGAACGATTGGTGGTTTACAAACCGCAAGCAGTGTAGGTTCATCTCTGGCAAGAGGAAATTATTATGGAGCAGGAAGAACCTATGGTGGTTTCTTAGGAGGTGCATCTTTTGAACTTGGATTGACAGTAGCTACTGGTGGGGTTGTGAGAGGGCTTAGTTTTAGACCTACTGCAAATATGTTTAGGTTACATAAAAGAATAACAACACCAGGTTATGCAGAAGTTTATGGAAGGGGATATGGATATGGACAATATGATGCTGGACATAGGGCGACTACTTTTTTAAGAAATGAAATACTCCAAAATGGAAAATATGGTATAAAAAATTGGAAAACGATTTTTATTAATTATGAGTTAAATAGTCAAAACTTTTCAATAGGTATTAACCCATGGAAGAGAACTATATTTCATGAAGCACCAGGAATTTTTAAATAAAAAACATTACAATGAATTTAAGATTTTTATTAATTACTTTTTCTCTTGAATTATTTACTGAAGAGAGACTTATTAAATTTGGAGAAGACAATTTAATACAAGGAAACACAGAAGGTTGGATCGTCGATCTTGGTTCTGTTACTGAACCGATGCCTAAGAATTTTTTTGTTGAAATATTAAAGAAAGTTGGGAATGAAATAACCGAAGAAGAGTTTTTGATGTTTCATAAAATCTATATTACATCTTTAAAAGAAATAAATAATTGGAAAGAAATTCAAGAAAAACTCATTAAATATTATGAATTATTTTCATTGTTCTTAGATAAACTTGATTACGAATTTTGGTCACGTCTGAAAGATGATATTCAATTACGAAAAGAAGGGTTCTCCGGTATGATGAAGATGCCTGATGAGATTAATGAATATTTAAATGAATATAGGTCTAATAGAAAAATGAATGAATTTATAACTGAATTATTAAGCCCCGCTCGGGCATAGTATGTGCTGGTGCTAGTTTGCCCCTGCTGGCGCCAGAATGTTTCTGGTGCCGTCAAAGCTTGGCAGGGTATTAGTACATATCTAAACTTTTTTTAGGACGCGAGATAAGCTGGAAAAACTTTAACCCCAGATGCGCGGAAATGTTTTCCG
>NZ_VLNR01000166.1 GCF_007489275.1 Aquimarina algiphila
TGGTTTTCTCATTTTAAAAAAGTCATTAATTTGACAATCAAAATATTAACCTTAAAAACATCATTTTTTTTATCAAAAGTAAACAGCCCATAGCGCCGCATCCTATAGAGAATCTTCACTTTCCCTTACCCAAATCGACCGATATATGAATTTACCTACTGGATCTGTGCAAATCAGGAACCCATACACACCATGCCTAAATGACCAAGTATCCTAAAAAACAAACATCCCTATACGCATGATGCATATAGGGATAGTAGTGTAATAGGTAAGGTATAGGCTACTTCACGAATAGTGGTATACCTTCTCCTTTGGTACGATTACCTGTGATCAATCGAAGTACCTTCTCTTTATACCTCCAATAGATAGGCAGATCAAAAGCATCAGAAAAGTGAGTGGCATGTTCTTGAGGAATAACCTTAGAGCGCTCACTACGCTTATCCTTTTCAATACCATTCTTACCTTCCTTTGCCGGAGCAGACTCTAAGGATATAATCAAATCCTTACAATTATGTTTATTGATACCGACCTTAGGAAGCCCATGTTTTCCACCATTTTTAAGCACATAATTAATCACTATAAATTTTTCATTGTGTGGTGGATCTAATGACTTTGGAGTCTTCACTATTACTTCCCACCCAGATTGTTTTAAGCAATTAATAGCTTGTTGTGCCAAGGTTATCCTACTTCCTGCCCTACGGCTATTACCGTTTCTATCATAGTAGAGATGAACTACCTTCTTTGCATGACTGGCATAATAGGGTGCAAACTTCTCATTAATTAGATCATCAATAATCTTAGGGCTTTTTACAAAAAAGGTCTTCAAACATTTATAGTCCTTTCCTGTATCCTGAGACACTTTCATGGAGTTGAACACTCCCCAATCCAATGAAAGAATAAGCGGTTTTGTATTAATCCTATCCTTGTCTTGTTTGCAATCAAAAGAAGCTTTGGTAGCAGCTACCCCAATAGATTCTAAATATCCATTATCAAAATCCTCATAATAATGCTTCTCCTTATCCAATTGAGGATAAAAACTGGTTAAGTTGAAATTGGGGCGAATGTTTAGAATCTCTGCATTGTAATGCATTTTTGAAGGAGCCTTATCCATCATGCGATCAAACCAATCTTTGTCAAGATTTTGAGCGTTAGCAAAAGCATTTGCTTTTATAAAAAGATGCTTTTCAGGGTTTCTCA
>NZ_VLNR01000167.1 GCF_007489275.1 Aquimarina algiphila
CTAGGGTTTCTATTTGGGTGGTCTCCTGGAGTTCAAAGTAGTATTTGGTTCCTCCATCATCAATAAGTTCAAACCCTCCATTGTTGGGTAACCTAGTGAGTTTATAATTTTTATAAGGGGCAAAAACGGCCTCTCCATCGTGATTAAAATAGAATGTTGCCGATAATGATCCTACACTGATCATATACTTATCAGATTCGGTATCCCATTTACCAGCAGCAGCTTCACGAATTAACAGTCCAATTTCATCTGCGGGCATAGATTGAGAATTGGTAGCATATTGATGCACTTTTTTACCAATTTGATTGGGACCGATATATCCAAGTTGCGACTCATCGGCAAGACCACGGACCTGACGAGTGATCATTCCTTTACCAGAAAAATCCCACCCTAAACCTGTAGCTCCGGGAATCTCATCTACCATCAATCCCGAATAGTTATAAGAGAGAGATATGGGTAAACTAAACCCTACTTGATTAATGGTATGTAACGGGATGGTGTGATTGATTTTACCAGTAGATAGATTTACTGGTATTTCTCCATACTTCCCTAAACTTGCTGCCTCTGGTGAAGTTGGAAAAATCTGCGGTGGTTTTGTAGATTCTTCCCCTTCTTGCGCAAAAGCACATAACCCTAGAAAGATCAAGGTCAATGTGGTAATTAGATGTCTCATAAAAGTGATTTTGTAATTGTTTTTAATTTTCCCATTACGAATTTGTGACTAAACTATATTTGAATACCAGGTTTATCCCTTGCCTATTATTATGTTTGAAAAGCATATTCAAATATTGGTTTAGCAGCACAAAAAACGATGTTTTTTCAATAAAATTTTTACGGGTTTCCCCATGTTTTCTGTTTTCCTGGTGCAATATTAAAACATGCCAGTTTCATTTTCCGGGACTGGGATATTTTTTTTGATTTTTTTTCTTTTATATTTTGGTTTAGTATCTAAGTTATAATCGGATGAGGTATTAGCATGAAATCCAAACTTGAAAATGACTTCATTTAGATATAAATAACTATTTGATTTAATATCAAATATAATTGGGGCATCCAATTCTTTCATAGCTAGAATAGTGCGATGCAGAGTGGCTTTTGAAATATCTAATTTTGAGGCAAACTCTATGGGTGATCCAGTTGCTTTCAGGCGAATCAATCGGTCAATTCTCTTTATTAACCGTATTTGT
>NZ_VLNR01000168.1 GCF_007489275.1 Aquimarina algiphila
TTCGTTTAAATGGAGCAGCTTCCGGAGGCTTAAGTTTACTTAAATCTGCGCACTATGGTAATGGTCTTACCTTTTATAAAAATCAAAAATCAGAAACTACAGGGAAAAGGGAGAAAGTAATAGAATATAAAGAAGATCATCCGGAGATACAGGCGTTCTTTAAACGCAACAAGATGAATACCTTCTTTACAGAAACCATCAGCGATTTAGAAAGTTATGGGATTGGTTTCCCCTCACTGATCATCAGTAAAGATTATAAAAAGGTATTACGTGTTAGAAGACAAAAAACCGCATGGGGTAGACGAGAACTGATGAACCCGTCTTCTGGTTTTTCTGAAATGGTTTACTTTAAGAGTCAATGGGATGATGATGACACTAAAGATGCTGCAAAAATTCATAGTGTAGATCCTATGTGGTGTTACGAGGAGATTTTAGAATACTGCCAGAGAAAAAGGCTTCATGAATTTGTATTGCCTGTTCATTATACGATGACTGATGAGGCCTATTATCCAAAACTCACATGGCACGCTATTTTTAATAATGGATGGTTAGAGGTTTCTAACTCTATCCCGATGTATAAAAAACATCTATTCAAAAATCAAGTGAATATTAAATTCTTGGTTCACGTTAGTGAAGCATATTTCGAAGGGCAATATGGTGATGATTGGACAGACAAATTTGATGTAGATCAGCGTAACAAAATTCGTGAGGAAACATTAAAAGCGATCGATGATCATTTGTCTGGTAATGAATCTTCCGGAAGAAGTATGTACTCCAGAAAGTTAAAGGACGATGATGGTAAATGGGTGAATGCTATTGAGATCGAGCCTATCGATAATAAAATGAAAGATGGTTCTTATCTGCCCGATGCTTCAGCAGCCAATACTGAAATATTATTTGCGATGATGGTAGATGCATCACTTATCGGTGCAGGTGTACCAGGGGGTAGTATGGGATCTGGTTCTGGTAGTGATAAGCGTGTAGCCTTTGATATTCTATCTGCTTTATTTAAAACCAAAAGGGATACCACATTACAGATTTGGGATTTGATTAAAGAATGGAACGGGTGGGATCCGGAGTTACAGGCAGGCTTTGAAAATGTGAAGCTCACCACTTTAGATAAAAACCCTAACGGTAAACAATCAGGAATATGAATTTAGTAAACAATAGACTTGAGTTACAGGAATATGTCAATGTTACTTGGAATTTTGACTTTGATAAAGCACTACCTTTTATTAAACGTGCAGAGCGTAAATATATCATCCCTAATATAGGAAAGGAAGAGTACACTACTATTTTAAATCACGATGGAAGCGATACCGATATCGTGGATGTAAAGTATTTATTAGCTGAGGCTAGTGCAAATTTAGCTTTTCATTTAGGGTTTGCGCAGCTATGCGTCCATATTACCAATTACGGTACAAAACAAACAGAACTGGAAGATACCAAGTCTATTGATTGGGCAACAAAACGTGATCTTCAGCGGGGTTTTACAGAAACAGGATTTGAGGCCATTGATGAAGCCTTAAAAGCCATGGAGTATTATGTAGATAAATTTGCGGATTGGCGGGATAGTACTGCGTATTCGGTTTTTAATGAACATTTTAATAAAAGAACGGATGAATTTCAACAGCACTTTAATATCTCCAGTTCCCGAAAAACATTTATTGCTTTAAAGCCTATAGTAAGAAAAATAGAAGAACAATATTTTTTACCCATGTTGGGAGAAGAGGCTATGAACCTTATAAAAACAAGAACAATGGATCCTGTCTTATCCAGAGCTTTGGATTTATGCCAAAAGGCCGAGGTAGCTCTTACCATTGCGAAATCTGTAGATTCAGGAGCTTTTGTAATGACAGGTAGTTCAGCTATGTATATCTGGGAGCAACTTCCATGGGAAAAGACTAGTGAATATTCTGATGAACGATTACATAAACTTAAAGACAGCCAACAAAAGGACGGGGAAGAATATTTAAAAAAACTAAATGCATTACTTCTTAAACATCCTGATGTGTTTCCTATACCACAAAGAGAATCGAAGCCTGCCAATAAAAATATTATAAAACTAAAGTCTGGCCTAGGATTATGATGTCCTTTTTTTAGCCTCACCGAAAATCGAAATTTGAACTATGTCAGAGAGAATTACATATAACGAAAAGACGAACCCTCGCCCGGTTGAAGATCGAACTAAGCAGGCAACTGCTGAAGATTTTAATGAGATCAAAGAAGTTGTCAATGCTCATGCAGATGATATTGAAAAATCACCGAGTTTTGGAGATATTCCTTCGGTCGCTGATGATCTTATATCTACCGTTGCCAATGCAGCTTTATCTGCTAATCAAGGGGTTGTATTAAAAGGTTTTATAGATCAGATATTATCGCTGCTGAATAGTGATGATACTACACTGGATGAGTTACAGGAGATTGTAAATTACATCAAGCAAAATAAAGATGACCTTCAAAACCTTGATATCAGTAATATATCTGGATTGCCACAGGAGTTTGTAAAAGTGTATAATACTATAAAAGATAGTTTTACCGCTTCAAATATTGATGTTGTATTAGATTGGAATACTGTAAGTAATAATCAGCCAGGAACTAATATCGGTTTAATTCGAGGTAATGCAACCAACGGACCTACTCCTGATGATACTATATTATTCTATTCATTATGTTTTGAGTATGGATCCAATGATGGAACTGGTGTTATTACCCAAATTGCTATTCCTTATGGAGATGCTGCTTCCTTAGCGAAAGGACTTTTTTACAGAGGTCGAAATAGTGATGTTTGGAGTGGATGGATACCCATAGGGTCTAGTGATGGATCTGGTGGTTCATCTTCTGGGTTGGAAAAGATCACTGAAAACGGTAAAACTGGATATCGATTTGTAGGATCTGATCCAAATAATTTTGGTGAAATAGGAGCTTTTGCAGTTGATTTTTCTTTTAGTACAAGTCCTTCAACTGCAAGAGGTGCGGTAGCTACATTATCCGTTGCATTTCATGGGGGTAATGAAATTGACCCAAATGCATTTGCTGCTTTTGTAACTGGGAATGACAATTTTGTAGCAGGCGAATATAATGTTGTATTTGGTGCAGACAATGATATAAGAGGAGATTATGCAGGTGCTATTGGAGAAGGACTTAATTCTCCTTCTTATGCGGAGTTTTCAATTGGTGCTNACATTATCCGTTGCATTTCATGGGGGTAATGAAATTGACCCAAATGCATTTGCTGCTTTTGTAACTGGGAATGACAATTTTGTAGCAGGCGAATATAATGTTGTATTTGGTGCAGACAATGATATAAGAGGAGATTATGCAGGTGCTATTGGAGAAGGACTTAATTCTCCTTCTTATGCGGAGTTTTCAATTGGTGCTTATGGCACGCAATATACAGCAGGTTCAGCTACTGAAAAAGTTGGAACGGATAGACTGTTTAATGCTGCCAATGGAACATCTCTTGCGCCGAGTGATGCGTTTACCATTTTAAAGAATGGAGCTATGATCCTTCATCCTGTTCCAAAATCATCCATAGAAAACCCTGTAGCCGGAACATATATAACAGATAGCGAAGATGCCAACAAAATTAAATTTCATGACGGAACGAATTGGAATGTAATCAGTATGACTCCTGAATAATCATATATCCCAAAATAATACTTTATGAAAACAGAAAATACACTTTCCGGAATAGCATTGATGATTGCAAGTTTATCCATTGTTGAAGTTTTGAATATAAGCTTGGCTTTGGTGGTTGGTGTTACGGCAATCTTACTAAACATAAGAAAGTATAAGGCTGAAAAAGCACGGGAAAGTAAAGAAAAAGCAGAAAAAGAATTATTAGTAGAACAACTTAAAACCCTTAAAAATGAAAAATAAAGTAATAGGTGGAATCATTGGAGTATTAGGTGTAGTTTTTGCTTCCATGGGAGTGATTAACCTGACGGATTCATTACCTAAAAGTGAAAACAAGAACTATAGAAAGCGTTCACTGGAAAGACCTTTGTATATCACGTATCATCATACAGCTAGTAAAGGGCAATCATTGAAACAAATTGCTAAAGGACATCTGCACCGAGGCTTTCCAGAAATCGGATATTGTTTTGCTATTGGATGGGATGGAATAATATATCAACTAAATGATGTGAATGAAATCAGTTGGCATGATTCGGGAAATAATACAAATTCCATTGGGATTGTGTTTGTAGGGAACTATCATGAAAAAGAATTGCCCGATGCTGCGTTACAAGCTGCAAAACGATTACAGGATTCTTTAAGTGCATATCTTAATATTGTGGGGGTTCGATACCATAGGCAAACTTCTCCTACTGCTTGTCCAGGTAAATATGCGATTAAAAAAATCCAACCTCTTTTAAGATGATCAATTATAAAAACCTTGCAGAGAACCTAATGATTACTATTGTTGTCATGATTTCAGCGATGTATGGAGGGTATTTGGTTTCTATAAGTGCTGCGGAAAGAATGTTGGATAACCAGAAAAGTATTATTGTAGAATCTATTCGAAAAGAGACCACTAGTATAACCAATGAGTTTAAAACCGAAATCAAAAAGCTAAAGGTTAAAAAAGATGGTAATGTTGATTTGAATATAGATCCAGTTTTGGATAATGACGCTACAACCATTAAAGTAGATTCATTACATAAGAAAAAGAAACCTTTTTTTAAACGCATATTTGGAGGTAAAGATGAATTATAAAGTAGTAACCACTTGGAATGAGCTTAATAATTGGCAACTAGCTAAAATTGCTTCTTTATTATTTTCAGCGTTTTCAGAGGAGAAGATCAAGCATGGTTTGGTGTATATACTTTTTTTAAGGAAGAAAAGTATTTGGAATTCCTTTAAAATGCGCTATTTAATTGCCAGAGTTCCTTTTGCCGAATTATATAAACACACTGCGTTTTTGAGTAATTCTACAGATAGAACTGAATTTCCAAAATATTTAAAATTAGGATTTATAAAACTGTACGGTCCAGATTCCAGAATNGTTTTGGATAATGACGCTACAACCATTAAAGTAGATTCATTACATAAGAAAAAGAAACCTTTTTTTAAACGCATATTTGGAGGTAAAGATGAATTATAAAGTAGTAACCACTTGGAATGAACTTAATAATTGGCAACTAGCTAAAATTGCTTCTTTATTATTTTCAGGGTTTTCAGAGGAGAAGATCAAGCATGGTTTGGTGTATATACTTTTTTTAAGGAAGAAAAGTATTTGGAATTCCTTTAAAATGCGCTATTTAATTGCCAGAGTTCCTTTTGCCGAATTATATAAACACACTGCGTTTTTGAGTAATTCTACAGANAGCTTAATAATTGGCAACTAGCTAAAATTGCTTCTTTATTATTTTCAGCGTTTTCAGAGGAGAAGATCAAGCATGGTTTGGTGTATATACTTTTTTTAAGGAAGAAAAGTATTTGGAATTCCTTTAAAATGCGCTATTTAATTGCCAGAGTTCCTTTTGCCGAATTATATAAACACACTGCGTTTTTGAGTAATTCTACAGATAGAACTGAATTTCCAAAATATTTAAAATTAGGATTTATAAAACTGTACGGTCCAGATTCCAGAATGAATAATCTTACGATTGATCAATTTTCTATGGCAGATATGTTTTACTATAGTTGGTGTAAGACAAGGAATAATAAAGAACTCAATAGGTTGGTTTCCATTTTGTATTTACCAAAAGGTAAAGTTTTTTCCCGTAAAGAATTAGATCATTCTATATATGTTAGGTTAATGCCTAGAGATAAAAAACTATCAGTAGTATTGGCATATATAGGGAGTAGACAGTTGCTAATCCAAAGGTTTACCCATGTGTTTAAAAACTCATCAGGCTCAGGGAAGAATACTTATAACTCCTTCGATAAGATTGTCTTTAATATGGCCAGAAGTGAAAATCAACCTTTTGGACCACTATCTAATACCAAGGAAGCCAATCTATATGATTTTATGAATATCCTTGACGATGAGTTAGCGGATCAAAAAGAATTTACCAGAAACAATGAATGAACGTTTAGATTATAATAAGATTAAAGAATACCTTGGAACTCTTGCTTCTTCATGTAGTGAGATTGATGATTTTGTTGGGTATAACGAGCAAGAACTACACGATTTACTTAGCTCAAAGTATGGTATATCAGGTAAACTATTAACTATCTTTAAATATGAGGGAGCACTAAATGGTAACGATCAACGTACCCTTGCCGGAAGGGTTATCCATTTTGGGATATTAGAGTCAATATCCAAAGTGGATGACTATACTTTAGAAGCTTCCACTATTGCAGATTGTGAAAGGGTTGGATTCAAAGTGCTTAGTCGAATTGCGTATGACAGCAAAAGACCGGATTCAAAATGGTTGTATAAGAATTTTGATCAAAACACTGTTGAATTTAATGAAATTCGATTAAAATCCAATCTTGGTTTAGTAGGTATGGAATTTTCTCTTACTCTTAAAACGAAACAACCATTAACTATAGATGTCAATGACTGGAGCGATATAGAATCACTGTAATCTGTTGTCCTTTTTTTGATTCTTCCCTAGTAGCATCTTGCATAAAAAAAGATGCCTTTATCTGCACAACAAAAAACCATACGAGATAAGGAAGCCAAAATAGGAGCACATGCTGCTCGTTTGGCTACTCGCTATTTGCATAAAAATATCAACAGGGCATTTGATGTAAAAAACCGTGGAGGTGTTTTTCAGGGTAAAAAGATAAAGCCCATGCTTCGCGCCAGTAAAGTACGCCCTAAACTTGGAGAGTATGTTTTGCTAGGCCTTGATACTACCTCAAACAAATATGCTTTTATACATCATTATGGATTTAAGGGAAAGCGAGACGGAAGTTTTGTACGCTTTTCGAATAGTAGATTTAGTAAAGAATTTACAAACCGAGATGCTCATATTCTTAATGTTAGAGATCGTTCCATTTTCAAAGATGTATATAAATCCAGTGGAGCATTAACATATTTGGCAGAACATTTAGCTGAAACCAGATCCGAATCTTTTCAGGCAAAATTTAATAACCTCATTGTAAAGCTTACTCAGGATGAATAATAACGCTCCAGAATTAAAATTTAAAATAAAGGTAAACGGTAAGGAAGTTGAAAATACGTTTCTCGCTTTTAAGCGTGAATACTTTAAGGCAAAAAGGCAACTGGATAAAAGCCCTATTGGTTCTGATAACTGGAAGCAGGCAGGAAAAAACCTCGCTCAGTATAAGAAGCTAATGAATGATGCTAAAAAAGACCAGGAAGAATTTATTGATCAAATGAAATCAGATGAAGAAGTCGTTAATGATTTCACGGATAGTGTAGGTTCATTATTTACAGGGTTTAAAAGAGGGAACTATAAGGAAATAAAAGCAGGGTTTAACGGAATTGCAGGCAGTATTAAAAGTGTAGGAAAGGCTGCATTATCCTTACTCGCAAATCCTGTGGTTTTGGCTGCTACTGTTTTGGCAGGGGTTGGTTTAGCAGTTAAAGAATGGTCAAAGTATAATAAAGAGGTTTGGAAATCAGCCAAGCTTACAGAACAAGTGACAGGATTGGTTGGTGAGCATGCTCATGAAGTTCGATTACATGCACAAACCATTTCAGAAGTTTTTGACCAGGATTATAAGAAGACTCTGGAAACCGCTAATGTTCTGGTTAAAAAATTTAAAATCAGTTGGGGTGAAGCACTAGACACCATAGAAGAGGGATTGATAGAAGGTGGAGTGGCAAATGAAGAGTATTTAGAGAGTCTAAATGAGTATGCTCCATTTCTTGCCGATGCAGGATATAGTGTAGGTGAATTTAAAAATATCATTGCTACAGGCTATGATTTGGGTGTGTTTAAAGATAAGCTTCCTGATGCATTAAAAGAATTCCATTTAGCAATGACTGAGCAGACGGATACGACTAGAGATGCTTTGGATAATGCTTTTGGAATCTCCTTCACCGATAAACTATTTAAAGGCATAAAACAGGGTACGATTACTACCAAAAATGCACTACAGGAAATCATTAAAGAAAGTAAAAAGTATGGTTTAAGTGTACAGCAACAACAGCAATTAACAGCTGATTTATTTAAAGGTGCAGGAGAAGATGCAGGAGGAGCTTTAAAGATTTTTGAAGCAATTAATAAGGCACTGGAGGATCAAACGATCGTACTCACACCTCTTCAACAAATGCTGAAAGAAACCGCAGACGCTCATCGTGAGCTTGCTATAGCAAAAGATGAGGCTTTACGATCTGATGACTATGTGGCTTTTGCAGGTGAGATGGATCTGGTATGGACCAAGATTCAAACTATTTTTTATAATGCATTGGGTGGTATACGAGGAGCTTTTACAGATTCAAATGAATTTATTGCAAAACAAATAGTCCTTTTCCTTGCTACAACAAAGGCAATGCCCAACATTGTTAGTAGTAATTTCCGATCAGTGATCGATAGTATTAAAGAATTGATTGGGGAGGCTTTTTCTTTTGGAGATATATTTCAAAAATTGATAAGCCTTGATTTTGATGGTGCGAAAAAATCAGCCGATAACTATAAGAAAAATGTAAGTGAATCTTTTGATGATGTGAAAACTTCTGCTTCTGGTATTGTGGATGAAATTAAAAGAATACGAGAAGAAGCCTCAAAAAAAGTAGACCTTGAGTTTGAATCCCGAAAACAAGGATTTATTGATAAAGCAAAATTAGAAGAACAAAAAAAAGCAGAGGAAGAATTGCAAAACCGTAGAATACATATGACCCGTAAGCAAAAGGAAGAATTGCAAAAACTATTGGAAAAGGAAAAGGAGTTCAGGGAGCTTGTTATCTTAAATAGTAAGGGGCTACTAGAACAAGAGCTAGTAGCGTTTCAGGAGCGAAAGGAAAAAGCAGGGCTATTTCGTAAAGAAAAAAACCAAATGACTGCTCAGGAGCTTAAAGCTCTTGAAATATTAGAATTACAGCACCAAACCAATATCGCTAAGATTGAGAATGAGGCTATTGCTGATCATTTTGAAAAACTAAAAAAACGGTATGATCAAGATGTAATTCAAAGAGAAACCGATCATAATGATGAGATAGCCAGATTAAAAAATGTAGAGGAGGCTAAAGCATTACTTAAAGGTACATTGTCGGATAAGGAACTATCTGAAATTAAAACTTTAAATGATGCAAAAAATGCATTGCATAGGAATTTCGAACTATCAGAACTAGATCACCAGGCAGCGTTTTATAAAAAGCAGATAGAAGTAATGACTTCTCTATTATCCGGAGAAGATACAGGAATAAACCTTGGGGATAAATTACTTACCGATGAGCAGAAAGAATTACTTAACCAACGATTAGACGAGGTAAAGCTTAAGCTTTCAGAAATTGGTGTCATTAAAAATGAGGAAGAAGAGGATCCTGAGGTAGAAGGGTTAAAAGGAGAAGTAGATATTTTCGGTTTCTCCATTGATGATTGGGAAAACACTTTTGAGAATTTAGATACTGCCAAAGATAAAATTAAGGCAGTCGAAATGGTCGTTGGTGCCTTGCAGAATGTTTGGGGGATGTATAATGATTTCTTAGCAGCTAATGAAACCAAACAATTAAAGAGTTTTGAGAAGAATAATGATAAAAAGAAAAAGGCTTTAAAGAGGCAATTGGATTCTGGGGTTATTGATCAGGAGACGTATAATAAAGAAGTTGAAAAACTTGATCAGGAATTAGCGAAAAAGAAAGCTGAAGTTGAATACAAACAAGCCAAAAGGGAACAAATTTCTACTCTTTTTGGAATCGCGGCAAATACGGCTTTAGGGATTGCAAAAGCTGCTGCCGCATCTCCTACAACTTTGGGGATGCCCTGGACTGCATTAATAGGGGCTATGGGTGCTTTACAGGCTGGATTGGTATTGGCTAAACCCTTACCTGATAAAAACAATTATGCAGAAGGAGGTTATACATCGGGGATAGGATATTTGGATGAAACCGGACATGAGGTGGCAGGTACAGTACACGCAAATGAATATGTGATACCTGAGTTCGTGATGAATAGTACAGATCCTGCAATTCCTCAAATTATGGAGTATCTGGAGAATAAAAGAAAAATGAAGCTTGGGAAATTTGCTGAAGGAGGATTTACTACTACGCCACCACCAGAATTTAAAGAAGAACGTCAGGATACTACAGATATCCAAGAGAAGGATCCTTATGAAGCAATGATACTATTTTCTTCTGCTGTCAATAGGTTATTAGATGAGGGAGTGACTGCCGTCTCTCTTATTGGCGATGATGAAATACAACGTTTTGATGAACGATTGCAAAAAATAAAAGAGTCCAGAAATAATGCTAAAAGACAATAAATAATGGCAGATATCAATTTTAATTATAAGGAAGGTGAAGCGTTTCCTCCTGCACAAATAGTATCAATTTCTCCGGGGTTTACGGATACTCAAATAATAGTTACCAAACCGAACTGGATTACTATAACTCAAGATAGGCCTAATAATAAGATTAGGGTTTCTTTAAATAATAGGGTGAACGATTTACCTGAAGGGGTCAGAAATTTTACCTTACTTATCTATGAAAGGGAAATCATAGAGTTTGGAATTCCTCCCGATCCGTATATATATGCCAATATTTTAATCAATACCTATACTGTACAGGTAAACTATACCAAGAGAAAGCCTACTACTGTAAATCCGAATAAGCTTGATTTCTATCATATGATAGGAAATTCTACTTTACCAGCAGCGCAAGGTCTTGGTATTACTTCTGAGGATAGTTATACTATTTCTAGGGATCAGCCTTGGATTAGTATTTCAAGGGTTAGCGGTACTGGTAATACAAATGTGATTATAGGTGTTAATGTTCAAGCGCTTGTTCCTGGTACTTATAATGGTAATGTTCGGGTTCAGGATTCACTCACTACCTTTACTATACCCGTAAGTTTGGTGGTTGATGGAGAGCTCGGGACTGAGGATTTTTTGTTTGCTACCCCTAGTGAAATACGCTTGGAGCATACGCGGTATGGTTTTTTATCTTCACCAAGGAGTGTTTCTGTAAACGCATCAGGATCTTTTTCGATAGAAGCTACTTCTAGTTGGATGAATGTTAGTAGAAGCTCCGGAAATCAAAATACACTTAGTTTTGATGTAGAATTAAATGACAATGTTAATGCTTTGGGTATTGGAGTTTTTGTGTCTGAAGTAGTGCTTGTTCTGGGTAGTATTACAAAGAAAGTAAAGGTAGAAGTTGACATCACTCCATTTATAGAAGACCTTTTTGATCCTGATAAACTATATTTTACAGATGATGAAAATACAATTAGGTTGGTATCCAGTGCAGAAAAAACTCAGTTATCAGTTATTGTCAAAGCATCCAATCAAAACCAGTCCTATAGGTTTAAATATGGCATCCCCTTTTTTAAAGGGATTAGTAGGACTCGCGTTGGAGGGGAGATACGAAAAATTATAGGCAAACTACCCAAAAATGACTTAGGAGAATTGATATCAAAAGCCTATATACCCTACACACCTTCATTTACAGACCTAGATATTACAGAGAATAAGATATTCAGTGACGAAATACTAAGGGGAGTACCCTTAAAAGACATTAGATTTATCAAAGGTATAACTCCTCCAGACGCCAAATTGACGAATCTTCCAGAGAAAATCTATATAACCAAAAAAGGAATCCTTTCTTTTTCGTTTTTAGAACAAAATAGTGCTTCTCCAGAAACTATTACAATTAGTGGAGCCATTGAAAAAACTATTTCGGTTCAGTTAGAAAGGAACGACCTGTATTCGGTGTTAATTCCTTTGTCAGATTTGGAAGGATTATCAACTGGAGATGAATTTACCATGTCGGTTTCTGGTGTAGAGACCAATATCCAGATCAAACCGTTGGGTATAGATCATTGTATTGTCTTTTGGGAAAATATATGGGGATGTTGGGATACGTTCGAATGTACTGGACAAATACGATCTAGGAATAAGTACAGTTATACCTCAGATGAATATCGGTTAAACCGAAATAGTTTGATAAAGGAAATCTTGGAGATCGATACGATTGGAGAATTCACAATCGATACAGGATGGGTGTATAGTCAGGAAGAAGTACGGTATTTAGAATCAATGTTCATTTCTAGAAACATATGGTTACTTATCGATGGTAGGTTTATTCAGGTCAATACTAAAAACAGTTCCTTCGATCCTTATTTGACACGAAGGTTTAAAAAGTCGTTCAAACTAACTTTTGAAAAAACAATTCGATGATAGCATTTATAACTGATGATTGGCAGCTTGACCTGACAAGTCATAAACTCACTTTTATAGAAGAGAGCTCTTTGTTTTATAATTATTTTGTCAGTGGGTATTCTTTACCATTCTCTATAAAAATCTCCGATGAATTAGCATTAGAACTTGGATTTATTGATGAAGATAATATAACCGATTATAAGACTCGGTATGAGGGGTTTTTACAGCAAGATGGTAATTTCAGTGTAGCTATTTTGGAGTTAGATCAGTACGATGGGGAAAGGTTGTCTGGATCCTTTGTTTATGGAAATCAAACCTTACCTATTTTAGATACAAAGTTATCTGATTTACCTTGGCCAGTAATTAGTACTGATAATATAGAAAATCATGCAAAAAGTATAATTACTAAAGGTTTTCCAGAGGTTGGGTATAATTTCCCTATGATTATTGATACCGAATTCGATCAGAATACCAATTATGAAAAATTCGAGGGGATCTTTAATAGTTTTGACGGAACCAATTATGTACGAAATAACAAAACCATTGAGGATGGCGAAGAGATTATCTATAACAGGAACGTAATTACTCCTTATCCATATATTCAGAAAATATTAAAAGTAGGATTTGAACATGCTGGATTGTCTTATGCAGGTGATTTTTTTAGTGATCCTATTAATAGTAAACTGATTTGGGATACAGGGATGTTTTTAGAACAAACGTTTTCTCCGTTACCTCCCAGTTTTAGATTTGAACTAGCAAACCTTAATACACAAGTGGGTAACAATGTTGTATCGACCTATAAAAAGACATTGAATATTAACACTGTAGGTAGTTATACTATAAAAGCTTATCTGAATTTTCCTAGTCATATAAAGGTGGAAAACTTTAAGATTGTAATGAAAGGAAAAACTATATACACAAACACTATAGGGAGATTGGATAAACTCATAAGTCTTAATATTGAAGAGATTACGGACTATGGCTTGTTAGAGTTACAGATGTCTTTGGTTAGATTTAATGTAACTGATTCTATAGAAGATATTTCACCTTATCATAATTTTACATTTTGGGCTAATGATGGTAGGTTAAATGTGTTTCCGGATTCCTTTAGTATTGCTGATGTTTTACCAGATATGACCTTTTCTGCTTTCCTGAA
>NZ_VLNR01000169.1 GCF_007489275.1 Aquimarina algiphila
CAAGAATTAAGTATTGATGCAGATATCAGGCCTCGGTTAGAATATTTAAATGGTTTTGGAAGCCTTTTACCAGATGGAGTTGATGCAGGATTATTTGTACAACAACGTTCGCGTTTAAAATTTGGATATACAACAGATAAATTCTCTACCTACCTAAGTGTTCAGGATGTTAGCGTTTGGGGGGATACTCCACAAATCGCAGCAGCAGATAACAATAATAGCTTTTCTCTGGCACAGGCATGGATAGATTTTAAATTCGGAAGTGGATGGTCCACCAAACTAGGAAGACAAGCCTTATCTTATGATGATCAACGAATTTTTGGAGGTTTAGATTGGGCAATGCAAGGACGTTTTCATGATGCAGCTCTACTTAAATACTCCAAAGAAGGATTTAAATTTGATCTTGGAGTTGCATTTAATCAAAATGGTGTGAGTAGACAAACGACATTATTTGATCCTAATAATGCAGGTAATGCAAGAGCTGTTTTTGATTATAAAGGAATGGTATATGCCTGGTTACATAAAGACTGGGAGAAATTCTCTGCAAGTGTATTGGTTGCAAATAACTCCTATCAAAATTTGGGAGATGATGGTCAAACTCCGGTGGATGGAAATGTGAATCGTCAAACTTTTGGAACACACCTAGTAGCCAAACCAACCAAAGGACTCTCGATAGCAGCAAACGTATATGGACAAACAGGAGAATTTACAGAAGATATTGATCTATCAGCATACAATGCTATGCTAGAAGTAACATATAAACCAGGAAAAACACTTTTTGGACTTGGATTTGAAACTTTAAGTGGTGATGAAAACGGAGGTACAGATGGAGAAATCGAATCGTTCTTTCCTATTTTTGGTACCAATCATAAATTTAATGGGTATATGGATTATTTCTACGTAGGAAATCATGCCAATAATGTTGGACTCAATGATATTTATGCCAAAACAGTGATAAAAACCGGTGAAAAATCTAGCCTGCTACTCAAAGCTCATTATTTCTCTGGAGCCGAAAGCCTGGGAGATAATGTAGATGATTACCTGGGAACTGAAATAGATATTGTATTTACACAAAAACTATTAGCTTTTGCAACACTTAAAATAGGATACTCTCATATGTTTGCCTCTGATTCTATGGAAATACTTAAAGGAGTACCTGAACCTGC
>NZ_VLNR01000017.1 GCF_007489275.1 Aquimarina algiphila
ATGAATATCTTTTTCTTCAATTAGTTCAGGAATATCTGAAGGCTTTAAGTCATCATATATATTAATGTTACCATTAAAGTTTCCCCATCTTTTCTTTTTATTGAATATTCCCATTTAATTTTTCCTATGTGCTACAACGTCTATTGTATGGTGCGTTTGCATCCCGCAGGGTGCATATGCATTATACAAATTGTTATAGCCTTTTTTATTCATTAAAATATGTCTTCGCTATATGTTTCTTTCTGATAAGTCTGAACACCGTCAACATCATTTAAATATTCGACTAATTCCTTTAATATTATTACATGAAACTTAGTAGTTCCAGAATTAAATTGGTGAGTTAGTCCATGGAAATCTCGTTGATGAAGATTGTCTAAATCTAAAAAAGATGTGATTTCATATTTTTTTTTCCATTCGTTACCCATTTCCCAGGCTACGGCGAGGTGAATATCTTTTTCATTTTTATATTCACTTTCAAATTCATTTATGAGCCCATCAATGTTATACTTATATTCTAAAACTTTAGGTGGACTTGTTAACTCTGAAGTAAATTGAAATTCTTGTACACCTAAAGGATTGTTTTCTTTGTGATATTCATGATTACTTAAAGGCTCTTTTACTACATATTTAAATACACCGTCATATTGTTTAACTTGGCTAGTTGCAAGTAATTTTATCCCTCTTATAACACCACCAGCTATTAGCTGATTAAAAAGAACGATTGCATCCTGTTCTGATTGAGGTTCTGAAGTAATTGATATTTCATTTATCGGCGCAAAAAAGTTTTTATTTGTTAAGTTTAATGGATTTGTTTTCTCATGGTCTTCTTGTTCTCTAATCCATTCATGTAATGCAATTTCTTTAACTATATCTGGCTTTGCACCAGTGTCCGATTTAAGTAAAGGTTTCCATTGCTTTAGCCTATTTACGATTGATACAGATAATTTTTCTGCAATTTCTTTTAACTCAGGTTGAAACCCTTTTCTACCTAAATCAGGGTCAGCATCTTTGAAATGAACTAATACATGACATTGATTTTGATACCCGATATTTGATGTCAGAGGGATTGCGATTAATTCGCCTTGAATCATTTGATTGTTAGCCAACTGTAAGCCACCTTTTAAAACTCTATATCCTTTTCTAAGTTTAGCAATAATATCATTTAATGAATCCCAAACGGAAGTAGAATATGTGAAATAACCGTAAGCTTCAATTTTATATTCTTTTACTATTTTTTGAAACTCATCATCTGTTTTTCTTAAGTCTAGAATTTCTTGATTTGAAAAAATTTCATAAACACCATTTGATTTTTTGTATTTACTGGGTATAGCCGATGCATCTTTGTTTTTAGCAATAGCATTTTTTTGAAAAGCATATATGTCTTTTAAATCAACACTAGCGTTGATTTTACTGTGAGGAAAAATATATTCAGCATTTTGATTCTCTAATAGTTCTTCGGAACCGTCTTTCCGTATAACTTTTAAATCAAAAGTTATGTTTTTATCTTTAGTATGAGAATAGTTTATACACCCTAAAGGTGTTTTAATTAAAAGAAGATATAACCATTGTTGTGGTGTTTTAGCTGTATACCATGACAAATCTTTTGGCCTAATATTATCGCCTTCAAATTTTATTTTGAATGTTGAACCTCTTTTTAATTCATTAAAGCTTTCATTAGTACATATTGATTCTGTGACAATAGGCCTAGTTACAATACCTTTAAAATCTTCCACCCAATTTCTTCCTCCTATTAATTCTCCAGAAAAACTATTCCCATTGCCTTTAGTGGCAAATTGAAGGTAATTGAATCCATAGCCAATATATGTTGCACCAACACCTTTGTTTCCTCTTGTTTCTTCTCCTTCTTTAAAAGAGATATTTGGAGCCAAGAATGATTCTAATTCTTTTTCATTGAAAGCTATTCCATTATCTGTTATAGAAAATGAATTTTCTTTCAAATTTATTTCAATCCATAACTTCTTATTATATTCTTTTTCTTTAAGAATAGTTACTCTTTTATCAACAGCATCCATTGAATTTTGTATTAATTCGGAAAACGAATCATACATTCCAACATAAGATTTTAAAATATTTTTTATTTCTCTTTTTTGAGCTGAAGAAACAATTTCCGTATCTGCTTCTTTACTTCTTACTAATGGATCCCAGGTTTTATTTGTCATTCTTTGTTTAATTGGCTATAACAATTGAATATAGTTACCATGGTAACTATATTTCTTTTATGTGGGGAACTAAATTAATAAATCTTTTATGTTTTTAAACTTTTTTATCGCTACATGAGTATAAATTTCTGTTGTTTTACTAGAATTATGCCCTAACAGTACTTGTATATATCGTAAATCTATTCCTTCTTCTAATAGGTGTGTTGCAAAACTATGCCTTAACATATGTGGATGTACCGATTGATTGATTTTAGCCTTTTTCGCAGCTTGAGTAACAACTTTAAAGACACTGGTAGGACTGTATTTCTTTCCAGGTTTTATGGCCTCAAATAAGTATAGTTTTGGTTTGTATATTTTGTAATATGCTCTAAGGTTATTAAGAACCACTTGATTAATAACCGTATATCGATCTCTATTTCCTTTAGCTTGTCTTACCTTAATAAGCATGCTGTTACTATTGATATCTGTGAGTTTTAGATCTAATAATTCACTTCTTCGTAATCCAGAAGAATATAACAAACTAATAATACATTTATGTTTTAGGTTTTTTGTAAGGTTAATCATTTTTAATATATCTTCTTTAGCCAATATGCCGGGCAGCTTCTGTTCTTTTCTAGGCCTTTCAATACTATAAAATCGATTAGGCATTCCCATTACGACCTCATAATAAAATTTAATACTATTAATAGCTTGATTAATATAGCTGTTAGACTTATTTTCTCGAATCAGATGTTGTAAATAATTACGTATCTCTTGTTCAGATAGTTCTACAATTGGGCAATCGTAAAAGTGGTTGATAAATTTTTCAAATTGAGAAATATAAGTTTTACAAGTGTTTAGAGCGTATCTTTTAAGTTCTAGTTTTTTTAAATATTCTTCAGGAACGTAATTATAAGAAGTAGTTTTGACTCTGTTGCGATACCAGTTAATATCGATTGGAGTATTATTCCTTATTGTTTTCTCCTTAAAAAAAGAATTACTATTAATCCATGCAATACCACGAAATGTTTCAAAAATTATATCTAGATTCTCTTTGGTATTCTTAATGTAAACCATAGCATATGTCTTACTCCACTTAGGATTAGGTAATTCTTTTACCAAAGCATGTATGACTTTATCCGGATAAAATTGTAAACCGATCATCTTCTCATTTTGTATAAATAGATGTTTTATTGTTATGTGTTTAGAAGGGCTCATAGGGTAAAAATGATGGAAAAAAATACTTTAATCGTGTTTTATCCGTATAATATTCGCATATTATTTGTTTAAAAAAATTATAATGAAAAAATGCCCAGTTTGTGATACTGTAATTACGGGAAGGTCAGATAAAAAATATTGCTCTGCATATTGCAAATCTGCACAGCAATATGAAAAAAGAAAACAAGAAGAAGATGAGTATTATAAAATAGATAGACAATTAAAGACGAATAGAAAAATACTAAAAGCTTATAATAAATCGGGTTTATCAACTGTAAGAAAAGAGAAATTACTAGCAGAAGGTTTCAATCCAAAATTTTTTACACACTACTGGAAAAATACCAAAGGACAAGTCTATCTTTTTTGCTACGAATATGGGTTTTTATTGTTGAAAGAAAATCAAAAAGAAAAGTACATTTTAGTAAAATGGCAAAAATATATGGAGGTGTAATTTTGCATAAATATTAAACGTTTTGTTTGTTAGTTATTACTGGCAAACAACAAATGTGTTTCCGAATCTGTTGATAAATCTAATTTAACAGCTATGGTACTAGTTTGTGATTGAAAAATATGTGTCATAGCAAGAGTGCCTTGTTTCTCAGATTTGATATGCGAATATTCTGAAACAAATCTGGATAATAATTTTAAAACATAATTTTGATCATTAGTCATATAAGTAACTTGTCCGGATTTTGCATTAACTCTTACTCCATAATAAAAACTATCAGTTTTATTCCAGTTATAAAATACATATTTATCATTAGTTTGATCTGACTTAGAAAAACCCCGTTTTTTAAGAAATGCTTCAAAACCTGTATTATCATTAGATTTTTTATAATTTGAAAGCGTTGTCCATTCTTGTTCTTTTAAGTGTTGACCAAAAACAGAAGAGGTAGAAAAGAACAAAAGAAAACCAAAGAGGACTAAATTTTTCATATTATTATTGCATTGACTATAAGTGTAATAACAAAAATACTTTTGGATTAGTATATGTTAACTAATATAATTCCATATGTTTTTATGCTTAGCTAACTGCTGATAGGTGTATAGTAATACTTTATTTTTTTCAGCAGATAATGAAGGATCATCATTTAGAATCTTCATGGCATAGTGACGTGCTGTTTTTAAAATATCATTATCTCTTACAATATCAGCTATTTTTAAATTCAATACTCCGCTTTGTTGTGTACCCATGATATCTCCGGGACCACGTAATTTTAAATCTACTTCGGCAATATCAAAACCATCATTTGTACGAACCATGGTTTCTAATCGTGTTTTACTATCTGCTGATAGTTTAAAGCTTGTCATAAGAATACAAAAACTTTGTTCTGCACCTCGTCCCACACGTCCACGCAATTGATGTAATTGAGATAAACCAAATCGTTCTGCACTCTCAATGATCATTACACTGGCATTTGGGACATTGACTCCAACCTCAATAACAGTAGTAGCTACCATAATTTGAGTTTCTCCTTTTACAAAACGATCCATTTCGTAATCTTTATCAGCGGGTTTCATTTTACCATGAACAATAGAAATTTGATATTGTGGAGCAGGGAAGGAGCGAGCAATACTTTCATAACCGTCCATAAGATCTTTATAGTCCATAACTTCAGATTCCTGAATTAGTGGATATACCACATAAACCTGGCGACCTTTTTGGATCTCGTCGGCGATAAACTTAAATACTTTTAGACGATTACTATCGTAGCGATGTACAGTTTTAATGGCTTTACGACCAGGGGGGAGCTCATCAATTACAGAAATATCCAGATCTCCATATAAACTCATAGCTAATGTTCTGGGTATGGGTGTAGCAGTCATTACAAGAATATGAGGAGGATACGTGTTTTTATGCCATAATTTTGCACGTTGTGCTACTCCAAATCGGTGTTGCTCATCAATAATAGCAAGTCCAAGATTTTTAAATTGTACTTTATCTTCTAGAATAGCATGGGTACCAATTAATATATGTAGTGAGCCATTTTCTAATTCTTCATGAATTTGCCGCCTTTCTTTAACCTTAGAGCTTCCCATTAATAGTTTTACATTCACATCCAGATCTTTCGTGAGCTCCTGGATTCCCATATAATGTTGATTAGCCAAAATTGCTGTGGGAGCCATTAAACAAGCCTGAAAACCATTATCTATAGCCAATAACATAGTCATTAATCCCACTATGGTTTTACCAGAACCTACATCTCCTTGAAGGAGTCGATTCATCTGGGCGCTACTACCAATATCATTACGAATTTCTTTAATAACCCTTTTTTGAGCATTGGTAAGCTCAAAAGGAAGATGATTTTTATAAAAGGTATTGAAATGTTCTCCGACTTCAGTAAACGGAAAACCTTTGATTTTTTGTTTTCGAATCAACTTTTTGGTAATGAGTTGTAACTGTATGTAAAACAACTCCTCAAACTTAAGACGATATTGTGCTTTAGCAAGTAATTCTTGGTTTTTAGGAAAATGAACATTAAAAACAGCTTCACTTTTTGAAATTAACTTTAATTCCTCCAGAATTTCACTCGAAAGTGTATCATAAAAACGTACTTTGGTTTCAACAAATAGTTGTTGCATCATTTTACTCATTACACGGTTTGTGATGCCTTTATTAGAAAGCTTTTCTGTAGAAGGGTAAATAGGTTGCATGACAGTTCTTAAGTTTTTCTCATGTTCTGTAAGCAACTCCATATCTGGATGTGGCATATTAAACCCATTATAGTATTTCGTTTTCCCGAAAATAACATAAGGAGTATTAAGTTTTAGGTTTTCCTTAATCCACTTTTGTCCCCTAAACCATACCAGTTCCATTTCGCCAGTGTCATCTATAAACTTAGCAACCAAACGTTTTCCTTTCTTCTGTGCTACAGTTTTTATATTGATAATTTTGCCAATAATCTGTACTTCTGCAGAATTACGTTGTAATTCATTGATTTTATAATATTTTGTCTTATCGAGATATCGGTTAGGGAATAGGTTAATAAGATCTTGATAGGTATGAATGCCTAATTCAGAACGTAAGAGCGTTGCACGGGATGGCCCAACACCCTTAAGGTAATCAATAGGAGTTTGTAAAATATTAGGATTCATTAGAACGAAGATAGTATTTCTTAGAAAATAGTTCAACCCCAATTACTCATTAGAACTTCGTTACGAAGTTGGAAAATACAATAAACACTGATGTTTTCTAAGTTTTAGCATAGTAGCGCTATGGTTAAACTTAAAAATGTAGCAAAGCGATTGTGTTTGAAGGAGTTTTTCAGCTGTAGTAGATTTTCTAATGAGTAATTTGGGTTAGAGCTAAAATTTGCCACATGGACAGAGTAAAATCGTTATTTTGGCAGAACGTTTGATTGATGAAAGAGGTGTTAGGAGTATATTAAAGGATTTAAAACTCGACTAAATCAACTTTAATACAAATCTCATCTTATTATAAATAAAAGAAACAGAGACAAATGAAATTTATTTTAGCCCTTTTTACAGTTTTATTTTCATATACGGGTTTTGCGCTGGAGGTAGATTCAGACTTAATGTATAGCAATACCTTAGAACAATCACAAGTTGATTTTTTAGAGGGTAAAGTAGATGTATTGGTCAAAGCAAAAACAAAAACTGTGACAGGAAAAGTACAGTATACATTAACAATGTTAAAAACGGCAACATCTATTTTTGTGGATGCGCAAAACATGAAAATCAAAACCGTGACCCTCGATGGAGAAAAAGCAAACTTTAAATATGATGACAAGAAGATTGTTATTAATTCTGATTTTAAAGTAGATGCTAAACATAAGATCTCAATTGAATTTGAAGCCACGCCCAAAAAAGCATTATACTTTGTTAAAGATTATCATGGTAAAGATCAGATATGGACACAAGGTCAAGGTAAATATACTTCTAATTGGTTGCCTAGTTTTGATGATATGAATGAAAAGGTAGTGTTTGATCTGTCTATTGATTTTGAAAAAGGATATGAAGTAATAGCAAATGGAAAACTTGTAAAGAACGAAGCGATCAATGATTCTATACAAAGTTGGCAGTATGATATGCAAAAGCCAATGAGTAGTTATTTAGTGGCTTTTGCTATTGGTAAATATGAAAAGGTAGTCGAAGTTTCTGCAAATGGAACACCTTTAGAAATGTATTACTACCCTGGAGATAAAGAAAAATATCAATCTACATACAAGCATAGTAAGAAGATATTTGATTTTTTGGAGAAAGAGATAGGATATTCTTTTCCTTGGCAGAATTATAAACAAATTCCTGTAAAAGATTTTTTATATGCAGGTATGGAAAACACAGGGACTACTATTTTTTCTGATGCTTTTGTAGTAGATGAAACTGCTTTTATTGATAGAAATTATATTAATGTAAATGCACATGAATTGGCACATCAGTGGTTTGGTGATTTGGTTACAGAAACTGAAGGGACTCACCATTGGTTGCAAGAAGGTTTTGCAACATACTATGCTTTATTAGCAGAAAAAGAAATTTTTGGAGAGGATTATTTTCTATATAAATTATATGAAAGTGCAGAGCAACTTACAGAATTATCCAAAACAAAAAATGCTACAGCATTATTAGATCCCAAAGCGAGTTCATTAACATTTTATCAAAGAGGAGCCTGGGCTATTCATGCACTTAGAGACCTTATAGGAGATACCAGTTTTAAAATAGTAATTCATAACTACCTAGAGAAACATAAATTTAAGAATGCAACCACAAATGATTTTATGACAATAGCAGAAGAGGTGAGTGGTACTGATTTGACTTCCTTCAAGAAATTATGGTTAGAAAATGTAAAATTCCCTTCACAAGAAGCATTAGATATTCTTACCAAATCCGATTTTATTAAGAGTTACCTTGGTTTGGCTCAGGAACGCACACAACCCTTGGCAGGAAAATGGGGGAGGTTAGCAAAAGCACTGGATTTTCCTGTAAATGATTACATTGGTCAAGAGGTGATTTATCAACTAGAAGGAAAATCAGATCAGGAAATTATTGCCTTATATGATAAAGCTTTTGCTACAAATAATATTTTTGTTCGACAAGCTATTGCCAATACCTTAAGCGATGTTCCTAAGGATTTACAACAACAATATGAATCCTTATTAAGTGATCCATCATATGCAACCATAGAACCGGCCTTGTATCATTTATGGGCTAGTTTTCCAGAAAAAAGAAAAGAATATTTAGAATTAACCAAGGAAGTGATAGGCTTCAATACTAAAAATGTTAGAATGCTTTGGTTAGTTTTAGCTTTAAATACTAAAGAGTATCAAACTGAAAATCATCAAAAGTTTTACTTTGAATTGGTAAACTATACAGCACCAAAATTTAATTTTAATACTCGCGAGAGCGCTTTTACTTATTTGGAAAGTTTACAGGCTTTTTCCGACAAATCATTAATACATCTTGTCGATGGTGCCACACACCATAATTGGCGTTTTAGAAACTCTTGTAGAAAAATTCTTGATAAATTATTAAAGAATGAAAAATATCAAAAGAAATATGTAGTTTTAATGAATAGTTTACCAAAAAATCAACAAGATTTTTTACAGAAAAAATTAACCCCATAAAATAGAATATGCGTGCATTAGTAATTTCCGGAGGTGGCAGTAAAGGAGCTTTTGCAGGTGGCGTAGCACAGTATCTAATTAAAGATTTAGATAGAGAGTATGACCTTTTTCTTGGTACCTCTACGGGAAGTCTTTTAGTTTCACATTTGGCATTGTCTAAAATCGAAGAAATAAAAAGTTTTTATACTTCGGTAAATCAATCTTCAATATTTAGAAATTGTCCCTTTATTGTCAAAAAGAAAAAGGGATATACAAGTATTAGTATTAATCATTTTAATGTTTTACGTAATCTGATTAGAGGTAAAAAATCATTTGGGGATAGTAAAAATTTAAGAAACCTTGTAAGAAGTGCAATTTCTAATGAATATTTTGAAATTTTAAAATCAGGAGAAAAGGATGTTATCGTTACGGTGACTAATCTTTCGGCTAATATTGTTGAGTATAAATCTATTAAAGAGTGTACATACGAGGATTTTTTGGACTGGATTTGGATATCATGTAATTATCCACCTTTTATGAGTTTGGTCAGGAAAAATAATTGTGATTATGTTGATGGAGGGTTAGGGTCTATGGTGCCGATAGAAGAAGCTATTAAAAGAGGAGCAACAGAGATCGATGTTATCGTTTTAGAAACGGAAGTTAATTACCTTAATCGTATGCCTACAAAGAATCCCTTCTCTTTAATAACCAATATGGTCGATTTTATGATGGATAGGATTGAAAATCAAAATATTAGAATTGGTAAATTTAGAGCAATAGAACAAGATGTATCCATGGACTTATATTTTACTCCAACTGTCCTTACGACAAATTCATTAATTTTTGATAAAGAAAAAATGACCGAATGGTGGACAAAAGGTTATGAATTTGCAAAACAAAAAAATATATCAAACCCCTTATAAAAGAATATGCGAGCATTAGTAATTTCAGGCGGAGGAAGTAAAGGAGCATATGCCGGTGGTGTAGCACAATATCTGATCCAGGAACAAGGAAAAAAATATGATCTTTTTTTAGGTACCTCTACAGGTAGTTTATTGATTGCACAGCTGGCATTAGGGAATATCGATAGAATGTACGATATCTATACCAATGTAAATCAACATACAATTTTTAATGTAAATCCATTTATAGTCAGAAAAAAAGGAAATCGAGAGTTTGTATCTGTTAACTTTTTTTCATCATTATGGCAGTTTATTAAAAGAAAACGAACTTTTGGAGAAAGTAAAAACCTGAGAAGAGCTATTAGAAGGAATTTCTCAGAAGCAGAATTTAGATTGGCTCGTAAAAAAGTAGATGATATTGTTGTTACCGTTACTAACCTTACCAAAAATAGAACAGAGTATAAATCTATAAAAGATTGTTCTTATGAAGACTTCTGTGACTGGGTTTGGATATCTTGTAATTACGTTCCTTTTATGAGTTTGGCAACCAAAGATGGTTACGAATATGCAGATGGTGGTTTTGGATGTATGGTTCCTATTAGAGAAGCAATACGACGTGGAGCTACAGAGGTGGATGCCATTATTCTAGAATCTGAAAACATGGAGTACAATAAAGTTCTGGGAAAAAATCCATTTTCTCTTATGGTGAATTTGTTTAGCCATATGTTAGATCAAGTTGAAGGTCATGATACTGTAGTAGGTAAATTAGCTGCAATTAATAAAAATGTACTGTTAAATTTATATTATACACCTTCTAAACTCACCGAGAATTCTTTGATTTTTAATAAAAAATTAATGGGGAGCTGGTGGAGACAAGGATTTGAATATGCCGCAGAAAAAGCAAAACAAGCAGAAGAAAATAAACTTAAAGATATTGACTTAGCCGGGTAATTTTTAGTTTAAGATACTTTTACTGATATATCAATTTTTAGACACTGTTCTTACTAGTGCAATTTGTTGTTGACCGTATATTTCTTCAGATCATACAAACTTTAGGGATACTCAAATTAAAAAAGGAAATAATTTATATTTTTTATACTTAAAAAACCATATCTGTTACTAGCATTCACTTTTATTAAGTTTCTTTAAAACAAAAAATATCTATGATAAGAATTGTATTAAAAAGAATTTTTGCATTAGCCTTTCTTTTTGCAATAATGAGTATGAATGCGCAAATACCACCACCAAATACACCTTGGGTTAAAATATTTTCTGAAGAATTTGATGGAAGTTCAGTGAATACAAGTGACTGGATTATTAGAACAGATGAACTAAGAGGATTTAGTAGTAACTCTCTTGATGTAAGTGGTGGTACATTAAAAATAAATAATACTTATCCCGCAGGAGGTAGACCTCTTGGAGGATGGATTGAATCCAGACGTAAACCTATTGGAAATGATAGGTATGGTTATTACGAAGCAAGGATAAGAATAACTGCAGATCCTAATGGACGTATTTGGCCAACATGGTGGATTTGGGGGAAAAATTTTCGAAATGGAGCTCCTGGACCAACTGCTACAGAATTTGATTTAATGGAGTATAGCGGTTTTGCTACACGATTCTTCGAAAATAAAGCAACAACTTCTCATCATTATAGTGAAAAAAGAGTAATCGATGGTAAAACCAAAATTGATGCAAGCATAGAAAGTGTAAGAACTAGAAATGCATTCGAATGGCATGTATTGGACTCCTACAGAAGTTTCTTTTTACTATGATGGAGTAAAATACTTAACCACAGATCAGCCTGAAGATGCGGCAAATGACCCTTATGATATGAGCCTTATATTGTCATCTTCTCCACATACAGTAGATGTTGCAGATTATAATAGTGGATCAGGAGGTTTTCAACCTAATCATCCAGATGCAGCCACTGCAGCTCAAGCCGGACAAACATTACCAAGTTTTGAAATTGACTGGGTACGAGTATGGAGTTTAGGTTCAACCGTTGGAACGAGTGATTGTCAAGGGTTGCCTAATGATATTTGTCAGGCAATTAATATCACAAATACTAATTTTAAGGTACGATCGGCTGGAGAAAGTTGTAAAGGAAGTAAAAATGCTACAATATCAATTGAGGCTACACAGAAACTTCAGTATACTGCGGTTATTGAAGGAACCTCAATGTCGAATGAATTTGATACAACTACATCTTTTGATGGTCTTGGGAGTGGAAACTATACGGTATGTATTACTGCCGAAGGTCTTCCTGATTTTAAACAATGTTTTGAATTAGTTATTAAAGAACCTCAGAACTAAGTGACCAGTCCTTATATAAAGGATTAAAAAAGAAGTAAAGAAATTTAAAAAAAATAAAAATGAAAGAAATTAAAATAATAGTTTCACTTATTGGGATTGCTTTTTTATTGAACTGTAGTGGTTCTGATGATGGGGAAGGGACCCCTTCTGGAGTAACTCCTGACCCTGCATCTTTGGTGTTTCCATCAGAAAATGCAACCTGTACTTCTGGTACATTTATATCTTCTACAGAGAATGAAATTGATTTTGAATGGAATACGGCAAAAAATGCAGTAAGTTATATCGTTAATATTACAGATTTAAAAACAAATACGACTTCGAAAGTATCATCAAGAGAAACTACTGTCAAAATTAAATTATTACAGGATAATTCATATACCTGGTCTGTGACAGCTATTGGCTCTGGAGATGCAGAAACGAGTACAAGTCCCGTTTGGGAATTTTACAGTCCAGCAGAAGGTGTTGTAAATTATGCTCCTTTTCCTGCAGAAATAAGCACTCCAAAAAATCTGGATGTTTTAACCGGTTTATCAAAAACCATAGAATGGATAGGTGCAGATGAAGATAATGATATTACATCTTATGATGTATTTTTGGGAACCACAAACCCTCCGGTAGATGTTTTAGGAAATACAACTAGTACAACAATAGCAAGTGGAAGTTTAACTGCTACAACAACCTATTATATTCAGATTGTTACCAATGATGCTTTTGGTAATAAAACCAAATCTGCGGTAACAGCTTTTTCTACTCCTTAAGATAAAAGAAACACGTTTTAATAAAAAAAGAAACCGGTTATCGTATAGAATAACCGGTTTTATATGATAATCAGGAGTCTTTATAAAACTAAAAAAGTCCGCTAACCTCGGTTTTGATTACAGCTAATGCTGTATCACTAGGAGAACCTTTTTCTACTAATTCGGTAAGAATAATTTCTCTCATTTTATCAGCAGAATCGACATCTTCTTTTAAAGTAGCTTTTCTGATAATACCAATTGTAGCATTTTTAGCTGCTCTAACTGTATTCCAACTTTCATCAGAGATATAGATTTGCTGGGTAAGATTATGCTCAAATTCTTGATCTATAGTATGTACTAATAGGGCTTCATAACTTTTTTTATCTTCTCCTACAGGAGCCATTCTGGTTAATAATTTACCAGGAGATATTCTTTCCAGAAATAAAACCATACGCTCATATGCCTGAAGTTTAAGAGGAAGGGCTTGTTTTTGATTTTCTTTGTGCAAAAGAAACCTACGTCGTCTTTCTTCATTTGTAGTATGCATTTTAAAAAAATATACTGCAAGTAGTGTAATAAGTATTGCTGGGATTAAAGAAATAATTAAAGGTATAATTTCAAATTTCATTCTATTGTATTAGTTATATGGTAAGATTGTTTTTCAGTTCTTTATTTAGAATATCCTCCAAGATACGTACATTCTTTTAAATCTTGATTACAAGTATACTCTACTTTGGTTTTTGCATATTTAAAAGATTCTTCTAACGTCTTAGTTAATTCTCCATCATCTACATTAAGATCGATATCGTTCATAGTAAACTGGCAAGGGTGTTCATACCCGGCTGCATGTGTGATTTCTGTAAACTCTTTTCTGAAGGTCTTAAAATATTGAGCAAGACGATCAGATTTAAGCGGTATATTAATCCCCTTTTGTAGCCATTTACTTTGTGTAGCTACACCACTTGGACAACGGTTGGTATGACATATTTGTGCCTGGATACAACCAATACTCATCATAGCTTCTCGGGCTACGTTTATGCAATCTACACCCATAGCAAAGGCCATAGCGGCCTTAGCAGGAAAACCTAGTTTTCCACTTCCAATAAAAACTACCCTATCGGTTAAATTGTGTTTTTGAAAAATTTTATAAATAGCAGTAAATCCATAGACCCAAGGAAGAGATACATGGTCAGCAAAACTTGGAGGTGCCGCTCCTGTACCACCTTCGCCACCATCTATAGTGATAAAATCAGGACCTCTATTTGTTTTTGCCATAAGCTCAGCAAGGAGCTCCCATTGCTCTGTTTTACCAATAGCTGCTTTTATTCCGACAGGAAGTCCTGTTTCTGAGGCAATGTCTTCAATAAATTGAAGAAGTTCAGGAACATTTGTGAAAGCAGTATGCGAAGAAGGAGATAAAACATCTTTACCAACTTCTACTCCTCGTATTTGTGCAATTTCGGGAGTGATTTTTGTTCCAGGTAGTACACCGCCTTTCCCTGGTTTTGCACCTTGAGATAACTTAATTTCAATGGCGCGAATAAAAGGATTTTTTGTCACTAATTCCTTCATCTTCTGCATTGAAAAATCACCATCTTCATTTCTTACACCAAAATACCCTGTTCCGAAATGAAAAATAACATCACCACCATTACTGTGATAGGGAGAAAGTCCGCCTTCACCGGTATTATGATACGCATTTGATTTTTGTACTCCGATATTTAAAGATTCTACAGCTCGAGCAGAAAGAGAACCAAAACTCATTGCAGAGATATTAATCACAGATCCTGGTCGATAAGGTTTTGTTCTATTATTATATAGCCCCATCACCTTTGCACAAGGAAGAAAGGATTTGTCTTCTTTGTTAGGATGATTTTTATCCATTTTAAAAGGAATCATACAGTTCTTAACAAAAATATGTTGATGCATATAGATATCTCTATCTGTACCAAAACCCTCGTAGTTATTTTCATTTTTTGAAGAAGCATAGACCCACCCTCGTTCAATCCTGTTAAAAGGAAGTTCTTCTCTATTATTTGCTACAAAATATTGCCTAATTTCTGGACCAATACTCTCTAGTAAATATCTTAGATGGCCAACAATTGGAAAGTTATGACTAATAGTATGTCTTTGATTAAAAAAGATATCTCGTATTGCAATCATTACTAATACAGCAATACCCCATGCCCACCAAGGGATCGCTCCTAAAAAACTAAGTATACTTTCCATTTCTATTTTATCTATTGCGCATTAAGATAATCAAGTGTTAATTGTGACATTACTTTAACTCCTAATAGTAATCCACTTTCGTCAATATAAAAATCCGGAGTATGATGTGCTGCTACTTTTTTAGCTTCAGGAGATTTTCCTCCTAAAAAGAAATAAAACCCAGGGACAACCTCTTGAAAATAAGAAAAATCTTCACCACCAGTAGTTGCTTTAGATAAAATTACATTTTCTTTACCAGCAATACCTTCAATGGTGGGTAACATCTTTGTTACAAGATCCGGGTCATTATACGTAATTGATGTGTTATTTTGAAAATCAATAGTTGCTTCTCCGCCATAAGCTTTGGCAATAGAAGGTACCATTTCTTTCATACGACGAATAATAAGTGCTCTCATTTGAGGGTCTAATGTACGTACAGTACCAATCATTTCTGCACTTTCGGGAATGATATTAAAACGTACTCCACTAGTAATTTTACCAACTGTAATTACTGCAGCCTCGCTTACAAGAGGAGATTCTCTACTAATAATAGTTTGTAAACCATCAATTATCTTAGCAGAAATCAAAATGGGATCGACCCCTGTCCATGGTGCCGAACCATGAGTTTGTTTTCCTTTTACATTAATAACAAATCGTTCTACAGCTGCCATTGTTCCTCCTGGTTTATATCTAATTTTTCCAACATCTGTTCCAGAATTAATATGCAAACCAAAAATAGCATCAACATCGGGATTTTTTAGTACTCCTTCTTTGATCATTAATTTTGCTCCGCCTTCTTCTCCTGGAGGAGGGCCTTCTTCTGCAGGTTGAAAAATAAACTTAACAGTTCCATTTATTTTATCTTTATGTTTGGCAAGAGTTTCTGCAACTCCCATAAGGATAGAAATATGAGTGTCGTGGCCACAAGCATGACTAACTCCAACCTCTGTATCCAGAAAAGTAGTTTTTACCACAGATTTAAAGGGCACATCAACACGTTCTGTAACCGGTAACGCGTCTATATCTGCTCTTAAAGCCACAGTTTTGCCTTCTTTTCTTCCTTTAAGAATACCAACTACACCAGTCTTTGCAACATTTTCTGTTACTTCCATACCTAAATCCTTAAGATGTTTGGCAATTTTTTTAGCAGTTTCGAATTCTCGATTCGAAAGCTCAGGGTTTTGATGAAAATCCCGTCTCCATTCGATTACTTTGGATTCTAATTTTTCTGCTGTGGTTTTTATATCAGGATCAATTTTTTGTGCCTGAATAGAACAAAAAACCATTAGAAGGATAAATACAATAGATTGTGTTTGTGTTTTCATGAGTTTATCAATATTATTTTAGAAGTCAAATAATCTAAAAAATGTTAGAATCAGCAAGTATAATAATCATTTTTAAAATATGCTTATATAAATACTTAAATTCATTACGATTAAAAATTAATAAGTCTATAGTCTTGATTTTGCAATTGTACCAAAGCAGTCATTGCAGAAAGTGCAAATTGCACTTGAGGCAAAGCATCTTGTCTAGTAATATTTCTATATGCAGCGGTTTGCCCACATAAAATAATTTGCACTCCTTTTTCTGACAAAGCCGAAAGGAGAGGAGTGTTGGGGTTATCAATACCGTATTTTATTTTATATTTTGAATCGTTTAGAAGATCATTTGCTGCAGATCCATGGACAACTAATGCTACTTTTAGATTTTTAAGAGGTACTCCAGCAGCATCATGCATATTAAGGTACCTTGCCGCAGTATTAAAAAGAGGATTTACTTTTGAACTATCTTTAAAAGTTCTTCCAACATCAAAAACAGCTTTTAAGTTCTGCTGTTTGTTCGTTTTGAAATCAGGGTTAACTACTTCATACGTTTTTCCATATTCTGATATGATTCTACCTTCCTTAGACTTTTGCTGAGAAAAAATAAGTGCAGGTACCAAAATAAAAAGATAAGATGCAATTGTGTTTTTCAAATTGTAGTGTGTTTTAGCTTCTAAAGATATTCAAAAAACTATTAAAGGAAAGTTAAAATAATACTTATGCATTTGAATCTTTTACTTTGTTTAGTGTAAATATATTTTTGAGTATAAAAAAACACATTGCCTGTATATAGACAATGTGCTTATTTTTATTTATTTAAGAAGGTTTATTCTTTCATGAATTTACCAATCGCTTTATTATTAACTAAAATGATATATAGTCCTTGTGATAATTCTGATATATCCATGGTAGGAGTAGGAGTTGATTGAATCAGTACTTGCCCTTGAATATTGACAATTCTCAGATCATAATCCTCTGTAGTAAACCCATCAATATTTAGTAGTTCATTATCGTTAACAGGATTGGGGTAGTATGTATATGTTTTATTCTCTTGTCTTAGATTAAGTAAAGATTGATCTACAACAAACTTTTCTGAAGTAATACTACACCCAGCTTGGTTAGCCACTGTAACAGTATATTCTCCAGTTTCTGTCGGAATATATTCTGCCTGAATAGCTTCATCAATTACTTCATCATTATAATACCATTGATAAGTAGCAAAATTTGAAGAAACTGATAAGTTTTGACTTGGAGTAACAGTAATTAGAGGTTGTTCTGGAATCTCAGAAACTACTATATTTACTTCTGTTCTTGTTGCTGTGATACAGCTACCACTTGTTCCTTCGATATAGTATGTCTTGTCTGCCGTGAGTTCAGGAGTTTCATAGGTTGTACCAGAAGCAATACTGGTGCCTCCTGTAGGCGTTTCATACCATTGATATTGACTATTTCCAGATACCGTTATGGTTGTAGATTCACCTGTACAAATATTTTGATCAGATACAACGGGTTGATCTGGATTTCCTGATACCGTTATTGTCACTTCAGTTCTTGTTGGTGTAACACAACTTCCTATAAAACCTTCAATATAATAAGTTTTACTAGATTCGAGAACAGGGGTGTTAAACGTTGCTCCTGATGCAATGCTAGTGCCTTCTGTTGGCATTTCATACCATCTATATTCACTATTTCCAGATACCGTTATGGTTACGGATTCAGGGCTGCAAATCTCTTGATTTGATGCTGTAGGTTGATCAGGACTTGGAGATACTGTAACATTAACGGGAGTTCTTGTTGCTGTAATACAAGTTCCAATGACTCCTTCGATATAGTACGTTGTATTCGTAGTAAGGTTAGGTGTTTCATAAGTTGATCCAGTATTAAGACTGATGCCTCCTGTTGGAACAGTATACCACCTATAATTGCTATTTCCAGATGCGGTTATAGTTATAGATTCTCCGCTGCAAGCATTTTGATCTGAAGCCACAGGCTGATTTGGAAATGCTATGGTTACAAAATCTATTTTTTCTTCGGTATTATTTCCTGAATCATTTGTGGTTGTTAACGATACAGTGTAATTTCCAACAGAAGCATAAGTATGTGTTGGGTTTTCTTGGGTAGAAGTCTGGCCATCACCAAAGTCCCATAGGTATGAATTTATTCTGTTGGTAGAAGAGTTGATAAAATTAACTGTAGAGCAATCTGTGTTAGCTTCAAATTCAGATAAAGGAGGTTGATTGTCATCACCTAGGATATAACTTCCGGATATCGTATAATTTCCAAGTGAAGCATAATCACTATATCCATTATTTGGATTTCCTTCACCAACACCATCAATTTCTATATAATAAATTCCTTCTGTTAGGTTTTCATTTATAGAAGCAGAAAGGCCAGAAGGATCAGAAGATAGTACTTCTTGTCCCAGTTCATTTAAAATTCTAGCTTGAATATTTAAATTTGGATAATCAGGATCAGGTCTAAAAGAAAAAGAAACATTACCTGTTTCTATAACAAATGAAAATACATCTTTATCTTCTCTTGTGCTGATTAAACCAAAATTTTGATCGGTGTTTACATCACCTGCGGGACTTGTTCTTAATGGTGTAGCATTTGTGATATCATCTCCATGATCATCATTTTGAAAACCAATACCATTTCTGGTATTTGCTATAATTGCAATATCATCTTGAGAACTTGTGGCACCGTTGTATTCTCCCGCACTCCATTGTCCAATAGGTCTGCTAGCACTCCATCCCATAATTGGACTCCATTGACCGTGTCCGTTATAGTATTCTGTACTTCCTTGCCCATCATGTGATAGCCCAAGAGTATGACCTACTTCATGAGATCCCGTTTCTCCTGCAGATCTGGTACCTAGATTATATACCCAACATGGGTTATCATTGTTTCTCGAAAAAGAATTAAGATATGCTACCCCTCCTGATCCTGGAGCTGCATCTGTAGTTGGTGTGAAAATACACATCATTCTACGATTTCTGGGTGCCGCTTCAAAAAGATCTCTACGAGTAGTTATATTAAGGTTGAATGGACGAAAGTCTTCCGCCATAATTTTCCAAATTTCAATTATCTTCTCATCACTAAAATTAGGTGATTGTGCATCTATTGTAGCTCCACCAAGCCAACTCGTGCCAGAAACTAATTCTCCGTCAAAATCAAGGTAAATAACACCTGTTGCTCCCGGCAAACTTTCTAATTGGAGTGATGTTTTTGAAACAGGACCTCCATTTATTTGATTCTTTCCTGAAGCTGACTTTTCCAGGTCTACGCATAAAACATCATTGATATTGGTTTCTTTTATAAAAACTTTACCATCTGCTTCAGAGTATAGCGTATATGCTTTTTTTTGATTAGGTACTACAATTTCTCCTGTTAGTCCAGCACTTGTTTTTGAAAAAGTAAATGTTGATAATCTATCATTATTAATATTACCTATTAATATAAGATCATTATTGATTTCTTTTTGAAGATTAAGAGTAAGAGAAAGTTCTTGATTACCTGCTGTTTTTATAGAAGAGGAGGTGTTTTTTTTAGGGTTGATTAGATTATCAATAAACGTTTGTTGATTATTAGATACTAATTGGGGTTGGTCTGATTGACTATATGTGAGACATACATTAAGCACAATGCTAGTTAGAAGAAAATACTTCGATAATTTTCTTTTCATGTTGGGTTGGGTGTAAGTAATTATTTTGACAACTATCTTTACTAAACTCGATATTAATGATTTTAGTATAGTAGATTTATATGTATTGAAGTTAATGATATAGAATACATTATATCATTTAAAATTTTTTATAAGTATCAAAAATAGATATAGGACGCATTTTATATAAAATACGCCTATACCACACTTAGTTTTAGATTTAAAAAACTCAAAATTTTATATCCTTGACTGACTAAGGATATAAAGCGTTTATCATAATATCGAACTATGAGATACTAATAATTCTTTCTAAAGGGATAATCGTTGATTGTTTTAATATTACTTCTTTATCTGTAATCCCCCAGATAGTAGTTTCTACCTTTTTTAGACCAGTATCATCAACAAAGACGATCCTTACTTTTTGATGTTCTAAGTTACCAAGAGAAAGTGCTCTTTGTAATTCTAGAAAACGATCAATCTGATCTTTTCTTTTGTCTAGGACATCTTCTTTAGGGAATTTTAAAAATTTGATTTGCTCTTTTTGTACTATTTGTACATCCATGTTTGGGGCCATAGCGATGAGTTTGGTTATTTTTAGTGTTCTGATAAAAAATGGTATTTTATTCTCAGATTTTCTAAATATAATACTTTTTATCTTAAAAAAATGTATTTTATCTATTAAAATTATCAAAAAAATATTAACGTGTAAGAAAAAACACTGTTAATATCAATAATGTTTAATGGATAGTTTTATGGGGACTATGGTGTAGAAAAATGTTTGTGATAGAGTTGTTTTATAAGGTAGATGACTACAAAAAATGAAAATAGAATTTTATGTATATGATATTAACAATCTATTGTTAATGTATGCAGGGTTATAACAATATGACCAAATTGTTATTGTATAAAAGTTATTGACTGTGATTTGTTTACAAAAAAGATCAACTACACTTCCATAACCGTCCTTCTTTGCTTAAATTTCGCCTCTATAAAACATTGTTACGTTGGAAGAATATTTAGCAGAGTTAAATGATGCACAGAGAGCACCTGTACTCCAGGTGGATGGAGCTATGATTGTGATTGCAGGTGCCGGATCGGGAAAAACACGTGTACTTACCTATAGAATTGCTTATTTAATGCATAAAGGAGTAGATTCGTTTAATATATTATCCTTAACATTTACCAATAAAGCAGCACGTGAAATGAAAAAGCGTATTGCTACTATTGTTGGAGCAAGTGAAGCAAAAAACTTATGGATGGGGACATTTCATTCAATATTTGCTAAAATCCTAAGGTTTGAGGCAGATAAATTAGGGTACCCATCAAACTTTACAATATATGATACCCAGGATTCTCAACGATTAATAGCTTCTATTATCAAAGAGATGGGGTTGGATAAAGATATCTATAAGTATAAACAGGTATACTCCCGTATCTCCTCTTATAAAAACAGTTTGATTACTGTAAAAGCATATTTTCAAAATGCTGAATTGGTAGAAGCAGATGCAATGGCAAAGCGACCAAGGATGGGAGAAATTTATCAGCATTATGTTGATCGATGTTTTAAAGCAGGAGCAATGGATTTTGATGATTTATTGTTAAAAACCAACGAGCTATTAAATCGTTTTCCAGAAGTTTTAGCTAAATATCAAAATAGATTTAGGTATATACTTGTTGATGAGTATCAAGATACTAATCACTCTCAATATCTTATTGTTAGGGCACTATCAGATAAGTTTCAAAATATTTGTGTAGTAGGGGATGATGCACAAAGTATTTATGCTTTTCGTGGAGCAAACATTAATAATATTCTTAATTTTCAGAAAGATTATGATAATGTTCAGCAATATAGGTTAGAACAAAATTATAGATCTACAAAGAATATTGTAGAAGCAGCAAACTCTATTATTGATAAGAATAAGACCAAATTAGATAAGGTCGTTTGGACGGCTAATGATCCCGGACCAAAAATATTTGTGAATAGATTACTCACTGATGGAGATGAAGGAAGATATGTAGCAAGCTCGATTTTTGAAAATCAAATGCAACACCAACTAGGAAATGGTAATTTTGCAGTGCTATATAGAACAAATGCTCAATCAAGAGCTATTGAAGATGCATTACGTAAACGGGATATAAAATATAGAATTTACGGTGGATTATCCTTTTATCAGAGAAAAGAAATCAAAGATGTACTGGCATACTTGAGATTAATTATTAATCCTAAAGATGAAGAAGCTTTAAAAAGGGTAATTAATTACCCTGCAAGAGGAATAGGGGGAACTACAGTAGATAAGCTAATTGTAGCAGCCAACCATTATGATCGTTCTATTTTTGAAGTTATAGAAAATTTGGATCGTATTAATTTAAAAATTAATAGTGGTACAAAAACTCGTTTGGAGAACTTTATGAATATGATTAAAAGTTTTCAAATTGAGAATCAAAATTCAGATGCATTTGTATTATCCGAAATAGTGGCTAAAAAGACTGGGCTATTACAAGAACTAAAAAAAGATGGTACACCAGAAGGAATTGCTAGAATTGAAAATATTGAAGAGTTATTAAACGGAATTCGTGATTTTGTTGAAGGACAAAAAGAAGTAGCAGATGAAACAGGGTCTTTGGCAGAATTTCTGGAAGATGTGGCATTAGCAACAGATCTAGATCAGGATACTGGAGATGATGATAGAGTAGCACTAATGACAATTCACCTGGCTAAGGGACTAGAGTTTCCCTATGTCTATATCGTTGGGATGGAAGAGGATCTTTTTCCATCTGGGATGAGTATGAATACCCGAAGCGAACTAGAGGAGGAGCGACGTTTGTTTTATGTGGCACTAACACGTGCAGAAACACAAGCATATCTTACATATACGCAATCTCGTTATCGATGGGGTAAATTGGTAGATGCAGAACCAAGCAGATTTATTGAAGAGATCGATGATCAATATTTAGAATACATCACTCCAGTAGAAGGCTATCGCTATAAACCATTAATTGATTCTGATATTTTTGGTGAGGTTGATAAAAGTAAATTACGTCTTAAGAAACCCGTTTCTGGAGCTCCACCCCTAGCACATAAGCCAAATGAAGAACAATTAAGGAAATTACGGAAACTTAGGCCAGTATCTGATAATACTACTAATGAATCAAAAACTAATTTGTTTGATGAAGAACTTATTCCAGGAACAGCAGTAGAACATATGCGTTTTGGATTAGGGAAAATTATTAAAATTGAAGGAGTGGGGCAAGATAAAAAAGCAGAAATTCATTTTGAAAAAGGCGGAATTAAAAAGCTCTTATTAAGATTTGCAAAATTAAAGATCATAGGGTAGCACAACGCTTCTTCCAGATAATTCTTAATAAAGGAGATCTATTTTTTAGATGTTAATCCCGATGTTTTTACAATAATATACTAGATATATAGAGTATATTTATACCAGTAAAAATAACTATGGCTGATTTTGTAAAACTATATAATGAAAATCCGAATCCACGAGAGATACAACAGGTAGTTACATGTTTGCGAAATGGTGGGTTAATTATTTACCCTACAGATACCGTATATGGATTGGGTTGTGATATTACCAATAACAGAGCGTTAGAAAAAATAGCACATATCAAAGGAGTAAAACTTGCTAAAGCTAATTTCTCATTTATTTGTAAAGATCTAAGTAATCTTTCTGATTATGTTAAGCAAATCGATAATGCTACGTTTAAATTACTTAAAAGAACATTACCAGGGCCGTACACCTATATCCTTCCGGGAAGTAATAATTTACCTACTGTTTTTAAGAAAAAGAAAACTGTAGGAATTCGAGTTCCTGATAATAATATCTGTACTGCTATTGTTGAAGAATTAGGTAACCCTATCGTATCTACATCAATTTATGATGAAGATGAGGTGATAGAATATACTACAGATCCAGAGTTAATTCTAGAAAAATGGGATAATCTTGTGGACCTGGTAATTGATGGTGGATATGGTGATAATATTCCTTCGACCATTATTGATCTTACCAGTGGTGAACCCGTACTGGTTAGAGAAGGTAAAGGAGCTATAGATATTATCTAAATGGACTTTATTGATTTTATGAAACAGAATAGTTCAATTCATTTCTATACATACTAGGGGTTTTTCCCGAGAATTGTTTGAATAGTTTATTAAAATGAGAGAAGTTACTAAATCCACTTTCATAACAAATATCTGTTATGCTGGTTTGCTTTTCATGAAGAAGTTTGGCAGCATGTACTAATCGATACTCATTTACAAATTGTGTAAATGTTTTTCCTGTAATCTTTTTAAAATACCTGCAAAAACCAGGAACACTCATGCTAACTTTACTCGCGATTTCTTCTAATGGGATTGGTCTGCTAAATTCTTGCTGCACAAAATTAAAAATCAGGTTTATTCTATTATTGTCCTGTAATGCGGTTTCTATTATAAATCCTTCGGCATTTAATATAGTATAATCATTTGTCATTTCCATTTCTTTAAGGACTTGCAATATGCCGATTAACTTTTCAAATGAACTTAGATTTTTTAAAGATTCAATCTGTGCTCCGATCCTTCTTTTAGTGTCTCCATGAAATATGATTCCTTTTTTGGCTTGATCAAGAAGTTTCCCGATGGCATTCATTTCTGGAATATCAAAAAATGATGCTCCTAGAAAATTAGGTAACATTTGTATAATAGTTTCACTACTATTACCTGTCATCAAATCTGTAAACCCGCAATGAGGAAGGTTAGAACCAATAAGCATTAATGCTCCTTTCCTATAATACGACATGTGACTCCCTATTTGTCTTTTTCCAGTACCGCCATTTACGTATACAATTTCTATCTCTGGATGATAGTGCCAAATGGGGGCTTTGTTTTTATTGTCTTTAGAAAATGTTTCATAATAAAGAGAACTTCCAAACTCTGGTGAAATCTTTTCTAAAGAAGGTTTTATGTTTTTCATAGATATATTGATATTCTTTCTTTGATTTTAGAGCTAATATTATATTTTTTTTGTTAAAATATTGTAAAGTTAAATAAAAAAATACGTTAAATTAACACGAATGAGGTTTTATTGTAATACATAAGGTTAAAATAGCACATATATATGCAAATATTGTTGTGTTTGATATGAGTTTTCTAAGATACATTTGTACCATCAAACATTAACAATTAAAACCATAAAGAGATGAAAAGAGTAATTAACCTAAGCCTAATTGTATTTGCAGTTTTGTTAAGTACGGCTGTAAAAGCATCAGATTTTTTATCTGTAAAAATTGAGAACTCTTCTACAATTAATGTTTCATTGACTAATATTAGTAAAGGACAGAAATTATATCTTAAAGATTATTCAGGAACTATCTTGTTTAATGCGACTTTAGATGCGATGCCTACATATAAAAAATATTTTAATTTTAGGACTGTAGAGAATGGTGTTTATTTTATTGAGACAGAAACAGAATTTGATGTAAGAGTAACTCCGGTAATAAAAAATACAAAAGGGATAGCCTTAATAGAAAATTCTACAATTACAATTTTTAAACCAAAGTTATTAGTAGAGAATACATTAGTTAAGGTGATGGTAACAAGAACAGAAGAAACACCATTAAATATCTCTATTTATGACATAGACGGTGCATTAGTATTTGATGAAAAGATAATCGGAGAAGAAGGTGAATTCATTATTCAAAGAACATATAATTTCTCAGAAGTACCTTCAGGGAAATACGATATCCATTTCAGATTAAAAGATAGGGTATTTATTAAAGAAGTTAGTATCTAGATTGTTTTATTAACTCAACCACAAACAAGGCAATACAAATGTATTGCCTTTTTTATTGGTTTCAAATTAGGATAAAAACCATTCAACTTCACTTTAATGCCATGTTTTAGATTACAAAAAGAAGTCATATTTTGAACTTTATCGAATTGTTGTCGACAATGCTATCATACCTAAAATCATAATAGTTTGATTTAATAAGTATAGATATATAAGTTTTAAATAGCGATATTCAAAATCTTTGTAGAAAGCTTTTGACCTAGATTTTTGAAGTAGAAGATATTGGTGTTTTAATGAGTGATATTAGTTCAAATCATATCCACATACATATAGATTATATTCCCAGGTTAAAGTGTAAGTTATGTTATAAAGCATATAATTTTGTGCTAGAAGGGTTGATTGGGGTAGGGAGTGTTGTATGAATTGGTTAGCTTATGTTGAGAGAAAGTATTATTGTTTATTAATAATTTGAATGAAAATTTATAGATATTAAAAAAGGGTTGTCATTACGACAACCCTTTTTTAATATATTTAGAGGTGATATTATTAGTTTCCTCCTGACGCTTTTTTCATTCCGTCTTCAATCATATTGTAGAACTGGTCAAGTTTTGGCAATACAACAATTCTGGTACGTCTGTTCTTTGCTTTATTAGCAGCAGAACTGTTATCAGCTACAGGTACATAATAACTTCTACCAGCTGCCGTCATACGTTTTGGATCAACTTTAAAATCATTTTGCAATACTCTTACTACAGAAGTAGCACGTTTTACACTCAGATCCCAGTTATCTAAAAGTACTTTGTTTTTGATAGGCACATTATCGGTATGACCTTCTACTAAGAATTCGATATCTGGTTTGTCATTAACTACTTTGGCAACTTTACCAAGTACTTCACGAGCTCTTGCAGATACATTGTAGCTACCACTCTTGAAAAGTAGTTTGTCAGAAATAGAAACATATACTACTCCTTTTTCTACATTAATTTCGATATCCTCATCAGCAAGATTTCCTAAAGCGCCTTTAAGACTTGTTACAAGTGCTAAGGTTACAGAATCCTTTTTGGTAATAGCATCTTGCATTGTTCTTATCTGCATATCTTTTTCCTTGATACTCTCTAAAGATTTTTCAAGATTCTCTGCTTCTTTTGTCGATAAAGTGGCTAAATTACCTACGTTATTTAATAAAGCAGAATTTTGATTTTTAAGATTTGATACTTGATCCTGAAGAACTTTAAGTTGCGAAGTCGAACTTGATTTTTCTTCTAGACAGCTATTTAATTTTACCGTTGCGGAATTTAATAGATCCTCTGTTTCTTTTTGTTTGGCTTCTAAATCTGAAAATTTCTTCTGAGAGACACAAGAAGATAACAGAATTGCAAGGGAAGCCCCAATAATCATTACTTTTTTCATTAGAAAATTTGTTTTTAGTCTTATTCTGGTTATATAACTCAAAATTATTAAAATTGTGACGTAATACTAGGTCATTAACAATAATTTATTATATACCCTTATAATTGATTGAAATGTTTACGTTTCAAAATAAAATACTGCCATACAACGGAAAAAAATGAATAATATTTCCCCGTTTTAGAAAGTTTTTTACGTTTTTTAATAAAAGTGTTAAAATTAGCATAGAAGCTTAAATGAGCCTTAAAGATAGCAAGGAAGTGTGAAAACTTACCTTGTAGTATAAATCGAGCAGCTGCAAGCCCATCCATTAGCATTCTTATTAAAATTAATCCCCATACACCATTTCCGGGAACATTTTTAACTAATAGATATAAACTGTTTCTAAAATTAAGGAACGTTTTTTTAGGATTCATTGTACCTAAAGTTGCACCTCCAAGATGGTAAATAACAGATGAACCATCATACATTATTTTATAACCTTGGTTATGTATCCTCCAACAAAGATCAATTTCTTCTTGATGAGCAAAAAAATCTTCATCTAATTTACCGACTTCTTCAAATACTTGTTTTCTTATAAACAAACATGCACCACTTGCCCAGAATATTTGGGTTGTATCATTATATTGCCCTTTATCTTCTTCAAGTGTATCAAATATTCTTCCTCTGCAATATGGATATCCCAGCTTATCAATATACCCTCCTGCAGCACCTGCATATTCAAAATATGACTTCTTTTTGTAATCTAAAATTTTTGGCTGTATGGCCGCAATCTCTTTAGAAGTTTCGAATGTTTTGATGACAGGAACTAACCAATTTTGAGTTACTTCAACATCACTATTTAGAAGACAATAAATATCTGCATCGATTTTTGCTAAAGCATCATTATATCCTTTTGCATATCCTCCATTAATTTCATTTCTAATAATCTTTACCTGCGGAAAAGATGTTTGTGTATATGATATAGAGTCATCAGTAGAGGCGTTATCGGCAAGGTATACCGTTGCTTCCTCAGAGTATCTAATTACCGAAGGTAAAAATTCTTCTAGTAATGATCTACCATTCCAATTTAATATAACTACTGCAATATTCACACTGCAAATTAAAGAGTTTAATTGAAAATTAGCAGTAGATAATCCATAATTTATGGGAATATTTTTTTAAAATAAGAAAATCAATTTCTACAAGTTGGTCCACTTGATGAGAAATTGATTTTCTATAATAATTACATTTAACCTATAACTGGTAAAACGTTAGTGATTTAGGTTAAAATGTATAGATGTTTGTTAGCGTAATATATAACAAGCAACTCCCTCATATCGATATCCTGCTGCACCGTTACCTTCGTTACGATTTGTAGTGTAAAAATGATTTACAACAGTACTGTTGTAAAAACGATATAATGGAATTCTACCACTGCCTCTAGACGAATATACATATCCAGCTACTCCTTGATATTGATAACCAGCAGCATTAGCTACTTCTCCACGATTCGTAGAATAAAAATGATTTTTGGCATTTCTGTTGTATGCTTTATACAGAGGAATAGTACCAGCTACTTTTTTATCAAATACTTTACCTATGGCTCCCTCTAATCTATATCCTGAAGGTGCGCTTCGGTTAGTACTGTAGAAATGATCAACAGCTCCACTATTGTAGAATCTATAGAATGTTTTTGGAGTTACAACAGGAGGTGTTGGTGTATTTGGAAATAAATATCTAATAGCAGTTTTATCTCCATTACTAAAATTATTAATTGTACATGCTTTTCCTCCATTCATTACAGATAGAGCATCTAGATTTGGTGTTCCGGGGATTAGACTTCCAAAAGATTGATTGGTGTGAGTAATCCCAACATTATGACCTATTTCATGTTGTACATTGGCTATTCTCATATTTTGAGTAATTGCGTTGCCACAAAGTCCTGGAGAATTAAAATCAGGATTTACCCAAATCCCTCTGCCTGGTAATCCGTTTCCAGTCGGAAATGTTCCTCGTCCAAAAACGTTAGATGCTAAGTTAATTGAAGGATCTTGCGAATCATACATGATCTGAATATGAGAATTAGAAGATGATGTTGTGACACTCAATTTAAGTTTTGAATTTACTGAGTTCCATCGATTAATAGCTTGTACAGACGCATTTCTCCAATTCGCATCCATTCCAGGGTTGATGTAAACCCTTACATTAGAAATGGTAACAGATTGTGGGTGTCGTCTTTGTTTGGAAACAGGATCTTCTGGATCAGGATATTTTGCATTTTTATCAAAAACAATATCTCCATCTACTAGGTAGTAGTCTCCAAGATCTTCAATAACGTCTTTTGAAAATCCCCATTTTTCTATAGTTTTTAGTACTGCATCATTTTGTTGCTCAATAGCATCTTCATTTGATACATCCTGATCTACCTCACAAGAGGTCATAATAAGTAGCAAGCAAGATAAAATTGCAATGCCAAATGATTTTAATGAATTCATAATTTTTAAGTTTTAAGATGTAGTTTTACCAGTTTGTAGTTATTTAAGACTTGAAATTATCAGAACTCATTTTGTTTTACAAGCCAACATTCTTGATATTTATAAATCTAAACTTCAAATTCATAAATTTAAGGTGACTGTTTTTGTTGGTTGAAGTATTTTTGAGGTGTTTAAATTGTTGTAAAATAATGGTTTAAGTGAAGTTATTTGTACTTAGGAATATCTTTTAGAAAAGTATACTGTTCATCAACATAATTCATCTGGCAATAGTAATGATCAAGACCATTTGTGATCATCAGATATTCGGCATCCAGAGCAAGGTTGTATCTTGCAATTTGATCAAAAACATTTTGGGTTATTTTTATACTAGCAGATTTACACTCAACTATAAGGTAGATACTTCCATTCGGATTAAAAATTATAATGTCATATCGTTTAGTCAGTCCATTGAGTTTAATTAGTTTTTCTACATTAATTAAACTTTCAGGATATTTTTTTTCGTCAATAAGATATTGAATGGTATGTTGTCGAACCCATTCTTCTGGAGTAAGGACAACAAATTTTTTGCGGATTCTGTCAAAAATAGAAACTTTATTTTCGCTACTTTTGAATCTGAATTGATACTCTGGAAAGTTAAGCTTTTGCATAGTACAAATTTGATGAATTTTTCTGAATGGATGAAGTAAAACAAATCGTAAGCGATATTAAAAGTGGAAACATAAAACCCGTCTATTTTTTGATGGGAGAAGAGCCTTATTATATTGATAAGATTTCTGAGTTTATAGATAAGAATGTACTTGCTGAAGAGGAAAAGGGGTTCAATCAAATGGTGCTTTATGGTAGAGATGTAACTATTGATGATATTGTTGGAAATGCTAAGCGTTTTCCTATGATGGCAGAGCGACAGGTTGTTATTGTTAAAGAAGCACAAGAATTATCAAGAACAATAGAAAAACTTGCTGATTATGTAGAAAACCCACAACCTTCTACAGTTTTGGTTATGTGCTATAAATACAAAAAGATAGATAAACGTAAAAAGCTCTATAAAGTAGTTGCTAAAAACGGGGTTATTTTTGAAGGGAAAAAACTATATGAAAATCAGGTTGCAGATTGGATAAGAAGAGTATTAGCAGGAGGTAAATATTCAATTGAACCAAAAGCAGCTCAAATGCTTGTGGAGTTTTTAGGAACTGACCTTAGCAAGATAAATAATGAAGTAGAAAAATTAAAACTAATTATTCCGGCTGGTTCTCAGATTACTGCTGATCAAATAGAAGAGAATATTGGTATAAGTAAGGAATTTAATAATTTTGAGCTTCGTAAAGCTATTGGAACGAGAAATGGAGTTAAAGCACATAGGATAATTAATTACTTTGCTCAAAATCCCAAGGATAACCCTCTTGTAGTCACTATTTCTTTGCTATATAGTTTTTTTTCTCAGGTATTACAATATCACGGTTTATCAGATAAGTCACAACGCAATGTAGCTAGTGCTCTCAAAATCAATCCTTATTTTGTCAAAGATTATTCAGAAGCAGCACATAACTATCCTATGAAAAAAGTAAGTAGAATCATTGCCTTTTTAAGAGAGGCTGACATAAAGAGTAAAGGAGTAGGAGCAGCAAATCTTCCTCAAGGAGATATTTTAAAAGAACTTTTAGTCAAAATAATGCGATAAGAGGTTAGAACCTATAGGCCACACCAACAATTCCGAATACATGATTTTGAGCAGTATCTAACACTCCGGTAGACCAGGAATAGATAACACTTAATGAAAGTCGATTTCTAGAGAAATGGATTTCATTATTCATATGCCATGATAAATTATTCAGATCGGATACAGAAACTGGATCATCTTTAAATAAATTTCCCTGAATCGTTGCATTAAATAAATTAATTCTTGATTCAATACTAAACTGAAAGAAAATCTCTGTCGTTTTTTTAGGAGATAGAATTGAATTATTAAAACTGACAGAATGGGTGGGTTTTTCAAATTTCCCTAATCTGAATCCTGCAGTAGGAGCTGCTTGAATATATAAGTTTCCTAGCTTTAAATTGCCTTTACCAAAGAAATTTAGCCAATTATTATTTGGGTTAAAATCGTATAGATAATCCAAATTCATATTGACAAGGAATTGATCTTTAAGTTGAAATTGCCACCCATCATAAATAGGATCATTACTAATACTTTCATGAAACCAATCTTGTAAATTTCTGGCTTGAGATGAAGGTCCCAGAATTCCTGTAAGTACTTCAGCTTTTAAAAAAGAGCGATCAAATACATAGGTAGTGTTTAGAAAAGCATAAAGTAATCCAGCAAAGGGTCTGTCAAAATTCTCTGGACCTTCTACAATATCTGTTTTTACAAACTCATCAATCCCAGAAGGGGTATACCCCTCTATTTTGACACCAATATTGTAAAAATTTGTGATTTTATTTTTAAAAATATTTTGTAATCCTAGAAATTTATCTGCAGTAAAAGAATAATCAAAACCTACACCATAGGAGTAATATCTATCTGTATCTCTATAGAATACGTAAATATCATTATCGTTTGTCGATCTAATCTGATTCTTAAAATGATTCTCCTGACTAGTTATATAAAAAGGGCAGAGGAGGGTAAATAAAAATGTAAAAAAAAGCAAGTTTTTTCTAAGCATTGATTATTGAGTTAAAGATCAGTAATTATTAAGTACATTAACTTTTTTAATGATTAAGACGATTTTTTAATGGTATACTAACTAATATTATTTAGAAATATAATATATGGATACCTACTTAATCAAAAGGATACAATTATCTTTATGTTATTAAAACAATTCAAATGTATAGAGATTATTACATATTCAACCTTAATTGATGAAAATTATTAAGTTTTTTAATGCTACAATTTTTCCTATCCTATTAGTTAATTTCATAGGGATATTGGGATATAGTATTGTAATTCCTATTTTAATATTTATCGTTGTTGACCTTGGAGGAAATGGCTTTATATATGGTATTTTGGGAGCGATGTATCCTTTCTTTCAATTAATAGGAGCTCCGGTTTTAGGAAAATTATCAGATCGTATTGGTCGTAAAAAAGTACTGATGATAAGTCAAGCGGGAACATTTATAGCCTGGTTGTTGTTTTTACTGGCTTTTATTCTTCCTAAGACCACACTTTGGTCATCAGATGCTGATTTTACCGGAAGTTATATTATGACATTACCACTCATCTTACTTTTTGTAGCCAGGATTTTTGACGGCTTCACCGGAGGTAATGTATCAGTAGCTAATGCATATTTGTCAGATATTTCTACAGACGATGATAGAGATAAGAATTTTGGAATGATGGGCGCATCAACAAGCCTTGGCTTTGTCTTGGGGCCTGCGGTTGCAGGAATATTAGCATCTACTTTTTTGGGAGAAGCATTACCGATTATTCTGGCTGCTATGATTTCATTGATTGCCATTATTGTGATTACATTAAAACTACACGAAAGTAATCCTTGCGTGGTAGATACTGGTAGTTCTGGGTTGACATCTTTTAGAAGGTTTTTTCAGGTAGAACATAAGGATTGTTATACTGATGATATAAAATCAGAAGTAAAGGCAAATACATTTTTAGAAATTCTAAAACTAGATCAAATTCCATTATTATACGCTATATATTTTCTTACTTTTTTAGCCTTTAGTCTTTTTTATGCAGGCTTACCTATTTATGCCTCTACTATATTGAAGTGGTCATCGATAGAACTTGGAGTTTTTCTGGCATATTCAAGCGTCATAATGATCTTAGTACAAGGGCCATTATTATCCTATTTATCAGGTAAAGTTTCAAACATTTTATTTGTTGCAGTAGGAACTATATTTTTGGCGATAAGCTTCTATGCGCTATCTTTTCCTAATATTATTGTTATGTATGTTGCAAACACTCTACTATCTCTAGGTAATGGTTTAATGTGGCCAAATTTTTTATCATTATTATCTAAAACAGGAAATCATCAGACTCAAGGAACAATCCAGGGATACGGCAACAGTATTGGAAGTTGCGCAAGTATTTTCGGGCTTATTCTTGGAGGTGTCCTTTTTGAAAATTTACAGACACAAGTTTTTAGTATTGGAGCGGTAATATTTCTTTTGATATTTATTTTGGTTCTTGTAAATTATCTGAAAAATAAAAAAAACTTAAGATCAGAACAACATCGGGTTGAGACAGCATAATATCACAACATCTAACTTTAATTCGATGGAATCAGTTTAAGTTTAATATTTAAATTCTTGCCGTCATCATACGTGATAATTAGATTTGCTGTTTTCTGAACCGTTGAGGTATTCGCTAGCATAGTTATTTCTTGTGTAGTTTTTGATTTAATAAGATGATTGAGCAGGGTTTTCTTTATTACAAAATTAGAAGATCCGTCCCCTATAATGGCAATATTAGTGATGAAATTACCAGCATTCCCACCAGATGAAGTAATTGAAATATCTCTTGTTTTATTTGGATTAAAAATAACTTCTTTGACAGCGCTTAAGGTACTTGCGCGTATTGTATCTCCTTTGGGTTCATCTTTTTTATAAACTTCCATGTGATGTTGTCTTCCGCCTGCTTGTACAGGAGAACCTCCCGCAATATATATTCCTTTTCCTGATACTATGGCTTGAGTACCATGACGGGGAAAGTTTAAATCAGACTTGTTAGACCATGAGTTGGTTGAAGGCTTATAAGCTTCTACTTTTTTAAAAGCCGGACCCCGAGTTGTTCCTTCACCACCAATTACAAATAATTCATTCTCAAATACAATAATACTTGCTCCAGCTCTTGGAGTAGGTAAGTTTTGCTTTTTATTTAATGTTGACCATTTACCTTTTTTAAGGTCATAGACATCAACTTGAGATATTAAGGGACCAAATGTACCTCCAGGGCCTCCAGACTTTCGTCCACTTATAGCATAGATGTTATCATCAATAATGGCTGCACTAAAATGATCTCGCGATATTGGAGCATCTTTTAGTTGCTTCCAGTTGTTATTTAATGGGTCATATACATCAAACCAAGGAATATACCCTCCGTTATGGCCTTTGGTATTTCCTCCAACCAAATAAAACTTATCTTTGTACGTTACTAGACCTGCACCACCTCTTCTTCGTTTAGGAGGTATCATAGGACCTTCCATCCATATATTTAATGACGGATTGTAAATGTAAATATGATCTGCCGGAATTTCGTTAGGAAAGTTATTGGTTTTAAAAGCTCCGATAATCCATACTAAACCATCATATTCTGTAGCCTGAAAATGATTAAATTCTATTGGTGCCTCTGTACCTTGAGACCATGTATTGCTACTATAATCATATATGTCAAGTCTTTTTGCCTGCTCTCTTCCTCCAAACATTATGAATTTGTTACCGGATTGAACAAATGAACATTCGTGCCGTGCAACATAATTTTCACTTTCATTTTTATTTATCCAGTAATCTTGAGCATATGCTGAATTAAAAAAACTGATTATGCAAATTGTAGATAATAAAAAAAGATCATTCTTCATGATGTACAAGTTTTGATAAGTATGAATATATTTGGTTTTTAAACTATAAACAAAACTCACATCTATTATCCTATAACATATCACTTTTTATGATGACCAATTGTTTTATTTTTTGATTTGTACAGAGCTTTTAAATAATTAATGTTATCAGGTTTTTGGATTTGTAGCAAACACAGTAGCTTCTGTTATAAATCCACGATCATCCATTTCTAAAAGGCTGGTAATGGTATGGGCAATTTCTTCACCTCTAAGTTTGGTTTGTTGTTCTACTTCGGTATATTGTTTTACAGCCTGATTGTTATCTACTCTGTTATCAGCAAAACTAGTCATTACTTCACTTGGGTTAACTTGCATCACTCTAATGTTATGAGGCCGTAACTCATTTCTCCAACTTTCTGTCATACCTCGTAATGCAAACTTGGTCGCCACATAAGGAGAAGCAGTAGGAGAACCCTTTAATGAAGATGTAGAACCAATATTTATAATATTTCCATATTCTTTTGCTACAAAATGCTTTGCCGATTCCTTTGCGCAAAGAGCAGCACCCAAAATATTAGTTTTAAATTGATCTGTAAATTTATCTGCTTCAATATCAACAAGTTTTGATATATATCCATACCCTGCATTATTAACTAATACATTTAGACCATCCATTTTATCCTTTGCAGCTTCTACCATCTGTTTTACTTCAGTTTCACTGGTTACATCTGCTTTTATATAGTCTATATTTAATTCATTAGCAGTTTCCTGAAGTGTTGCCTCATTTCTTCCAGAAATAATTACTTTTGCTCCTTTTTCTTTTAGAAGTTTTGCTGTTGCCTTTCCGATACCAGAATTCCCTCCGGTTATCAATACTTTTGCATCTTTGATATTCATTCTTTCATGTAATTTTTAAGTTAATATCAAAGATATAGTATGAATTCTAAATCTTTTGTTAACCCTAAATGTTATTTTTAAGGAATAGGTAAATAAGAAAAATCTTTTACTTCTGTCATTACAAAAGAGCTTTGTACTTTAGAAATATTTTCTAGTGAAGCTAGTTTATTAGAAAGAAAATCTTGATACCGTTCCATATCCTGGGCATATATTTTAATGAGATAATCAAACATACCTGCAACATGATAACATTCTGCGACTTCAGGAAATTGTTGAATATCTTTCTCAAATTTCTTTAGATAATCCGTTTGATGAAGGTTTAAAGTAACATTACAAAATACTACTAATTGTAAGTTCACTTTTTTACGATCTATAATAGCTTTGTATGACTTAATATAACCATCTCTTTCTAGTTTCTTGACCCGTTCAAATATTGGAGTAGTGGTTAAGTTAAGTCTTTCTGCTATCTCTTTGATCGTAATTTTTCCATCTTTTTGTAATAAAAATAATATTGATCGATCAATTTTATCCATAATATTTTTCTTTATAATCTCTTTTATTGAATCAAAAATAGAATAAAATTCTTTAATAATAATTTTTGTATAATTATATTCTTAAATTATCTAATATTATGGTTTTTAATTCTTTTGTTCTTAGTTTTATGAAATGAAAGAACACGACTTTAATCCGGAAAGCCTTATGATGACTTATGGGTATAAACCTGAGTTATCAGAAGGAGCAATAAAATGCCCTATTTTTCAAACATCAACCTTTGTTTTCAAGACAGCAGAAGAGGGGAAAGCCTTTTTTGAGTTGGCATATGGTTTAAGAGAAAAGTCTCCAAAAGAAGAACTTGGACTTATTTATAGTAGAATTAATAATCCAAATCTTGAGATTTTAGAAAATCGTTTATGCCTTTGGGATAAAGCAGATGATTGTGCTGTATTTGAGAGCGGAATGTCGGCAATAAGCACCGTGTTATTAGAGTTTCTGAAACCAGGAGATTTATTGGTGTATAGTAATCCTTTGTATGGAGGTACGGATCATTTTATTCATCATTTTCTTGATAAAATTGGGGTACACACCATCGGAATAATGCCAAATCAAAGTATGGATGAAGTAATCGAAATGATTAATGATTCTGGTAAAGCAGACAGATTGGCAATGATTTATTTGGAGACGCCGGCTAACCCAACCAATGACATTGTTGATATTGAGGAATTTAGTCAGATAGCGAAACAATTCAGTACAGAAGATAAAAAGGCTCTTGTTGCTGTAGATAATACATACATGGGACCTTTATGGCAACACCCTTTACAATGCGGTGCTGATTTGGTGTTATATTCTGCAACAAAATACATTGGAGGGCATAGTGATCTTATTGCCGGAGCTGTTTTAGGAAAAGCAGAATTGATGATGCGTGTTAAGACATTGCGTACGTTTCTTGGAAATATGGTAAGTCCGCATACCGCATGGTTAATGTTAAGAAGTTTAGAGACGCTAAAAGTGAGAATGGATCAGCAAACTCAAAATGCACAGATTGTTGCCGACTATCTAAAAAACCATTCAAAAGTTAAAAATGTATATTATCTAGGTTTATTAGAAGAAGGGAGTGAAGGATATCAAATATATCAAAAACAATGTTCTGCGCCAGGAGCAATGGTTTCTTTTGATATAGTAGGAGGAGAAAAGGAAGCATTTACTTTTTTGAATCACCTGAAACTTATGAAGCTCGCTGTAAGCTTGGGGAGTACAGAAAGCTTGGCAGAACATCCAAAAACAATGACACATGCCGGAGTTGATGAAGAGCAAAGACAGCAAATGAAAATTACAGATCAATTGGTAAGATTATCAATTGGAGTAGAGCATTCTAAAGATCTCATTTGGGATTTGGAACAGGCTTTGGAAAAAGTTGAAACTAATTCTATGCTAGAATTAGCGAAGGTATAAAAACCATATTGATATTAATTAACAAAGCACAACTTAAATCGAGTTGTGCTTTGTTGTTTTAGGGTGATTATTTCAGGTTTTTTGAGAATTTATAGAGTAGAGGGGAATATCTACTAAGTAAAATGGGGTTTTTTCCCCATTGTGTGAATAGGTAATCATAGTATCTTTGTTTCAGAATTATAAAAAAGAATAGTATAAACCAATTTTACACATAGAAATCATGAATTTATTCGGTATCAATTTTCAGTCTATTTTAGAATTTGTAAAAGAACTTCCAAAAGCTAGTAGTAATGCAATACACAGATAATAGTCATTACATATTATCTTATGAATTAATTTGGGGAAATTAAAAAAGTAAGAGAAAAAAATAGTGAATCCGTATTTGTATAAATGCGGATTTATTATATAAAAATTAGTTAGAAATACTTATAGTATCATCAGATTTTACTCTTCTTGCTTTGAAGGTTTTAAACAGGAAACTTTTATACGCTCTGATATAACATAAATCAATATCTTCACTATTAATCCAGACTTTAACGGTATACGTTTTTCCGCTATCGGCATTGTATATCGTACCGCCAGATAACTCACCATCTTCATATTTTAATTTATTTAGGATATTCATCCCTAACAAAGGTCGATTTTGAAGCTCTTTTACAGGATTCTTATTATCTAAACCATTAAAATTGGATAATGGGTTCTCTGCTCGTTTATGAATTTTTCCATAAAAACTATCTCCATCTTTATAAATTTCGATAATTGATCCTCCTGTTATTTCCCATTTCCCGATATACGTGTCGGATGTAATAGAAGAATCTGGGGCAATCAGAAAAAATATTGTCAAAAGAAAAATAAATCTCATTGATATAAATTTATCAATTATACTGCATTAATCTTAAAAAAACTATAAAATGACTAATTATAATGTATAAAAAAACCTCACAATCTAATGTAAAAGACTGTGAGGCTTGATGTTTAAAGAGGTAACTTTTTATTTTAAAGTACCTACCATATCTTCAGGTTTTACCCATTCATCAAATTCTTGATCGGTTACATACCCTAAAGCGATAGCCTCATGTTTTAATGTTGTACCGTTTTGATGAGCTGTATTAGCAATTTCTGCCGCTTTGTAGTATCCTATTTTTGTGTTTAATGCAGTAACGAGCATCAATGAATTATTTAATAATTCTGTGATTCTTTTTTGATTAGGCTCGATTCCTTGAGCACAATGTTCATCAAAAGAAACACAAGCATCCCCAATAAGTTGTGCACTTTGTAATAGGTTGGCCGCCATTACAGGTTTAAAAACATTTAATTCAAAATGACCTTGCATTCCACCAACATTTATAGCTACGTCATTTCCTAACACTTGAGCGCATACCATGGTTAAAGCTTCGCATTGTGTAGGGTTTACTTTTCCAGGCATAATAGAACTTCCTGGCTCGTTAGCAGGAATAATTAGTTCTCCAATACCACTTCTTGGCCCAGAAGCTAACATTCGAATATCATTTCCTATTTTATTAAGAGAAATAGCTAATTGCTTCAAAGCTCCATGACTTTCAACAAATGCGTCGTGTGCTGCCAAAGCTTCAAATTTATTTTCAGCAGTGATAAATGGTAAACTAGTAAATTGTGCAATAAATTCTGACACTCGTTTAGCATATCCCTTTGGGGTATTTAATCCGGTTCCAACTGCAGTGCCGCCCAATGCTAATTCTGCCATATGGGGTAAAGTGTTTTCTAATGCTTTTATTCCATGATCTAATTGAGAAACATATCCAGATAATTCCTGTCCTATTGTAAGGGGAGTAGCATCCATAAAATGCGTTCTTCCAATTTTTACAACATCTCTAAACTCTTCTGATTTTTTCTTAAGCGTATCTCTTAATTGAATAACTCCAGGAATAGTAACTTCTACTATTTTTTTATAAGCAGCAATATGCATTCCTGTTGGAAAAGTATCATTAGAAGATTGAGATTTATTAACATCATCATTTGGTTGTAATGTTTTTTCTCCTTCGCCTATTGTTTGCCCTGCTAACTGATGTGCTCTATTTGCAATAACCTCATTCACATTCATATTGCTTTGTGTACCAGAACCTGTTTGCCAGATTACCAAAGGAAATTGATCATCATGTTTTCCTTCTAATATCTCATCACATACTTGTGCAATTAAATCTCTTTTTTCTATTGGTAAAACACCAAGTTCACAGTTGGTATATGCAGCAGCTTTTTTTAAATAGGCAAATCCATAAACAATTTCTAGTGGCATAGAAGCAGGTGCCCCGATTTTAAAGTTATTTCTAGAACGTTCTGTTTGTGCTCCCCAAAGCTTATCAGCAGGTACTTTTACCTCGCCCATTGTATCCTTTTCTATTCTATATTGCATAGCCTTAATGATTTGTTTTTTTGAAAGGGCAAATTTAAGCATTTACCGTCCTATTTCTGAATAAAGCGACTATTTTTTGGTATATAAATTATGATCAGAAGAGATTTAAAAATAAATTATATTTCTGTTATGACATATAAATAAGACTTATTATCTTTGTCAAAATTGAAAATTAGAATATCGTTATGTTTGAATTTGATCAGTACCTTGGTTTTTTAGCTTTTTTAACTATCCTAACTATAGGATTTTGGCTAATGATCTTTTTATTAACTTTTGTAGTTCCTTATTGGATTATTGGTGCAAATATTGAGAACTTTAAAATGTGGAGAGAGTCAAAACGTAAGGCTAGAGAAGAAGCATAATTAGATATTAATTATATATAAAAAGGAAGTCAATTTGACTTCCTTTTTTTGTTTTATCCTATGATTTTTCATAAGTATACTATCCTTCAAATTCGTCATCTCCATCAAAGTTTCTTTGAGATCTTTGTCTTTTCTTTTTCTGATTAAATCTATAGGTGAAAGAGAGATTGAAACTACGTTCTCTCCATTGAAATTCACTATCAGAAATAAAAGTAGATGTGGTAGAAGTGCTCATTCTTTTTCTTGAGTTAAACACATCACTTATATTAAAGGTTAATGATCCTTTTTCTTTAAATACATCTTTACTGAAAGCAAGGGTCATGCTAAAAATCCCATCACTTCTTGTTTGAGCGTTTTCATTTGGTCCTCTATAAAAAATACTGGTTTGCCAATCGATTTTGGCAGGTAATGTAACTTTATTATTTATCCTTGCAAACCAACTGAAAATATCAGCATCTAGATTTTCACCATTATTTTCTCCTCTAATATTGTTTTGAAAAGCATTGAAGTTACCATTTAGCCTCCATTTCCTGCTTGGATTGTAAGTTAATGTAAACTCAAAACCATATCGATCAGAACTGGTTAGGTTTATTGGTCTTCTCCTAATAACGGGGACCTCTGTGCCTGGGTTATTATCATCTGCTCCAATAGTAGCAGTATCACCAGTGTCTTCTGAAATGAAAGTGAATATTTGAGTAGAATGATTATAATAAATAGACGTGTTTAATGTTAGTTTCCCCATTCTATTAAGATATCCTAAGTCAAAAGTATTAGCATAACTAGGATCTAGATCTGGATTCCCCTGAAAAATATTAGTTGCACTGGATCTTGAAGGAAACGGGTTGATAAATCTTGAGCGGGGTCTACGTATTCTTCGATTATATCCAAGAGTTAAACTTTGCTTTTTTGATAATTCATACCCAAGGTTTATGGTTGGAAATACATCTATATAGTTCTTTTTACTAAATTCATTGCTGGTTTGTTGATCTATTGTAATACGTGTGCTCTCTGTTCTAAGTCCCAACAGATAAGACAATTTTCCCCATTTACTTCCAAATTGTGTGTACGCAGCATTTACTTGTTCTCGATACAGCAATGTATTTGATAAGTCAGTATCTGTAGTTGTTATTCCATTATCTTCAAATTGAACGAGGAAATCAGTGTCCAGCTCATTAAAATTACCACGATATCCTAGTTCGAACTGACTTTTTTCTCCAATGGGAAGTACATAATCTGCTTGTAATAAAATACGATCTTGATCTTCTAAGGTGTTAACTAGTTCTGTAGTTGTAATATTTTCCTGTGTGATTTGAGAACGCTCTTCTTCACTACTATCTTCAATTTGAAAATCGAAGGTTAACTTATGTCCGGTATCATCAAAATCTTTAGTGTAGTTAAGAGAATATTGTTTAGTGGTATCGTCTTCCGTTTCCGGATCAAATCTGGTATTTTGACTTATGATGTTACCATTAGCATCTAGTTCTGTAATTATATTTGTCGTATTACTCTCATTATCACTTGATCGATATAAAAATGATGTTGTAATGGATGAAGTTTTGTTAATATACCATTCGACACCAACATTAGAATTTAGTCCTTTGCGTATTCTATCAAAGTCTCGGTCTTCATTAAGAAAAGTATCTGGGTTATCTATTCCATCAGAATCAATGTTGAAAAACTTTGTTTCATTTAATGAATTTCCGGGAGATTCTCTATATCTATAGCCAGAAGTAGTGAAAAAGTTAAAATCCCCTGTACGGTAATTTATATTTCCAGAGATACCTCCAGCCAACGGGTATCCGCTATTCACTGTAATTGCTCCATTAACACCTTGTAATTTGCTTCGTCTTAAAATGATATTCAGAATTCCTGCAGTGCCTTCTGCATCATATCTGGCAGAAGGAGATGTGATTACTTCAACTCTCTCTATGGATTCTGCAGGTAATTGACGTAAGGCATCAGTACTATTTAAACCGACTAATCCCGATGGTTTTCCGTTGATCAGAATTCTAACATTATCATTTCCACGAAGAGCTACGTTACCTTCTACGTCAACTGAAACAGAGGGGACGTTATCTAAAACATCACTAACTGTGCCACCACTTACAGTAAGGTCTTTTCCGACATTGTAAATTTTCTTATCTAGTTTTATCTCAACAGTGGTTTTCTCTGCAATGACTACTACATCATCAAGCGTCTCTGTATCTAAACCCAAAGATATTTTTCCGAGATTGGTGTTTTTGAATAATTTCTGTTTTTGTAGTTTTTTGGTTTTGAAGGAAATAAATTCAATACTTACATCATATACCCCCGGAGTTACTTCTATACTAAATTTCCCTTCTTCATTTGTGATTCCCCCAGTTACTACTTTCTTTAATTTTGGGCTGAAAAATGCTATTGTTGCATATTCCAATGGTTCATTAGTATCTTGATCAAGTACATAACCTGTTATTGTTATAGGGTTTTTAGAAAAATTTCTGTCTTGAGAAAAAGTAACCCAAGTACATATAAATAATAATAGAAATAAACCTTTTTTCATGTTTTAATGAGATAAAATAAGGGCCAAAAGTATCTAAGGAGATACTATAAAGCGGTTAATACTCTGTTAAATGTCTTTATATTAAATAAGCCATATAAAAATCACTTTTATATGGCTTATTTTAGACTATTAATTTTTAGAAAGGTTTAATCGATGATTACTTTTTTTTTAAAATTAAAGAATATCAACAACTTTTTGTGGAGGTCTTCCTATAATTGCTTTATTATCTTTAATAACAATAGGTCTTTCAATAAGAATTGGATGCTTACTTAAAACAGAAATCAATTCAGTATTAGTAATCTCTTTACCTTTATAATTTTCTTTCCAGACGGTTTCATTTTTTCTCACCAAATCTATTGGAGAAATATTCAAAAATTTTATTATTTCGGTTAATTCTTCAACAGATGGAGGAGTTTCCAGATATTTTACTATTGTAATATCTTCTGTTTTCTCTTCTAGTATAGCAAGAGTTTCTCTGGATTTACGGCATCTTGGATTATGATAAATCGTTGTCATAGTTGTTTTTTTAGAGATAGAAATCTAATGACAGAGGTGTGATCCACTTTTAGAATACAATCTCTGACTTCGAATTTGTTTTTTACTTTTCTAACGTAATACTAAAAATTTAAATTTGGTTTTATTGTATAATTATTAGTTTACCTCATTCGTTACTCTAATTCATTCTTCATTTTTTTGCCCCATCATCATCAGATAAGCTTTTAGAAATTGATCAATATTTCCATCCATTACGGCATCAACATTTCCTGTTTCTTCAGCTGTTCTTACGTCTTTTACAAGTTTATAAGGGTGCATAACATAATTACGAATCTGCGATCCCCATTCTATTTTCATTTTTGAAGCTTCAATTTCATCCCGTTGTGCTCGTTGTTTTTGAAGTTCTATTTCAAATAATTGAGATTTAAGCATTTGTAAAGCTTTTAATCTATTCTCTTGTTGGGATCTGGTGTCTGAACACGAAATCTGTATACCTGTTGGGAAATGAGTAAGTTGTACTTTGGTTTCTACTTTATTTACATTTTGCCCACCAGCACCACTGGACCTGGATGTTATGATCTCATAATCTGCAGGATTAATATCTATTTCTATACTATCATCTGCAAGTGGATATACATAAATAGAAGCAAAAGAAGTATGTCGTTTTGCATTACTGTCAAACGGAGAAATTCTCACTAATCGATGTACACCATTTTCACCTTTAAGCCATCCAAAGGCATAATCACCATCAATTTCGAGTGTAACAGTTTTTATTCCGGCTACATCACCTCCTTGGTAGTTTAGTTCTCTAACGGTATACCCTTGTTTTTCTGCCCACATTAAATACATTCGCATAAGCATACTTGCCCAATCACAACTTTCTGTACCTCCGGCACCTGCTGTAATTTGCAATACGGCACTCATGCTGTCTCCTTCATCACTTAACATGTTTTTAAACTCTAAGCTTTCAATTTCGGATAAAGATTCTTGATAACGTTCTGTTATTTCTTCTTCTGTGGTATCTCCTTCTTTGTAAAATTCATACAAAACCTCAAGATCATCTACTAGAGAAACACCTTTTTCATAATCAGATACCCATTTTTTTTCAGCATTAAGAGCGCGCATTAATTTTTCAGCCTCCTGGGCATTGTCCCAAAAATCTGGAGCATAAGTCTTTTCCTCCTCGTTAGCTATTTCAATAAGTTTGGCATCAATGTCAAAGATACCTCCTTAACGCAACCAGGCGCTTTCTGAGATCTAATAAAGTCTCTGTTGTTATCATCATCTAATTAATTTTTGACAAAAATAGGATTTAACAGTTCAGTAAGAAATAATTTTTATGTTATTTTATAGTTTTAGAAATTTTATAAACTTTTCTACACAAATCATACGCTATGAAACTTTATTTTGTTTGTTTGTTTTTTCTAATAGGAAATGTTATTTCTGCTCAATTTCTTGAAGAAAAGAAAAATTTAAAATCTTATGATGGTTATTTTAAGTTTCATTACAATGAAGAAAAAGATGAGATTTATCTCGAGGTAGATAAGCTTGAGTCTGAATTTTTATATGTCCATTCTTTGGCTACTGGTTTGGGTTCAAATGATATTGGGTTAGATAGAGGCCAAATTGGAGATGGAGTAGTGGTAAAATTTCAAAAAGCAGGAAATAAATTATTATTAGTTCAGCCTAATCAACAATATCGAGCTATTACCAATAATGCGTTGGAGAAAAGAAGTGTAGAGCAGGCATTTGCCAAATCAGTTTTATTTGGTTTTCCTATTAAGGAGGAGAAAGCGGGAAAGTATATAGTGGATCTTACGCCTTTCTTATTACAGGATACTCATGGTATAATAGGATGGTTAAAAGCTCAAAAAGAAGGTGCTTACAGTATAGATAAGCAAAAAAGCGCTTTAAGTCTCGAAAGAACTAAAGCTTTTCCTAAAAATGTAGAATTTGAGGCTTTACTTACATATAAAGGAGTTTCTACTGGTCGTAATGTTAGATCCGTAGCGCCTAATTCAAAATACCTTACTGTTATTCAGCATCATTCATTTGTAGAATTACCAGATGATGGATATAAGAAAAGAAAATTTGACCCCAGAAGTGGTTCTATATTTATATCCTATATGGATTATGCTACTCCTGTACATAAACCAATTACTAAGCGATATAGTATTCGTCATCGGTTAGAGAAAAAGAATCCAAAGCTGGCAATGAGTGAAGCTAAAGAGCCAATTATTTATTATTTAGATCCAGGTACTCCAGAGCCAGTACGATCAGCCTTGTTAGAAGGAGCAAGGTGGTGGAACCAAGCATATGAAGCTATTGGTTTTAAAGATGCATTTCAGGTAAAGATGTTGCCTGCAGATGCAGATCCAATGGATTTACGATACAATGTTATTCAATGGGTACATCGGTCAACAAGAGGATGGAGTTATGGAGCTAGTGTAGTAGATCCTAGAACAGGAGAAATCCTTAAAGGGCATGTAAGCCTGGGAAGTTTAAGAATCAGACAGGATTTTTTAATTGCACAAGCTTTGTTAAATAAACCTTTTGCTACTGGTGATGATAATTATAAGCCTATGTTAGAAATGGCTTTAGCTCGTATTCGACAATTATCGGCTCACGAAGTAGGGCATACTATTGGATTTGCTCATAATTTTGCAGCAAGTACAAATGGAAGGGCCTCAGTAATGGATTATCCTCATCCAACAATTACCCTTAAAAACAATGAGGTAGATTTATCGGATGCGTATGATATAAATATAGGCGAATGGGATAAAGTAACCGTAGCATATAGTTACTCAGAATTTGCAGAAGGAGTGAATGAAGACGAGGCACTTAGGGCTATTTTGGATAAAGCGTATTCATCTGGGCTTAGGTTTATATCTGATAGTGATGCAAGACCACAAGGAGGTGCACATGAACTGGCACATTTATGGGATAATGGTAAGAGTGCTACAGATGAATTGAAAAATGTATTAAAAATTAGAGAGGTTGCTATGAAAACTTTTTCTACTGATAATATTCGTAGTAATGAACCTTATTCTGTTTTGGAAGATGTTTTTGTGCCACTTTATTTCTTGCATAGGTATCAAACTGAGGCCGCTATAAAGCTTATCGGGGGTTTGAATTATAATTATGCTGTTAAAGACGATCAACAAACCATTGTTGAGACAGTTAGTCCTAAAAAACAAAAGGAAGCATTGATAGAAGTCCTACAGACTCTAACCCCACAAAAACTTGCTATTCCAGAAGATAAACTAAAATTGTTCCCTCCAAGAGCTTTTGGTTATTATCGCACCAGAGAGTCTTTCAAAGGAAAAACAGGAGTAGGTTTTGATGCTCTTAGTGTAGCTTCAACGGCAAGCGATATGAGTCTTTCTCTTTTGTTACATCCAGAAAGGACTTCGAGATTAGTACAGCAAAAGAGTTTAGATCAAGATCAATTGGGCCTTTCTGAAACATTGGATCAATTAATAGCATTATCTTTTAAAACTAAAGTAAAAAATAGTTATCATAAAGAAATTCAAGAAGTGATTAAAGCGAATGTTTTAAAACATCTTATGAATCTTAGTGTTGACAAAAAAGCTTACACTCAGGTGAATGCTATAGCTTATGGGAAACTTATAGACTTAACAATTCTTCTAAAAAATACACCAGCGAATTCAACTTATAAAGTGTACGATAGTTATTATCTAAATCAAATCAACAGGTTTTTGCAGAATCCCGAAAAATTTAAAGTTTTACCATCTCCAAAAATTCCGGATGGTTCCCCTATTGGAAGTTATAAATGTAGTATACAACCGTAAAATAAAGTAGAGAATTAATATTCAAATTCATCTTATAGAAAGAATTAGTTTCATAGGTTTGTTCTAATGACGAATTGACTTTCTTAAATAAATAATGCTCCATGAATATAGAAAAGGATTTTAAAAAAAAATTGAAAGAAATTAGTGATATTTTAGATGATAAAACTTTTGAAAACAAAGAAGTAGGAGTATTGTCAGGTGTCTCAGGTATAGCATTGTTCCAATTTTATTATGCTAAGTTTTTGGATGATGATACACATGCAGATAAAGGTGCTGATATAATAACAAAAGCGGTAGAACTTATTAATGAGGGATTTACTTACCCAACCTTTTGTACAGGTATCGCTGGAGCATGTTGGGTATTAGAAATTCTTAAAGAAGAGGAGTTTGTAGAACTTGAAGATGATTTTCTGTCATCTGACCTAGATGAATACCTGTTATCAGCTATGAGAGCTGATATAGAAACAGAAAACTTTGATTTTTTACATGGGGCGATGGGATATGGGTTTTATTTTTTAAAACGGTATCAAAACACTACTTCTTTGGTATTGAAAGAAGGATATAAAGAATACCTTGATGAGTTAATAAATGCATTCAAAAAAACAGCAAAAAAGAATGACCGTGGAGTTTGGTGGGAATCTATTTTAAAAAAAGAAGATAACCTTAGGGGGTGTAACCTGAGTTTATCTCACGGAATATCAAGTACGATTAATTTTTTGTCCAGGATAGCAGAGCATGAAGAGTTTTATGACGATGTTAATGAGGTATTAACTCAAACAGTGAAGTTTATATTGAGTTATAAGAATCGGGATATTGCAGAGAGTTCACAATTTCCTAGCTGGATAGTTGAAGAAAAAGAAAATAATGTAAATTATTATTCGAGATTAGCGTGGTGTTATGGTGATTTAGGAGTAGGAATATCTCTTTTACATGCAGGAGAAACTCTAAAAGATGAAGAGCTTAAAAATGAAGCGATTGCTATATTAAAACATTCCACCAAAAGAAGGGATATAAAAGAAGCAGGAGTTATGGATGCTGGATTATGTCATGGAGCATATGGTATACTTCATATATATAATTACTTATATAGAAAAACCAAAGAAATAATATTTAAAGAAACTGCTGACCACTGGGCTGAGCAAGCACTTATTATGGGAACTCATGAAAAAGGATATGCGGGATATATGGTTTGGCGAGGTTCTGATGAAGAGAAATGGAAAAATGAAGAGAGTTTGTTGGAAGGAATTGCGGGTATAGGATTGTCTATTATATCCTATTTAGCACCTTTTGATACCAAATGGGATGAATGTCTTTTAATTAGTTAGATACAGATTCACTGCAACTTTTAAGAAATTAAATTTTGTATTTGTATGATTCATTTAAAACTTTATAACAATGAAAATAGATCTTAGAAGCGATACGGTTACCAAGCCAACTCCAGAAATGCTAAACGCTATGATGGAAGCAGAAGTAGGAGATGATGTGTATAAAGAAGATCCTACTGTAAATGCTTTAGAAGAAAAAATAGCACATATGTTTGGTAAAGACATGGCTTTGTTCTTTCCTTCTGGAAGCATGGCAAATCAAGCTGCTATCAAATTACATACTCAACCGGGAGAGCAGCTAATTGCTGATAAATATGCGCACGTCTATAATTATGAAGGAGGAGGAGTATCTTTTAATAGCGGAGTTTCTTGTAAATTGTTGGATGGTCATAGAGGTATGATTACAGCTGCTCAAGTTGAGGAAGCTATCAACCCTCCTGATTTTTATCATAGTCCGTTAACAAGTTTGGTATGCATAGAAAATACGACAAATAAAGGAGGAGGAGCTTGTTATGATTTTGAGGATATTAAAAAAATTAAACAAGTTTGTGATCAACATAATCTGGGATATCATTTGGATGGAGCAAGATTATGGAATGCCCTTGTAGCCAAAGGAGAAAGTGCTAAGCAATATGGAGATATTTTTGATACTATTTCTGTTTGTTTAAGTAAAGGGCTAGGAGCGCCTATAGGCTCTGTGTTGATTGGGGATGCTGCAATTATGGAAAAAGCTATTAGAGTAAGGAAAGTTTTAGGAGGTGGGATGCGTCAAGTTGGATACCTGGCGGCTGCAGGATTGTATGCTGTAGAGAATCATATTGACAGACTTGCTGAAGACCATAAAAGAGCTAGAGAAATAGGAGAAGTTTTAGAAAAATTATCAATTGTAAAACAAGTAGAATCTATAGATACAAATATTATCATATTTACTATTGATGGTAAAGAGGAGGATTTTATTGCACAAATGGCATTAAAAAACATTCATTTTTATGGTATGGGGCAAGGTAAGTTGAGATTTGTAACCCACTTGGGCTATACACAACAAATGCACGAATATTTTCTCGAGATGTTATCATCGGTATCAGCGCAAAAAGATAAAGCTGTTCATGGTATTTGAACAGCTTTTATTATTAACACTTAGTAAAATTAAATTTCTTTAATATCTGCTCCAGAAGAGTTTTCTTTAACAGAATTAATACCATTTTCCATACCTGACTCAGAAGAGTACATCTGACTGCTCCCAATAATCTGACCGTTTCCTGCCTTAAGATTAAAATAGAATTTTCCATTTTTTGCAGTTTTACGCTCATATCTACCATCTTCTGAAGCGTTCTTTTTAACAGAAGCAATTCCATTTTCTGCAGCAGCTTTACTATTGTAAACTTCACTGCTTAAGATAACTTGCCCGTTTTTTGCTTTTAAAGTAAAATGATAGCTAGACCCTTCCTTATTTTTGAGTTCAAACATATTGTTAGATTTTTAGTTAATTTTTTAGCTTTCGTTAAAATTATATAATAAATCGCAGAAAGAAAAATATAAAAACGCCTAAGCATACTTTTTTAGAAAGTTAGATGTACTATATTTAGAATACCGCTATTTAAACATATCTAATCCTGGGATATTGGGCATACCTTCTTTTGCTACTGCTGCTAATTCTGTTTCATTAACTTGTGTTGCTTTAACAATTGCCTTGTTAAGTGTAAGAATTAGATAATCTTCTAATTGTTCTTTGTCGGCCAACAGCTCATCTGATATGGTAATACTTTTTATTTCTCTGTTAGCGGTAAGTGTGATTTTAAGTAAATCATCGGTGCTGTTTTCGTCAATTAAAACAGTATCCAGCCTTTTTTTAGTTTCTTCTACTTTTTGTTGGGTTTCTTTAAGTTTTCCCATCATTCCCATCATATCTCCAAACATGTATATTTATTTTGAAATTTATAATTGCAAAATTAGTATTTTGGTTGTTAATAAACTAGCAAGATTATTATGAAAACTCGGTACCATATATTCTTAATATCACTTATTTTTGCTCATTCGTGTTAAAACAATATTATGCCGACATCTGAGACTAAAATTCAGCCACCTATTGCCGCCAAAAAGCCAACTAAACTCGAAAAACATGGAGATGTTCGTGTTGATAATTATTTTTGGTTGAATGATAGGGAGAATTCAGAGGTAATAGATTATCTCAAAAAAGAGAATGATTATAATGATAAAATGATGGCTCATACCAAAAAGTTTCAAGAGAATCTTTTTGAAGAAATGAAAAGTCGTATCAAGGAAGATGATTCTTCGGTTCCCTATAAGCTCAATGGGTATTGGTATTTAACACGATATGAAAAAGGGAAGGATTATCCTATATATTCCAGAAAAAAAGAAACCTTAGAAGCACAAGAAGAAATTCTATTTGATTGTAACAAAGAGGCAGAAGGTCATAGTTATTTTAGATTAGTAGGGCTTAGCATAAGTCCAGATAATAAATTAGCTGCTTATGGTGTGGATACCGTAAGTCGGAGAAAGTATACAATACGTATTAAAAATTTAGAAACTGGAGAAATATATCCTGAGACTATTGAAACCACAACAGGAGGAAGTACTTGGGCGGCCGATAGTAAAACTTTGTTTTATACAAAAAAAGATGAAGAGACGTTAAGGTCTGATAGAATATACAGACATGTTTTAGGAACTTCGGTTACAGAGGATGTAGAGGTTTTTAACGAGATAGATGATACATTTTCTACATTTGTGTATAAAACCAAATCTCGTAAGTATCTTGTCATTGGTTCTAGTAGTACACTTACTTCAGAATATAGAATCTTAAGAGCTGATAATCCTACAGGAGAATTTCAGATTTTTCAACCTAGAATTAGAGGTGTAGAATATGGTATAGCTCATTATAATACCGATTTTTATGTTTTGACTAATGCAGACAAAGCAACTAATTTTAAATTGATGAAAGTTTCAGAAGAAAATACAATCAAAGAAAATTGGAAAGATCTTATACCACATAGAGACAGTGTTTTATTAGAAGATGTTGAAATATTTAAGGATTATCTAGTTATTAGTGAGCGAGATAACGGACTTAATAAAATTAATATTAAAAGATGGGATGGTACAGCAGATTATTATCTCCCTTTTGATAATGAAACATATACTGCTTATGTAAGTACTAATCCTGATTTTGATACCAAAACCCTTAGGTATTCTTATAATTCTCTTACTACTCCTAATTCTGTTATAGATTTTAATATGGAAACTAAGGAAAAGGAAGTTAAAAAGGAACAAGAGGTACTAGGAGGTAAGTTTGATAAAAATGATTATACGTCTGAAAGAGTTTGGGCTACCGCACAAGATGGTACATTGGTTCCAATGTCTTTAGTATATAGAAAAGGAATTAAAAAAGATAGTAATAATCCTGTATTGCAATATGGATATGGTTCATATGGATCCACTATAGATCCATATTTTTCTACAGTACGATTAAGCTTATTAGATAGAGGATTTATTTATGCAATAGCACATATAAGAGGAAGCGAATATTTAGGGAGATCTTGGTATGATGATGGTAAATTATTAAAAAAGAAAAATACTTTTACAGATTTTATCGATTGCTCAAAATTTTTAATAGAACAAGAATATACTTCTGCACATCATTTGTATGCTATGGGAGGATCAGCCGGTGGGTTATTAATGGGAGCAATTGTAAATATGGCTCCTGAATTATATAACGGAGTGGTAGCATCTGTGCCTTTTGTTGATGTTGTAAGTACAATGCTAGATGATAGTATTCCTCTTACCACTGGAGAATATGATGAGTGGGGTAATCCTAATGAAGAAGAATATTATACTTATATGAAATCGTACTCTCCTTATGATAATGTAGCAGTTGAGGCAGTACAAAAATATCCAAATATGTTGGTAACAACAGGGTTACATGATTCACAGGTGCAATATTGGGAACCAGCAAAATGGGTGGCCAAATTAAGAGAATTAAAAGTAGATGATAATTTGTTATTACTACATACTAATATGGAAGCTGGTCACGGAGGAGCTTCTGGCAGATTCGAAGCGCTTAAGGAAGTAGCAGAGGAATATGCATTTTTATTAGATTTAGAAAGTATAAAAGAGTAATTAAAAAAAATAGTGTAACTTCGTACCGTTTTTGTAGCAGATTTTGAACCCCCATTTTATTTCATACATCTGCATAAACACAACTATATGAGAGAAGATATTAGGGCTTATAATAATGTTTTAGAGCTTATTGGCGATACCCCGCTTATAAAACTAAACAATATTATGAAAGACTTTCCGGGAAATTACTACGCCAAAGTAGAATCTTTTAATCCGGGACATTCCACAAAAGATAGAATAGCACTTTATATTATAGAAGAAGCCGAGAGAAAAGGTATTCTTAAACCAGGTGATACTATTATTGAAACTACTAGTGGTAATACAGGTTTTAGTTTAGCAATGGTAAGTGTGATTAAAGGGTATGATTGTATTCTTGCAGTCAGTTCAAAATCCTCAAAGGATAAGATAAATATGCTCAAAAATATGGGAGCAAAGGTATATGTATGCCCTGCTCATGTAAGCGCAGATGACCCAAGATCATATTATCAGGTAGCAAAAAGACTTCATGAAGAAATTAAAGGTTCTGTCTATATAAATCAATATTTTAATGAATTAAATATTGATGCACATTATAACTCTACCGGTCCAGAAATATGGAATCAAACTAATGGTAAGCTTACGCATTTTGTAGCTTGTTGTGGAACCGGAGGTACAATCTCTGGTACAGCAAGGTTTTTAAAAGAACAAAATAAAGATGTTAGAGTGCTTGGAATCGATGCATATGGTTCTGTTTTGAAGAAATATCATGAAACCAGAGAGTTTGATCAGGAAGAGATATATCCATATAGAATTGAAGGTTTAGGTAAAAACCTTATTCCTACGGCAACAGATTTTGATGTGATTGATAAATTTGAAAAAGTAAGTGATGAAGATAGTGCACATACAGCCAGAGAATTAGTGAGAAAAGAAGGTATGTTTTTGGGATATACCAGTGGTGCTGCTTTGCAAGGAATAAAACAATTAGCTGCCCAAGGGGAGTTTGATGAAAATAGTAATATTATTGTAATTCTACCTGATCATGGTTCTAGATATATGAGTAAGGTATTTAGTGATGACTGGATGTCTGAACAAGGATTTTTTGATAGCAAAAATGAAATTGATGCTAGAAAAGTAGAATTCATAAAATAATATAAAAATTAAAAACGATATAAACATCTCGATATTTTGAGGTGTTTTTTTTGTATAAATTCTTTAGATAGCGTACTGATCTCTGCAATTGTTGATGTCATTTTTATTTATTAAATTACGGGAAATCATCAAAATACCAACTGCAAAATATATTCACTAGATTACGTTTTGTTAAAATAAAGCTTTACGAAAGTGAATTTAAATATAATTATGCCATCAAATCAATTTTCCGTATTTTCGCACACTTATAAGAAACAATTTTTTGATAAATGAGAGATTTATTTGATAAGATTTATAAAGACAAAGGGCCGTTAGGGAAATGGGCAGATAAAGCAGAAGGATATTTTGTTTTTCCTAAACTAGAGGGTCCTATATCAAATAGAATGAGGTTTCAAGGGAGAGAAGTAATTACCTGGAGTATCAATGACTATTTGGGATTAGCCAATAAAGAAGAGATACGTAGGGTTGATGCAGAAGCAGCGGCAGCATATGGTTCTGCCTATCCTATGGGAGCTAGAATGATGAGCGGGCATACCGATCTTCATGAGCAATTACAGGACGAATTGGCAGAATTCGTTGATAAAGAAGCATCTTACTTATTGAATTTTGGATACCAGGGAATGGTTTCTACAATTGATGCCTTGGTAAGTAAAGACGATATAATAGTATATGATGTTGATGCACATGCTTGTATTATAGATGGCGTAAGATTGCATCAAGGACAACGTTATACGTATCGACATAATGATATAGAAAGTATCGATAAAAACCTGATGAGAGCCACAAAAATGGCCGAGAAAACTGGAGGAGGAATCTTATTGATTTCTGAAGGTGTTTTTGGAATGCGTGGAGAGCAAGGAAGATTAAAGGAAATAGTAGCTTTAAAAGAAAAATACAATTTTAGATTATTTGTTGATGATGCACATGGTTTTGGTACGTTAGGAGCGACTGGAGCAGGAACAGGTGAGGAGCAAGGAGTTCAGGATCAGATTGATGTATATTTTGCGACGTTTGCAAAATCGATGGCTAGTACTGGAGCGTTTATTGCAGCAGATCAGGAAATTATAGATTATTTAAAATATAATTTGCGGTCTCAAATGTTTGCAAAATCACTTCAAATGCAACTTGTCGTAGGGGCATTAAAGCGTTTGGATATGCTAAGAACAATGCCTGAATTAAAAGCTAAATTATGGCAAAATGTGAATGCATTGCAAAATGGATTAAAAGAACGTGGATTTGATTTAGGGACTACACAAAGCTGTGTTACACCTGTGTATCTTAAGGGAAGTATTCCAGAAGCTATGGCTTTGGTAAAAGACCTTAGAGAAAACCATGGTATTTTTTGCTCTATTGTGGTATACCCTGTGATACCTAAGGGATTGATCTTACTTAGGTTAATACCTACAGCATCTCATACTATGGAAGATATTCAGGAAACATTAATAGCGTTCTCAGCTATACGTGAACGATTAGAAAATGGAACATATAAACGCATGTCTGCCGCCGTTGCTGCAGCCATGGGAGAGTAATATAGAATAAAAGTTTATACTAAAAATCCGCTAAATATTTAGCGGATTTTTTTATTGAATTATTTTTCTGTTTTTTATCTGCAATGTGTACTAGGGCCTTTTACACATCTTCCATTTATACATGTGCATCGTCCATCTGTATTGGTAGAACAATCTAGCTTTATTGGTCCAATAAAGCAAACAGGGCCTTGTGATCCATTATCAGGGAATGTTGCTTCACCTCCATGAATGGTTTTTTGTTGATGTTTTACTAATTTTTGAACTCCTTGTAATTCTAAAATTTTTTTTAACATGATTATAGGTTTTAAGATGTTAAGAATCCTGATTTCTTTTAAGACACTCAAGTTAATGTCATTTGTAAATTACCTAAATATAATCAAATGACTTTTAAATATGGTTAAGGATACCTTATTTAACAAGTAAATATGATTAAATGTTAATGAAAAAAAGTAGTAGTAAATGTTTAAATAATGAAGTATGTATTTATGTGATAAGTATTGAAGTAAATGAGGTTCAAAATTTAAACCTATAAACTTTTTCGAAATGTTCTTCTCATTTTATGTTGTTCATGCTCATAGCCATTCCAAAGTGCCTGGATTGCTTTATTTTCTTCTAGTTCTGGATTGGTTTCTACAACTTCAATTCCGTTACGAAGAAAAGCTTCATTCATTTCCTTAAAAATAAGTGCAGTGACTCCTTTGTTTTGGTATTCTGGGTCAACTCCAATAAGATAAAAGGCAGCTGTATTGTTTCTACGCTGTGCTTTTAGGATATGTAAAAACCTAAGGGGATATACTTTGCCATTCATTTTTTTCAAAGCCTTAGAAAATGATGGCATAACAATAGAAAATGCTATAAGTTTACCAGTTTTGTCTGCAATACAGGTAATATACTCTGGATTAAGATATGGCAAGTATTTTTTCTTGTACATATCTATTTGATATTGTTGTATCGGAACAAAAGTTTGTAGGCTACTATACGTTTTGTTAAGCAAATCAAACATATCATCAGCATACTGAAGAATCTCTTTACTTTTATTAAACTTTAGAAGTTTAAGCTGATACCGTTCTTTAATTACACTGGCAAATTTGATTACTTTTTCTTTTGTCTGTTTAGGAACTCTGATTTTATATTCAACCCATGTGGCTGCAGCTTCAAAATCAAGAAGTTCCATGTGTTTTGCATAATAAGGGTAATTATACCACGTGATCATTGTATTTAACTCTTCATACCCTTTAATTAAAATTCCTGCCTTATCCATATTAGAAAAGCCTACGGGGCCTTCCATGTATTCAAGAGAGTTCTGAAGGCCATATTCTCTTACCTTTTCAAGCAAAGCTTTAGTGACTTCAATATCATCAATAACGTCGAACCATCCAAAACGTACTTTTGGTTTTTTTTGTTCATTTACCTCAATCCAATTTATAATGGCAGCAATTCTTCCAACGATTGTATTATTCTTATACGCTAAGAAGTATTTTGCATCAGCATTTCTGAATACAGGGTTTTTTTTCGGATTCATTACGTCTAACTCTTCCTTGATGATCGACGGAACGTAGTATGGGGAATCTTTATATAAATCAAAAGGAAATTTAACGAACGTAGTTAAATCTCCTTTTGAAGTAATTTCTTTAATCGTAATCATATATCATCTCTAATTCGTCACAAATATATAATCCTTTTATTAAATATTATGTTTGCATGCGGATCATTTTTGGTAATAATGTAATAGATTCTTTAATTATAGCATTTTAAGAGTTCTATTTATGTTTTTTTACCATTATTGATCTATTTTTTCTAATTCTTTATCTACATCAGAATTATTTGTGTCATTTTCTTTTTCTTCCTGATTTTTACGTTTTTCTTCCTCTTTTTTCTTTTTCTTTTCATCTTTCAGGCGCTTCTTTTCTTCCTTCTTTCTACGTTTTTCCTCTGCTTTTTTATTTTTCTCCTGTTCTTTCTGATACTTTTCATATTCGGCATCTACATCTTCCTCTTTCTCTTCTTCTTTTTTCTTTTCAGCCTTTTTCTGCTCTTTTTCATTATCTATATCAAGCTCTTTTTCCATTTTTTCAAGTTCTTTGAGCTCTTTGTCAATATCCTGTAATTCTTGATCGACACCTTGTTCTTGTTCCATTTTGTCCAATTCGGCATCTATATCATCAATCATTTTTTGTTTTTCTTTTGCTGCTTGTTGCTCAGCTTTTTCAGCTTTTCTTGCTTCTTTTGCCTCTCGTTTTAATCGTCGGGCTTCTTCTTTCTTGAATTTCTTACCTTCTTTTTTAGAAAGCTTCTCATTTTCTATACGCTCTCGTTCTAAACGGTCTGCAGTTCTTCTTTCATCAAGATCTTTTTCTATAGCATTTCTGAAGTCGTCATCTTCAAAATCATTGATAAAAGGAGTTTTTAGTAATTTAAGGCTATCATTTTCAATCTCTAAACCATCTTCCCCTTCTTCAAGATCTCCTTCGATATCTTCTTCACCTTCACCATCTTCTTTCTTTTCTAAACCTTCTTCATCTTCTTTAACACCACCTTCTAATCCTGGTTGTTCTATAATTTCATCTTTATTATGCCAATCAAATCGATAAGATGCTCCAACGCTAACTGTAAAAATGGATGGAGTGTCTTTAAAATTAAAAGCAATATTAGCATCAAACTGTAAATCTTTTTGATATAAATAAGCTCCTCCTAGTCTTAAAATATTGTCACTATAAAAATCGCTTTTTTGCCCTTGATATTCTCCAAAGGCAGCCCATTTTTTATTAATAGTATGAGTAGAAGTAATAATCCACCCTATAATAGGATCATCTGTAGTTATTTTGTCAACGATTAAGTTTGTCACTAATACCCAATCTCCATTTAAACTTGTTGACCAATTGTTTTGTGTCATTACAACAATCTTTGGACTAAAAGTATCGTCATTCGGAGCTGTAAAAGGATTATCAGAAGAAATAAAGTTAGCCCCTAAATAAGCAGAAACTGCTGGGATTAAACTTTTCCATTTAAATTTATAGCGTTCTTTCCAACTTTTTAATGCATCATAATTTATAGAATCCTTTTTTGGTTTTTTATAAGGGTCATAAATCAAATATTTTGCACCAATGGTATTGACTTCAAAATTACTTCTCTTTATTTTTTCCTCATTACCTCCAATAGTTTGTCTAACACCATCGGCTCTAAATCTACCATTTAATCTAAGTTCTAATTGCTCAATTAATAGACCATACCTTACAGAATAATCAAAGTTAAAAACATTAGTTTTTGTATTAAGAATTTTATGCTTTTCTTTTCCAAAACCTATACCTCCTTCTAATTGTAAAACATTGTTACCAACAGAAAACGCGCCTTGAGACGTTCCAGGTCTATTCGTGTTTATTTTCTCAGTATACTGAGCAGATAAGGTTACACCAAATAGAAAAAAGGTGATTAATAAAAGAATAGATTTAGGGTTCATATTCAATAGATTTGGTTCAAATATAGCAGATTTTATCATTTTTTTAGGATAGTCTACATGTAATTGTATAGAGAGTTCATTATTTTTGAAAAAAAATGATATGCAGGAAGCTTCGTTGCAAGGGGTATTGAAGGTAATTCTCATTATTGTATTAATATATTATGGACTAAAAGTATTAACGCGATTATTTGGTCCTCTATTGCTTAAATATGTAACAAAGAAAGCAGGAGAGAAATTCCAACAACAGTTTGATCAGTATCAACAACCCCGCCAATCTAATGATGGTGAAGTTACTATTGAAAAAAAACCAAAACAAAAAACTTCTAATAAAGATGTAGGAGAGTATATCGATTATGAGGAAATTGATTAATTTGGCTCCTTATTTAGTAAACTCACACTTATCATGCCTTTAATCAAAAGATTCTTACCTCATTTACTTGTTGTTATAAGTTTTATAATTGCTTCATTAGCTTATTTTAGCCCGGTTCTAAGTGGAAAAAAAATGAAACAAGGAGATATTGTTCAATATTCCGGAATGGCAAGACAACAAACTGATTTTAGAAATCAAACAGGAGAGGAACCATATTGGGCAGACAATGCCTTTGGAGGTATGCCAACTTACCAATTGGGCGCACAGTATCCACATAGTTATGTAAAAAAAATAGATAGACTTATACGATTTTTACCAAGACCAGCTGATTATTTGTTTTTATATTTTATTGGGTTTTATATTCTTTTATTGGTTTTAAAAATGGATTACAGGCTTGCTTTTTTAGGAAGTTTGGCTTTTGGTTTTTCTACATATTTTATCATCATATTGGGTGTTGGACACAATGCCAAAGCACATGCCATCGGTTATATGCCCTTGGTACTTAGTGGTATTATACTCACATTTAGAAAGAAGTACATTTGGGGCTTTCTTTTATTAGCCATATCCATGGCTTTAGAAATTGCTGCCAACCATTTTCAGATGACCTACTACTTATTTTTGTTAGTACTTGTTTTGGGAATTTCATACCTAATAGATGCATATAAAAAGAAGGAAATACCTGATTATTTTAAATCTCTGGGAGTAATGGTTCTTGCAGTCTTATTTTCTTTGTTACTTAATGCGACCAGCCTTTTAGCAACAAAAGAATATACACAATTTAGTACAAGGGGCGATACGGGAATTACGATACAAGCAAATGGAAAAGAGAAAAAAGGTACGGGCTTAGACTTTGATTATATAACACAATATAGTTATGGTAGATTAGAGAGTTTTAATCTATTTATTCCTCGCTTTATGGGAGGTACGTCTACAGAAAATCTAGGAACAGATTCTAATGTTTATGAAGAATTATTAAGGTTAGGAGTGTCTCCTGCTCAGGCAAAATCATATACAGAATATGTACCTACCTACTGGGGCGATCAACCATTTGTAGGGGCACCTGCGTATATCGGTGCAACCATATTATTCTTATTTATTTTAGCATTATTTTTAGTTAAAGGCAGATTAAAATGGTGGATTGTTGGAGGCTCTATTTTAGCATTACTGCTTTCCTGGGGGAAAAATCTGGAATTTTTCACTAGGTTTTTTATTGACTATTTTCCTTTATACAACAAGTTTAGAGCAGTATCTTCTATACAAGTGATTGTAGAGTTATGCGTTCCCATTTTAGGTGTTGTGGGAATACATAAATTGCTTAGTAAAGAAGTTCCAGAGGATTCAAAAATAAAAGCTCTAAAATATGCAACGGGAATTGTGGGAGGATTAACGTTAATCTTTTTATTGTTTAAGTCTACATTATTTAGTTTTAGCGGACTAGGAGACAGTTTACTATTAGAACAAGGTGGCCCAGATTATCTAAGAGCAATAAAAGAAGATAGAAAAGCAATATTTACTACCGATACTATACGGTCACTGGTATTAATTTTATTGATTGCAGGAGGATGTTGGCTATATCTGAAAGGAAAATTAAAGGAGAATCTATTATTAATAGGGGTAGGAGTTTTAATTACTTTGGATTTAGTTCTGGTAGATTGGAACTATGTGAACAAGAGTAATTTTGTGTCCTCTAGAGAATTTAACAAACCTTTTATTGCAAATAAAGCAGATGAAGAGATTTTTAAAGATAAAGGACATTTTAGAGTATTTGATTTAACAGCAGATCCGTTTAATTCGGGTAGAGCAGCATATTTTCATAATGCTTTAGGTGGATATCATTCAGCTAAACCTGGAAGAATGCAGGATTTGTTTGAATTTTATTTGGCTAAAAATGATGTTGAAGTTATGAATATGCTAAATGTAAAGTATATCATTACTCAGGATGAAGATGGAGTAAAAGCTTTAACTAATCCTTATACTAATGGAAATGCTTGGTTTGTTTCTGAAGTTAAACAGGTGAGTTCTGCAAACGAGGAAATATTAGCATTGAAGGATTTAGATAACAAAAAACAGGCTGTAATCAATTCTAAATTTAATAATGTAATTCCTAAAACTAAGTATACATCAGATAGCTTGGCGTATATAGCATTAACTGCTCATCAACCTAATCATTTGGTATATGAATCTAAAGTTAAAGAAGAGAGTTTTGCAGTTTTTTCAGAAACATACTATCCAGGTTGGCAAGCTTATATCGATGGAAACCCAGTTGAACATGTTCAGGTAAACTATATGTTAAGGGGATTACCAATACCTGAAGGACAACATAAAATAGAATTTAAGTTTGAACCCCAGGTAATAAAGACGGGAAGTAGTATTGTTCTGACAAGTTCTATTATCTTTATTTTATTAATAATTGGAGGTTTTTATTATCAGTATAAAAAAACAGGTAGTTTACTATCTTTACCCAAAGAAGATAAGTAAATAAGATTTTGAAAGTTCTGATTATTACATATTATTGGCCACCTGCAGGTGGCCCTGGAGTACAGCGGTGGTTAAAGTTTGTAAAATATTTCAGAGAATTTGATATAGAACCAGTAGTTTATGTACCAGAAAACCCAACATACCCTTTAGTAGATGATTCTTTACTATCAGAAATTCCAGAAGGAATAACTATTCTTAAACATTCTATTTTTGAACCTTATCGTTTCGCTCAAATCTTCTCAAAGAAAGAAGCTAAAACCATAAGTAAAGGAATTATTGCAAATAAAGAAAAGCAATCTTTTATTCAAAGGTTACTATTATTTATACGAGGCAACTTTTTTATCCCCGATGCTCGTAAGTTTTGGGTAAAACCCTCAGTAAAATATTTGACAGATTATATAAGAGAACATGATATTAAGTCTGTAGTAACAACAGGTCCGCCGCATAGTGTACACCTCATAGGGAAGGAGTTAAAACAAATTTTGGGAGTAAAATGGCTATCTGATTTTAGGGATCCGTGGACTACTATCGGATATCATGATAAATTAAAGTTAACCAAACGATCTATATATAAACATAAAAAGTTAGAAAGAGATGTTCTGGAAAGGGCTAATCACATAGTCGTTACTAGTTTTACTACTCAAAAAGAATTTAATGAGATTACAACCACCCCCGTTTCTGTAATCACAAATGGGTACGATATAGAAAAAGTAGAAAAGACTATTCTGGATTCTCATTTTACAATTTCGCATATCGGGTCTTTATTATCGGGGAGAAATCCAATACATTTATGGAATGTATTGTCAGAATTAGTAAAAGAAAATGAAACTTTTGCCCAATCGTTTAGATTACAATTAGTAGGAGCGGTAAGTGACGATGTGTTATCCTCAATAAAGGAATCTGGGTTATCAGATTTTTTGATGTTAAAAGGATATGTTCCTCATGCTGAGGCAGTCAAGATTCAGAGAAGTTCTCAGGTTTTGCTATTAATTGAAATTGATAGCGAAGAAACCAAAAGTATTATTCCGGGTAAACTATTCGAATATATGGTTTCAAAAAGACCTATTTTAGCTATTGGCCCTAAAGATGCAGATGTATCCAGATTGATTTCTGAAACTAGCTCAGGATCTTTTTTTGAATACCATGAATATGAAGGGATAAAAACACAAATACAAGAATACTTTTATCAGTTTCAAAAAGAAACATTAATATCTGGGGTTGACGGAATAGAAAAATATAGTAGGAGGGAGCTAACTAGGGAATTTGCTGAAATACTACGGCAGCTGGTTAAATAACATTGGAAATTTAAAAAATGAGACTTTAATAAGTAATGGGAGTAGTTGTTAATCAGACTGTTAAAAATGTAATTATTACTTGCCTTGGGTTTGGTATTGGAGCAATTAATACACTGTTCTTATATACTAATTTCATGGAAAAAGAATATTATGGACTAGTTTCCTATCTTCTTTCTGCCTCGAATCTTATATGGCCCCTAATGGCCTTTGGTGTACACAATACTTTAATCAAGTTTTTTTCTTCATATGCTGATGATAATCAACAACATAAATTTCTTACTTTAATGCTAATTTTACCTTCCATAATTGCATTAATTTTGGGGACAATAGGAATCCTGTTTTATACTACTATTTTAGAGTTTTTTGAAGAAGAGAATACAATTATACAACCTTATGTGTGGACAATTTTTGTCATAGCATTCGCTTTATCTTATTTTGAAGTATTCTTTGCCTGGTCCAAGGTAAAACTCAAAAGTGTTTTTGGAAACTTTATAAAGGAATTATTTCTTAGAATATGTATAAGTATCCTTTTATTCCTGGTGTATTTTAAAATACTCACACCTGATCAATTTATATATGCACTAGTGGTTGCATGTCTGTTAAGAATGGTAATTATGCAATTATATGCATTTAGATTACATCGTATTACATTAAGTTTTTCTCTGCCAGAAAATTATAAAGCAGTATTTAAGTATTCTACACTTATTCTAATTGCAGGATCAGTGGCTACGTTATTGATCGATTTGGATAAAACGATGATAGAACGATATCTTCCAATAGAATATGTCGCAAAATATGGGATATGTGCATATATAGCAAGTGTGATCATTATTCCTTCTAGAGCAATGCATCAAATTACGTATCCTTTGACTGCTAAATTGATTAATGAAAATGCTAAGAAAAAATTACGTGACTTATACAAAAAGAGTTCGTTAAATCTATTAGCAACTAGCGGGTTATTGTTTGTATTGATTATCTGTAATGTGAGCCAATTGTTTGAAATTATTCCTGATGAATATGAATTATTTATTTGGGTAGTCATTTTGATTGGAAGTGCTAAATTATTTGACAATCTATTGGGAAATAACAATTCGATTTTATACAGCTCAGATTATTATAGAATTATTTTATATATAGGAATAGGAATGGCAATTCTTACAGTTGTATTAAATATTCTTTGTATTCCGGTTTTTGGAGTTACAGGAGCAGCAATTGCAACCTTTGTAGCTGTTTCTTGTTATAATATGGCTAAAGTATGGATAGTGTATAAAAAATTTAATATGCATCCATTTTCTAAAAAAACCTTTTTAACGCTCCTATTGATTTTAGGTTATGTATTTGGGTTTTATTTTTGGGATTTACCATTTCATCCTTTTATGAATATAACTATTAAAAGTATTTTAATAAGTTTAAGTTATACTATAATTCTTTATGCGTTAACGATATCTCCTGATTTAAATGTTTTAATTAAGAACAGTATAAATAAATTAAGATAGTAGAATTCAAAAAGAAAATCCCCAGAGCATTCTACTCTAAGGGATTTTCCAACTAACCAACCAAAAAAATAAATGTTGTTATATGTCTTCTTAGCTTCTGCTTCTGGAAGAACGAGAACGAGAGTTATTCGATCTTGTACTTCTTGAAGTATTACTTCTTTGTCTATTTACTTGAGCTTTGGATCTACTTGTTCCTCTGCTTCTATATTGACTGTTATTAGAACGTTTTGTTACATTTCCAGAGTAATTTCTAGAAGAACTTTTCTGTCTCTGTGCCTGATTTGTTCGAGCAGCAGGTTTTTGAGTTCTAATACTTCTGTTATATTTTGCTCTATTATTATTTCTAGATGATGTACTAGCTACAGCATTTCTATTTCTTTGTGTAGTCTGTACTCTTTGTCTAGTTGGAGTACTTCTGTTATTAGATTGTACTCTTTGCTTGTTCTGAACATTTCTACTCACAGAACGAGTTCTTGTATTTGGTGTTACAGAACGAGTTCTATTCACATTTTTACCAGTATTATAATTAGATCTACTTCTTGTAGCATTTCTGGTGTTATATGTTTTTGATCTGCTTCTATCTGCATAACGAGTATTATAATTATTAGATCTACTACGATTTATTTTACTATAGTTACGATCATTTCTTTTGTACATTGCTGTTCTGTGACCTCGAGTTCTATATGTTATACCTCTTGCGCTAGAACCTCTATATCCTCTGCGATAATTAGTTACTCTACTATGTGGTCTGTAATAGTTACGACTTCTATATGATCTCTGGTAATATCCATCATAGTAATTGTTTCTATATACAGTATAAGAACATCTATACGGTGTATAATATCTTCTGTATGGTCTTTCATACACAATACATCTACTTACTACTGGTACTGTAAAATATGCATGAAATGGTCTATATACATAACGCCTGTTGTAACTATTGATATAACCAGTACAGTTTAAGAAATTACCATAATTATTATAATGTACATATAATCCACCAACTCTAGATATACGACCATAATTGTTATAGTTTATATATATATCACCAGCCTGTATAATTCTTCCATAGTAATCATAAAAAATAGGAGTATCTTCTATCTGTACCACGGCTCCATAATCATCATATTGTACATACGAATCATAATTGTAACCAGAATTAAAACTTATATTCACTCCCGGAGTATTAACACCAACACTTACACCACCTCGTTGTCCATTAAGATAAAAATCAAATTGTCCATCTGCATAAATCGAAAAGTCGATTCCTCCTTCAGAAAAAATAAATGATTTTCCATAGTTAGAATATCTAGCCGTCGATTCGATATTCGTTTCGGATGCATTAGCAGTAAATGAAGCTAATAATAAACCTGTAAAAAGTAAAACAAAATTTTTCATAATCTGTGGTTTTAAAATGAACGTTGAAATTGATTTTCAACTTCACTTTTATAGTATCAAGCAGCGTGCCAAAAAAAATAGACTTATGTGATTAGATTTTTTAGAATAGTTAATTTTTAAATTAAAATATTGATAAACAGTGACTTGTAATTTGTTTTTTGTAAAAACTGAATTCGTAGTAGGGTATTTATCTAACTATTTGTTTTAGAGGTGTAAAATTTTAATACAAGTTATAAAGCAGGAATATGAAAAAAATATATTTGAGCATATTTATAGGATTATTAACCGTAGTATCATTAAATGCTCAGGAAACAGTACATGATAATAATAAAGAAGAAAATACATTTATGCCTAAAAATATAATTAAAGTATTTCCATTAAATGCATTGATTGGTGAGATTGGTATAGGGTATGAACGAGTTATTAAACCCAAAACGTCACTAAACTTTACCTTGATTCAGGAATTTAGAAAGGATGAAATTTTTAATACTGCATTATCTGTAAGAGATTATTACATTTTTTTTGAAGCAGATATGAGATTCTATTTGTCAAAATACAAAAAAGCACCCGAAGGATGGTTCGTAAGTGGTGGGTTATTGGGAGAGTATAATTATCGTAAATATAAAAGTAGGATTAATAATCAAGCTGTGGATTTTGAATGGCTTCAGATAGGTGGCTCTGGTAAAATGGGATACCAGTGGATGTTTAAGAAAGGATTAAAAGGGTTGACTATAGAAGTAGCTGGGGGAGCACGGTATAGAACTGCTGTAAATATATTTGATAAAGGATTTTCAGACGGATTTACCCCCGTTGTAGATTTCACAATCGGATACTCATGGTAACAATTTAGTATGTATTTATACTTTATAATAGAGTACTAAATAATTTACTTTTATTTTTTGAATTTTGGGTAGGGTATTTATGAATTCATTTGTTTTAGAGTTGTGAAACATAGTTTCAGTAACTTTAGATTTACCCCAATATCTATTTATGAATTATGATATTCATAGTAATAATGGTAATTTAATAGCTATATAGAACCGTTAACCTTTTATATTAAAATATAACTGACTTAAATTTTTTGACAATGCCAGAGAAAGTAATTAGTGTTTGCGAAGAAAAAATATATGAACAATTATACCGTGAACACGCAGAAAAGATATGTTATTATCTCTACTATAAATATGGCGATATGGAAAAAGCTCAGGATATTGTTCAGGATAGTTTCGCCAAATTATGGATTAATTGTTCAAAAATACTTTTTGGTGCAGCTAAAAGTTTTCTTTATAAAATAGCTAATAATGCTTCAATCAATGCTATCGTGCATCAAAAGACAGTTTTAAAATACCAGGAAATAGAGCAAAAAACATATACGAATGAATCGCCAGAATTTCAGATGGAAGAAAAAGAATTTATGCATCGCTTAAATATGGCTATTTCTGGTTTAAAAGAAGGACAACGTGAAGTTTTTCTATTGAATAGAATAGAAAAGAAAACCTACAAAGAAATTGCAGAAATGCTTGGAATCTCTGTAAAAGCTGTAGAAAAACGAATGCATCTGGCATTAGTTATTTTAAGAAAAAAAATAAAAACACCTAATCTGTAAAATATGAATTTTTTAGATCCACATTATCAAAATGAATTTTTGGCTAAATGGATATATGGTGAACTTACAACGAAGGAACTTAATTCGTTCGTTAATTCAACTTTATATAAGAATTTAGTGTTTTCACCTTTATCCGATGATGACTCTATAAAAGAAAGTTAATGAAAAGTGATATGAATAAAGATGATTTTTTAGGAAAATGGTTATCTGGAGAGCTTTCTAATGAAGAACGTAAAGCCTTTGAAAACTCAGAAGACTATTTGGCATATAAAGATATATTAAAAGGAGTAGAACGACTTGAAAGACCTGTGTTCGATGTAGAAAAAGGTTTAAAAGAACAAAAGATCTACAATGCTTCATATAATAAATCCAAAAGTTCAAAAGTGATTAAACTTCGAACATGGATGTATAGTGCTGCAGCGGTAATTTTGGTTATTATTGGATTGAGGACTATATTTTTTCAAGATGTTAGAATACGTACTGAAATGGCGCAAACTCAAACAATAACACTACCTGATAATTCTGTAGTGACTCTAAACGCAGATTCTTCTTTAAAATATGATAAAGATTCTTTTACAGAAGATAGAGTACTTCAATTACAAGGAGAAGCTTTTTTTGATGTAAGCAAAGGATCCACATTTACAGTGAGTACCAAAAATGGGGAAATTACCGTTTTGGGCACCGAATTTGACGTATATTCCAGAAATACAAAATTAGAAGTGCATTGCTTCGAGGGTAAAGTGAGTGTTAAGAAAGATGACAATGAGGTTATTCTTACCCAGGGAAAGGCTACCAGATCCAATGAAAATGAAAGCCTGTCTTTATTTGAAATTACAAAACTAAAACCAGATTGGTTACATGGAAAAAGTAGTTTTTATGAAGTATCTCTTGACCAACTTATAAAAGAATTAGAAAGACAGTATAACATTAAAATTAATACAGGAAACGTAGATGTAAAAAGAGTATTTACAGGTTTCTTTAATCATGATGATCTAGAAACCGCTCTACGTACTAGTTTTGACCCTATGAATATTAGTTATACATTTGAAGGAGAAAAAATTATAGCCCTAAAGAATAAGTGATACGTTTTGAGTTCGTTGTATTATTAATATGTTTTTTGAATATATCAGGTTACTCACAACAAGCAGATAGTGTAGAGGTTGTTGAAAACCAATCGATATTTAATATTCTTGAAGCATTTAAAAAACAATATCAATATAGTTTTTCTTATGATGTTGAAGCGGTCAAGAATGTAAAACTAAAAATTGATCAAAAGACAATCTCTATTGATTCACTATTAAAAGAGATAAAAGAACAAACGCAATTTATACTACAAAAGGTTGACGATCACAGTTATATTTTGGTAGAAAATGATGAAACTATCGAAATATGTGGTATTGTGGTCGATGCGACATCTACTTTTGAGCTTACTCAAGCTACTATCTTAAACAACAATAATGCAATTAAGCTTACAGATGAGCGAGGTTATTTTAGATTACGATTAAGACCAAAAGATTCAATTTCTATATCTTATTTAGGGTATGATATAAAAACAATTAAAGCTTCTGCTTTTTCAGGTTCGAGTTGTAATACAATTAGATTAAATCCTGAAATTCAGAGTTTAAGTGAGGTTGTTATTAATGAGTATCTTACTACAGGTGTACAAAAAAATAAAGATGCTTCTATTAATGTATCTACCAAAAAGCTCAGAATTCTACCAGGACTTGTAGAACCAGACGTTTTACAGAGTTTACAATTATTGCCAGGAGTAAATAGCCCAACAGAGGATCCAGCGGGATTATACATTAGAGGAGGAACTCCAGATCAAAACCTGGTACTATGGGATGGTATCAAAATGTATCATAATGGCCATTTTTTTAATCAAATATCAACTTTCAATCCCTATATAGTCAAAAATGTAAAGGTATATCGAGGTGGAACCAGTGTACGGTATGGAGATCGTATTTCTGGAGCAGTGATTATAGAATCTGATGATGATTTGATCGAAAAAATTAAAATCGGAGGCGGAGTAAATTTTACTCATGCAGATATTTTTGCCAAAGTTCCCTTGTCAGAAAAAATAGGTGTGATGGCGGCTTTTCGCAGATCTACTACTGATGTGTATAGAAATATAGCATACAATAATTTAGTTCGAAAAGTCTTTCAGAATACCAGGGCAGATATTCCAGATAGTAATGTACAAGGAACTTTGGATAGGGAAGCTAGAGAAGATGATTTTTCCTTTTCGGATACAAACATTAAACTTGTATGGCATCCAGATGAACAAAATACAATAAAATTTAGTGGAATATTTGCAGAAAATAGATTAGATAATATTAGAAATGAAGCAGATACGATTACCTCTTTTAATCGTATTAATGATATTCTTAAACTTAGGAACGGAGGAGCTAGTCTAAATTGGAGAAAAGAATATTCGAACAATATCATCCAGAAAACAAATGTTTATTTTTCAATATATGATACTCGTTATAAGATCATTGGATCTAATACCAATTCAAGACAAACTTTTATTTTTAATGAGAATAATCAAGTAAAGGATATAGGAGCAGAGTATTCTTTAGCTATTCCATTAGCTCCAAAACAAACTCTTGGTGTCGGGTATCAATTTGTTTATAATAAGGCAAATTATAATAGAAGCGAAATTGCTAATGGAGTTGTAGATGTAGATTTGGAGGATGAAATTAGAGGAGAAGGAAATAATCATACCTTGTTTTCTGAATATACTTATAAATCTCCAAAATTATATATGAATTTTGGACTTAGAGGCTCCTATTTGAGTAATACAGATCAGTTTTTTATAGAACCTCGTATGTTTTCTTCTGTAGAAGTGCTAAAGAACTTTAGGCTAACTACTTCGGCAGAATTAAAAAATCAACAACTTAACCGCCTGGTCACTTTTGGTAGTATTTATAATCAAATTGAAGGCTTACCAGTTGCAGATAATGTATGGCTTCTTTCTGGAAAAATTAGAAATGATGACTCCGTTTTTGTTCCAGTAATCAAAAGCATGCAATTTACTTTTGGTTCTTTATACACTATTAACGGATGGAATTTTGATTTGGAAGCCTATTATAAGAAGCTTACTGATGTAACATCAATTAATAATTTTGTTTTGGAAGTTGCTTCTGCAGATACCGATAATGTTTTTGAAATAGGAAAAGAAGAACGTATTGGTTTTGATTTTTTACTAAAAAAAAGGATTCAGAATTATAGGTTCTGGATAGGGTATTCTTTAAGTAAAGCTCTAGTTACTTTCCCTAGTATACAGCAGAATGCTTTTTCAGGAAATTTTGATCAAAGACATGTATTAAATATCTCTCAAACTTTAAAGGTTAATAATTTTGAGTTTGCACTTGGATGGAATTATGCCACCGGAAGACCATTTACAAGATTACTAAGAGATGTTGATAATATAGACGATGGTATTAGAATCGATCCAAAAGGAATTAATTCTAGTAGATTTAAGGATTATCATAGACTAGATGCTTCTGCAGTATATAGATTTAATTTTAAAACTAAAAAAACCTGGGGAGGAATGATTGGATTCTCCATTCGTAATATTTACAATAGAAAAAATACGATTACTCAAGGGTTTTCTCGAAGAGAGGATGAAAATGGAATTTTTGTAGAAAGTTTTGAAAACAAATCATTACAACTCACACCAGATGTGGTTATCCGTTTTAATTTTTAAGAACAGATTTTAATATTAGATATTTACCTATTTGTTATAGACATCTCTTAAAGAGTTTTTATTTTTCATCAAATACATAAGAATTATATGAATAGTTGTGGTAGGGTTGACGCAATGATTAACGTTACTATATCATAAGACTAACTAAACTCTCATCCCACTTGAATTTAATTAATCATGCTTAAAAATTAATTCATGAGACGTAATTCTTTATTATTTATTTATGTATTCTTTTGTTTGACGCTACTTAATTGTAATAGTAGCGATGATGCTTTGAGTGCCACAGATTCTGAAATGAATCCAAATTCGGGAGGAGATCAGGACTCAGGGATTACCCCTAGTCCTCCAACACAAGGAACACCGCTACGTACAGATGTAAAAACATTTATATTTGGACATAGCCTTATTGTACACTCGCCACCACTTATTCCTACTCCAAGCGACGAAACAACAGTTCCTCATTGGATGCATGTATTATCCCAATCTGCTGGTTATAGCTATGCTGTAGATGGCCAATATGGTTTTTTACCACAACATGATAATCTTCCACCAATTGCACAGTGGGGATTTGATATAGCATCTGGAGTTTGGAATTCTGATGTTGAGCCATTTTCTGAGGCTAATTTTAACACGATACTATTAACCGCAGCCAATTTTGTACAGTATCAACCTGCAAATACACCGTATGATGGAGATAATCCTGATAATACAACACCTCTTAGTGCTACTACAGATATTATTGATTGGGTTGGACAACAAGAAGAAGGGATAACAATTTATATTTATGAAAATTGGCCTGATATGGCTGGTTTTGTAAACTCATTTCCTCCTTCTCAAGAAGAATTTGCTAATTATAACGCAAATACAGTTGGAGATTTTCATAATTGGTGGTTAGATTATCATAACGCATTATTGGTTGATAGGCCTAATGTTAAGATGATTCCGGTAGGGCCAATTATAAGTAAACTACTTACAGATACAACATTGGAACAAATTCCGATTTTGGACTTATATGAAGATGCTGCTCCTCATGGAAGGCCAACCATTTATTTTCTGGCAAGTTTAATAACGTATTCTGCTATGTATGGGATACCACCACCATCAGATTTTGAAATCCCTACAACTGTACATAGCATAGTTAGAGATAATTATCAAGAAACAGTAAATTTTATCTGGAACGAACTTCAAAATTTTAATGACGAAAACGGGAATAGCCGTGTTTGGTAATACATAAAGTTTGTGATAAATAAAAGAGGCAATAGATGTTCTAATTGCCTCTTTTGTTTTTTTAACCTGATATAAGTTCTATTAATTATTTTGGAAACAAGCTTTTATCAATATTTGGAATAATTTGTAAAGCATTTTTATAGTATAGTTTCTTCAATACTTCATCATCAAGATCTAATCCATACATTTTCCAAAAGGCATGGTATCTTTTATAGTAAGGAAAATATTCATCATCAGATTCGAGTACTCTAAAGTAGGTATAATACTCCTCTGGATTCCAGGAATCTTTTCCAAACATCACTCTGTCTTGATATTTTGTAAGGAAGGCTTTGGCATTTCTGGGTTGTCTTCCTAATTCTGCGATTACAGCTCCAATTTCACTATACATATTTGGTATTTCGTCCATTAGTTTTGCTAGTTTAGCCAAGTCGTTACCATACCAACCCAAATGGGCATTAATGAATTTAGTGTTTTTATGTTTTCTAAAAATTCGATGCTGTTCTTGTATAATCGTTTCCCATGATCCAGTAACATTAGCATCTCTTTTTCTTCTAGATCTAAGTTTTAGCTCTAACCACCGTTCATTTTTATTGTCATGCGCATCCCAAAATGGTTTTGGATCAGCAGAATGGATCAATACAGGGATACCAAGTTCTCCGCACTTTTCCCAAACAGGTCCAATTCTGGGATCATCTATTTTAATACGATTCCCATTACTATCCTTATTATCCATGCCTTGACTTTTATAAATTTTTAATCCATTGGCACCAAGAGCTACATCTTTTTCGATTTGAGAAACAGTTTTTTGCGTCCAACCAGGTTCATCAATACCTGTAAGGTTAATATTGGTGAATACAATAAATCTATTAGGAAAATTCGTTTTTACATTTTCTAATGATTTAGCAAGATGTTCATCAGATCCTCTTCCTCTTCCAGATAGGTTTACCATCACTGCCATGTTGAGTTTATCCATTTCAGAAACAACATCTTGAAGGTTTTGTGTTGGCATTCTAAATTGATGATTATGGACATCGATAAAAGGGAACTTTGCTTTTTTGACCTCTTCTCCCGGTACAACAAGAGTAGAAGGGGGATCATAATCTTCAAATTCCATTTTTTGCGCGGCTATTTGTGTAATAGATGCTAATAGAACTAGTAAAAAGGCTTTCCAGAATTTCATATTTGTGATTTGATTTAGATAGCAAAAACATAAATATATAATAATCATACCGTCAAAAAGAAAGGTTAACAACACTTTATAAACTCTATAAAATCAATGATAATAGTACAATAATAAAAACCCCTGTTACTAAGTATGAAAAGTAACAAGGATCTTTATAAACAAATCACCAACCAATTACATTGTATATATTTTTATTTTAATTCACTTACAAAATAGGTTTATCGGCACAATAAGAATCAAATTTGATCGCTATGGAAAGAATTATGATGCTCTTACATACCTAAAACAAAAAAGAAATAAAATACCCTACTTTATTTTTTGAAAACATGATTATTTCCCAATTTATTAACCAAATATAGGAGACAGGAGGCCTAAAAATGTGATAGATTTCACAAGGAATCAAATAAAGAAAATCCCGTTACCTGAAGTATTTGGTAACGGGATTTTAAACAACTAACCAACAACTAAATTTTATATTTTAGTCATCATCACGATCATCATCGTCATCATCGTCATGATATCTTTTCTTCCTTTTTCTATTTTTATAATAATGATCATCGTCATTATCGTGCTTATAATATTTTGGCTGCCAATTCCTGTTATAATAAGGATCATGAGTTGTAGTACATCCATCGATACCACAGTATCCACAACCATCATAGTGAATATTACCTTCTGTCTCTCTTATTCTGTCATACCTGTTGTAGTAGATACGTAATCCACCTATTTGATACACTAATCCTCTTCTGTTATATCGAATTGATATTGTGCCTATTCTTCGTACTCTATTATGTCTATCATAACTGATATAATTTGGTCCGACCTTTTTTAGTCTACCGTAATAATCATATCTGATAAAATTATTATGATGTGCTCGTACACGTTGAGTATATGTACCGGGGGTATTATATCTTCTGGTATTCCAATTTCCGTAATGAGATCTACCTCTTCGATTAAGCACTTTATAGTCAATGCTACCTTCTGGGTAAACAAGAAATTTTATTCCTCCTTCGATAAAGACAATTGGTTGTGTGTTATGATAGCGTTTTGTAACCCTATCCTTGTGATCCGCATGATTGTGATCATTTGCCTTTACAGTTGTTACTATCAGTAACAAAGCTGCAGTAAAAAGTATCATTTTTTTCATAACCTTACCTGTTTTGGGTTTATGCCTACTCATTAGCTTTTCGGCTTCCGCTATTTGATTAATACAGTTTCAAATCGCGTGCCAAAAATGAGTAAGGTTATGAAAAATAAGGGTAATTATTTGGTTTTCAGAAAACTAATTATTTCTTCTGGATCCGCTCTTTCTTTATAATCTTCTTTAATGAAATCATAAATGATAGTTCCGTTCTGATCAATTATATATGTTGCTGATATTGGAAGTTGTTGAGCAGTATTTCCGTTATTTGCTTCTAAATCAATTTTAAAGCCTTTATAAACTTCAATAAGATCTTCTGGTAATGTAAATACGAGGTTAAATGCTTTGGCAATTTTATTATCTAAGTCAGAAAGAACTTCAAAACGTAATCCGTTTTTTTCTGAAGTAGTTAATGAATTGTCTGGTGTTTCGGGGCTTATAGCCACCAAAGTTGCTCCATATTTTTCAATTTCAGGTAGTGCATCTTGTAATGCTTTTAGTTCCAGGTTGCAATAAGGGCACCATCCGCCTCGATAAAAGGATAGGACAATTTTTTTATCTAATAATAATTCTTGTACAGACATCTTTTTATTGGCTGCATTGGGAAGTGTAATCTCTGGAATTTGATCTCCGGTTTTTAATGCTTTGGATACAAGTCCTTCATCGCGTAAGGTTTGTATACCATTATTCATTATTCTGTGTGTACTTTCTGAATATTTCGCTACAGATTGATCTGCGCGAGCTTTTAGATCTTGAGTAAGTGACATTGTTTTGGTTTAAGATTAAATGTCTACGTTTAGCCGTTACGAAATGAATTACATTACAGAGATAAATGCTATAATAATGTTAATATCGAATCAAGGTCAAAAAGTAGTATAAGGATAAAAAAACTTAACCCCAGAAAATGGGGTAGTGTCTTAATATAGAAATAATCATCTTTACCATGAAAAATCATTAAGTTTTATGAACATCATAAGTTTTGTTCGTGTAGTATTAATTTTTATAGGATTATTTTTATGTAGCAGCGGTATTGCTCAGGATGATCGCGATGTATTAATTAATTTGTATAGAGCAAATCCAGACAATAGACTAGATTGGGATATTAAGATAACAACGATAGAGGATTGGGTAGGTGTAACGATGGTTAAAGGAAGAGTAACCGAATTAGATTTAAGATCAAATAAATTAACCCTTCTTCCAGAAAGCTTTGGAGATCTTACAGCACTTGAGGAATTGGATTTGTCTGACAATCAATTAACTCATCTTCCAGAAAGCTTAGGAGGTCTTACAACACTTGAGGAGTTGGATTTGTCTGAAAATCAATTAACTCATCTTCCAGAAAACTTAGGAGGCCTTATAACACTTGTAAAATTGGATTTGTCTGACAATCAATTAATACGTCTTCCTGAAAGTTTTGGAGGCCTTACAGTACTTGGGGAACTGGATTTATCTTATAATAAGTTAACAAGCTTTCCAGAAAGTTTTGGAGACCTAATAAAGCTTGAATACTTGAATTTGTATAAAAATCAAATAACAAGTCTTCCAGAAAGTTTTAGAGGTCTTAAAGCGCTTGGGGAATTGGATTTGTCTTATAATCAATTAATAAGCTTTCCAGAAAGTTTAGGAGACCTTATAACACTTAAAAAATTGTATTTGACGAATAATAATATTATTAGTTTTTCTGAAAGTTTAGTTGGTCTTACAGCGCTTTTGTATTTGAATTTAAACGATAATGAATTAACTCATCTTCCAGAAGGTTTTGGAAACCTTACAAGGCTTAAAGGATTGAGGTTAAATAATAATGAATTAACTCATCTTCCAGAAAGTTTTGGAAATCTAATAAAGCTTGAATACTTGAATTTAGATGATAATGAATTAACTAGTCTTCCAGAAAGTTTTGGAGGTCTATTAAAACTTGAATACTTGAATTTATATAAAAACCCACTGATTCGTCTTCCAGAAAGTTTTGTCGATCTTAAAGAGCTTGAGATATTAGATTTGTCTTATAATAAATTAACAAGTCTTCCAGATCGTTTTGGAGATTTAATAAAGCTTAAATACTTAGATTTATATAAAAACCCATTGGCTCGATTATCCGTATCATTATGCAATTTTATAAGTGATATTTCTAGAGTCAGTTTACATACTGGTGTATGTGATTAATGATGTAGATTAAAAATGGAAACATTGTTATATGAATACCTACTATGCTATATGATTTGCTTGTCATTCCTGTTTCAGAGACCTATAATTAATCGATTATCTTTTTAAAAAAGAGTGTTTATTTTTATTTTTTTATTCCCAACGAAAGGCAACGTGTTGTTTAACGATAATATTTGTTTCTACCTGAAGCAGAAAGTATTTTTAAGTCTAGAATTTGTTGCTGCCTGAAGGAGGGGGAATATATTCTTATAATTTTTCTTTTAAATACTGGCCCGTATATGAGTCTTTTATTTTTACAACTTCTTCAGGAGTACCCTCAGCCATTATAGTACCTCCATTTTTTCCTCCTTTTGGTCCCAGATCGATAACATGATCAGCACATTTAACGAGATCTAGATTATGTTCTATTACCAAAATAGAGTGCCCTTTGGATATTAATTCATTAAAAGATTTTAATAATTTTTTGATGTCATGAAAATGAAGTCCTGTTGTCGGTTCATCAAAGATAAATAGGGCTTTGTCTTTGGTATTTCCTTTAACCAAAAACGAAGCAAGTTTAATCCGCTGTGCTTCTCCTCCGGATAGGGTGGAAGAACTCTGTCCCAGTTGAACATAGCCAAGTCCAACATCTTGTAATGGTTGTAACTTCTTATGTATCTTAGTTTGATTGTGATCTGAAAAGAAATCAATTGCTGTATCTATAGTCATCGATAGTATATCATGAATATTTTTATCATGAAATGTTACTTCGAGAACATCTTTTTTGAAACGTTTACCTCCACAAGTTTCACATTCCAGGTGTACATCTGCCATGAATTGCATCTCGATAGTAACTTCTCCTTCTCCTTTACAAGTTTCACATCGTCCGCCATCTACATTAAATGAGAAATGTTTTGCTTTATAATTACGAATACTAGATAATTTTTGAGAAGCAAACAAATTACGAATATCATCATATGCCTTTATATAAGTAACCGGATTAGAACGTGATGATCTACCAATCGGATTTTGGTCTACAAACTCTACATGTTTTATATTGCTGTAGTTACCTTTAAGTTCTGTAAACTGACCTGCTTTTTCTCCATAACCTCCTAATTCCTTAAGTACAGAAGGATAAATGATCTTTTTTACTAGTGTGCTTTTTCCGCTACCTGATACCCCGGTAATGGCGGTAAAGATTCCAAGAGGGATTTTAAGGTCAATGTTTTGTAGATTGTTTTCTCGAGCTCCAATGATTTCAAGATAATATTTTGAGGTCCTACGAGTTTTAGGAACTTCAATTTCAAGAGTTCCATTTAAGTATTTTGCTGTTAATGAATCAGCTTTTAGAATTTCATCATATGCTCCCGTAGCAACAACATGTCCTCCATGTGTACCGGCTTCGGGACCAATATCGATAATTTCATTGGCCGCTTTCATGATATCTTCATCATGTTCTACTACAATTACCGTATTACCAAGATCTCGAAGAGATTGTAATACTTTAATCAATTTTTCGGTATCCTTAGGGTGTAATCCAATACTTGGTTCATCCAGGATATACATAGATCCAACCAGACTGCTTCCTAACGAAGTAGCTAGATTAATACGTTGCGATTCTCCTCCAGATAATGTATTTGATTTTCTATTAAGTGTTAAGTATTCCAATCCAACATTCTGTAAAAACTCTAAACGGCTATTGATTTCTTTAAGAAGGCGTTTGGCAATTTTTGTATCATATTCATTTAAGGTAAGGTCTTTAAAGAAATCAGCTAATTCATTAAGTGGCTTCTCTACCAAATCTGTTAAGGTAGCTCCATTGATTTTTACATAGTTGGCTTCTTTGCGTAAACGCTTCCCTTTACAAGTAGAACATTTTGTTTTTCCGCGATAGCGAGAAAGCATTACACGATTTTGAATTTTGTATGCTTTTGATTCTAATTCTTCAAAAAAACTTGTAATTCCTTCAAAGTACTCATTTCCAGACCAAAGAAGATCTTTGTCTTTGTCCGATAATTCGAAATAAGGTTTATGAATAGGGAAATCGAATTTGTATGCACTGTTTACCAGTTGATCCTTATACCAGCTCATACTATCACCGCGCCATGGAAAAACAGCTTCTTCATAAATACTCAAAGCGGTATTAGGAATAACAAGATCTCCATCAATACCAATAACATCACCATATCCTTCACATTCTGGACAAGCTCCATATGGATTATTAAAACTAAAAAGATGCACATTAGGTTCTAAAAAAGTAATACCAGCTAATGCAAAAGTGTTACTAAATTCTTTAATGTTATTATCAGTAAGTGTTTCGATATGACAAATTCCCTTACCTTCAAAAAATGCAGAATCAATAGCATCTGCTAAACGATTATAAAAATCCTCTTCATCTTTTTTTACGATACGATCTACAACTAGATAAAAATCATCTTTTTCATTAATACTTGCTTCTTCTATTCGGTGTACCGTGCCGTTTACTTTGATACGCGCATACCCTTGTTGTTGTAGTACTTTTAGTTTACCCTCTAGTGTTCTTCCATCTTCGATATGAATAGGAGAGAGTAATAAGAGTTTCTCACCATTTTCAAATGTTTTTACATACTCAATAACATCAGTTACGCGATCTTTTTTTACTTGATTACCAGAGATAGGAGAGTAGGTTTTTCCAATTCTGGCAAAAAGTAATTTGAGATAATCATAAATTTCTGTTGTCGTACCTACAGTAGATCTTGGATTGGTAGAATTTACTTTTTGCTCAATAGCTATTGCAGGAGCAATTCCTTTTATATAATCAACCTTAGGTTTATTGAGTCGTCCTAAAAACTGGCGAGCATAAGACGAAAGGCTTTCAACGTATCTACGTTGTCCCTCTGCATATAAGGTATCAAATGCAAGACTAGATTTACCAGATCCAGATAATCCGGTAATAACCACTAACTGATTTCTTGGGATAACGGCGTCTAAATCTTTCAGGTTGTGAAGTTTAGCTCCTTTTATAATTATATTGTCTTTTGGATCTAAGGTTGTAATGTCTTGAATCATAGTAAATACGCGGTAAGAGCGCAAAGATAATGATTACAAAACAAGTATTATAACCTATGTCAAATGAAAGTTTAGTTAAAAAAATTAACAAGAAATTGTTTGATATTCAATGATAGTTACTATATTAGCCCCTGTAAATAAACCATAAATCTAAAACGAAACTGCCTATAGCATACCTTTACTTTTAAGTTTAACATAGCACGAGCCCCAAGCTTGTTGGTACTAAAATTAAATTAAGGTATGAAGAATTACACCCTAACAGACGCAGTTCTGGTTAATAACTACATTAAAGGAGACGAATGTGCTTTATCTGTTCTAATAGAAAGACATAAGCAGCGTATTTACAGTTTTATTTATTCTAAAGTTTTTGATAGAGATGTTTCAGAAGACATTTTCCAGGATACTTTTATAAAAGTTATCAGAACATTAAAGAATGGGAAATATAATGAAGAAGGAAAATTTCTACCGTGGGTAATGCGTATTGCTCATAATTTGGTCATTGATCATTTTAGAAAAGGAAATAGAATGCCAAAATTTGAAGATAATGGAGAATTTAGCATCTTTTCTGTGATAAGTGATGGAGATCTTAATGCTGAAAAAAGAATAATTAAAGATCAGGTAGAAGAGGATTTACGTAATTTAATTCAAGAATTACCAGAAGATCAAAAAGAAGTTCTGGTTATGCGTATGTACCGAGATATGAGTTTTAAGGAAATATCTGATAAAACAGGTGTAAGTATTAATACAGCCCTTGGTAGAATGAGGTATGCATTAATTAACCTAAGAAAAGTAATTGAAAAAAATAATATTGTTTTAACAAATTAATAACGTATTGATGCAATAAAGTTTAATTTGTCTCGTTATAATTTTAAATAACCCTAATATTTAAGATTATATAATATGGCAAAATTTTACTTTAAGTCTTCAAAAGAAGAAAAACATTTAGTACCTAGCAGAAAAACAATTGATTTTCTCTTAAGCTATTCAAAATCATTACAAGTTTTAGAGTGTAATAACCTTAAGTTTGAAACGATTTTAAACTAAACTTATAAAAGGCCCATTATTTTTTAATGGGCCTTTTACTTTTATAATATTCATCCAAAACGGTTTTTCTACCTATAGTTTTTGTGATGATGTCTTTATCAAGATCCCAGCCTCTAGCAGGAGAATATTCTCGTCCATACCAAATAATTTGAAGATGTAAATCATTCCATAATTCTTTTGGAAATAAACGTTTGGCATCTTTTTCTGTTTGTGTTACATTTTTGCCATTGGTAAATCCCCAACGATACATTAATCTGTGGATATGAGTATCAACAGGAAATGCAGGTACTCCAAATGCTTGTGACATAACAACACTTGCAGTCTTGTGTCCAACAGCAGGAAGTTCTTCTAATGCTTCAAAGCTTTGAGGAACCTCGCCATTATGTTTATCTATAAGAATCTGCGATAATCCGTGTATTCCTTTAGATTTCATTGGACTTAAACCAACGGGTCTTATAATTTCTCTAATCTCTTCTACAGATAGCCTAACCATTGCATATGGATTATCTGCACGATCAAATAATAAAGGAGTAATTTGATTGACTCTAACATCGGTGCTTTGTGCACTCATTAATACTGCAATTAATAAGGTATAAGGATCTTTATGGTCGAGTGGAATAGGAATTCTGGGATATAATTCTTGTAACGTTTTAATTGTAAAATCTATCTTTTCCTGCTTGGTCATATTGCCTAAATTGTTTTATGCTAAAGTATTAAATTATAAATCGAATATAATAGAGGATAATCATTAAAATTTTTATAAAACTGAAACGATATCGTTATTTTTGTTTTATTTTTATCCAGAAACTTTAAACAAAATTTAATTCATATAAATCATAGAACAATGACCACATTACAAGCAGGAGATAAAGCTCCTAATTTTTCAGCATTAGATCAGGATGGAAATACGATTACCTTGGATAATTACAAAGGAAAAAAGCTTGTGGTTTTTTTCTATCCCAAAGCAAGTACCCCTGGTTGTACGGCAGAAGCGTGTAATCTAAGAGATAATTATCAAACTTTTCAAAATCAAGGGTATGAGATTCTTGGAGTGAGCGCAGATAGTGCAAAGCGTCAACAAAATTTTAAAAATAAGTTCGAGTTACCTTATCCATTACTAGCCGATGAGGATAAAAAAGTTATTGAGGCTTTTGGAGTTTGGGGGCCTAAGAAATTTATGGGGAAAGAGTATGACGGAATTCATCGTACCACCTTTGTTATTGATGAAAACGGTGTTATTTCAGAAGTAATACTCAAGGTAAAAACAAAAGATCATACTGCGCAAATATTATAGTTAAAATATATAAAAAAGCAGCATTAATAGTCTTTATTAATGCTGCTTTTCATTTAAAATATCTTAATTGTTTATTCTACAGATTCTACGGTTTTATATCCGAAGAAATTATTTGCCTTAATCATTTCAGGGATAAGTTCAGGTAACTGATCTTCCCAACCAGGTTCTCCTTCTTGGATTTTTTGAAGAACTTCCCTGGAGAAAATATCCATGATAGATGGATCGTAATCTGTAATATCTTGTAGTTTACCATTATATTTAAAGAATTTGTATAATTCTTTCATACGAGGGTGTACCTTAAGAGTATCACTATCTGTAAGTTCACCTGTTTCATGATTTTTTAATGGATATAGATACACTTTTAGATCTTTGAAGAATAGTTTTCCAAAAGCTTCTAAAATCCCTCCACTTAAGTGCATGTAGTATTTTTGATCAAAAATATCTACCAGATTGTTCACTCCCATAGCCAAAGCCATACGCTCTTTGGTATAATTAGAGAAGTATTCAACCATACGATAGTATTCCTTGAAGTTTGAAATCATTACCGTTTGTCCTAGAGAACATAATAATCTGGCTCTTGACATAAAATCTTCTTCATCAATTTCTCCTTCTGCTCTTAGGTTGGATAAAGTGATTTCAAAAATAACTACAGTTTTCTCTTTTTTTACTTTATTCTCACTCAAAAACATGTTGAGTGATTTTTTATAGATGTCCATATTAACCTTGGTAACAGGTCTAAAACTCCCACGAAGGGCTAATATGTTTTTCTTATATAAAATCGCGGCAGGTAATATGTTATTTCCATCAGGACCAAACATAACCGCCTCGGTCATGCCATTTTTAACAAGTTGTAAACTCATTAAACGATTATCTACTTTTGTAAAGCGAGGACCAGAAAAGTTTATAGTATCAATTTCAATTTGATCTTTATCCAAATGATCATACAGGTAACGTAATAATTTTTTTGGGTTATCATATTTATAATAAGCACCATAAATTAGATTCACACCCAATACACCAAGAGTCATTTGCTGTAATCTAGCATCATTTTCATGGAATCGAATATGCAGTGTAATTTCATTATACTCTTCATTAGGAACCGTCTGGTAACGAATACCAACCCAACCATGTCCTTTGTACTTTTTTGCAAAATCAATAGTCGCTACAGTATTGGCATAACTAAAAAATAACTTATTTGGATGTTTTTCGCGAGTAATCCTTTCTTCGATAAGTTTTACCTCATGCTTAAGCATTTTTTTTAACCGTGCTTCAGTAACATAACGTTTATCATTTTCGATACCATAAATTGCATCACTAAAATCTTTGTCATAAGCACTCATGGCCTTTGCAATCGTACCTGAAGCGCCACCTGCTCTGAAAAAATTTCGCGCAGTTTCCTGACCAGCACCAATTTCTGCAAAAGTACCGTAGATGTTTTGATTGAGGTTAATACGTAAAGCTTTACTCTTTATTGAAGGGACAGATTCAAATTCTTTATCTCCCATTATCTTAATAGGCATAGTAAAAAGGGCTTTTTTTGTTTAATGTAAAGGTACTAATACCATAAGTATTAAAAAAGTTTGAATGTGAAATTTCTACATTTTAAAAAGTCGTTAAAAAGAATTAATATATTCATACAATTTTTGCCAAAAAAATATAAGTACATTTGCTGTAGTTTATCATAATTATGAAAGTAACTTTTCTTGGTACTGGGACCTCACAGGGAATTCCGATTATAGGAAGTGATCATCCTGTATGTCTAAGTGATGACCCCAAAGATAAGCGACTTCGGGTTTCTGTGCTTGTCTCTTGGGACAAATACAATTATGTAATAGATTGCGGACCAGATTTTAGACAACAAATGCTATCTAATCGGGTTTCAAGAATTGATGGTGTTGTTTTTACTCATGAGCATGCTGATCATACCATGGGATTGGATGATATACGTCCCTTTTTTTTTAGACAAGGTGATATCCCAATATATGCCCACAAAAGAGTTATGGAAGCTTTAAAAGTAAGGTTCGATTATATTTTTGCTTCAGAAAATAAATACCCTGGAGCACCAAGTGTTATAGAAAATGAATTAGATAATACTCCTTTTCTATTGGGTAATCTAGATGTTGTTCCTATCAATACTTTTCATAACCGATTACAAGTTTTTGGATTTCGTTTTAAAGATTTTGCATATCTAACAGATGTAAAAACTGTAGAAGAAGCAGAAAGAGTTAAATTAAGAGGAGTTAAGGTATTGGTTGTTAATGCACTTAGGATAGAACCTCACCATTCTCATTTTAATTTAGAAGAAGCTCTAGAGTTCATAGAGGATATCCAACCAGATCGGGCATATCTAACTCATATTAGTCATATGTTAGGGTTTCATGCAGAAGTAGAGAAACTATTGCCCAAAAATGTGTATATAGCATACGATAACTTAAAAATAACTATTTAAAACATGAAGAGTAAGATTTTTTTATACCTATTTATTTTTGCATCATTATTTATTCTTTTTCAATTTATGAATGCTAAAAAGGCAAAAGAGTCCTATGATACAAAGATTGATAATTTAAAAGCTAAGATTACCAAAAAAGAAGTAGCTTTTGATTCACTTGTGGATATTAATTTAGATTTAACTTATTTTTCTTTAGAAAGTAACGAAGATGCAGCGGCGTATTTTGAAGAAATGGGTTATGATGCAAATAAATTAGCTCTAACTATAGGAGATCAGATAATTAGTCAAAATAAAGCAGGAGAAGATAACCCAATAATTCCGTTTGTTGGGATGGAAGGTAATATGGCTATTAATAAAGTAAGACTTCTTAATCATAAATGGATCATAGCAGATTTTACTGATGGTGTATATTGGGGAGAGCTTTTTATTACTTATGAGGTTAGAAAAGATGGAGTGGTGGATTTTGAAGTTGAAAAATCATTTTTATATCCTAAAAACTAGTTTAAAAAGTAAGAAATTTCAGATAATATATTAAAAAAGCTACCTGGTATCAGGTAGCTTTTTTTGGTTTGTTGTAATGTGTGATAAGAAAGTTGGTTAAGGTATGTTGTCTATTTTTTTAATAATTTCTTTTTAGTCAGTTTTCCGTCTACATCTATTATAGCGATATAAGTTCCTTGTGAAACTAAAGATCCATTATCTGATGATCCATCCCAGGTATAATTAAAATTCCCTTCACTTTCTTTATGATTAACTAATTTTCGGACTAGATTACCTCGTATGTCATAAATGGTAATGGATACTTCATTCTTGTTATCATTAGTAATATTTGAAAACGTGACTTGCTCTTTAAATGTATTAGGATACACTTTAATGTTTTCTGAAATGACATCTTCTTCTTCTGTTTTTAGTCTATTCCATGACCTTCCTAAGGGTTGATCAAGCCATAAAAGAATAAATTCATTATCATCAGGTAGTCCTGTACCTACATGTCGACCAATACTAAAAGGATAATTGTTATCATTTAGTACTCCAATCAAAAACGGATTAAAAACGACCACGCTTTCTATAGTTACAAAAGGAAAAGCAAAATTTCTTCCTATTCCGATATCACCATCCAATCCAGGTTCAGAAATTCTAAGAATATCTTTAATTTTAAGAAGATCTACATTAAGTCTTTTTTCTACCAATTCTTCATTTTCATCTAATTCTATCTCATATATGGCTTTAAAACCATTTAGATCCCCTTGTGAACCATCACGTTCGATGATTAAACCTCTTTTACGATTAAACATAATAAAGTCTCCTATTGCGGTCGCTTTTTGATTTAAAGGATATTCAAACTTTTTACCAGAATATGATTTACTTTCTAAATCAAATTCATGAATAAGTAGATTATTATTATCAGCGCCTTGTAAAGGCTTTTCCAGCAAAGGAAGTAACGTTCTTTTATCTGTACTTAGTGCCAGTCCTTCAAAACCACCACTACCTTTTACACGGAAAGGTGTATCTAATTCTGTATTACGATAAGGCCAATATAATCCAGCTAACCATGGCGTATTTTGTCCATTTTGATCTTGTAGATTTGTTCCATCTCCAGCATCTCCAACCTTTGGGAAATCACCAAATAAACATACGGTTCGTATCTCAGGATATTGTTTTTGTGTAATTAATAATGTTCTAAAGTCAAAACTTTGTATATCTGCTCTGTCGGTAAGGTTATTTTTTACAATAACATCTGCTATGACTTTAGTAAAAGTTTCAGGATCGACCGTTCTATCGGCAAAAACATCTCCACGATCATCAGTGTCTGTTCTTGGATTGATTTTGGTTTCGATGTTAAAACGGACTTTGGATGCATTCATCCAACGTTTCATTGCTTCGGGATCTGATGCTCCAGGTCCGTTTTTATAATATTCAATATAAAAGTCAACAAAATCAAATAATTGTTGTAACGATGGCATAATATAAGGATCAACAAGCTCTTTTTGATTTGAAAATGCTACTGCAACCGGGGACAGTGAAAGATCATTGGTTTGAGAAGGTCTTCCATTTAATATTTTATCAGCAATAAATGTTGTTTGAATTTGATCTAATGTGAGATCTTTTACTAATACTTCATCTTTAAATTCATAAGGAGTACCATCAACTTTACGTGTTTTTGCAGCTTCAATATGTGGATCGTGATCCAAAACAGGAACTCCGTCAAGAGTAATTCCGCAATCAGTTTCGAGAGTAGGCATAAGGAAATCTAAAGCGGCTTCCATGGCTGGTAAAGTGTTTTCAGGACGTAGATTTCGTGAGCCTCTGTGTCCTTGTGCATCAAACAACTTTACATCAATCAAACCATCTGCATTTATATAATCCGGTTGGCCATCTTTGTTTTTATCAAAATTTTGTATCGCTTCTAATAATAAATCTGGGCGATCAGAAATGATTCCTTGTACTCCTTGATCGAGAAGAAGATTCATGTTTTCTAGATCATTAACGGTATATACTACTACTTGATGTCCTGCTCGATTTAAAGAAGAAACATTAAATAATTCGCTAGAAGCTTGTTTGAGTCCAGTAGGAGGGTTTTCTCTACTTCCAACCTTTGTATTAGAATTTTGATCATCCAACATGACAAACCATGGGGACATCACTGGAGGTTTACTTCCGTTTGTTTTTGCATGTGATCTCATTGCGTTCATAACACGAAGTGCACTAAATTCTTCACTATATGGATTTTGTGGTGCACGAAGTTCTTTTCCCGGATTATCAAAATCAGGAAGAGAAAAGGGAGGGTCTAATAAAATCCCATTTTTATCAAAATGTAGCAAAAAAGGACCAAATTCATCACCAATCCAATAGTCGCCGTTAGCCGTTCTTTGTATAGACTCTATATCAAAATCTGCGCCGGTAAGGATTCTGGAATCACTAAAATGGTTAGTTATTGCAAAAGGTATCAAATGATTGGGATCACGCAATTCTATAAAGTCTAGTACGTCAATTCCACCATCGTTATGCGCAATAATACTTTTAAACTTTGGTTGTATTCTATAAAGACGTAGATGATAATCTGCTGAGTTTTCGATACTACCAAAACCGTTATCAGACAATACGGTAAAGGTTCTGTCAAAATTGTTTAGAACGGCAGAAAAACCTTGTATAGGCTGTTTGTTTAAAAAAGGAACTGGTTGTTGATTGATCAATCCTTGGTTTATATATTGTCCTGAGGAAGGGCCTTCAGAGAAGCTGGCAGCAGGCAAAACTGCTCTTGAGATCAGTATGTCTCCAAAGTTGGTAAAGGACTTACCAGTTCCTTTTGGAATCATTTTCTTGTTGTAATTGTTATCAGTAGGAATCTCGAATTGAGATTTCTCTATAGTCTCTTTTTTTGAGTTTTGGGCTTGAAGTGATGAGGATAAGATACATAAGATACTTAATAGTGTATAGTATGTCATTTTTGAAATGATTTGGTAATGGCGTTTCATGATGTGTATTACGTTTAAGATTAATTTGGTTAATGACTTCATAAAATTACGCGCTGTATATTACCAAATCGTTTATCTTCTTTAAACAAATGTTTAGGATAAGGTTAGCTGTTTTATGATTGTGTAATACCCAGGATGAACATGAAAACTAAATTAGGAACTTGTACGAAAACGTTGTAGTGATATATTGTGATTCTTATTACATAAATTGAATTTTGATGAAAATTCAATAATTCTCAAGCAGGGTAAGGGGTTATAGGAGTATTCTAAGAGGATTAAATTATATTTGATTTCAATATATTTAAGAAAACATACGTCAAGGATGAATATCAAGTTTCTACATTTTGCAGTTTCTATAATAGTTGCGTCAACCATTATTTCATGTAAAAAAAAATATGAAGGATCTTATCAGGGTTATAAGAATTTAAATGGATATATAGAAGTTTATAAAAAAGATGGAAAATATAGGTTTAAAATCTATTCAGATAAAATTATAGAAACTTCGTTTATCCCCAAAGGAGAAACATTTGATTCTACATCTCATGCGGTTATTTTGAAACCCAGATTAACAAAGACAGCTATTGTTGATAGTGATAGTATTTTAACCATTAATACTAATGGTATTGATATTCATATTACTAAAGAACCATTTCATATTTCATACACCTACAAAGGGAAAGAATTAATATCTGAAAAAGATGGATACGTAAAAACAGATTCTTTAGAAATATTAAACTTTAATTTAGATAAAGACGAAGTAATTTATGGAGCAGGATCCAGAGTAGTTGGAATGAATAGGAGAGGTAAGAGACTTCAATTATACAATAAAGCTCATTATGGATATGAAACCCAATCAGAATTAATGAATTTTACTATGCCTTTAGTGCTTTCTTCTAAGATATATGCAGTACATTTTGATAATGCACCTATTGGGTTTCTGGATATTGATAGTGAAAAAGATAATACACTTGGGTACGAAACAATAGGCGGACGAAAAACATATCAGGTAATAGCTGGGGATGATTGGAAAAATTTAATGTATGAGTATACAGAACTAACAGGTAAACAACCTTTACCGCCTAGATGGGCTTTTGGAAATTTTGCTAGTCGTTTTGGGTATCATTCTGAAAGAGAAACTCGTGAGACCGTAGAAAAATTTGCAAAAGATAGTATCCCCTTAGATGCTGTAATTTTAGATATTTATTGGTTTGGAAAAGATATTAAAGGGCATATGGGAAATCTTGAGTTTTTAAAAGACTCATTTCCCAATCCAAAACAAATGATTAATGATTTTGCGATTAATGGCGTTAAAACGGTTCTTATTACAGAGCCGTTTGTATTAACATCTTCTAAGAAATGGGATGAAGCAGTGTCAAAAGGAGTTTTAGGAACTGATATAGAAGGGAAACCTTTTACCTATGATTTTTACTTTGGTAATACAGGAATTATTGATATTTATAACCCCAAAGGAAAAGAATGGTTTTGGAATATTTACAAAGAGCATGTTAAAGATTTTGGTGTAGCAGGTTGGTGGGGAGATCTTGGAGAACCCGAGGTGCACCCATCAGATTTACAACATGCCGTAGGAAGTGCAGACGAAGTCCATAATATATATGGTCATGATTGGGCGAGAATGATACAAGAAGGATATCATAAAGATTTTGCAGATCAGCGTCCTTTTATATTAATGCGTGCAGGGTATTCAGGATCACAACGTTTTGGTATGATACCATGGTCTGGAGATGTAAATAGAACTTGGGGAGGATTACAACCACAAACAGAAATAGCGCTTCAGATGGGAATGCAGGGGATGGGATATATGCATTCTGATCTTGGAGGATTTGCTGGTGGAGAAACTTTTGACGCTGAGTTATATACACGTTGGTTACAATATGGTGTGTTTCAACCAATATTCAGACCCCACGCACAAGAACACATTGCACCAGAGCCTGTTTTTCATGATAAGAAAACAAAAGCTTTAGCCAAGAAAAGTATTGAACTTAGGTATAGTTTGTTACCTTATAATTATACGATCGCTTTTAATAATAATCAAACAGGAATGCCTTTAATGCGTCCCTTGTTTTTTGAACATTCTAATGATAAAGAACTATTAGAACTAAGTTTTACGTATTTATGGGGAGATGATTTTCTAGTATCTCCGGTTATACAACCCGGAATAGCGTCTATGGATGTTCCTTTTCCAAAGGGAATAAATTGGTATGACTTTTTTACAGGAGAAAAATTTGAAGGAGGAGGGTATAAAACCGTTAATGTTGAAAAAGATCATATTCCTGTATTTGTAAAAGGAGGAGCTTTTATTCCGATGATAGCGCCGGTTTTAACTACAGATAAATATTCTACCAAAGATTTAGTACTACATTTTTACTATGATAGTATGGTCAAAAAGAGTTTTGGGACATTATACGATGATGATGGTAAAACACCTATGGCTTTTGAAAATGGAAAATATGAAATATTAAAATTTGATAGTAAAACATCATCAGGGGAGTTATCTATTTATCTATCTGCAAAAAAAGGAATAAATTATACATCAAGTGATCGAAACATTTCTTTAGTTATACATAATATTAATGAAAAACCAAAATCAGTTAAGATAGATGATAGATCAATTTCTTTTGATTGGAGTGAAGAAGATAAAACGGTAGTATTATCTTTTAACTGGAATTCTGCTGAAACTAAAAACATGAATATTTTGTTGTAGTACTACTGTAATTTAGGATACTATAATTTATCAGTTTTTTATGAATAATACATTATAAGGTTTGTTATATTAGAGAAGAGATAAAATTTCTTTGGTTTTATATATAAAATAGTATATTAAGGCACTTAATCAACTTAGTAACTCAACATTATATAACACAAAATGAAACTAAAGAATATACTTTTTTTGCTTATTGCCCTAAGCCTAACGGGGTGTAAATCTAATGATATATTATGGCTCAATGGTCAATGGGAAGGCGTTGGATGTCAATTAGATTTTGAAGAAACTTATACCTGGTCTATTAATCTAAATATTAATGCCACTAAAAAGTTGTTTAATATAGAATACCCTAGTCTTAAATGTAATGGAAATTGGGAATTGATAGACTATTCTAATGGTAGAGCTATTTTTTCTGAATTAATAATAGAAAACACTAATGCCTGTATAGAAAAAGGGAAAGTTATACTCACTAAAGTAGATGAAAATCATATTAGCTTTAGTTACTATATATTAAATGAGAATGAAGTTGTAGCTTTTTCAACATTAAGAAGAAAGTAAAGTAGGGTTGATGTATACATTAAGTCATGCAAAAAAATAAATCAGTAGAAGAATTCATTATAAAAAATAAAAATTGGAAAGAGGCTTTAGAGGTTCTAAGAAGTATAGCGCTTTCTACAGGATTGAAAGAAACTATAAAATGGGGAGCTCCTGTATATACGATTAACAATAAAAATGTAATAGGTTTAGGTGCTTTTAAATCTTATGTGGGTATTTGGTTTTTTCAAGGGGTATTTCTTAAGGATGTTTCTAATGCATTGGTAAACGCTCAAGAAGGAAAAACTAAAGGGCTGCGACAATGGAGATTTAATAGTGTAAAGGATATTGATAAAGATCTGGTGCTTCAGTATGTACAAGAAGCGATTCAAAATCAGAAGGATGGAAAAGAAATTAAACCAAACAAATCAAAAGATGTAAAATTTCCTCTGGAATTATCCAATGCATTAAATTCAGATTCAGATTTTAAACAATGTTTTGAGCAATTAGCTCCTTTTAAACAAAAAGAATATGTAGAATATATTGCTACTGCAAAACGAGAAGCTACAAAATTATCAAGGCTTGAAAAAATTATTCCTATGATTAACAGGGGAATAGGGCTAAATGATAAATATAGATAATTATTAAATCATAAAATTTTCGTTTATTATTGAATAGTAAAGTTATACTGTTCTTTTTGCTGGAATCTCAATCCTCTATATTACTTACCTTATTATTATTATTATTATTATTATTGATTTATAATAAGCATTAGATCAATGTACTCAGCCATTCCTTAAACTGATAAAAGTTCTGTGGAGCAACACCATGTCCTACAGGAAATTCATGTAATGAAGTTTCTATCCCTAATTCTTTAAGTAAGACAGGAGCTTTACGAGCCCAATCAACAGGGATAACCTGATCCACACTACCATGAGAACAATACAAGTTTAACTTGGAAAAGTCATTAGATTTATATCCCTCTTTTAATATATCTTCATTCAAATATCCACTAAGAGCAATTACATTGTTAACTTTTTGAGGGTAGGAGAGTGCCACGGCATAACTCAAAATAGTACCTTGACTAAACCCAAGAAGAGTAACATTATCTGAATCTAAATCATATGCATTTACAGCTTCATCAATAAAATTAGCAATCTTATCTCTGGATTCGATGGCTTGCTTGTCATCACTAAACTTACCTTGAGCAGCATCAAAATAGATAGCATACCAGGCATTTCCATATGGCTGCATAGGATACGGAGCACGAACCGAAATGATACATAACTCTTCAGGTAATTCTGCTGCAAAAGAAAAAAGATCATTTTCATCACTTCCATATCCATGAAACATAAATAACACTGGGGTTTTTTCTTTTTTGATTGATGGTGCCTGGATAATATGATATAGAGAAAGTGATTGGGTTTGCATAGTTTTATCTTATTTGTAGATGTATATGGTCATCATGTCTTACAGCCCGGCATCCTTGAAATCTAATTTTAGGACTTTGTATGCCCAAACGATATCGTAAATGAGGTTCTATAAACAACTTACTGACCTGTTTTTGTTTTACAATTTCCAAAAGTAAATCTTTTGTAGCTTTTTTAGAAAATTTTAGACTCTTGTTTACTGTTCCGAAAGTAAAATATTGAGTAAAATCATATTGCCAATATCCTTTTTGTTTGCAAATTGTGGTTTGCTGATGTTCATTTTTGGTAGGAGATTCAAATACTCCGTATCCACTAATAGAAGGTTTTTTATTAACTATATGATGTTCTTGGTTTTTATAAATAAACGAAATGTCAATTTTTTTGCCATCATCATGACTAAGATGTGGAAGTAATGGGAAATTATCAATAAAAGGAAAATTAGCATCTAGATATACTAATTTGATTTCTGGATTTGATTCTTCAAATGAATGAGCAATTTGCTGTAGTGCATTTTGTAATTGTGGTGTTACATAATTTCTATTCAAGAATTTAGTTAAAAAAGTATGTGCTTCTATAGTTGACGAATCTTTAATTTTTACTCTTCCAAAAAGAGGAGTTACATAAGGAAGGATTAAAAAGGTAACAAAAGTATATATAGAAAAAAATGTGATTGTTTTTATAATCGCTTTTTTCCTCATTTTTTTTCTTAAAAACAATAGGTCCGTACATAGATAAATAATTCCTCCTATTTGTGTGGTAACAGTTAACAAGATTATGATAAGAATCTTAACTATAATTTTTACGATTAAATTCATTAAAGTAAATATACTGATTGATTTAGATACTATTTTTTGTTTAAAGTTTATTATTTAACAAAAAATGAAATAATGTTAATTTTTAGTTGCTATTACTGTTTTGAAATGTTTTAAGTGTATGTTTTACAGTTAATTGCATTAATAAACACATGTTAATTTTTGATGTATAAACGTAATTTTATTATGGTTTAACCATAATTGTTTTATATATTGATATCATATTGATTTTCAGTTCAATATGTTTTTAAGACTTCACACAGGCTTTTATAGAAAAAAACAGGCTTATAAATTATCCAATTATCTTCTTAAGAAGGTATTTGACAGGAAGAAAATGGTATTTCAACTACTATAAGTGTTTTTTACTTATATCTAATTTAATTTAGACCCTAATAAAAGTACTATAGTACATTCAAACATATGTAAAATATTAATCATTAACCCCAATATCTTATGAATAAAATTACCTATACAATTGTGCTCTTATGTTTTGTGCAATTTGGTTTCTCGCAAACCGACAATGATTATCAAACCATAATAACCACTATATCTGAAGGGTATAATGCTAAAGATGCTAATAAAATTTTTAGCGTTTTCTCAGCTGATTTACAATCAACATTTTCTCTGGATAAAGTAAAAAGTTTTATTGAGGAGAACCACGCTTCAAAAGGTACTATGAGCGAATCTACTCTTTTAGTAGAAGAAGATGGAAATAGGAGGTATTTAACAGAATTCGAAAATGCATCCTCTGTTTTAGTTCTCGGATTATCTTCAGATAATAAAGTTAAAACATTTGCTCTAGAAGAGTATTAATACCCCAAATTTAAAATTACAATAACCTTATAATTCAATTACATGAAAAAAGAAATTTTTACACTCAAATTTATGGTAATACTATTCTTTATAGGAATAATGATGCCAGTTTCAAATACTATTATTGCCCAACAAAGCAATTCTTATGGAATGTTAAACTTTAATAAAGCAGTAAATATCTCAGGGAAACAGCGAATGCTTAGTCAAAAAATAGCAAAAGCATATTTATATATTGTGGAAAACCCAAGTGATGCTGTTGCAAAACGAGATTTACTAACCAGTAAATTGATTTTTGAAAAACAAAATAGTATCTTATTACAAAACTCGGGCTATAAAGTTACCAAGGATAGAATAGCAACAGTTGAATCAATCTGGAAAGAATTTAAAAAATTGATAGAAACTACACCTAATTATGATAATGCAAAGAAAATTATTGAGATGAATACTGATCTTTTAAAAGCTTCGAATAATGTGGTTTCTGCTATTATAGTTGAGTCTAAAGGAGCTAATAATAGTCAGGAATCTCTATTAGAAGACGATAGTTTAGGAGAAGAAGATACAGAATTAAAACAAATTATCAATATGGCCGGTAGACAACGAATGTTGTCTCAAAGGTTGGCGTTGTATTATTTTGCGAATCAACCTACAATAAAAGATAAAAATTCTGAGCAAATGTTAAAGAATGTATACAATGAATTGGACGGTGCTATTAGCATGTTATTAATCTCAAATTTTAATAACACACGAATAGATGAGAAATTAGGAGTTGCAATGTCAAAATGGGATCAGGTTAAATCTAACAAGGATAAGCTATTTAAACAAGGGATTAAGCCTGCTGATATGTACAGAATTAGTAATGAACTTACAAAAGCATTTAATGCTGTAACCAGCTTATACGAAAAGGTTAAATTGTAATTTTAAGTGTTAATTTAGTAAGAGAAAATACGTATTTATTATGAATCATAATGGTACGTATTTTTTTTATCTTCAATCTAAAATATAGAAATATGAAAATAAAAATACCTTTAATAGTATTGATTTTTACTATAATTCAAAATTATGCACAAGAATTAAGTATTGATGCAGATATCAGGCCTCGGTTAGAATATTTAAATGGTTTTGGAAGCCTTTTACCAGATGGAGTTGATGCAGGATTATTTGTACAACAACGTTCGCGTTTAAAATTTGGATATA
>NZ_VLNR01000170.1 GCF_007489275.1 Aquimarina algiphila
CGGGTATACAGGGTTTCCTGGTATCCTTTCCAATCTTCTTTACTGCCTTTAACTCTAAATTTACAATAGACGGATCTCCAGATATTATTGAGAATTTCAGCTTCTTCTGGTTTTGAAAAAATAGCATTACTAAACAATTTGCCCTGAGCATACTGCCAGAAATCTCTAACCAATTGTAATAAAAAAGCCGATTCTGACTCCTCAGAAAGCAAATTTTTCACGCCCCTGGTTTGCTTTTTGGAATCAGAAGTCCGGCTTTCCTTGATGTTCTTGTCTTGTTCCTGTACTGTTCTTGTAACGCCAGTTATCATTTTGTTATGAGCCGGTAAGCGAATTCCTTTCTCTTCTTTTAATGTTTTTAAACAATTAACACTGCTATTATTATTCTTTTGTTCCTGATGTTCATGAACTAATGGGTGTAAATTTTTCACTCTTTCATCAAAAAAAGTGGCTAATTGTGTAATTTTCGAATTAGGATTTGTAACCGATGTTGATAACTTTGGAAGTGCAAAAATAGACGGGTTAATCCATAATTCTACACCAGTTTTTCCATGATGGATTTCTTTGATGATAAACCCTGCAGTTTTTAAGCGTTCTTTATGATTGATAATAGTTCGCACGGTACATCCTTTACAAGTCGCAAGACTAGGGTTAAAGGTTCTAAAACCGGGTAATTTCCCTGTTATATCTGTGCCTTTAGCTATAGCTTGATTGAGTTGTTTGGCATAAAGCCGAGTCATCAGCTCTGCAGTAGCCCTATGATTTGCATTAAGCCGGTCTTTTAACCTGGATTTATTTCTATTGTGATTGTCTATAAAGGATTTAGTTGCCGTAAACAGTTTACCGAAATCATAATATAATCGAGAAGGAGTCTTACTTTCCATCTTGTCTTGTCTTTAACGCTTGTAGTTCTTGAATTGAGGCTAATACAGAATCATAACAAAAATTGTTATGATCAATCTGCTGAATAAATATCCCTTTATTTATTTCTCCAAATTGTTCCTGGAACTGTTCCAATAATTTGGTGAACATTTCCCGATGTTCCTCCAGGAATAATAGTTGTTCTTCTAATGTGAGCATACCCGTACTGTTTACATTGTTTACCTTACAATATTCCTATTAAG
>NZ_VLNR01000171.1 GCF_007489275.1 Aquimarina algiphila
CGTTGTAGCACATAGGAAAAATTAAATGGGAATATTCAATAAAAAGAAAAGATGGGGAAACTTTAATGGTAACATTAATATATATGATGACTTAAAGCCTTCAGATATTCCTGAACTAATTGAAGAAAAAGATATTCATTCACTTCAATTTTTTGAATTTAAAAATCCTAAAAAAAGGACTTGGAATGCCTTATATGAATTTTACGAAAAATATCCGAAAATTGGATTAAGAATAGTATGGTATGATCAAATCAATTTTGACTTTTATTCCCAATTACCTTCTTTAAGAAATTTTGATATTTCTTCATTTAACACATCTGATTACACACCTTTGCTATTAAATAAAAAATTGACAGATTTAGCAGTAGGAGAAACTAAATCAACTGCGGTTAATTTAAGTTTCATTAAGGAATTTAAAGACTTAACATCTTTATGGATTGACGGAATGAAAAAAGGACTGGAAAATGCGGCTGAACTTTCAAAACTTGAACGTCTGACATTTCGCGGAGTAAAAATGAATGACCTGAATTTAATCAACAGTCTTAATAATCTGGTACAATTGCGTTTACTATTTGGAAGTTATAAAAATCTTGACGCAATTGCCAACGTAAAAAGTATCAAAACTCTTGAAATAAGTAGAACAAGACAAATTCCTAATTATGATTTTTTGAAATCTATGGACAACTTAAATTCTCTATATTTCGAAGGAATGTCAAAAATGGAAAGCTTACCTGACTTAAGTGGATTAAAAAACTTAAAAAGGATTCAAATTGATAACAATAGTAGATTAACAGACATCACTAATATAAATCAATTACCAAATTTAGAAATCTTTTTGTTGTTCTTTCCTGAAAACTTCAAAGCTGCTTATCGTAAAGAGCTTTTTAAACAAGCAACAAATTTTCTACTAAACTCAAAAACAGTAAAATATACGAACCTATTTTTTTGGCTAGAAGATGATATGAAAGAAAAGCTAAAAGAAAAAGGAATAAAAAAGTGGGACTACGGAATGAATATTTAAAAACGTGCCACAACAATTTGTATATTGCATATGCCGCCTTCGGCAGGCAAACGCAACATACAAAAGACGTT
>NZ_VLNR01000172.1 GCF_007489275.1 Aquimarina algiphila
TAAGAGCTACCTCGGCCTTTTGGCATAAATCCAAAGCTCTGGATAAGACAGGATCCATTGTTCTTGTTTTTATAAGGTTCATAGCCTCTTCTCCCAACATGGGTAAAAAATATTGTTCTTCTATTTTTCTAACTATAGGCTTTAAAGCAATGAATGTTTTTCGGGAACTGGAGATATTAAAGTGCTGTTGAAATTCATCCGTTCTTTTATTAAAATGTTCATTAAAAACCGAATACGCAGCACTATCCCGCCAATCCGCAAATTTATCTACATAATACTCCATGGTTTTTAAAGCCTCATCAATGGCCTCAAATCCTGTATCTGTAAAACCTCGCTGAAGATCACGTTTTGTTGCCCAATCAATGGACTTGGTATCTTCCAGTTCGGTTTGTTTTGTACCATAATTGGTTATATGTACGCATAGCTGTGCAAACCCTAAATGAAAACCTAAATTTGAACTAGCCTCCGCTAATAAATACTTTACCTCTGCGATATCGGAATCGCTTCCATCGTGATTTAGGATAGTTGTATATTCTTCTTTTCCAATATTAGGGATAATGTATTTACGCTCTGCACGTTTAATAAAAGGTAGTGCTTTATCAAAGTCAAAATTCGAAGTAACATTGATATACTCCTGTAACTCAAGTGTATTGTTTACTAAATTCATATTCCTGATTGTTTACCGTTAGGGTTTTTATCTAAAGTGGTGAGCTTCACATTTTCAAAGCCTGCTTGTAACTCCGGATCCCACCCATTCCATTCTTTAATTAAATCCCAAATCTGTAAAGTGGTATCCCGCTTGGTTTTAAATAAAGCCGATAGGATATCAAAGGCTACGCGCTTATCACTACCAGAACCAGATCCCATACTACCCCCTGGTACACCCGCACCGATAAGTGATGCATCTACCATCATCGCAAATAATATTTCAGTATTCGCAGCTGAAGCATCGGGCAGATAAGAACCATCTTTCATTTTATTATCGATAGGCTCGATCTCAATAGCATTCACCCATTTACCATCATCGTCCTTTAACTTTCTGGAGTACATACTTCTTCCGGAAGATTCATTACCAGACAAATGATCATCGATCGCTTTTAATGTTTCCTCACGAATTTTGTTACGCTGATCTACATCAAATTTGTCTGTCCAATCATCACCATATTGTCCTTCGAAATAAGCTTCACTAACGTGAACCAAGAATTTAATATTCACTTGATTTTTGAATAGATGTTTTTTATACATCGGGATAGAGTTAGAAACCTCTAACCATCCATTATTAAAAATAGCGTGCCATGTGAGTTTTGGATAATAGGCCTCATCAGTCATCGTATAATGAACAGGCAATACAAATTCATGAAGCCTTTTTCTCTGGCAGTATTCTAAAATCTCTTCATAACACCACATAGGATCTACACTATGAATTTTAGCAGCATCTTTAGTGTCATCATCATCCCATTGACTCTTAAAGTAGACCATTTCAGAAAAACCAGAAGACGGATTCATGAGTTCACGTCTGCCCCATGCGGTTTTTTGTCTTCTAATGCGTAATACTTTTTTATAGTCTTTACTGAGAATCAGTGAAGGGAAACCAATACCATAACTTTCTAAATCGCTGATGGTTTCAGTAAAGAACGTATTCATCTTGTTGCGTTTAAAGAACGCCTGTATCTCCGGATGATCTTCCTTATATTCTATTACTTTCTCCCTTTTCCCTGTAGTTTCTGATTTTTGATTTTTATAAAAGGTAAGACCATTACCATAGTGCGCAGATTTAAGTAAACTTAAGCCTCCGGAAGCTGCTCCATTTAAACGAATAGCATCCATAAATTTATGAGGGTACCTATTGTCATCTCCCCATGGAGCAATCACTCCTCTTTTAAATTCAGTGTCTCCTTTATGGATTATCTTTGTTGGTTTTTGATGCCTCTCATCAACCATTAAACTGACCGAGGCCTTTCCAAAATATACGCCGTGTGTTTGTTTCATATTAATAGACTACTTCTAAACCGTTAAACTTGGTGATTAAAAGAATATTGATCTTTTTCACTTCCCCTGTGGAAAGCTCTATATTTCTTGTATAGTTTTTAAAATGGTTTGGGTTTTTACGTTTCACTTCCTGCGTTTTAACCGAAAGTACCTTTGCCCAGTCCCTTACTTTTTCTTTCTCTTTAGGCATACACAAAACTGCATTTTCATATACTTTTAATTTGCCTCCCATTTTGTTTTGATTATTCCATGTTCTCACCTCCATCGAAAAAGGAATTGGATTTCCCTCCTTATCCAATTGACGCATGTTTTCTAAAACTTTACTGAGAAGTATGACATTTTTCATAGTACGAAGGTCATTTTTACACCGAATTAAAAAAAGGACACACCTTTTTCCCCGATTTTTCAGGGTGGTTTTCTCATTTTAAAAAAGTCATTAATTTGACAATCAAAATATTAACCTTAAAAACATCATTTTTTTTATCAAAAGTAAACAGCCCATAGCGCCGCATCCTATAGAGAATCTTCACTTTCCCTTACC
>NZ_VLNR01000173.1 GCF_007489275.1 Aquimarina algiphila
TTTGAGGGATTTAAAAATAGAATCTTATCAAAGATCACAGCAATGACCATTATTCAATATATCAATAGGTTTGAATTCAACAGAAATATAAACAACCTAAAAATTAATATTAACTAAATGCACAACGGGTCTATTTAATACAAATATACGCCGTTTAAACGATAGTTAAACGGCGTATTAATAACATTGAAATTTGATATGTTTATTTAAACAACATAATATCGGTATAAGTAGATTGATAGGTTATGTTTTTCTTTTGTGAAACCTGTGTAGCTCCATTAAAAGGGTTTGCATGGCTTGTTCTATCTTCAAACCATTGGAACAATTCCAGTAATGAGCTTTTGTTTGAAGTGAAGAAAAAATACCGATTAGATTTAATCACATCCAGTACGTCTAAATAGTCGGTAAGATTCCAATAGTTTTTATAGGTGTATGAAACTGTTTGTAAATATGGAGGATCAACAATAAAAACAACATTATCAATTCCTTTGTACTTATCATACAATTTCCTGTAATCCATTTTAACCACTTCTAAGCCGTCCAAATATCCTTCTGGTGTAATGTAATCGTTTTTCCTAACACAGTTGTAATATGTACCTTTTTTAAGCTCATCGAAACTATTATCGTAATTCATACCAAATCGAAGCGATGAAGATATCGTTACAAAATCAACCTGATTATGATACTTTTCTACTATTTTTAAAATTTGCTGTTTTAAAGGTTCTGTTATCTTTTTATCCTTTGGATAATCTTTTACCACCTTTCTTATTTTTTGCAGTATAGCGTTTGTGGTGGGTATGCTTTCCAGTCTTTTGTGATAGTCGTCAAAATCATTGTAAATAACCTTTGATTCTGGATATATTGATTTTATGGTATGCGATAAAATACCACTCCCTCCAAATAAATCAATATAAACAGCATCCCTTGGATATTGTGGAGATTCCTATGAAATTGACCCGGGTATTCCTGTTTAAATAGAGCATAGCAAAACAGTTCCCAAAAGCGTGTTTATTTCAGTGTTAAAATTACGATTTTTTTCTTTTTCTTCTCATCGACTCTCCT
>NZ_VLNR01000174.1 GCF_007489275.1 Aquimarina algiphila
TCCTTTTAAAACCTTGAGTATTTTATCGTAATTTGCTTGAAAGTTGTGCATATGAATTATAGTGTCGTAACTACAATTTACTGCCTTTTAGCAGTTTGCGCAACTTTTTCTAAATGCACAACGGGTATTCTTAATATATCGATATGGTTTTTCAGAGCTTTTTTGATCTCCATATTGTTCTTTATATCTATTATAATTTTTAACTGCACCTTTTACAATTCCATCAATATTACGTTGCTCTACATTCATAGTTGTATGATCGGCCATAAAATTTGATTCCCATTCTTTGTCAGGTCTATATATACCTATCTTAGAAAGTAATACTGAATATCTATCCTTCAAACCAACCAAATGTCCAAATTCATGAGGATATATCGCAAAGTTTTTTCCTGCCATTTTTTCTTTTGAATACCAAGTCCCTGTATCTCCATTAATTTCGCTTACTTCTGATCTTCCCTTTTCATTTTTAACTTCAATGAGGTTATCTCCTTCCGCTAGCTCGGTATTTTCTTCATCATATACATCTACAGATGTTTCAAATTTCACATCAAACTCATTACCATCATCATCTGTGAATTTAAACTCATTATGTTCCCCAAATAAATTTTGGATTGTTTTTTGTATTTTATTTGCTTCTTTTTGATTTGCACCACTTCCATAAATATAAATCTGTGTAGAGACTCTTATAACGCCATCTTGTATTGAAATCACAGTATCTTTACCATCAGGATCAATTAGTAATACTGGATTATTAAGAGTATAGTTATAAGGGTTAATTCCATAATAACTATCTGCATGAGGATCAATATTCATCATTCTTCCTATAGATGGTTCGTACATTCGGGCATGATAATCATAAAAGCCTAACCCTAATTCTTTTTCATCTTCTTTTCCTTGATACGTTTGATAGTTATTTTCTGTACCAACAATGGTATTATTGTATCCTTTATGTTGTAGTCCAAAGGGGTAATAATTATTTTCCTCAATAATCTCATCTT
>NZ_VLNR01000175.1 GCF_007489275.1 Aquimarina algiphila
AAATTGTTTAGTAATGCTATTTTTTCAAAACCAGAAGAAGCTGAAATTCTCAATAATATCTGGAGATCCGTCTATTGTAAATTTAGAGTTAAAGGCAGTAAAGAAGATTGGAAAGGATACCAGGAAACCCTGTATACCCGTGTAGATATGGTCGCTCGATGGCTGGAGCGCAACCCCAACCGATGGGTGGCACCGCCACACTTGTATTTCAGTCCAGAGAATAAGAGAAACGGATTTAAAAAAACATACCCATGGTTTTTAAAACAACAAATCTTAAAACGAGAAATCCGAAATCGTATTTTGATTCAGAAAACTGAAAAAGAATGGATAACTCACAACAAAGGAGAAGGTAAACACAAACATAAAACGCGTTTACAATTGTTCCGTTTACAACAGCAACGCCTCGAATCCTATGGTGATGAAGCCTTGATTCGAGCATATGAAAAAAGTTTACACAGCATGGTAAACACATGATTCATGATACATCCAGATCCCAATACAGCATTGAGTAAATGCATAGTTTATTTTAATGATGGAAATTCCAGAACATTTTATTCCCTGGATAAAACCCATAAGAGATCAAAACCAAATCAGGCATTGGGCATTCGAAGATTAGAAAAAATGCTATTACAGGGAAAATTAAAAGGAACCTGGGAAACTGCAATTATTTATGAGAATAGAATTAATGGTAATGAATTAGTTAAGTATAAGAATGGGGTGCGGGTGTTTTGATCAGCTTCAGAAATATAAACCTTAAGTTTGTATACTTAAGAGTAACCAGAATCAGAATAAAGGAATATAGTTTTATTAATTTGCAGAAAGTGATGTTAAAAAATTTAATCCATATAATATTAATTGTTTTTTGTTCTTCGTGTGATTTAAGAACAGCAGAGGATTATTATAATTTAGCTTATGATCTAGAAGAAAAAGGGAAATTCCAAGAGGCAATTAAGTTTTTAGATAAAGCAATTGAAAAAAGACCAAATTTCAGACCAGCTCTATTGAATAGAGGGGGTGACAAGTCTATTCTAGAAGATTATGAAGGAGCAATAAAAGATTATGAGAAAATCCTAGAGTTTGATTCTGACAACACTTTAGCATTAATGAATATTGGAAATAATTTTAAGAGGCTTAATCAATATGAAAAAGCTATTAATTATTATACAAAAGCCTTAAAAACAAAAGGAGCCATTAAATCTGATAGTATGTATGTGGAGTTAAAACTGTCAAAAGATTTTGATATAGATTCTGATTATTACATTCGTAAATATGAGATTAAATATGAACGCGGAATAGTTTATGCAAAAAATAGCCAACACGAATTAGCAATTGAAGATCTCAAAGAAGTTATTACGCATAATTATGAAAAAGCTAATTCTTTGATTTGGATTGGTGAGGCATATCTTGCTATAAAAGACACATTAAATGCAATTAAAAATTTACAAGAATCAGCAGATATGGGAATGTTGGATGCTAAAGAATTACTGAATCGTATTAAACATAAATGAATACTGATTCATAATTCTATCAATTCATAATTTGTACTTCGACCACCTGATTCTTCTTGTTTTAGAATACCTTTCTCCATTAAATCTTTAATATCTC
>NZ_VLNR01000176.1 GCF_007489275.1 Aquimarina algiphila
TAGTTCCTTCACAAACACCATATGCGTGTAATGCGACAAATGATGATGTTTTCCCAGTGATTACCTTAACGATTAGTGGAGGTACAGCACCCTATGATGTTGCTTATACTGGTCCATCATCGTCAGGATCAGAGACAGATGTTACAGATGCTGATCTGGTAGCTGCAGATGTTCAATATAATATAACGGCTCCTGTTGCTGGTACCTATAGTATTACTGTGACAGATGAGAATAATTGTGTATTCACGACTTTTGATGTTATTGTTCCACCATTTGCGATCATGACAGATCCAACGATTACTAGAGATACGAGTGCTGTTAATAATGGAGTCATTTCATGTACTAATCCAGANGTCAGGATCAGAGACTGATGTTGCTGATGCTGATGCAGTGGCAGCCGATGTTCAATATGATATTACTGCTCCTGTTGCTGGTACCTATAGTATTACTGTGACAGATGAGAATAATTGTGTATTCACGACTTTTGATGTTATTGTTCCACCATTTGCGATCATGACAGATCCAACGATTACTAGAGATACGAGTGCTGTTAATAATGGAGTCATTTCATGTACTAATCCAGAGACTGTGATTGTATCGATTACAGGAGGAACAGGTCCATTTACCTTTACAGCCCTAAGTGGAACTGGTATTTTACCTGCACCACCAATAGTTGTAGCTGCAGGAACATTAGATGATGTAGGTACACCAGAGATAGAAACCAGAGCAGTATTTACATTACCAAGTGTTGGTAATTATGTATTCCAGATTTTAGATCAGACGACTACATGTACTATAGATACTCCAGCTTATCCTATTGCTCCATTTGATACAATAGAAGCAACAATAACTCCATTAACAAATGTTTTATGTGCTGGAGATGATACAGGAGAAATTACTTTAACAGTTACAGGATATACAGGTACTTATAATTATGTTGCTACGAATAGTAGTACAGTACCGGTGACTACGGTTAGTGGTTCTGATGATACCGCTACAGGACCAATAACGATAAGTGGATTAGAAGCAGGAGATATAACTGTTTTAGTTACAGCAACTCAAACACCGTTCTGTGATGATACTTCTAATGTAGTTACGATTACTCAACCAGATCCATTGACTTTGGATATAGTAAGTGCTACTGCACCTAATTGTAGTAATATGGAAATGTCTACTGTAGTGATGGACGCTGATGGAGGTAATGGTCCTTATGAGTATGCAGCGGTTGCAGGAATATTGGTTGCTGGTCCACCACAAGTACCGGCAGATCCGGCAGTATTCCCACTAACAGATACATTTACTTTAGATCCGGCAACAAGTTTAAACTGGGTAATTTTTGTAAGAGATGCCAATGGTTGTATTACACCAAGGCAAATTGCAATCCCTCCAGTTACTCCTGCGCCAGTAATTGATACTATTGATGCTTTTGTTGATGATGCCTGTACCTTTGATAATGCTTATACTTTTACAGTAACGGCGACGAGTAATGTTCCTATTCCACCAGGAACGGGAGCGTTAACGTTCTCTTTAGATGGCGGTGCTCGAGTTGCTGGTACAGCTACAGGTCCTAATACGGCTACGATAGATTTTCCATTAAGTGGTCCTGGCACATATTCAGTTGTTGCTTTTGATGAGAATGGCTGTCCATCTTTACCACGAACTATTGAGGTATTTCCAGAGTTACAAGTTACAGCTGTCTTTACTGATCCTACATGTAGGGCAAACGATGCGACTATTGTAGCTACGGTTACAGGAGGTTCTGACATTACGGCTAATCCGGGTAATTTTACTTTTGATTTAGTTAATGCTGGTACGAGCGTTACAATACCGGGCGTTACTCAGACACCAGGTCCAGGAGCTAATCAGATAACGTTTAGTAGTACTACCCCTGGTACGGATGGTATTTTCCCTGGAGATTATCGAGTAGAGGTTACCGATAGTGCTATTAATGTGGCACCTGGTTGTACGGACACTTTTGATATTACGGTTCCTACTTTTGTAGATCCAATACCTTCAGCGGCAGTTACTCCGGTATCTTGTTTTGGAGGCAATGATGGTAGTATTTTAATAAGTTTAGATCCTTCTGCAGATGATGACACTCCATATACATATGAACTATTTGTATATGATCCATCACCTACAGCAGCGGGAGCTTCAGTAGCTGGTCCTCAGGCGAGTCCATTATTTAATAATACGATTGCTCCTATTACTGCGGGTCAATATGAAGTTGTAGTAACTTCATCAAGAGGTTGTCCTGTGACGTTGGAGCCTATTACTATTGTGGGTCCTACGGCTGCTTTAAATGTAGTTCCTTCACAAACACCATATGCGTGTAATGCGACAAATGATGATGTTTTCCCAGTGATTACCTTAACGATTAGTGGAGGTACAGCACCCTATGATGTTGCTTATACTGGTCCATCATCGTCAGGATCAGAGAC
>NZ_VLNR01000177.1 GCF_007489275.1 Aquimarina algiphila
AATAATTAATAGCTTTTTCATATTGATTAAGCCTCTTAAAATTATTTCCAATATTCATTAATGCTAAAGTGTTGTCAGAATCAAACTCTAGGATTTTCTCATAATCTTTTATTGCTCCTTCATAATCTTCAAGAATAGATTTATCACCTCCTCTATTCAATAGAGCTGGTCTGAAATTTGGTCTTTTTTCAATTGCTTTATCTAAAAACTTAATTGCCTCTTGAAATTTCCCTTTTTCTTCTAGATCATAAGCTAAATTATAATAATCCTCTGCTGTTCTTAAATCACACGAAGAACAAAAAACAATTAATATTATATGGATTAAATTTTTTAACATCACTTTCTGCAAATTAATAAAACTATATTCCTTTATTCTGATTCTGGTTACTCTTAAGTATACAAACTTAAGGTTTATATTTCTGAAGCTGATCAAAACACCCGCACTCCATTTTTATACTTAACTAATTCTCTGCCGTTAGGAGCATTTTCATAAATAATTGCAGTTTCCCAGGCTCCTTTGAGTTTTCCGTGGAGTAGCATTTTTTCTAACCTTCGTATACCTAGTGCCTGATTTGGTTTTGATCTTTTATGGCTTTTATCCAGGGAATAAAATGTCCTGGAGTTGCCATCATTAAAATACACTATGCATTTACTCAATGCCGTATTGGGATCTGGGTGTATCATGAATTATGTGTTTACCATGTTATGTAAACTTTTTTCATATGCTCGTATTAGGGCTTCATCACCATAGGATTCGAGGCGTTGCTGTTGTAAACGGAACAATTGTAAACGGGTTTTGTGTTTGTGTTTACCTTCTCCTTTGCTGTGAGTTGTCCATTCTTTTTCAGTTTTCTGAATCAGAATACGATTTCGGATTTCTCGTTTTACGATTTGTTGTTTTAAAAACCATGGGTATGTTTTTTTAAAACCGTTGCTCTTATTCTCTGGACTGAAATACAAGTGTGGAGGTGCTACCCATCGATTGGGATTGCGTTCCAGCCATCTAGCGACCATATCCACTCGGGTATACAGGGTTTCCTGGTATCCTTTCCAATCTTCTTTACTGCCTTTAACTCTAAATTTACAATAGACGGATCTCCAGATATTATTGAGAATTTCAGCTTCTTCTGGTTTTGAAAAAATAGCATTAC
>NZ_VLNR01000178.1 GCF_007489275.1 Aquimarina algiphila
CAATCACCTTAAGCGCATCATTACATTCGATATCCACCAAATCCAATCGTTCACAGATATCTTTGGTAAAGGCTTGTTTTTTATTAAAGATCGTTTTTGAAACGCCATTTGTTTTTCTCTCATAAGCATATCCACCGAATATCCGCGCCGAAAAACTCATATTGGTTTGTACCCAAAAAGCCCAAGCTCGTTTTACCTTATCCTTTTCTTGATCGTTTTTTAATAGTTCAGCAGCTTCCTTGTGAAGCTTTCGACTATGAGGTGTCGCCCGGATTAATTTGTTTAGTTGGGTAAATTGAAGTTTACAGATCTGATAAAAATTAACCACATCACCATTTAAGTCATTAATCACTTCTGCAGAACTCGGATCTTTGGCAAAAAAGACAGCGGCTCCTCCTACAAAGGGTTCACAATACAAATTATGCGTTGGTATTAGTGAAAGGATGAGTTTGGTTAATGCTTTTTTTCCTCCATAATAGGTAATCGGAGTTTTGTTTGTTTTTCCTAAACCATCTAATGGAGAATCCATTACAACTTCCCTTCTTTCTTTAAAAGTTTGGAAGCTCTTTTTATGGTATTAGTCCATTGTTCTCCTTTCTTTCTGATCTGCTTGGCTTTTCTGCTTATCATTGTTACCCTTCTTGTATTTGCAGATTTTCCTGAAGTCGATTTTCTTCTTTTTGTTTTTCGTTTCATTACTTCTTGTTTTTCTTCAGTAATGGTAGAGAAATAATTGATATTGGTTTCGGGTTTGGGTATGATATGAATTGTCAATATCAAAAAAATAATTCCATAAGAATATTGTTGGAGAAAATACTCGAAAATTTATAAAAATGGTGAGTCATAAAGTTTTTGCTATTAGAAATCAGAAAAATATTATCTTCTTTTTATTAACTCATCAATTCCGTTAAAGTATGAAAGAATCAAGTAAAACATTAACACGAAAAGAACTATATGATTTAGTATGGTCGAGTCCGTTAACTAAGTTAGCAAAAGAATTTTCTTATTCTGACAGTGGTTTACGAAAAATATGTAAAAAACATAATATTCCATTGCCCAAAGCCGGTTATTGGGCTAAAATAAAATATAATAAAAAAGTTATTAAAGTCCCTTTACCAATATCTAAAAAGAATCAGAATGATGAAATCGAAATACGAATAGATAAAGAAAATAACAGAGAAAAAAGTCATCCAAACTCAATCATAGCTCA
>NZ_VLNR01000179.1 GCF_007489275.1 Aquimarina algiphila
ATAATGAACTAGAGGACGAAATGTCTGTAATCATTGTAGGAACTGAGAACCTTGAAAAAGAAATTAAACGGGGTGTACGCTACAACAAACACGGATATGATGAGATTGACAGCCGTTTCGGACGTAATTACATCCATCTGATTGGAGCAACAAAAAAAGACGTTGCCATGGTCTGTCAGGCCAATGGGGTCAACAGCAAAAAATTACATACAGACATCTTTAACGAATGTAATCCGATTGCCAAAAAGATAGGAGGTCAAATCATCAAAGTAGTTGAAGATATGCGCCGTGTAAAAAGGATTATCAAACGTGAAAAAATTAAACTTAAACAACACTAAAACAGTAGTATTATGAGTCAAAAAATTGTATTAAACATCAACTCTCTAATTTCTGGATTGAAGATCGAAGTTCATGGGTGCGGTTGTTGTATGAATTCAGATCAATCTGAGCAACTGACAGAGACACTGAAGAACCAGGTTTCGGAATCGCTTGTAAAAGCAATTTCAACCGTGACAGATAAGTTTCAAGAAACTTAGTATTCAGAATTTCAGCATAATATATTTCAAAAGGAACATTATTGTAGGTTGAACTTTCAAATTCTTTTTGAGTAGAGAACAAAGTTTTTTCAAAAAAATCATTCTCAAAACAATCAAAATCAAATTCAGAGTTCACCCAATCGGCAAATTTTTTTATGTCCATATCACTATAATTTAAGTTGGCTGCTCAAATATAGTGATTTTCCTGCCACGGCTTAGCGTGGTTTCGACACCACGGCAGGAGCTAGTAATACAAATAATTTAAAACACTCATAATGACCATAAAAC
>NZ_VLNR01000018.1 GCF_007489275.1 Aquimarina algiphila
TAGAACCGAAATTAACTCGACTCAATTTACATTGGCACAATTCGAACTGTAAAAAGTGGCACAGTTTGAACTGAAATTACTGGCACTATAGCTCCGAAATCAGTGGCACAAATCAAACCGAATTATCCAACAATCGAACAGCTTAAAAATAAAGAAAAGCAAGTTCTAAACAAACAATCCTTATTCAAAGTATATGGAGGAGGAGGAGCAAAAAGACCAATTTTTGATCTTCCTGGTCCTTCACCTGTATAATAAAAGAAAGATGTATTCTTTAATTAAAAAAGCCATTATACGACGTATAATGGCTTTTATCAGTTTTAAGGTTTTGATTATTATTTTTACATAAAACCATTTCCAAAACGATAACTTAATACAATTCCATGTGTATTATTTATGGGCGTACTTTTTAACGTCTGATTATAATTATATAATACTCTTAAATGATTAGAAACATAGAATCCAGCAAGAAAATTCATTGAAGAATTCGTTCTATATCCTGCTCCAACTTCAATTTTGTTTTTATAATTAACCTTAGTATTAAAATCTGCCTGAGTTGGTGCTCCAGAAACATACTTAATGAGTACACTAGGATTTATCATAACTTCTTCAAAACGGGTTGCAAAAAAACGATATCCGGCATAAGCATAATAGGGACTTTCTATATTTACATTATCTTCTGAGGATAATGAGTCTCCCAATAAATTAGGTGCTGAAACCCCCACGTAAATACGTTCTCTATTGTACAGTATCCCTATCCCTAAAGTGGGTATAATCGTATTAATGTTATTTGCAAAGTTTGGATCATTCTGAATACCTAGTTCTAACAGGTTTTCATCATAGATCATTACTCCTCCTGTTATTCCAAAAGATAATACGTTGGGATTATAAGACCACCATCTAGCACGATTATAATTATGATCAAAAAACAATTTATAAGAATATGCCCCAAAAAGGCTTGTAGCAGTCGTGACTCCAACCTGATCACTATACACACCAGCTCCAAGTCCAACATTTTCTGAACCTAATGGGGAGTTAAATGTTAATCCAATATTTCTTGGACTTCCTTCTATTTGATTTAAGTATCCCCTATTGGTAATTGTAACATCTGCATCTGGATAAAACCCTGCATGTGCTGGATTTATGATCACAGTATTGTAGTTATAGTTTGCAAAAACCGGAGTTTGTTGCCCAAATATTGGACATAAAATCCCTTTTGATAGCATTACAGCTATCAACATTATTATATATTTTGTTTTCATGAATTAACGTTTTAAAACAAGGAATCCTGTTTCTTTTTTCAAATTATGAGCTCCTTCTATTTTTATATCAAAGAAATATGTCCCTTCTGGTAATTTATCCCCTCCTAAACTTCTCTTTCGGTTTGCAATTCCCCTAAAAACTCTTGAAGTATTATTATAACCATCAACTTCAAAAACTAAATCTCCCCATCTATTATATATCAATACTTTGTTATTGGGGTAATTATCGATACCATTAATCTCCCAATATTCATTGATACCATCATCATCAGGAGAAAATCCATATCTTGTTTGGTCCTCTTCTAATGGAGTTACAAATACGGTAACCATATCCTCTGCGGTACACCCATCACTACCAGTAAAAAGCAAAGTATATGTTGTAGTTTCTGTTGGATTAGCTATTGGGTCTGTGATATTTGTGTTACTCAGCCCTCTGGAAGGTGACCAAATCAACGTACCAGGATTTGAAACCATAGCATTTAATTGTATTTCTTGTCCTTCAACGATTTCCTGATCTTCTCCTGCTTCTATAGTACATATTGCAAGGTCATTATCTGTAATAACAACATCTTGGGTTGTAATCGTTCCAAGAGTAATACCTGATGATGGGGTACTAATCGTTAGTGTTGCCGTTTCTGTACCTTCTACAGCAGTATCATCTTCAATAGTAAAAGTTACTGTACCTGTAGTCATACCATCAGCAATAGTAATCGTAGTACCACTTAAAGTAAAATCTGTGCCTGTAATTCCTGTTCCGGTAACATCAAGATCAATAGTTTGATCACCTACTACAGCTACCGTAGAAGTAGCTGTTACCGTGATTACAGTACCCACATCTTCTGTACCCGTATTGGATGAAACCGAAAGGTTTACTGTAGGAATAGGTGCTGAATCATTATCAGTGATAGTAATATCCTGCGTTGTAATTGTTCCAAGGGTAATGCCTGATGAAGGATTGCTAATCGTTAATGTTGCCGTTTCTGTACCTTCTACAAGAGCATCATCTTCAATAGTAAAAGTTACTGTACCTGTAGTCATACCATCAAGAATAGTAATCGTAGTACCACTTAAGGTAAAATCTGTGGCTGTAATTCCGGTTCCCGTAGTAGCAAGATCAATAGTTTGATCACCCACTACAGCTGTCGAAGAAGTAGCTGTAACCGTAATTACTGTACCTGCAGCTTCTGTACCTGTATTTGGTGAAACCGAAAGATTTACTGAAGGGATATCATTATCTGTAATAACAACATCCTGGGTGGTAGTCCCTCCAAGAGTAATACCTGATGATGGGGTACTAATCGTTAGTGTTGCCGTTTCTGTACCTTCTACAACAGCATCATCTTCAATAGTAAAAGTTACTGTACCTGTAGTCATACCATTAGCAATAGTAATCCTAGTACCACTTAAAGTAAAATCTGTGGCTGTAATTCCGGTTCCTGTAGTAGCAAGATCAATAGTTTGATCACCCACTACAGCTGTCGAAGAAGTAGCTGTTACCGTGATTACAGTACCCGCATCTTCTGTACCTGTATTGGATGAAACCGAAAGATTTACTGTAGGAATAGGTGCTGAATCATTATCTGTGATATCAACATCCTGAGTGGTAGTCCCTCCAAGAGTAATACCTGATGAAGGATTGCTAATCGTGAGTGTGGCCGTTTCTGTGCTTTCTACAAGAGCATCATCCTCAATAGTAAAAGTTACTATACCTGTAGTCATACCATCAAGAATAGTAATCGTAGTATTACTTAAAGTAAAATCTGTGCCTGTAATTCCTGTTCCGGTAACAGCAAGATCAATAGTTTGATCACCCACTACAGCAGACGAAGAAGTAGCTGTTACCGTGATTACAGTACCCGCATCTTCTGTACCCGTATTGGATGAAATCGAAAGGTTTACTGTAGGAATAGGTACTGAATCATTATCTGTGATATCAACATCCTGGGTGGTAGTCCCTCCAAGAGTAATCCCTGAGGATGGATCACTAATCGTGAGTGTGGCCGTTTCTGTGCCTTCTACAGCAGTATCATCTTCAATAGTAAAAGTTACTGTACCTGTAGTCATACCATCAAGAATAGTAATCGTAGTATTACTTAAAGTAAAATCTGTGCCTGTAATTCCAGTTCCTGCCACAGCAAGATCAATAGTTTGATCACCCACTACAGCAGACGAAGAAGTAGCTGTTACCGTGATTACAGTACCCGCATCTTCTGTACCTGTATCTGATGAAACTGAAAGGTCTACTGTAGGCGTAGGTGTTCTAACTTCAAAAGTACATTGATCCTCTTTCCCACTATTATCAGTTACCGTAATGGTAACCGTAGTATTTGCTGTAAATCTAGTTCCTGCTTCTGGGCTTTGTGTAATCTCAAGATTGGTATCACAATCATCTGTAGCTCTAACAGAACTTGTATAATCAGGTAAGTTCGATCCAGAACTTAAAGTTTGATCACTTAGACAGTCGGTAATCTCTGGCGCATCGATATCTGGGATATCCTGACCAAAAATCACATATGCAAAACCTGGATCTGTATTCACTACGAAGTTAAAACTACTGCCTCTATATTGTCCAATAATAATATCATCAATACCATCATCATTAACATCTCCCGCATGTGATGCGGATCCATTAAAATTACTATTTCGTAAATTTATCCTTAATCTATTATCTGTTACTCCGGAACCTGTCGGAATTATATCTTCCTAAGTTTCTTTTCCATAGATAACGTAATAAGAACTAGAACGTCCAAAAATTAAATCATCATAACCATCGTTATTAAAATCACCGGCGTAATTAAGATTGGATACATTGCTAGAAAATGAAAAACCATTGGTTCCATCTAGGTTTACCAAATCAAATATTGATGGAAAGGCATTTCTCCCAAATAAAACATATCGTCCTCCAAAAGTAACATCATTAAATCCATCGTTATTGATATCCCCTGCTTTACTGACCTCTAGAGACAAGGATTCTAAAGAATGTTCGACTGCAAAACCATTGATGCCATCTAATTCATCAACATTAAGAGTCGCTGGAAAACTAGAACCTCTTGGTCTTCCAAAAACTACAAACTTTCGCGCTTTATTTCCTCCAATGGTTATATCATCTATAGCATCTCCATTTATATCCCCCAAACCAGCTACATAATAACCTATTTTACCTGAAGTCCCAACATCTCCAACAATAGTAAAGCCATTACTACCATCAATTTCATTAACTCTAATAATTGCTGGAAAACCCGAACTATTACCATATAAAATATGACATTTTCCAGTTAAACTACTTCCACTGCCTGATCCTTCTGACAGGGCAATATCATCAATCCCATCATTATTGATATCACCAACTGTATCAAGAGCATATCCAGGTCTTTCAAAAGGATCAGCTCCTATTACTGTAAATCCATTAGAACCATTAAGTGTGGAAAGATTAAATTCTAAAGGAAAACCAGTAGCCCTTCCAAAAATTATATAGTTATATCCAAGTTCTGATCCTAAACTAGTTTTTCGAAAAGGATCACTAACCATAATATCATTAATACCATCGTTATTGATATCTCCTGCACTGCTCGCCGCAAAAGCTGTATTAGGCTGGCTACTATAGGCTGTATCATCTCTAATAATAAATCCATTTGAACCATTAAGCATTTTTAAATTTATATTTGGTGGAAAACCCGAAGCTGTTCCAAAAACAACATATCCACCTCCTATAATATCTATAAAATCTGTACCATAAGGGCCTGCAAAAGAAAGGTCTTCACCTCTTGCTGCTACTATAAAATCATCTATCCCATCTCCGTTAACGTCTCCTAAAGAATTTACATCGGTTCCTGTTCTACTTAGTGCTTTCTCTCCATATAAAATAAGACCATTTGTTCCATTTAAATCATTTACAGAAAAACTTGTAGTATTACAATCTATTTCAGCAGTTGTAGTTTTTAAGCTTACTAAAAATGTACAAGTCTCCATATTACCAGATCTATCAGTTACCGTGATAGTGACATTTGTATCTGAAATGAAAGGTGTTCCTTCGGGAGGATTTTGACTATAAGTCATGTCTGTATTATAAGTACAGTTATCACTCACAGATGGTAAAAAATGAATATAATTAGGCAACACAGCATTTGCATATAGTTCTTGATTGGAAGGGCAACTAATTGTAGGAAGTTCTGAATCATCAAGATCAAAAGTTTCACCATAAAAAACATAAGCTTTTCCATTATTTCTAAATGAAGTTGCCGATCTAATTGCGCCCACAATAAAATCGTTTATTCCATCTGCATTGAAATCCCCGATAGAACTAACTGATTGTCCAAAACGTTGCCTACTAAACCTTTCATCTTCAAAAACCTGATAACCCACATTACCAAAGACCTCCCCAGCATTAATTATATCAGGATTGGAAGAAGAACCAAAAATAACATATGCACCTCCTTGATTACCTGCTCCTCCTCCTGTTGCTGAAACTATTATATCACTTATTCCATCATCATTTATGTCATGCAATCCATCTACTGCATATCCTAAATTATTAAATCCCGAATTTCTTATATAATCAGGTCTTTGGATTCCTCTAATAGTCATACTATTTGCCCCATTCAGATCCGAAGAGTTAAAAGTAGAAGGAAAAGAACCTCTTCCATAAATAACGTAAGCCTCTCCAATATCTCTAATAGTGTTAACATCTTTTCTTGGAGCCCCTACAATAAAATCATTTATTCCATCATTATTAAAATCTTCTGCAGCACCTACAGAAAAACCTAATGCTGTATTAGCCTCTTCACCAAGAATTGAAAAACCATTGCTTCCATCTAATGACAACAAATTTAGAGACGCTGAAAAACCAATACTATTGCCATAAATAACACAAACTCGTCCCGTAGATAGGTTACTCCCCTCATCATATCCCGGAAACCCCAAAATAATATCATCAATTCCATCGTTATCAATATCTCCGGCATCGCTTACTTTTGATTGACTCCCTGAATCATTCTGAGGAAAACCATTTATTACAAAGCCATTATTACCGTCCAGTGCAGATACGTCTATATTAGTAATTGTTGAACTCCCAAAAATCACATAAGTCCTTCCATTATTTCTAAAACCAGAACCATCATATAGCGGAGCGTTTATGGTAACATCGTCCACCCCATCATCATTAACATCTCCAGCAAAACTAACTGATTCACCAAAATTATCACTACCTTCTCCGCTAATAATAATGCCGTTTCCAGCATTAATATCTGAAATTGTATATAATGAAGAAAAAACCGTATTAGTTCCAAAAATCACTATGGTATTCCCCACATTAGGAAAAGAACTACTTCCAATAATAATATCATCAACCCCATCATCATTAAAATCCCCTGCTGTACTTACTGACGTTCCTAATCTATCATTTTGATTTGTTCCTCTTATTATAAAACCATTTGTCCCATTTAATGATGTAATGTCAAAAGAAGTTGAAGATACTCCTGACCCTCCAAATATAACATATGCTTCTCCTACATCCTCTATGCTTCCAGAATCTACAAATGGAGCTCCAATAATAATATCTGAAATTCCATCTCCATTAACATCTCCAGCATCTTTAACGGAATACCCCAAATCATCTTGTTCATTCTCTCCTTCTACGACAAAACTATTTGTTTCATCTATTCCTGATATTGGAACCTCTGGGCATCCTTGTCCAAAAGATATGGACGCATTAAAAATTAGTATTAAACCGACTAAATTAAGTTTCAATTTTGTTGTAAACACGTTTTTACTAGTATTTCCCATAACCAATTTTGGTGTTTTTAGTTTTACACAACAAAATTATTTATGATCCAATACATACCAATCACCATAAATGGGGTTTTACCATAATATACACCCCCCTGTTTTCAGGGGTTTTTTAATTTCAAAACAAAACACCTCTTCAATTCTTACATTAATTACTACTTTCTTTTATAGATCATACTCAAAATCATTTAATACTTAAAAAAACAATTTATTTAGAATAAAACTATTCATGATTATCAGTATTAGTAGAATTTAAAATTAGATACCTATTCAACATACCCCCCTGTTTTCAGGGTATTGTTTTTCACTAGAAAAGGTGTTTTCCTCACCATGCTTCTATCTCATCTTTGTACTGTGATTTTTTAGTCTCTATATCACATCTTGATATATACAGATAATAGATATAGAGGCATTTTAAAAAACATATAAAGTAAAAAACAAGTACTAACCCTTAAAAACTAAAATTATGACTTGGGGAATCACTTTAATTCTATTGAGTATTATAGCAGTACCATCATTATTGCTATCTAAAAAACCAAATGCAAAAGAGCTATTAGAAAAAATCGAACCTTATCAAGGCTGGATCGGACTTGTATTCTGTTTCTGGGGAGTGTGGGGAATTATCTCTGCAGTTCTTAACCTGGGATGGCTTACAACATATCCTATCTGGTGGATAACGCTATTAGCTGGAAACATTATCGAAGCTATTTTAGGATTCATGTTAGGTTTTGGTCTAATCAATAAACTCTTTTTATCCAAAAACGAGGCAGCTAAAGAAAAAGCTAATCAGCTTAGAGAAAAATTAGCTCCAAAACAAGGTAAACTAGGAATCTTAGGAATCATAGTTGGTTGTTGGATGATCGTTGCTTCTTTCTTATTCTTTATATAATTGAAAGTAACCAAAATTAAAATTCTAGAATAACAAGTATCTAAACCTATAAAGTAATACATCATGATCATATTCGGAACAGGTTCTTCTACAATACAACCTAAACAATTAGAAGGAGGAAGTTGCCCGCATTGTAATACACAAAATAATATGTGGATACAAGGGTATAAAAAATACTTCCACGTATTTTGGATACCATTCTTTCCTATCGGAAAAAAAGTATACACCGTCTGTGGTCATTGTAAAGGTGCTTTTGAAAAAAGAGAAATTCAAAACCAAGAGTTGATAACAAGTTTTACTGATTTCAAAAATAACCACATCAAAACTCCTTGGTATCACTTTATAGGCTTGATCATTTTTGCAGCAGCCGTTATGCTAATTGCCATACTACCTCTACTGGGTAAATAAAAATAAGTGTATCAAAATCTTTTTATCATGAAAAAACTCGTTTTTATACTACTATTAGCTATTACACCAAGTATAGCACAAGAAAATGGTAAAACATTAACCGTAGTTGGAGAAGCTAATAAGCAAGTAGAAGTTAGCAGTTATTTTCTCACTATTTCATTAAAACAAATCGTTGCAGATGGGTACCAGCAGCTAGAACCCAAAAGTTTGGCAGAGGTACAACAAATGTATAGTGACAAATTAAAAGCTATAGGTGTTGATTTTAGCAAATACAGCAAAAATATTCTTTATCAATTGTATGCATCTTACTCAGAAGTAAATGATGTTGCATACTACAATTACACCTCAACTTCTGAAGAAGAGATAATGAAAATTATCAAACAGAAAATGAACGGTTTAACTGTAGTACAAGTACAAGCAGATGCAAAGGAAAAAACAAATAAAGAATGGGCTAACTTAACCCTTACTGCTGTAGAAGATGCTAAAACAAAGGCGCAAAAAGCAGCCGAAGGACTTGGTAAAAAATTAGGTGAAATCACAAAGGTTGTGAATTCTGACACCAAAGCACAATACATAAACATGTACAAACCAGACGAAATTCAAAAACATCTTGTAACGGTAACCTTTACTATAGAGTAAAAAACTTTTAAACACATTTAATAAATCATAAAAACCAAAAAATGAAAACAAAAATTCTAATTGTAGCAGCAATACTAGCTTTTGGAAGCACTTTTAACGCTAATGCACAAAAACTAAAGAAATTTGGTAGTTCTATTGAAAAAAAGATTGGTCCTAAAACTATAAAAGTACCATATACAGATGTCGTATCCTATATGGGATATGCTGCTCCTGGAAATGAAGATGAAGTAAAAGACGGAAAGAAATTTTATTACATCTATGTTTGGATACCTGCTGTTGCTCCAGAACTAGGAGTAAGAATGATGTCTCCTGTTGGTAAAACCAAAATCAAAAAGGCTACAAAATCTGCAGCATATACAGAAAATGCTGGTTCTAGTGATTATTTTGATACTTACATTACTCTAGAACGTTCTGATATTATAAGTAAAGATAACATTAGCGAAGAGGCTGCAAAAGCTGCTAACTGGGTAACCCTGGAACGTAATGACGATAGTGGTGAAATGCCTAAGCAACCAAGCGGAAGAGGATACAACTCATTATTAAGATATAAAAGTGAAGTAAGCGATCCTCTTAAAGCATTAACTGTTGGATTATACCGTATTGGTTTTACAACCTATAAGACTGGTGAAGTAAAAGGTACATTCTTAGCTGAAGTTGCAGCTCCGATAAAACTTCCTGGAGTAGTTATGGCAAAGACTATTGCAGACTTAAAAAAAGGGTTATAATATAAAATTGGAATATTAATCCCAATGGTTATTCCTATATTTTTTAATACAAAAATATGGGGATAACCACTTTTGTCAAATTCTTTTTTTTCTAAAACCCACGATTCGAAATGCAAGAAAACGATAACGAAAAACCAAAAAAAGAAAAAAATCTTTTGGATGATATTCTAGCCAATGCAATCTCTTCTACCAAAAAATATGAAGAAACAAATGCTGGTCTGGAAACTAAGAAATGTAAAGGTTGCGGAGCAGCCAGGCCTGATGATACAGATCTTCAGTATTGTGATTTCTGCGGAGGTCAATTCTATTAAAATACAACTAACAACTCCTTACAACTATGTCTTTCATTGAAACACAAAATAGATGGGATGGTTTTCTCAAAAAAATTAAAGAACGATTTCAAGAAGTACTAGAAAAAACCGAAGCTGCATTACCTGTATTATTCGAAGCTACAGATTTTGAGACCACTACTTTTAGTAATGCCTGGCAAGGAATTTATTCTCAAGCTAGTGATTTGATTTATAAAATAGATGATACCTGGGATGAAAAAGTTGAAGAAGCTTTTGAAAATGCAGGTGTCGATTTTGGTTCAGATCAATTTAATAAAGAAAGAGACAAAGGGTTCAACACCAGATTTGATTTGGAACAAAAACTAAAATCATACGAAGTTAAAATTTTTGCAGATGCAGCAAAAAAATTAGTTCAGGAAGTAAAAGATACATTATCCAAAGATTTTTGTTGTACACAATGTCAGGCAAAACTTCCTGTAAAAGATAATTTTTTCAGATCCTATTACAGTACATGCGAGTATTGTCAGACTGTAAACACTTTTGAACCTGGAACCAAAGCTAGAAATATAGAACATTTTGCTGTTCATGCTTTAGGTGAAGAAGCTGCACTAGAACATTATCTACACCACGAGGAGCTTAAGTTTCAAAATTATCTTAAAAGTAAAGAGATCTACAAAAAAGAAGAATTAGATGCTATATATCAAAAATATGTAGAGACTTATCTTAAAAAAAGAATTGAAATTATCCCAGATTATAAAGATCGCTACGAAAAAGATTTTAAAGCTAAAACAGCATTTTTAACTAACTATTAGTAATTCTAAAAAGGAACAGCTATGTCAAATTCATTTAGTAATCAATTACGTTCGGTAATCGAATGGCAAGATCCAAAACCTGAAACTCTTTTTGAAAAATGGACAGAAGACGGAGATGAAATAAAAAACGCATCAAAGTTGATTGTAGGTCCAGGGCAAGGGTGTCTTTTTGTATACGAAGGAAAAGTGGAAGGCTTTTTTGAAGAAGAGGGCCTATATGACCTTAAAACAGGAAATATTCCTTTTTGGACAACGATCAAAAACATTATGTACAAGTTTGAATCTGCTCATAAAGTAGGTATCTTCTTTTACAGAAAGGCTGAAATGCAAAATATACGTTGGGGAACTCCTTCTCCAATTACATATAAAGATCCTGTTTATAATTTTCCTGTGGGACTTGGCGCCTTTGGAAATTTCTCTTTTAAAATCACAAAACCTGTTGATTTTTTTAGAAATGTGATTGCTGGTGATGATTATTATCCTGTAAAGGCCATACAAAAAGTTATCTTATCCAGAATTACTCAGCCAATAAGTGATTTTCTTGCCAATGCTTCTTTTAGTTATACAGAAATTGATAAACATCGTAATGAAATTGCATCATTTTCTAAGAATTCATGCACTCAGATTTTTGACGAGCTTGGATTTGAATTGCTTGATTTTAGAATAGAAGGCACCAGTTTTGACGAAGAAACCAAAACGAGAATAGGAAGAATTGCAGATATGAGTGCAGAAGCTCAAGCAATGAAAGAGCTAGGCGTTAGTTATCAAGATTATCAACAACTTGAAGCCTTAAAAAATATGGCAAAAAATGAAGGAGGAGGTAACATTGGTATGCAAATGGGAGCTGGATTAGGAATGGGGCAAATGTTAGGGAACATGATGAATAATCAGAATAACCAAAACCAAGGGGGGCAGCAGGCTTCGCAACAACAATCTCCACAACAACAAAACACTCCTCCACAAAATGATGATCCAATGCAAAAATTAGAAAAATTAAAAAAAATGTTTGATGCTGGATTTATCGATGAGCAGGAGTACAAACAAAAAAAACAAGAAATATTATCTCAATTTTAATACAAAATCAATCTTAAAAATTAAAGACTATGAGCACTATAAATGAATTATATCAAAATGTTTCAGGAAAAAACAAAGATGAATATAGAGACTATTTATTAGTACTAGATCGCATGGATTGGCATAGTTATGATTATACTACATGGCCATGTGCAGATCTTTCTTTTCAGGACCTTGATACTAACGAGAACTATGATGTCTGGCCATTTAAACCAAATTTAAACGAGCCTCATTGGGTTGACCTTAATAATCAATTTCCTTCTGGCATAAGAAGGTACGGATATGTAAATAAATTTGTAATGCCTGAGCAAGTTCGTGAACTTTCTCATGATGATGCTACAGATATACTAAACGATATTAAAGACCTCAAAGACAATAATGCAGAAGAGTTTAATGATCAAATCAATGAATATGGATTCTCTGATGAAAAACATTTTTTATGGGGAATAGCTTTATTAGATGATGCAGAAGAGAAAGCATATGATGCTGCAGATGATTTCTTAAAAGAACAAAAAGCTAAATTAGATGCTCAAATGGATGCTCATGTAGAAGCGGCAGAAGCAGGTGGTTTATTAGATCCCATTTCGGGAATTGATATGGAAACCTGGGCTGCTGCTAATGCGAAGATTGCAGGAGGTATGGATCTAGAAGAAGTACTAAAAGTAGTTGGAACCGAAAAACCAATCTGGGATGAAGTCTCTGCAGAGTGGACGGCAAGAATGTCCCAAGATACTACATTTGCAATATCAAAGGTGTATGGTGATGCATTTATGAATTCAAATATTGGAAAATTTGCAAGTGAAGAAACTAATCAAGGTTCAGCATCAAGCAGCTCTAATGGTAGTGGTGGTTTAAATGAAGTAATGGAAGATTTTGAGCTATATATCAAAATTATGTGTCATCAAAACATGGGAGCTACACAAGGAAAAGATGCTGCTTCAATTTTACAAGAATATGGGCTTACAGTTACCGATTGGAGTTCTGTAGGGGCGCACTGGTCTCCAAAAATGGCTACAGATACACGTATGGCACTCCAAATGGGTGAACTTATGGAGAAATACAATGCAGAATTTGCATCGGCAAAAGCAGGTGATGATATAGATTTCTAAAATCAATTTAAAAGATGACCCGGGGTTTGTTGAATCCCCATAACACTACACTACGAATACTGTGAAACCGGGTCATCTTGTTCTATACATCAAAAACAAATTACAAACACACATTAAACTTTTGAGAAACATCGATGCAAATCACTGAAAATCAAAATCTTAAATTGATTAAAAATATAATATTTCATTATGAGTATCATTCTCGTTAGAAAAGTTCATATTTGCGTAAATAATTATTTCAATATATTTAACAAAATATTAAATAGAAATAATGCGTGTGTCTAACCAACTAATCATTAATAACTATAACTAAATCAATTATTATGAAAACAAAAATCTTAATTCTACTAGCCATCTTTGCTTTGGGAACATCTGTCGAAACTCAAGCTCAAAAACTTGGTAAATTTGGTGGTTTAACTGAAAAAAAAATAGGTCCTAAAACTATAAAAGTACCATATACTGATATTGTATCTTACATGGGATATGCAGCTCCTGGTAACGAAGATGAAGTAAAAGATGGGAAGAAATTTTATTATATCTATGTATGGATACCTGCTGTAGCACCAGAACTAGGAGTAAGAATGATGTCTCCTGTAGGTAAAACTAAAGTAAAGGGAGCTACTTCATCTGCTGCGTATACAGAAAATGCTGGATCTAAAGATTTCTTTGATACATATATTACATTAGAGCGTTCTGATATTATTAGTAAAGATAATATTACAGAAGAAGGTGCAAAAAATGCAAATTGGACTATCTTAGAACGTAATGATGATAGTAGTGAAATGCCAAAACAACCTAGTGGAAGTAAATACAACTCACTATTAAGATATAAAAGTGAAGTAAGTGATCCTCTTAAAGCATTAACTGTTGGGTTATACCGTATTGGTTTTACTACATACAAAACTGGTGAAGTAAAAGGTACATTTTTAGCACAAGTTGCAGCTCCAATAAAATTACCTGGAGTAGTAATGGCTAAAACTATTGAAGATTTAAAAAAAGGACTATAATAAGTTCTAAATAACAGACACACGATAAATACAATCTCCCTATGTTTTCTATAAAAGAAAATATAGGGAGATTTGTTTTGTAATAATATTTACAAAGGTAACCTGGCTTTCATCTTTTCGACAATATTAAATGCTGCAGGACATATAGCCACATTCTTTAGTGTTAAATTGGATATTTGCTGAAATTTTTTACGATCTGTATGAGGATATTCACGGCAAGCTTTTGGCCTTACTTCATAAATACTACAATAATTATCTGCTCCAAGAAAAGTACAAGGCGTTCCTTGTAAAATCAAATCTCCATCCTCATCTATTTGCAAGTATTGTTCTTCAAATTGCCTGGGTTTCATCTTTAAGAATTTTGCAATTCGTTCTACATCTTTATCTGTAAACAATGGCCCGGTAGTTTTACAACAATTTCCGCAAGATAAACAGTCGGTAACACTAAACTCTTCGTCGTGCAAATCCTGCATGATATGATCCAACTTTTTGGGCGGTTTTTTTTTAAGTTTAGCAAAGAACTTTTTATTCTCGTTATGTTTATCTTTGGCCAGTCGTGGTAATTGATCTATAAATTCTTGCATACTGCAAAAATAAGATTTTTAAGTACTAATCATAACCACCAAAATTATAAACCCAAAAAGGATGAATACAGATGTCTTTGGAAAAGCTATCAAAGATTTTTATAATAAGGAATATACAGAAGATATTGTCGTGAAAGCTGATGATTTTGATGATGATCATATACCTATACCCTATCTTTTCAGATCTTATCCAGAAATGCCTAAAATAGAACAAAAAGCATTAGATATTTCTTACGGAAAAGTACTTGATGTCGGATGCGGTGCAGGTAGTCATAGTCTATTTCTTCAGGACAAAAAAAAACTCGATGTGACTGCAATTGATATTTCGGAAGGTGCCATAGAAATCTGTAAAAAAAGAGGGATCCAAAATGCGCTGACTCAGGATATTTTTCAATATAATCACACATCATTTGACACTATACTATTCTTAATGAATGGGAGTGGCATTATAGGTACTTTGAGTAATATTGATATGTTCTTCACACATATAAAAAGACTCTTAATTCCTGGTGGGCAAATTCTTATGGATTCTTCAGACATTTCATATCTTTTTCAAGATGATGATGGGGGTTTTTGGGTAGATGCATCTGCTGGATATTATGGCGAAATGAGGTACTCATTACAATATAAAAATCAAGAATCAGAAAAATTTGACTGGTTATATATTGACTATAATACATTACAAAATGCAGCTAATACTAATGGTTTTTTAACCGAATTGTTATTTGAAGGAGAAAACAACGACTACTTAGCCAGACTTACTTTAGCAATTTAAAAAAATACTTCTTATACTAAAATTGATGGTACAATCTTTGTGGCACAGAAGTACATACAAAAACAATGTTAAAGTAAAAATAAGATACTGTGTAAATTCGTTTATTTACCAACACTAACTAATCCTTAAAAATACTCCTGTGCAAATAACAAAATTTTTAACCTACTTATTGATCTCTTCATTTATTCTCATTGGGTGTTCTAATGATGATGATAATACTCCTTCAACTAATGCCTTACAGGTAAACAATAAACAACCACTTGGTAGCTCTGCGAATGACCTTCTAAGCGCTACAAATTTTACCAGTATCACTATAGAAATGGTATCTGTACAAGGGTTTGAACCATCAGCTACTGCTGTAAATGGATTTAGAGATTTTTTGCAGGAAAGATTATTTAAGCCCGATGGAATTACCATTACTCAACGTTCTGTTCCTTCTTCTGGTAAAGCTCCTTTTACTATCGAAGAAATTGCAGAAATAGAAAATGATACCAGAACACTATTCAATGAAGATGGTAATATCACTGTATATGTATATTTTGCAGATGGAAGTAGAGAAGATGACACAACTGAACAAGTAACTTTGGGTTCTGCTTATCTCAACACTTCTATGGTTATTTATCAAGGTACATTGCTGGCATTAAACGCAAGGCCTAACTCCCCTGCTCTTAGCACAGTAGAAATTGCTACACTTAATCATGAATTTGCTCACCTAATGGGATTAGTCGACCTAGGAAGTCCTTTACAATCCCAACATGAAGATGAAGAAGCTGAAGGTCACTGTAATGTTTCTAATTGTCTAATGGAAGCGGCTATACAATTTGGCAGTGGTATGATGGGTATGGGAGATGTAATTCCAGAACTGGACCCTCAATGCATTGCAGATTTACAAGCTAACGGTGGAAGATAAAATGAATATAACTAAATCATTCGTATACACCTTTTGTACAGACAATTAAGAACCACTTAAAAATGACAACAAAGTATTTCTATAGGTTAAACTTATAGGAATATGCGTTTTTTTAATTTCTACATACTCTTTTGTATATGTTTTTATTTTTCTGGTATTTACGATATAGGATTTATGTATACGCATAAAAGATTGTGATGGTAACCTTAATATAAGATCGCTCATTTTTTCATACACAACCAATGTATCTTCTATAGTATGAATTTTTACATAGTTACTTAAACCTTCGATATAAAGTAATTCTGAAAAATTGACTTTTACCATTTTTTTATCAGCTTTGATAAAAATATGATCTACAACAGGAGGAATAACAATATTAGAAAATTGAGGTGTCATTTTCTGAATCGCTTTTAGAAAACGGTCAAAAGAAAAAGGTTTTAATAAATAATCAACAGCACTAAGATCAAATCCCTCTAAAGCAAATTCTCGATGTGCAGTAGTAAAAACTATTTTGACTTTATTTTCTATAATTTTTGCTAGGTTCAAACCAGAAAGTTTAGGCATTTCTATATCCAGAAAAACCAGGTCTACTGGATTATTCTGAAGATAATTAAGAACCTCCAGGGCATTCTTAAATTCTGCAATTAGTTCTAAGTTTGAAACATCACCGATATACTTTTTTAAAATATTTCTAGCAGTCTGCTCGTCATCTACTATAATACATTGAAGTTTCATCTGTTTATTTTATTAGTCTGAGCCATTTCACAGTTATTTTTCAAACACAATCACATCTTTACACATTAATTTTCAATACAATAGAGTATGATTCATCCTCATCTTCAATTTGCAATTTGTATTGATCATCGTACAAAATATTTAATCTTTTCTTGATATTTTCTAATCCGATACCTCTGGGAGAAGAATCCTCAATAGTTTGATCCGGTTTAGAATTTTTAACCTCATAGATCAATTGACCATCGACAACTTCTAATTTAACAAATATATGGGCAATTCTTGTTTCATTTTTTAAACTATGTTTGAAAGCATTTTCAACAAATGGCACCAAAATCAAAGGAGGTATAGATATCTGATTGATATTTTCTGGGATGGATACTTCTACCGCTACTCTATCGTCGAATCGAGATTTCTCAAGGTCAATAAAATCATTCAATAAATTGATTTCCTTCTCTAAAAGAATAAATTTTTGAGTACTCTCATACAGAGAGAAACTAAGAAAATCAGATAATTTGAGAATTAATTCGGGAGTCTTTTTCGAATTTTCCAGTGACAATCCATAAATGTTATTTAATGTATTAAAAAGAAAATGAGGATTGATCTGCGATTTCAGGTATTTTAACTCTGATTGTAATTTTTCGTTTTCAAGGGTTTTAGCTCGCTTTTGTAGTTCTGCTACCTTCCATATCACAGAAATTCCAATAATGAGAATTAAAGGGGACGCAATAATCATAGAAGTCTGCAGAAATTTATATGGTAGCCACACTCCAAAATCATACAAATCAGAGTAAAATATGGATAGTATCTTGTAATTGGCTAGTCGTTGGATAAACCCTGCAACAATTAATGTTAATAGTGTATATGTAAAATATTTTGCTGTTTTTCCTTGCAATAAAAATCTAGGAAGTAAAACAAAGTAATTAAAATAAACAACAATAAGCCGCATGGGCATATTCATAAGCTCAAAAGCTAATGCTTCTGTATATTTTCCTTTATAACTAGCTTCAACTACAGTAAATATAGCAGTATATATAATCCAAAATCCTATATGAAACCAGATGCTTTTAATTTTCATTGATAACAAAGCTATAGGATTTTAGGATTTGACACTCACTTAAACCTATAATTTATGTAAACCCATAATTTATTTATGTGTAATGAATTTACATAAGTAAAGAGTAAGCACACATCAAAAAAGTGAAGATTTATATAAAATTAATCTTTTCGATTTCTTTATGAAATACATTAGTTATGCTGGAAAACACTTTATGTAATTCGCATTTTTAAAAGAACACCAATGAAGAAGGTTATTTACATCTTATTTTTTGCTGGATTTAGTTTTTCAGGAATCGCTCAAGAACCAATAGAACAATTTAATAAAAGTTTTATAGCTTTTACAATTCCTGAAAAAGATCTGCTACCCGAAAATGTTGCATATGACAGCAATGATGGAACTTTTTATATTGGAAGTACCCGAAAAGGAAAAATTATAAAACGAACAAAAGATGGACTATATCAGGACTTTATACAACCTAAACAAGATGGTTTACATATGATTATTGGGATGAAAGTTGATCCGGTAAGAAAACATCTATGGGTATGTAGTTCTGGAGGAAATAACCTTATTGGATATACCAAAAATGACACGATAGAAGGTCGCCCTTCTGGAATTTTTAAGTACGACCTGACAACCGGGAAACTTATTAAAAAATATTGGGTAGATATCCCTGGAGAAGTTCATTTCTTTAATGATATTACTTTGGATACATCTGGAAATATATATGCTACCCATATGTTTTCTAAACCTAAACTATATACTATACAAAAAGATGAAGGTCGATTAAAAGTCTTATCTGACCTCTCTGAATTAAGATATCCTAATGGAATAACGATTTCTAATGATAATACATATTTGTTTATTGCTTGTACTGAAGGAATTGTCCGTGTACATATCAAAACTGGTAAAAAAGAAATATTACAATGTTTTGAAGGTATTAAAGTAACAGGAGAAAAAAGTGTTGATGGGCTATATTTTTATAAAAACTCTCTAATTGGTATTCAACCTGATGAGAATTCGGTTAGAAAATTAGTACTTAATACAGAACAGAATACAATCATTAAAACGATACTAATAGAATATAATCATCCAATGATGAATAATCCATCAACTGGTGTTTTGATAGAAGATGAGTTGTACTATATCGCAAATGCTCAGTTTGGAAGTTTCAATAAAGATGGATCTCTTTTTCCTATGGAAAAATTATACGAACCTACAATCCTAAAAGTAAAATTGGATGATCAGAATTAATAAAAGAACACTTAAAACCGAAACATAGATAAAGAAAATTAAATAGGCCTCTTTCAAAAACAATCAAAAAACAATCAAAAATCGAACAGACAATCGAATGAGGTCTATTTTTTTTTAATATTTTATGTTGATCAGTATATTATGATTTGCACAACAAATTAATATACTTTCTCCCCTGCCAAATATGTAGTTTTTACTTTTATTTTTGGAATTTGATCTTCTTCGACTTCCATAATGTTATCTTCCAAGATTACAAAATCAGCAAATTTACCTACAGTGATGCTTCCTTTTTCTAGTTCTTCAAAATTACTATATGCCGCCCAAATAGTCATTCCTTTTAAGGTTTCTTCTCTTGTAAGAGCATTTTCTTTTTGAAAACCTCCTTCTGGATATTGTTTTAAATCTTTTCGTGCTACAGCAGCATAAAATGTATAGAAAGGACTTACATGTTCTACAGGGTAATCGGTTCCTAAAGCAACTTTACCCGTTTTTTCAAGTAATTTTTTATACGCATATGCTCCTTTAATACGATCTTCTCCTAATCGCTCATCAGCCCAATACATATCACTGGTAGCATGGGTGGGTTGCACACTCATTACCAAGTTATCATTAAGAATATCAAATTCTTCTGGAGCTACTACCTGAGCATGCTCTACACGCCATCTTCTATCTGATTTATTCTGTAATACTTCATAATATGTTTTCATCACTACTGCATTTGCAGAATCACCAATAGCATGTGTATTCATCTGAAATGGAGATCCTGCTAATCGTTTTGCTAACGTTTTAAAATCAGCATTCCCTATTACCATTGCTCCATGATGGTTTTCTTTATCTGAATATGGCTCTTTTAATGTAGCTCCTCGAGATCCTAATGCTCCATCTGCGTATACCTTAAAAGAAGAAACATTCAGTTTATCTGTTTTATACACTCCTTTTTCTAAATAATAATCTACGTATTCTGGCACATTACTCACCATAGTATACATTCTAATCTTCAACTCATCGTTTTTTTGCAAACTATCAATTAAAGCAATTACTTCTGGGCTTAATCCAGCATCATCTACTGTAGTCAATCCATAACTAAAGTTAATCGCTTCTGCATCCTTTAGTGCTTGTATCTGCTCCTTTATCGTTGGTTGAGGGATAACCGACCTAATCAATCCCATAGGGTTATCAATAAGTACCCCTGTGAGTTTTCCTTCTTTTTGAACAATTTCTCCACCTTCTATCTTTGTATCAATTGTAATTTTGGCAAGATCTAAGGCTTTCTGATTTACAATCATCGCATGACCATCAACCCTTGTAATAGCCACCGGGGTATCAGGAAACAAACTATCTAACTTTTCTTTTGTTGGAAATTCTTTTACCTCCCAATCATTTTGATCCCAACCTCTTCCGGTTATAAATGGCACATTTTTTTCCTTTTGAAATCCAACAATACGATCCAATACTTCCTTATAACTTTTAGTGCCAACTAAGTCAACTTTTTGTTGTTGTAATCCAAGTCCATAAAAATGACAATGAGCATCAATCAATCCTGGCACAATTGTTTTTCCCTTAGCATCCAAAGTATCACCTGCGTCATATCCATTTAACAACTCATCATTACTACCTACATCTAAGAATTTACCATCTTTTATCACAAAGGCTTCAGCTTTTGGGTACGCATCATCTACTGTGTATACATTGGCATTTAGCACAAGTAAATCTACTTTCTCTTTGTGTTGTTGACATGAAACAACAGATAGTGCGATGATAAATAATAAAGGAAATTTTTTCATTCTAGTTGAGTTTAAAGGCCTAAATGTAAATATATCTTAGTAGTGAAGTGGTTAAGATTTTCTTAATATAAGAATTCAAACATCAAATAATTACATCTAGATTATTAAAAAAACTGTCACTTCTGCTTCATAGATTCTAATGTATTGGTAACAAAATTGAAACGAATTCGTCGTAAATATATCTTAACAAATACATTTTCTATGAAATTTAAAATTATAGTAATCGGCTTAACTTTCTTATCATTTTTCTCAAATGCACAAAGCAGTGATGTTACTAATCATAAATTAGAACAAGTCATCGAGGATTTTAGAACCTCAATTATAGAACACAATAATTTCGAAAAATTCTCTAATTTATTTTTACATGATTCTATTACTTGGGCTGCTATTTTTACCAATAAATCAAAAGAAATGGTAGCGAAGAAAATGCCTGATTTTGTTTTTACTTCTAGTGATTACAAAACATTTTATAACAATCTAGCAGATGGATCTGAAGAAAAATTCTATAATATCAAAATGGATGTAAGAGATCAGTTTGCAACGATATCTTTTGATTATACTTTGGCTGTTAATTCTACAATTCAAAACTGGGGTACAGAGTACTGGTCACTCATGCTAGTCAATAATTCCTGGAAAATAACAAGTGTAACCTGGTCTATGAATATAGAAAAAGTAGAAAAATGTCCTTTTGTATCTGAGCATTATTTTAAATTACAATAATACATTTTTGATTTCACCTCATTAAATTTTTATTCCTATCTGACCAATACCCAGCAGTAACAACGGGTATAATTCCAAAAAACACCCCTTAACAAAAAGGGAGGTTATCCCCTAATTTTCAAAAAATATTTGCTTTAGGTTTGTCACTCAATATTAGTATTGGCGCTATCATTTATATCACTATAGAAGAAGAAACTGTAGCGTGATCGTCATAGTGTCTACCCACTTTACTATAAAAACCGTCTTAAGGCGGTTTTTTGTATATCATAATATACTACTATGAATATAAAAAGCACAATTAAAATGTCATAGGTTTTCTTTATTTTGGTTGTCTAATTATCTTTTCAGAAAATAATGTATATCAAGAATAAAGTTGAGTTAGAAGAAATAGGGTATTCGGTTTTAACTAATCTGTATACTGAATCTGAAATTAATAAGATGTCAACATGTATTAAAAACTCTGAACAGAATGGGGATTCTTTCTTAAAAACAAAAGATGTATTTGCCATTAGACAACTTATAAATGTAATTCCTGAACTGAAAACAATTCTTTTCAACAAGAATTTGATTGATTTTTTGCCTGATTCTAGTTATTTTTCGACTAAAGCCATTTATTTTGATAAACCGAAAGAATCCAATTGGTTTGTAGGTTATCATCAAGATTTAAGTATAGCTGTTGATCAGAAAGCAAATCTAAAAGATTACATAAACTGGACTTTTAAAAAAGGGCAATTTGGAGTTCAACCACCAATTAAGATACTACAAGATACCATTACCATAAGAATTCATTTGGACAAAACTGATAAAAACAATGGAGCACTTAAAGTAATTCCTAAATCACATCTACAAGGAATTCATCGATCAAAATCAATTGATTGGAAAAATGAAACCGAACATATTTGCGAAATTGAGAAAGGAGGAGCAATGTTAATGAAACCATTGATATTGCATGCTTCAAATCGGACAACTAATAATAAACAAAGGAGAGTTATTCATTTAGAATTTTGCAATCACGAACTTACTAACCCTCTAAATTGGTTAGAACGCCAAGAAATAAATTTAGGACAATAAATCTTACAATTTTCACACCTTTTAGTAAAACTTTAAATCATGAAAAAACTACTCTTTTTACTATTAATTATTATCATGTATTCTTGTGATAGAGATCATCCTAAGATTGAAATAATAGAAAATGAAAACCTCACTCAACATCAGATTGATTCTATATTAACCAATTTTAAATTTGAATATGACAAACCTGTTTTTATAGATAGCACCTCTCAGGTTTTATTACCTATTACTACACAACATTCAGAAAGAAAAAAAACATTTAGCAGATATAGTGGTGATGAATATTCCTGGGCAGATTATCCAAGATATTGGAATATTCTTTTTTATGACAAAAACTCTAATCAGACTAGACTATTAACTGAATCTAAGATGAGAATTACTGATTATATAGTGAATATTAAAGAAACCGGGGCAATCTTATCTAAAAGTATTTTATATAAAATTGGAGATATTGATTACAATAATGATAAAAAACTTAATCATAATGATCCCGAACATTTATTTATATCAAGGACAGACGGCACTGAATTTAAAAGGTTATCTCCTAAAAACGAAGACTTAATATCATATACACTAATACCTAAAAGTGATCAAATTATGATAGAAACCATACGAGATACAAATTCTGATTTAGAATTTAAACCCGATGATGAAAAAATATGGTATTTGATAAATCTAAGTTCAGATGTAGAACCCATAGAAATTATAAACTCTGGACTGCGAAAGAAAATTGAGAATTTATATTTTGAACAATGGCTTAAAAAGAAATAAAAAAAAGAGGTTGTTTAAAAGCTTTTAAACAACCTCTTTTAACGATATAGAATAATAATTACTTGTTATTTGCAATCCAGGTATTGATTTTATCTTCCAGCAATGCTAGAGGTACACATCCAGTCTCTAATACTTGATTATGAAACTTACGGATATCGAATTTGTCTCCTAATTCTTTTTCTGCTTTAGCTCTTAACTCTCTTATTTTTAACTGACCAATCTTATATGACAGCGCTTGCCCGGGATTAGCCATATAACGTTCGATCTCTGAAGTAATTCCAGCTTCTGATTCAGCCTCATTATCCAACGAATATTGTATTGCTTGTTCGCGAGTCCATCCTTTTGAATGTAATCCAGTATCTACCACCAAACGTATAGCGCGATGCATTTCTGCACCTAACATTCCAAAATACTGATATGGATCTGTATACAACCCAAGTTCTTTACCTAAAGATTCACTATATAACGCCCATCCTTCTCCGTATCCACTATACCATAATGTTTTTCTAAATTTTGGTAATTCTTCACTTTCCTGGGTAAGTGAAATCTGATAATGATGTCCCGGAATAGCTTCATGTAAAAACAGAGACTCATCGCTATATGTATTATACTTTGTTACCTCGGGAATTGGTGTATAAAAAATACCTGGTCGTGTTCCATCCAAAGATCCTGGATTATACTCTGCGCTTGCAGAATTTTCACGAAATGCTTCTGTGCGACGTACTTCGAATGGTGTTTTTGGTTTTACATCAAATAATTTTTCAATTTGTGGTTTCATACGATCATGAATCGCATTAAAATTATCTATAACTTGTTGAGGTTCTGTAAATGGCATTAACTCTTTCTTATTACGTACATGATCAAAGAAAGATTTTAGATCACCTGTATATCCTACTTCTTCCTTGATTTTTTCCATTTCAGAAGAAATTCTTGCCACTTCAGCAAGCCCTAATTCATGAATTGCATCAGCCGTCATTGTTGTCGTGGTATACAACTTGATTTGATATTGATAAAATTCTTTTCCGTTGGGGATTTCAGAAATCCCAGAACTAGCTCTTCCTGCTTCCATATAAGTTGTACTCATAAATTGATGTAAACTTTTGTAAGCGGGAATGATTTTCTCAGATACCATTTTACTATATGCTTCAGTTAATTGTTTTTTATCCTCCTCTGTAAAACCTTCAGGGAAATTTTTAACGGGAGTATAAAAAAGATGTTTATCCAAATCTTCTACAGTCAATGCCTCTAATTGCGGAAGTACTTTTACAATTAGAGATTTTGGCAACACATATCCTGCTGTCATCCCCTCTTTCATTTTTGCTTCAGCCGAGGTCATCCATGCAATATATCCTTCAAGACGCTTTAACCAATTGTTATAATCTTCTACAGTTTTAAATGGCTGAGCACTAGAACCACTAGCTAACTGCCCAGCGACAAGGTTAATAGACCACATTTGATCTATTGGAAAATAGTCTTGTTTAAAATTAAACGCCTCTAAACTCATGTCACATTCCCAATTGAGAATTGCTTTGGTCATTTTTTCGCTTTCAGATAATGTAGCATCATCAAACTGTGCTAATTGTTCTTTATATTTTTGAAAATACGCTTTAGATTTATTTACGGTTTCGTCGGCCAAAGGATTTGGGAATTGATCGTTAAATCTATTATCTCCTGCAAAAGTTGCTTGCACAGGGTTGAGCTGTAAACCTTCTTCATAGTAGTTGTCCAGCATCTCATTAAATTTAGCGCTAACATTAATTTCTTCTGTGGGCTCTTTTGTCGTGGTTGTTTCATTTTTACAAGCTGTAAAAATCAAGGTGAGACAAACCATGGCAAGTGTCTTTTTAATCATGATGTGATGTGTTTTTGTTTTAGGAAGGAAAGATAGGAAAATTCACAAGAAAAGAAATGTTTCTTATAGAACCTATAATGAAGTTAATCACTCTTAATTTGTAAAAAATCAGATTTGTAGACACATCTAATATTCTAAACTTTTTTCTACTTTTTTATTAGTTATTACTTAGTCTTTCTCTTTTTTAAAAAAGTAAAGAAAAAAATGAGACGTTCTATTATTAATCCATATAATAAAATATTAAAAATAAGACGAATAATAAAAATGGAAAAACCTTGTCCTTTGACACTAATCAAATTAAACAATGTTTGTGTTGGATACATAAGCACCGTATACGTTTTTCTCAAAACTATAGATATTGCATTAGAACTTAGTGTACCTTCTTCACTGGCGTACTCAGCCATAACACTATAGGTCATTAAAACAGAAAGTACAATTACTGATAGACTAAAAATGTGGAAATTAATTCTTGTCATCAACTTAAATATTTATGATATGCTCTATATAATTCTAAAAAAGAAAGTCAGGTATCCTATATCAGTTTAGTTTCTGATCATGCTTTTAAATTGACTTACTTTTTAAACGCTTCAAACAAAAAGCAAAATGCTCGAATGCAAAAGAATATAACAATACATTAAAAACTAGTCTTCAATTATTTTTTCCTTACACTCTTTTACTAATTCAAAATTCAATCCATTAAACATAAAAACACATTGACATTTGAAAGTATTTGATTGATTCACATTTTGAAAATAGTCTTGGTCATTATTATTAGATTCACTTTCAATGTAATTTTTACAATTACAATCGGTTGTTAAGTCATCTGTTTTATAATCTACCGATATCATTCTTGTTTTAGGCTCATATTTAACACCTCCATCCCAATCCCTCAAAACAAGAGAGTATGAAAAGTCTTGTTGAAATATTCCATCATTGTAGGTTACCAACATCACACCGCTCAGAAAACAAAGCGAGCATCCTCTGACAAATTTTGTTAGCACGTATTTAGTTCCTTCTGTTGTTGGTATCGAAAAAATACCAGTAAAACCATCACCATCAAAAACTTCATAAACTTTTGATTTTTGGGTATTCATTGAATCTTCTTCTTTTTGTACACTATTGTTTAATTCTGTATAGTGCATCAATGAAACTCTACTTTTATATGTACCTCCTGTTTTTTCATCAATAGAAAAATTATAAAGTTTACCATCATCTGATTTTATGACATCTAATTCAGATGAATTAAGTAATTGAGTAATATCATTTTTACCAAACTCGGCATTAGTAACAACTCTATTTAGGTTATACATTATTTTTTTCTGTAAAAAGAGAATTAAATCATATTTACCAATGGAGTCTCTGACTACAAATTCATAGTCTTTTTTATTTTTAAGTATGCCTTTTTGATCTTTTTTAGATATCCCTATTTCATTAAACGAATATGAATTTTTTCCATAAATTGAAATCTCCCCGTAGAATTCGAGGTATTTATTGGTTTTGGAGATAAGTCTTTTAAATGAAATATTTTCTTGAGCAAAAGTAAAATTACTTAGTATCAAAAAAAATAAAATGAATTTTAATGTATTTGTATTTTTTTCAAGAGCACACAGCATCACACCAATGATTTGAACGATTCTAAGATAATGTTTTTGGTCAAGTTGGTAATCTATTTTTTGATTTTAAATCAATTTTCTTTTTAAACTTTTCAAACAAAAAACAAAACGTTCAAATGCAAACGAATATAACAGAACATTAAGAATTAGTCCTCCTATTAAACCATATATCCCTTTTACAACTCCAGAATATCCAATAGCATCTGTAGGTAATTTAAATATCGTATTTAGTTTCATTAAAAACTCTGTCGTGGGAGTAAAAACTAGTGTTCCCCTATCATTAGCATTCCCTAATATGCTGCAGATTGCTGCTAAAACAAAAAGTAAAATAAATGTTACAATGTACGTATGTATATTAATCTTTTTCATCTGTAGTTGCGTATTAAAAGTTAAAATGAATTATTCTTAATACTGTGCAAGATATAGTCGTTTGGAAGTATACCAAACACCATAAACAATGAAAATTAGTGCCCTGAAAACAGGGGATTATTAATAAGGAAAAAAGGGGTTGGAATTTCTTATATCCAATTTATAAAAGAGGTTCAATAAAAAAAGGAGTTAATAACCACGCGTGTACTTTTCTTTTTCGACAAGAGCAATTGCCTGTTTACCATTACCTGTAAGAAATTTTGTTTTTAGCGTTACTCTTTCTTTTAACCTTTGAAAAAATACAATAAAATGCAAATGTGGCCCGGTAGCCCAACCTACATCTCCACTATATCCTATAAACTGACCTATTTTTATTTGATCTCCAATCTTTACTTCTGCTCCATTCTTTTTGATATGAGTATATTCAGCAAAAGTACCATCACTATGATATATAAGAATAAAATTATTATATTTTGCACATTCTGATGTTGTACAACTTTTACTAAAACTTTCTTCTATATCTACTACAACTCCATCTCTAGCGGCATATATTTTAGTTCCTACAGGCATTTTAAAATCTAGCGCATTTTCATTTTTGTGGGAGACAGCGCCATTATATCCTTGGGATAACCAATATTCTTTTCCTTTTGGAAACGGTAAATAATACTTAAAGTTAGTATCATACTTCTTCAGGTTATGATTCCCATGATTATAGGTAGACTCATACCCTAATTTTATACGTTTTTTTCTATCAATTACGGTTAGATCTGTAATGATGTGTTTCTTGGTTTTTGCAGGCACAACAAACACCTTATTATTTCCATTAGTAGAGTTTAAATTCTCTAATCTGAAATCTATCTTAGCTGAAACCGGACTATACTCATCATTATCTGCAAGGATAGCAAAACCATTCTCAGTTTCTTCATAATAAAGTTTAAAGTTATCCTGAGAAAACAGAGATATCGAAAATAAACTTAAAATAAGAAGAGTACTGGTTTTCATATTTTTTTAGTTTTTAATGATTGTCTAGAGGTTTTATACTTTTATTTTAATTAGTACCAAAAACTATACCGAGTATATTTCCCTTTTATATTGGATACTATAACCTCTATAAGTTACAAAAAAAAATAAATCTAGTTTTTAAGAAACCTAGTCTAATAATTAAACTTATAAGTAACTCCTCCTAAAACCTGTATCCCTTGAACTGGGAAATTGACCCAGCGTTCATAATTTTCTCCAGCCAGATTATTTCCTTTTACAAAAAATGAAAGCTGATCACTTAAACGATACCCCAGATTAACATTAGCATCAAAATAGTTATCCAAAGTAACTATAGACTCTGGAAGTGAAGGAAGAGCAATAACTTGATTGTTTATATCCTTTCTTTCACCTACATAAAATAGTTGAGCTCCAAAATACCATTGTTTATTAATTTGATAATCCATAAGCACTGAAGCTTTGATTTCAGGTAAATTCCATGCTTCTTGTTCGTCTTCTGTACTATAATTAAAATATTCTGCAGAAGCTCCCAGTTTAAACTTCTTATTAATTTCAAAATTTAACTCCCCGTATCCTACTAGAGTATTGATATCATCATAACGATACGAAAATGAATTTCCATAATCAAAACCTTCTAGTTGTAATGTTGGTCTAGCATTGTTTACAAATAATGGTTTTTCATCTTCAGAAACATAACTTCCTCTAAAATTATAACTTACTACATCAGATATCTTTCCTTTTAATCCTATATATGCATCATATAAAGTATTTGTAGGTTCTATAATTAATGTAGGAGAAACAAAAGGGTTTTGTTGTACAGCATCTCTATAACTATTCTGTTCTAATTCTCCTTCTAAACCACCATACGCAATAACAGCTTCCTCTAGTAATCTATAAGAAGCAGTAACTTTTGGATAAATAAAGAAATCATTATCGCTATTTTCTGTATCAATACTGTAATATACAGCTGCTCCCAGATTTACCGTAAGATTATCCCTAAGAATCACCAGGCTTGGATTTACTCCCAAATTTAGAATACCATATTTATTGGGAGTTTGCGAAGCAAAGTCAAGATCTCTCTCAAAATTACCACTTAGATAATCAACAATAAAATTAGTGGTAATCAAATTATCTCCTATTTCAAACTCAAAAGTCGGTTTTGCAACGACATGATGTTCTACAGAGCTTAAAGCATCACCAAAAAATCTATAATTTAATGATGCTTTCTTAAAATATAAATCATCAAATTGAAGCTTCCCTCCAATTTTGGCACCAAAATAACTTTGTTGTGGATCGATGGCATCAATTTGTACTTGCGTTAGCTCAGGAATTTCTGGAAGTCCATACCAATTATACAACTGATGTTCTACTCCAACTTCTATTCCGTATGTATAATCTCTTGTTCGGGAAGTATAATTAAGATCCAGAAAAGTATTATAAAACTTATCATCCAGTTGTACATCTTCAATACCACCTTGTGAAGAATTATGATGCAAATACAATCCTATATTATCTGATCTATTGATCTGAAAGTTACTATAAAATTCTGCAAGAACCGATGTGAAATTTCCAAATCCTAATGTTGCATAATTATCATAGATCTCAATGGGTTTAGGTCTATCAATATTAGCTGCGCGACCTTTGGCTGGAGTATATGTTGATGCTACAGGTACCGAAAATATACTATATCGAATTTCTTTTTTTTGTTGTGTCACCGAATCATTAAGAATTGGCGTAGATTTAATTTTAAACGCATCACTAATTGTTGGTGTATATGCCTTAACAATAACTACCCTTTCAGTTTCAAGCGTTTCTTTTTCTTTTTCCTGTGAAAAAGTTACTGTACTTATAAAAGTACTTATAAGAAGTAATACTCCAGACCCAATTGGTTTTGAAAAACTACAAGGGCTATTCATTTTTTTAAAATATGTAAGCATATGATACAACTCGTTTAATAACTGATTATTATTGTTCGGTTTGGATAGATGAATTTGTTTTTGCCTCTTCGGCTTTGATTTTTTTAAGTTCGATAGTTGCCTCATCAATTACCTCTGGGTAATCTGTAAAGTTTTTAATCACACTTTCCAAAATATAGGTTGCCTGATATGCATCCTTAAGGCCATAGAAATTTTTTGCCATAAGTACTAATCCTTTAGACCCATACAATCGATATCCGGGGAAATCTTTAGATAGTTTTTGAACAGTTTCATTAGAGCTTTTATAATTTCCTTCTTGGTTCTTAAAGTAAGCTTCATAATATAAAGCCTCTGCAGCCAATTCTCCTGTTGCAATTTTCTGCACTTCGGCATATGCTCGTTTTGCCCTCTCCATATCGACAGTTTGGAAAGCTGCCCGTGCTGTAAAAATTTTAGCATCACTTTTTACATCGTTTTGGATTTTTGGATTAGCCAACACTTTATCCGCATATTCAATAGTCTTTTGATACTTTAGTAACTGATAATATGATTTCATCAAATTAGATTGTGCAAAGATTATGTTCTGAGGATAATCTGCATCACTTTCTAGACGTTCTAATACCGGAATTGCTTTTTCATAATTGCGGTTCTCCAGGTGTATCTGGGATAATCTTGCAAGAGATTGTTCTGTATACTCTGTGCGATCCTGTTGTAATACATATTCATAATGGGGTACAGCAGTTTCTTTTTGTCCTTTTTTGAAATATAATTGTGCCAGATGAAAATTACTTTTTAAAGCGTGTAATCCATTTGGAAATTCATTTAAATATTTTTCAAAACCATTAATTGCTGCATTATCATTATTCTCCAAAAATTGTTTCTCTGCAGCTTCAAACGAAGTGTTATCCAAATCTGCATCACTCACATCAACAAAACTCAGTCCTTTAACCCAAGTAGCGTATTCTTCTGTTCTACCCAGATCTACATAAATCAACCTAGCTGTATTTACTGCTTGAATAGCTTCATCGGTACCTGGATATTCTGCTACTACCTTTTTAAATTTTGATAATGCCTGATCTCCTTTATCTCCATTGTAATAGATCAAGCCTTGTTTTAATAGAGCTTTTGGCACATATGAACTTCTGGGTAAGTCACGGATAAGACGATCATAGGCATCAATCCCTCGTTGCACCTTATTTTCAGACACATACACATCACCTAGAGCAAACATAGCATCATCACGATACGTAGATCTAGGATATTTTTTTAAGAACATCTCAAGATCCTGAATCTTTTTATTATGTTTATTTACAAAACCATAACTAATTGCTTTCTGATAATGTGCATAATCAGAATCAGGTCCGTTTTTATCAATTGCCTGGTTATATGCTTCCATAGCCGGCCAATATTTACTAGATATAAAATGACTATCTCCTAGTCTTAAATAAGTATCAACCTGCCTTGCTTCATCTATATTATCCTTTTTAGAAAACGTATCAAAATACGTTGTAGCTTGAGGGTATTGTTTTAATTTAAAATACGTATATCCCAAATTATAATCAATCTGTTGATATTCATTCGTGGTAGAAGCTCCTGCACTACTTTGAAAATCTTTAAACCCAATTAACGCATCATCAAAATTAGTAAGTAAATAATCACTTTCTGCCTTCCAATACGTTGCCTTAGCCGTAAACTTAGGATCAACTTGCTCTTTTAAGGATTTATCAAAATATAAGATGGCTTCTGTATATTTATTTTCATTATACAATTCGATCCCTCTATAAAAAGCAACTTTTTGATATACTTCCTTATCTGCAAAGTTTCGACTACCTTCAAGCAAATCCATTGCTTCTTTATAATTTTTTGAGGTGATATACGAACTGATTAAAAGTTCCTTAATCTCTTCTTCAAATTCGGTATTAGGATATTGATCCAGATATGATAATAATACTTTTGGAGCACTCTCAAAAGAATTTCCTATCTCATAACTAAGTTTTGCATAATTATATGTAGCATCTTCTTTTATTTTAGCTTCAAAATCCATTTCTGAAGCATTCTTAAAAGCATTTAATGCTTGTTGTTTTTGGTCAGTTTTTAAATACGATTCTGCCAAGTGATAATATGCATTTTGAGCAGTAGCATTGCGGCCGTCTACAATTTTATTGAATTGAGAAATTGCATTTTGATACTCACCTTGCTTATAATATGCATATCCTAAGAAATAATGATCTGTATTATTCCATTTTCCTTTTCGACCTCTATATTCTTTAAGATACGGAATCGCTTTTTGATATTCGCCAAGGTTGAAATAACTCTCTCCAATAATCTTATTTAATTCAGATTTTTCTGAAGGTTTTGATTTTGGTATCTGAGTCAAGCCTTCGTTAATAGCTTCTTGAAAATTACCCGACTTAAAATTCATGTCACTTTGAAAATAAGATAGGTTCTTATTATATTGATCTAAATCCTTAACTTCATCAAATAATTTATCTGCTTCCTTATAATTATCTCCTTCATATGCAATAAAGCCCAAATAGTATTTTGCCTTTGCTCCATACTCTGGTGAATCTTCTACCTGATTAAGGAATTTTTTAGCTTCGTTAAATCGTTGGATTTTGAAATAAGCATACCCATTATTAAAGTCATACTTTTCTTTTTCTGTTCGGCTTAAATTTCCTTCATCTACCTTATCGTACCATTTACGGGCATATGCATATTTCCCATTATCAAAATAATATGTAGCTGCATCAAGATAAGCAGCATTACGCTTAATACTTGTTGGATATTGTACTACAAATTCTTCTAAAAGTTGATCTGCATCTTTTTGATTTAACCAGACAGCACAATTAGCAATATAATAACTACAATTGGCGTCAATATTTTCATCTCCTGAAGCTTCACGCACTTTATCAAAAAGAGTTTGAGCTGCCAGAAACTGCTTATTGTTATACAATTCTAGTGCCTGATTATATTGCACTAATTCATTGGTATAAATTGCGGATTGCTGTGCAGATATATGTGCAGACAGGCAAATCACAAAAAGCATCGAGGTGATGTATTTGTTCATTTAACTAAGTATTACAATAAAAAAGTAAATATCGTTTCCCGTGGATAAATTTTATGTTAAAGATAGCCTAATCTTCATTTTAATAACGAAAGATTTTCGAGATAATTACATTCTTAATTTATAATTATGAATTCTTTATGAATGTCATCTACTGAAAACACTGCATTTAGAAAGCTTTTATTAAGAAAACACAGTCTTCGCACTTAGCAAAAAAATATTAAATCACTACAGAGTTTACCTTATGATCATCTATAAGTATTCATTCCTTTCTTGTTTTACTCTGAGAAATCTAAAATATTTATTCTAAATTTTGGTTAATTATATAAGTTGGTTGAAAACTATTAGTATACCTAATTTTTTTTAACAGAAAACTTTTTACTTTTACCAAATACTATTAATTCTGAATCATAAACTATGTCCAATACGGTATTAAGCCTTAAAAATGCTTCAATCTATCAACGTGAAAGCTTAATTCTATCTGATGTCAATGTAGAAGTAAACAAAGGTGATTTTGTATACCTTATTGGTAAAACCGGTACAGGAAAAAGTAGTTTTATGAAAACCTTATATGGTGACCTTCCATTATTAGAAGGCGAAGGAAGTATTGTTGACTTTGATCTTCCTTCATTACAAGAAAATCAAATTCCTTTTCTGAGAAGAAAACTGGGTATTGTATTTCAAGATTTCAAATTATTAAATGACCGAACTGTAAAAGGTAATCTTGTATTTGTGCTTAAGGCTACTGGATGGACAGATGAAAAAGCAATGGATAGTAAAATTGATGATGTTTTGGATAAGGTAGGAATGAAAACTAAAGATTTTAAATTTCCTTATCAATTATCTGGTGGAGAACAACAACGCATTGCGATTGCAAGAGCACTATTAAACGATCCAGAATTAATATTAGCAGATGAGCCTACTGGGAATCTTGATCCACAAACCTCTGTTGAAGTTATGGAAGTATTACAAGATATTAATAAAAATGGTAATACCATTCTTATGGCTACTCATGATTATGCTTTACTTCTTAAATACCCTTCTAAAACCTTAAAGTGCGATGGAAATAAAGTTTTTGAAGTTGTACAAAGAAAAGGATAGCATAAAACATCAACTTTAATCAATTCGAAAACATTTAAGTTTAAAAACTTCCCGAAAACGAGTACTAAAACTGATGAAATACAGTAATTTGTGTTTTTTGTCGTAAAAAAAATGTGTTTTACCGAATATTTAACGTTTTTTACAAGTTCCACTCCGGTTTTTCTTATTACATTTGTAATGTCAAAAAATAAAGAAATTAAATACGGCAATTCGCCCCAAATATCGAATAAGCCCCCAAACATTTAATTCGCCCCAAACCAAAACCCCAAAATATCGAAAGAAAAACCCGAGTCAGCTCGGGTTTTTTCGTTTTTATAGTATTGATGTTTTTAGTGCACTCTCCAAATTCTTAAAGTTTTTATAAAAATCTAAACATTAATTAGTTTGGCCCAATTCCTGTAATCTATCCTATAAAAGAGTACTCTATTATCTCTTTTTAAAAATTTTTGTATCACATAAAAAGTAAGGTTATGAAATTATTCTATGGGATTATGATTATTGATATCAAAGCATTAAAGAATTTTTTGAAACAATTACCCGGGGCTAGTAGGTATGCTATGAGAAAGTAAAGTTTTTCAGGTTGTATTTAAAAAAAGATCAAGAATATCTGTTTTTGATTTGGTATAAAAAAACCCCAGACAAAAATCTGGGGTTTTTATTTTAAACTTCATTATACCGTTTACACAATCTTATTTCTTTTACGTTCAACCTCTGTAAGGAAGATTTTTCGTAATCTTAAATGATTCGGAGTTACCTCAACATACTCATCTTTTTGAATATATTCTAAGGCTTCTTCTAAAGAAAATTTAATTGCAGGTACGATCTTAGCTTTATCATCAGCACCAGAAGAACGTACATTTGATAATTTTTTAGTCTTCGTAATATTCACGGTCATATCATCTCCACGAGAATTTTCACCAATTACTTGTCCTTCATAGATATCTTCTCCCGGATCTACAAAAAACTTACCTCTATCCTGAAGCTTATCAATAGAATAAGGAATTGCTGATCCTTTTTCCATAGATACTAATGATCCATTAATACGTCCCGGAATATCTCCTTTTAGGGGTTGATACTCTTTAAAACGGTGTGCCATAATTGCCTCTCCTGCTGTAGCAGTCAATAATTGGTTACGCAAACCAATAATCCCTCTTGATGGTATCATAAATTCACAAACCATACGATCTCCTTTGGCTTCCATGCTAAGCATCTCGCCTTTACGCAATGTCACCATTTCCACAGCTTTTCCAGAAACATTTTCTGGTAAATCAATGGTTAATTCTTCTATAGGTTCACATTTTGTACCATCAATTTCTTTGATAATTACTTGTGGTTGTCCTATCTGTAACTCATAACCTTCACGTCTCATCGTTTCGATCAATACAGATAAGTGCAATACTCCTCGACCAAATACTAAAAATTTATCAGCACTATCGGTATCATTAACTCGTAATGCAAGGTTCTTCTCTAATTCTTTAGCTAGTCTCTCCTTAATATGTCTTGAGGTTACAAACTTTCCATCCTTACCAAAGAAAGGTGAATCATTGATGGTAAACAACATACTCATTGTTGGTTCATCAATAGCAATTGTTTTTAACCCTTCGGGGTTTTCTATATCTGCTACTGTATCTCCAATCTCAAAACCTTCTAGTCCAACCAATGCACAGATATCACCAGCTTCTACTTTATCTACTTTCATTCTCCCTAAACCTTCAAAAGTATGGAGTTCTTTGATTTTTGATTTTTTAATAGTTCCATCACGTTTTACCAAAGAAACCTGCATCCCTTCTGTCAACGTTCCTCTTTGTAAACGCCCGATAGCAATACGTCCTGTAAATGAAGAGAAATCCAAAGATGTAATTAACATCTGTGTAGTACCTTCCTCAATTTTTGGTGCAGGAATATGCTCTATAACCATATCTAATAATGGTTCGATATTATCAGTTTCATTCTTCCAGTCCTCACTCATCCAGTTATTCTTAGCAGAACCATATACTGTTGGAAAATCCAACTGCCATTCTTCTGCGCCAAGTTCAAACATCAAATCAAAAACTTTTTCATGAACTTCGTCAGGAGTACAATTTTCTTTGTCAACTTTATTAACAACTACACAAGGTTTTAATCCCAGATCAATTGCTTTTTGCAACACAAAACGTGTCTGAGGCATTGGCCCTTCAAAAGCATCAACAAGAAGTAATACTCCATCTGCCATATTTAAAACACGCTCTACCTCACCACCAAAATCGGCGTGACCAGGAGTATCTATAATATTAATTTTGGTTCCTTTATAAATAACTGAAACATTTTTTGAAGTAATCGTTATTCCTCTTTCACGTTCCAGGTCGTTATTATCCAAAATCAAATCGCCCGTATTCTCATTTTCACGAAATAATTGACAATGGTACATAATCTTATCTACCAACGTAGTCTTACCGTGATCTACGTGAGCAATTATTGCAATGTTCTTTATAGCTGTCATAAACGCCTCATTTTTAAGGCTGCAAAGGTACGAGTTATTTTGACAGGTTGTATATGAAAACTCAATTATTAAAAAAGCTTTAAAATCTAGCTTACAAAACCTTCATATAAAGCTTGTTTAATATTAAGAAATGGTATATAATTTAATAAAATCAATTATTTCCCAAATGCCCAACCTAATCTAAAGTTGACAATTGGAGCCATAGATTGATCATTATCATTAAAAGCATACCCTACTCCAAGTTCCAAACCTAGGTTAAATCCCGAATTATAGGTGCGCTGAAATCCCCAAACTGGCCCTACTTGTCCTACATAATCTATATCTGTATCTAAATCTCCTAGTATAGGATCTCCATGTGCAATATAGGTAGTCATAGCCAAATAATTTGCAGAATTGCCTGAAGTATTCTTTCCTTTATTCGCTCGTTTTTCAAAATTATAGTAATACCTGTAAGCCCCTTCAAACGTAAGAAACACCCCATAATCCTCATCATTATTCGATTTCACATAGGCCAATCCGGTTCCTAACCTAAAATCTAAGGTAGCATTCTCACTTACCCCGACTTCATACTCTACCCCTGGAGTAATCAATAAGCTGGCTTTAAACATTTGTTTTTCTACTTTATTTGTCTGGTTTTGTGCTGATAATAATAATGTACTAAAAAGGAAAATTGCTGTGAGTATTTTCTTCATGATTTTGCGTGTTTAATGTAAATGGTTTGGTTTTAATCAAACTTCTTGCCATGATTACTTTTATTAATAATTCTTTCCCTTCAAATTCTAAAAGGATTATCTTTACTGCCTCAAAAAAAGTAAAATGGATCTTTCTGAAATCAAAAACATAAAAAATCTAGATGCAAACAATTTTTTTCTTTTGGCTGGACCATGTGCCATCGAAGGAGAAGAAATGGCATTACGCATTGCAGAAAAAGTAGTTGGTATTACTTCAAAACTTAAAATACCATATGTTTTCAAAGGGTCTTTTAAAAAAGCTAACCGCAGTAGAATTGATAGTTTTACAGGGATAGGTAATGAAAAAGCCTTAAAAATCTTACGTAAAGTAGGTGAAACATTTGAAGTCCCAACGGTTACTGATATTCATGAAAATGAAGATGCTGCACTTGCAGCAGAATATGTTGACATTTTACAAATCCCTGCATTTTTAGTACGCCAGACAGATCTTGTAGTAGCTGCCGCTAATACAGGAAAAACGGTTAACTTAAAGAAAGGGCAATTTATGAGTCCTGAAGCCATGCAGCATGCAGTAAGAAAGGTTAAAGATAGTGGTAACAATAAAGCTATGATTACAGATCGTGGAACCATGTTTGGTTACCAGGATATGATTGTAGATTTTAGAGGAATACCTACTATGAAACAATATGGAACTACTGTTCTTGATGTTACACATTCTCTACAACAACCTAATCAATCCAGTGGCGTTACGGGAGGAAGACCAGACATGATAGAAACCATAGCTCGTGCCGGAATTGTTACAGGTGTTGACGGTTTATTTATGGAAACTCATTTTGATCCTGCTAATGCCAAAAGTGATGGAGCAAATATGCTTCACTTAGATTATTTAGAAAAGCTATTAAGCAATTTGGTTGCTATAAGACAAACGGTAAACAGTTTATAAGTAAACTTCATTCTATTTGTAGAACTTTTTATCTTTAACGAGATAAGCATTTTGTAAAACTTCAATTAAAACAGTTTCATTGATCTCATCTATGCTTTTATAGCGCAGTGATTTCATTACTTTACGTCCCGCAGTAGTCATATGCTCAAGATGTACTGTGATATGGCCTGCATTCCAAAACCCTACATCCACATAGCCTTTGTTAGCATTTAGATAACAAAAGGGTCTATTGCTTATGTAATAAAAAGGGATTTTATATTTATATAATAATTCTACAGATGGAATAGTACTCTCAATCAACATCTGAAGGTGTAATAAAATCGTTTTAAAAGGTTCTGACTGATTTAGAATATAGTGTTCTGCCGGTTTCATACATCAAACATATTTTAAAGTTTAAATACTATATAACTACCATTCATGAATTGTTAAATCCTAAAGCATTGTTAATCTTTAATTTGTCTTTTTCCTAAAAAAAATTAACTTCGACAAGGACTAACAAAAAAACTTTATCAACCTAACTGTATTTAAACCACCCCAATAATACGATAATCTACAATTATTTATGGAAAATCTTTACGAAAAAACCTCTGCCGAGGTTCCAGAAAATTTAACAAAACCCACCTCTTCTTTTAGAAGACATGTTTGGCTTGCTATGGGAGGGTTAATACTATTTGTTGCAGCTTATACTACTTTAACATGGTGGTTTGGGCATACGGCGTACCGATTATTTTCTGATTCATTTTCTGGAGGCAAAGATGCATTTATGGATTTTGTAATTGCATTACCAAATCTATTCCTTTTTATTTTCATGATCAAAGCATTATTCTTTATAAAAAGAGGTGGTGACCCAAATCAAAAAGAAATTACTGAAAAAGAAGAACCTACATTATTTAGTTATTTATATCAACTTGCAGATGATGCAGGCGCTCCACGCCCTCATAAAGTGTTTTTATCCAGCCGAGTAAATGCCAGTGTATCTTATGACCTATCGGTGCTTAATTTTTTCTTTCCATCAAAGAAAAATTTAGAAATTGGTATCGGCCTTATTAATGTACTTAACTTGGGTGAATTTAAAGCCGTACTTGCTCATGAATTTGGTCATTTTGCACAACGATCTATGTTGGTTGGTAGATGGGTATATATGTCCCATCAGATCGCAGCTCATATTATCGGAAAGCGAGATGCTCTTGATAAATTCCTTCAAACCATCTCATATCTAGATCTAAGAATAGCATGGATAGGATGGATTCTATCTCTAATCGTTTGGTCAATTAGAGCTCTTGTAGAAATATGCTTTAAAATAGTAGTTATTGCGCACAGAGCACTTTCTAGAGAAATGGAATTTCATGCAGATCTTATTGCTGTATCCTTAACAGGAAGTGATGCTCTTATACATGCATTACATAGGTTACAAGCTGCAGATGATGCCTATGACAAATCATTAAACATGGTTAATCACGCTCTTAATAAAGAAAAAGCAGTAGTCGATATGTTTGCTCTACAAACTAATGCTATCGAGCGAATGGCTTATATTCTTAACGAAAAAGAATATGGCGTTTCACCTATTATCCCAAAAGAATCTCCTGAAAAAAATAGAATTTTTACCTCAAAATTGGCAAACCCACCAAAAATGTGGGCAACCCATCCGGCCGACCATGATAGAGAAAACAATGCAAAAAAAATATATGTAAGTGCTCCTATTGATAATCGACCAGCCTGGGTTCTATTTAAAAACCCTGAAGAGATAAAAAGAAGTATTACTGCAGCATTAGTTGAAACCGCAAAAATAAAAACCACTCCCCTTTCTACCGAGGAAAGTATTGCAGAACAAAATAAAATATTTGATAAAGTATACTATGATCCAAAATATAGAGGTGTTTATCTAGATCGTGATTTTTTTAGAACGTATGAAAATGCTTCCGAAATTTATTTAAAAGACACTTCTTTTGCTGACTTAAAAAAAGAAATCACATCCCTATATCCAGAATCACTAAATGAAGATTTAGAAATTCTTAAAACTATAAATGAAGAACATGTATTACTTACAGCCTTAAAAGAAAAAATACTTACGGCACCGGGAGGAGTAATTATGTATCGAGGAGAACAAATCTCAAGAAAAGATCTTCCTGCGGTAATTAAAAATGTAGATAAAGAGTTAGTCGAAGCTCAAAATAAAGTTCGATCTCATGATCAATTAAGTCGTTCTGTTTCTCTAGCCTCGGCTAAACAAATTGGCAATGGGTGGGAAAAGTATTTAAACAATTTATCTTGTATTCTACATTATGCAGAACATAGTCGCGCAAATATAGAAGATGCCGAAAATGTACTGTATAACGTACTTAATGTAGTCATGGCAGATGGAAAGGTTACCTCTTCAGAACTAGACAGATTACTTAGAGTAGCTAATGATCTTCACGGAGTTTTACAAAAAGTATATGTAAATGGTGAAAGTATACAACTTACCAAAGAACTTCTCGATCAACTAGACACCAAAAGCTGGCAAGAATATACAGGTAAATTTGATTTGGTATATGCCAATCGAGACAATATTAATAAATGGATGGAAGTTATTGAGAGTTGGACTAATACAATTAAATCTGCCCTATCAAAACTTCGTTCTATTGCACTCGAAAGCCTTCTTAAAAGCGAAGAATATGTAAACAATCTGGTTCTTAATGAACAAGTTTCAGAGCAACCAGCTCCCATGCCATCATCTTTACCAGAAAAATATAATTTACTTATCCCTGGTTCAGAAAGACCTATTCAGAAAAAACTTGGATGGTGGGATCGTTTCCAAACCTCGGACGGAGTACTACCTTCTATAGCAAAATTAGCTGTTGCTGCTGCTATTATAAGTATTACTGTTTTTGCCGGAAGTTATGTCGGCACTTCCTCCCTTGCTATTTACAATGGGCTCGGAAAACAAGTTATTGTTCAAATTGATGGAAAAGAACTCGAATTAGATCCTTATACTTCAAAGAAAATAGCCTTAAGTACTACTGATGGAATTTCTGTAAGAACAATTTCTGCTGATGATCAAACAGAAATTGAATCTTTTACTCCAGAAACAGAATCTACTTCTGAGATGTATATTTATAATATTGGAAATGCTGCCGCCTTATTAAAATGGACTATTTTCTATGGAGGCACACCTTACAATAACGATAAATATCTTGGAGCAGCACGTTGGAGTACTACTAATGCAGATTATGTCATGGAAGAGCCTCCTTCTTCTATGTCAACAAGTGGATCATCTACCACCAGAGATGTTCTGGACGCTTATGCCAATATTGCTCCGGGAAATTTATTAAGTATGGTAGAGTCTAAAGAAGATATGACAGCAATGGTCCTTTCTCATGCCAAATGGGATAGTCGTGAGTCTCCACATATTATGACTTGGTTAAGTGTTGCACAAAATTTTGAAGGTTTTAACGACATTCTTAAAGATCGATTAGGTAAAACCCCGGATGATCCACTTTTTCTAAGAATGCAACAAGAAAGTGCTGCAGGAGATGCTAAATCCAAAGTATGTGAAGAACATAGTAAACTAGCAGCTTCTCATCCGGACAACGGAAATTATTTTTACCTCAAAACGCGTTGTATGGGGGATGGGCCAGCACAAGACAACGCCTTTAAACAAGGAAATAAGAAATGGCCCGATAACCCATGGCTAGCTTTTGCTGCTGGATATACATACGCCAACTCTCAAAACTGGAGAAATGCAGAAAAATGCATGAAAACGGCTATAAAAAACGAACCTGCATTGAGTTATTATATAAGTATTGATTTAAAAAGAATTCAAAATGTACTTGGGAAAAATGACAAAGGAGCATTTAGATCAGATATCAAAATAGAGTATTTGGATTATATAGAAAATCTGGAGAAAAATGAATTTAAAATTAAAGATTCTCCAGATTATGCGTATACTTTATTAAATAAAGGAGATATTAAAGCGGCTATTGAACAAGTAAAAAATGACGACTTACAATATGTTATCCTAAGACAAGCCGCTGTTTCTGATGGAGCAGAACCAAAAGTTATAGAATCTGCATTATCATTAAGTCTTCAAAAAGGAATAAATGATTATACGATTTGGTCTGCAATTGGTCTTGCTGTTAGAGAAGGACAAAACCTTCAGCCCTATAAAACTAAAATTAAAGAACTCTATCCCGAAAGAGAAACCATAATATTTGATTTTGTTGACTTAGTTAAAAACAATAACATGGCAGCTGCAGAGGCAATAATAAAAGACATGAGACCCCTAGAAATAGGATCTTTTTATTCTTTAGGTACTATCATTTTAAGAGATAAAGCTCCAAAACGATGGAGAGCTAATGCAAAAGGACTCTTATTTTTAAATGAACGACCATATTTCGAGTAAATTCAAAAGAAATATAATCTTGTCATAAAACCACAACAAGATCCAATTTTATACTAAGACATACTCTAACATATTACTGAAAGAACCCAATTAGATTGGGTTCTTTTTTTACATCCCTCAATCGCTATTTTCATTCAGTATTATGAAATCATTTAAAAGCTATTCTTACAAATGCAAGAACATCCTGAATAACTTAATTCATACTAAAACTTGCATAATTCAATATTTTAAATTTACTTTGTATTTCAAAGTACTTTTAATATGAGCACAGAAGACTACTTAAAAGACATTACAGAGATTAAAGACATGATGAACAAATCATCTCGTTTTTTCTCTCTTAGCGGTTTATCAGGGATAATGGCAGGAATCTACGCACTTATTGGCGCTGCAGTAGCTTTTTATTTGGACAGCATCATTGGTAGAGGATATCTGATTTTAAACAGTAAACTTTTTTATTATATCCTGATTGATTTAGTTATCATAGCATTACTTAGTATTCTAACTGCTATTATTTTAAGCGTTAGAAAAGCTAAAAAAAATAATGAAACCTTATGGAATAGTGCTTCCAAAAGATTGCTTACTGCATTTCTGATCCCGTTAATTACAGGCGGAATATACATTATCATAAAAATTTCTAGTCACCATTATGGACTTACCGGTTCACTAATGCTAATTTTCTATGGTCTTGCTCTTGTCAACGCATCAAAGTACACAATTGGGAATGTAAAATATTTGGGATATATAGAAATTGTATTAGGTTTGATCTGTGCAATATATCCAGGATATGGTTTTTGGTTTTGGGTACTTGGTTTTGGAGTTATGCATATTATATACGGAAGTTTGATATATTTTAATGAAAATTCAAAATCTTCATGACAGAAAATTAAATGGGTGTATTTGAATTAACTCTGATGTTATTAAATTATATATTAAACTAGCCAGAATGTAATCTGAAAAGATTCTTGCCTTTGTAAGAATGAAAAATGGGAAGTATAATTAACAATATAAACAAAGCTTTTGATCATCGAATTCGATTAGGGATTATGTCGGTTTTAATGGTGAATGAATATGCTGATTTCAAAATGCTGAAAGAACTTCTCGGTGCTACTGATGGTAATTTAGCGAGTCATACTAAAGCTTTGGAAAAAGAAGACTATATAAAAGTGGAGAAATCCTTTATTGGAAGAAAACCTAACACAAGATACAATGCAACAAAGAAAGGTCGTGAAGCTTTTAAAAAACATGTAGAAGCTATTGAAAAGTTATTAAAGCAATAGCTATATTTTTTTATCAATTAACTTTGAATTTCAAAGTACTTTAAAATATTATAATGAGAGCATTTATTTTAGAAACAATATACGAGTGGAGTAAAAAACCGTATCAAAAATGGTTTAAAAACCAACCTTCATGGGATATTCCTATAAAAGCTTTAATCCAATATCCTAAAGAAAGCCTGGGGTTTCATCTGGGTTGTTTTATGCTGCAACATGATTTTAGTCCACAACCAAAATTAGAGAATCATGATGTTTTTCATGTATTAACCAATACAGGAGTGTCTGTCCCAGAAGAGATTTCAATGCAATATTATCTTTTAGGAAATGGGAAAAGGAGCATATATCTTATTTCTGTAATTTTTCTTGGTACTCTACTCTATCCAGATAAATTCCAATTGTTTAGTAAAGCATATAAAAAAGGGAAAGTTGCATATACTTTTTACCAACTTGATTATAAAAAACTTTTACATCAACCTATACAAAACTTACAAACCACGTTTTTAATATCGAAAGTATGAAAATAGCACAGCGTATTAATAAAATTGCAATCATCATAGCTATTACAAGCTTTATTTTAGGAACCATACTCTTATTATACTATAGTATCACTCAACATCGTGAAACCATAGAAATAGGCATGCTCTATGTTCAGATCACATTTGTCATAAACGCAATAGTACTCATCACACTTATTTTAAATGCTATAATCAACTACAAACGCTATAAAGAAAACCTAATAACAATATTATTAATCTCTTTAAACATTCCGATTGTATATGTATATATAATGATTGCAGAGGTTATCTATTTTGGCTAACAATCACATCAACATATTCAAAATTTATAAATCACATTTTAATATCAGTACTATGAGAATTATACAACCTATTAATAAAAAAGCATTGGCAATAGCAACGATAAGTTTTCTTTTAGGGACTATCTTATTACTATTCTACCTGATTTCACAATCCAGCATAGTTGCAGACATAGGATTCTTCTATGTTATCATAGCAACCATCTTAAACAGCATCACTTTTATAGGGCTAATTACCAATGCTATGATTAATTATCAATATTATAGAGAGAACCTGACCACAATCCTTTTAGTCATTCTCAATATCCCAGTCACGTTGGGATATATCACTATTGCTATCAATAATCCTTTACAAAACTTTTTTGCATCATGAATACTATTTATAAAGAACTACCTTTTATTAAAGGTTTTATAACTGCAGTAACCTTCAGCTTTGTACTCTTACTTACCAGAATTATAAAAACCGATTCTTCGTTCTATCTTTTCCTGGTTTGGAATCTCTTTTTGGCTTGTATCCCTTATGGTATCACAATCCTCATTAGTTTAGGCAAAACAAACCGTTTTGTGTTCTGGTTAGGTTTTATAATCTGGTTACTCTTTTTGCCTAATTCACCATATATACTTACCGATCTACAGCACATTAGATTAAGCACTTTGCAATCAGTATGGTTCGATGTTTTATTGATACTTTCTTTTGCCATTAACGGGTTAATTATTGGTTTCGCTTCATTATGGATGATGCAGACATTACTTAGGGAAAAGTTTTCAAAAACAACTACCAATATTATTACCTATTTGATTTTACTGCTTTGCGGTTTCGGAATTTACCTGGGAAGAGTTTTAAGATGGAATAGCTGGGATGTATTACAGGATCCTACCGGAATTTTATCTGATGTTTTAAAACGAATTATATTCCCATCTCAACATATTAATACCTGGGCATTTACAATTGGTTTTGGCGGTTTTTTAATCATCACATATCGATGTATACAATACTATCAAGAAAAAAATAATTAAAAACAAACACTATAAATTTTATACTTATGGAAAATCAAAAACAAAAAAAGTCTTTTGGGCAATGGCTCAAAACTTCAATAACGGTTAGAATGTTAATGGTTGGAATACTAATACTAGTATTATTAATTCCACTATCCTACATCAAAAACTTAATTCAGGAACGAGCCTATAGACAAGAAGAAGTGGTTAGAGAAATTAATCAAAAATGGGGAAATGAGGTGTTATTATATGGCCCGGTACTTAAAGTACCATATCAAATACACACCCTTAAAAAAACCTGGGATGATAAAACTAAATCGTATTCAGAAGAAGATATCATCACTATACAGCATGCATTTTTTTTCCCAAACACATTAAATATAGAAAGTAATATAGAGTCGGAAACTCTTGGAAGAAGCATTTATGAATCTGTTGTATATACTGCTGATATGAAAATAAAAGGCTCTTTTACCACTCCTAATTTTGAAACACAAGATATTGCTGAATCTGATATCCTCTGGAATAAAACTACAGTGATTATTAACTCTACAAATCTAAAAGGAATTAAAAGTAACCTGGAATTAAAACTAGGAGTTGAAAGCTATCCTTTAAGATCCAGATATACCCAAAATTCATACACCAATACTTTAGAAACTAAATTCTTAAAAGAAAATTCATTACCAAAAGAAAATGCAATTGACTTTAGTCTCGATCTAATCATTAATGGTAGTGAACAATTACGATTTATTCCTGTTGGTAGAGAAACTAATGTTTCTATGACTTCAAATTGGGCTTCTCCAAGTTTTAACGGTAACTATTTGCCAAATCCAAAAACCAAAGAAATTTCACAGAGCGGGTTTAATGCAAATTGGAAAGTACTACAAATTAATCGGGAGTTTGAACAAGAGTTTTTTGGAGAATTACCACAGATTAATTCATCTGCTTTTGGAGTAAAATTACTTATCCCTGTCGATGAATATCAAAAAAGTGAGCGCGCTACCAAATATGGATACCTGGTTATTGCACTAACCTTTTTAGTATTTTTTCTAATTCAGACGATAAGTAAAATCCATATACATCCTTTTCAATACCTTATGATTGGATTAGCGTTATCTATGTTCTACACGCTATTAATTTCGATTTCAGAACATTCGAGTTTTCTACAAGCATATGCGATAGGAGGCGTTTCTGTAATCCTCCTTATTTCTATGTATTCTAAGGCAATACTCAAAAGTTTTAAGTTTATGGGATTCATAGCCGCTTCATTAATCGCATTGTATACTTTCATATTTGTTATCATACAATTAGAAAACTATGCTCTACTTGTAGGAAGTATTGGGTTATTCCTGATTTTGGGGACAATAATGATGGTATCTCGAAAAATCGATTGGGGTAATGATTAGTAATTAAAATATGAATACCCGATTTTAGTTAGTTGTAAAAAGTCGTACTTCAAATTTTTGAGGTGCGGCTTTTTTATCTACTTTTAGCTCTTGTAAAAGAATCGTTCCAAAAACAATCAGTATCCAATTTATGAATGAACTTAGTTTTAGAACGCATTTGACTTTTTAAACACAAATTCAAAACAGATGAGAAAAAGCATTTATATTCTAAGTTTCGCATGTACTGCACTAAGTATATTTTCGTGCAAAACAGATACTGAAAATAATCAAAATCTTGTTAAAGAAATCCCTTTTACTAAAGAAGGAGAACTTTCTTTATTTGACCTCAAAGATTCTATCCCAAGCCCTATTGTAAAATTAGACATCGAATTTGCAGAAAATGAATACCAAATTCAAACGGGGTTGATGTATCGTAAATCTATGGAAGACAAACAAGGAATGCTATTTATATTTCCTGAAGAAGCTCCAAGATCTTTCTATATGAAAAACACTAAATTTTCGTTGGATATTATTTTTATCGATAGCAACAACAAAGTAGTGAGTATTCAAAAAAATGCACAACCATTGAATGAATCTTCATTACCTTCTGAAGGTCCTGCACAATACGTACTTGAAGTAAATGCAAAACTAACCGATACCTGGAATCTTAAAAAAGGAGACTCTATTTCTTTTCAAAAATTCTAAAAACATAATCTTTTTTATTATCCTATGTTTAAAATAGCTCTCAAAATAATCATTATTCTATGTATTGTTATGCACACTCGTGCTCAAGAAAAAAAGACAAATACAGAAACCTTAATTAGAGAAAATATTGAGAGGCTTACAAAGAATCAAAGCTACTATTATGATAAAGGAGAATATGAACGATTTAAGCTATATACAGATTCAATTTTACATATTGCAAAGAAAAACAATTTACAAGAAATTGAAATCGATGCTATTACAAGGTTAGGAATTTACCATAAAAAGAAAGCTGAATATGACAAGGCATTACTATACTACTTAGAATCCCTAAAACTAGTTAATTTAATACCAGAAAGCTACAAAAGACGCACTGTTATTTTGATTAATTTAGGTAATACCTATAACGAAATAGGAAACCGCGAAAAGGCAAAAAAAGCATTTAAAGAAGCTCTTGACTATGTCAATAATCATGGAGGCCCTAGTATATATAGAATGGCAATTTATGTAGGTCTGGGAGAGTTATCTGCAGCAAACAACAACTATAAAAAGTCATTAGAATATTTTGAAAAATCCAAAAAAATTGGAGAAGAACTTAAACGTAATGATATCATCATTTCTGCTCTTAATAGCATAGCAGATAATTATTACCAACTAAAAGAATATGAACTATCACTAAAAAATAGTCAAGACGCACTAGCGCTTAATGACAACAATATATCCAAGGAACTTATAGCATCAACTCACTATAATATAGGTAGTGCCCTAATAAAACTTAATCGTTTAGAGGACGCAGAACAACCTCTCCAAATCGCCTTAGGGTTAGCTTTTACTTATGAATACAGAAAAACCGAAATGTATGTTCATCAAAAATTAGCATACATTTATACTAAGTTAGGAAAACTTGAAAAGGCAATTAATCATCAAAAAGGTTATGATCATAAAAAAGGATTATATCTATCATCATTATCTGAAGCAAAACAGTTAGAATTAGAAATAGAACTTAAGAAGTTAGAAGAAGATTTAGCTGGTCTATCAGAAGAAAAGAATTTCTTCATCATATCAGGTATTATTGTCTTTCTGCTATTATCCGGAGTCTTGTTTTACTATTTAAAAAAGAGTAGAAAATTTAAACAAGAAACACGAGAATTAAAGGAAGACAGAATGCTTTTGAAAAATGAAAACGAAACTCTTAAGATCAAAATCTATAAACTGGCACAACAAAACATTTCTTCTTTAGTCCAAAAAAACACTAACACACACGCATATCAAAACTCTTCTTTAACTCAAGAAGATCGAGAGAAATATCTACAGAAAATTCTGGATTATATGGAAAAAGAAAAACCATATCTTAATTTTGAGATTAAGCAATCCGATTTAGCAAAAGAGCTTTCAATGAGTGTTCATCAATTTTCTGAGGTATTGAACGTTTGTCTAAAAAAGAACTTTAATAACTTTATTAATCTATATCGAATTAATGAAGCAAAAAGCTTAATGAAGAAAAATAAATATGAAAACTATAAAATCCTTGCAATCGCATACGATGCAGGCTTTAATAGTAAGACATCATTTAACAGAGCTTTTAAACAATTAGTTGGCAAAACTCCATCAGAATATCGCGAGAAATCCTTAAAAGATCTTACATTATAAAGAATTCCCCTTCTTTTAAAAATAAAAAATCCGTTCTGATTACTCAAAACGGATTTTTTAAATTATAATAACAAAAGATTACTTTTTCTTTTCTTCTTCTTTTGGTTCTTTTGTTTTTAAACCAACTTTACTTACCGTATCAAACATTATTGGTGTTGCTATAAATAAAGAGGAATACGTACCAACTAGTACCCCAATAATAAGAGAGAACATAAACCCTCTTAATGGTACTGCAAATATAAAGATTGCCACAAGTACTAATAAAGTCGTTAACGATGTATTAAGCGTACGACTCAATGTACTATTCAAAGCTCCGTTTACATTTTTATTTAATGGCCAGGTAGTATGTTCATTGAAGAATTCTCTAATTCTATCAAACACAACCACCGTATCATTTAATGAATACCCAATTACTGTTAGTATAGCTGCAATAAATGCTTGGTCAATTTCCATATTAAACGGCATAAACTTATACGTAAGCGAGAAGATACCAAGTACGATTAATACATCATGGAATACTGCTGCTACGGCACCTAAACTAAACTGCCATCTTCTAAATCTTAATAAGATATATAAGAATACTACGATCAATGATCCTAAAACAGACCAAAAAGCAGCTTGCTTAATATCATCAGCAATAGTAGGTCCAACTTTCATAGAAGACATTATACCTACTTGTTTATCCTTATCTCCATTAGCAAATTGATCATACGTCAAACCATCTGTTAAATATGGCTTTAAAGATTCGTAAAGCTTATTTGCAATTTCGGCGTCTATTTCTTCACCGGTTTCATCTACTTTATATTTTGTTGTGATTTTCAATTGGTTGTTTGATCCGTATGTTTTTGCTTGTGCACTTTCGAATGTTGCTACAAGATCTTTCTCTACATCTGTAGGAACTACATCATTAGCAAAACGAACTGTATACGTTCTTCCTCCTACAAAATCAACTCCGTAATCCAAACTTTGAGTCACTAAAGACCCAATACCTACTAAAATCATAATTCCTGATATTACATAAGCAATCTTACGTTTCTTCAAGAAATCGATATTAATATTTTTAAATAGGTTCTTTGTAGCCCCTGTAGAGAACGCTAATTCTTTACCATTTTTACCGTATCCATTAATAAATAATCGAGTTACAAAAATTGCAGTAAACAAAGAGGTTAAAATACCTATTAGTAAGGTGGTAGCAAATCCTTTTATTGGCCCTGTACCTATTACTAATAAAATCAAACCTGTAAGACCAGTAGTAATATTAGCATCTAGTATTGATGATAATGCATTACTAAAACCATCTTTTATGGCATCTGCCTGAGATTTTCCTTTAGCTAATTCTTCCCTGATTCTTTCGAATATAAGTACGTTTGCATCAACCGACATACCAATAGTTAATACAATACCAGCGATACCAGGAAGTGTTAACACTGCTTTTAATCCTGCAAGAACTCCGAAGATAAATAAGATATTTACGACTAACGCCACATCTGCAAAAGCACCTGCTTTACCATAATAGAATATCATCCAGATCAGAATAAGCACTAATGCAATTGCAAAAGACATGATCCCACTATCAATAGCTTCCTGTCCAAGAGAAGGTCCAACTATTTCTGACTGAATAATATCTGCAGAAGCTGGTAATTTACCAGCTCTTAGCACATTGGCTAAATCCTGACCTTCTTCGATAGAGAAATCACCTGTAATCTCACTTCTACCTCCGCTAATTGCTCCAGAAGTTACTCCCGGCGCAGAATATACAACATCATCAAGTACAACGGCAATCTGACTTTGTTGACTAAATGCCCGACCAGTCATTTCTTCCCACTTCTTAGCACCTTTACCATCCATCTGCATAGTTACCGTTACTGCTCCAAGTTGGTTATATTCTTGTCTTGCATCTGTAATAACACCACCGCTTAACTCAGGATCATTATCACGATTTCCTTTAATTACATATAAATCTAAAAGTTCTGAATCTTTAGAAGGCTTTCCCCATGCAAATTTTGCATAACGTTGTTCTACAGGCAATAACGCTCTAACTTTTGAATCGTTAAGATAGGCCATAAATTGATCAGCATTCTTTTGCTCTACTGATACGATAACCGGACCACCTTGTCTTCCTTGTACCGCAATTAAATCAAATAATGGGTTAACCTGTGCTGCAATGTCAGTCGAATCCTCTGCATCCTCTAATAATTCATCAATAGCTGCATCTGCATCTGTTTTTGTAGAATCTACCTGAGTAGTATCTACTTCTGTAGTATCAGCAACTACTTCGTTTGTTTCTTCAACTCCAGCTTTTGCTTTTTCTACTTTATCTGCTTCTTCCTTTAAAAGGTTATTGGCAGAAAATAAGAAAGGAAATATTTCTTCTGACTTATATACATCCCAAAACTCAAGTTGAGCAGTACTTGTCACTAAACTTCTAACTCTATCAATATCTCTGGCACCGGGAAGCTCAACTAAGATACGACCAGACTCTCCTAAACGTTGAATATTAGGTTGTGTTACCCCAAATTTATCAATACGTTTACGTAATACTTCGAAAGCAGATGCTACAGATTCATCTATTTTTTTTCTTAAAACCGGCTTAACCTGATCATTGGTCATGTCATAAGTGATATCATCACTTAGGTTTTTATTCGCAAAAATATCAGGAGATGCTAATTTAGCATCTGGGATTTTTTCAAACTCTGAAAAGAAATCCTCTATGTATGTATTCTGACTATTTTTTTGCAATTCATCTGTAGCCAGTAATGCCTGATTAAATGATGGATCTTTAGTTTTATTAGCAAGTCCACTTAAAATATCTTTTACAGAAATTTGAAGGATAACATTTATACCTCCCTCAAGGTCAAGCCCTTTATTAAGTTCTTTATCCTTTGCATCATTATACGTAATACCAGCAAAAATTTCTTCTTTACCAATAGAATCTAAATAATTACGTTCTGCAGCTTCTCTTAACTCAGAATAGCCTTCTCCATCATCGGGATACTTTTGCTGTGCATAAACCTCAGCTTCTTTTTCTTTTGTGTAGCTCAAATACGTATACGATAATTGGTATACACATACCAATCCGAATAAAATTGCAAATGCTCTAACAAGTCCTTTATTTTGCATTATTTATTTATTTAGGTCAAACCTTTTAAAATTAGGTAATTATAAAATTCACCTTCTGCGATCTGACAATTGTTTTTAATGATTTAAAATATGATGTGATTAAGCTTTATCACAATAGTGATAAGCTATACTTAAAAATTAAAATAACTTCTAAGAGCTATGAATTACTCTTCGTTTTTAACTTTTAAAAATACGGGTAGTCTTCAGGAGTTTTTAAAATGCTAAACTCCAATTAAGAAATTGGTCCAGCTCTTACTTCAGGAGTATTACGAGAAGTATTATCTATTGCTATTGCAATATTTGTATTGACCTTTTGGGCTACTTTTACAAGCCTATTGATATGATCAATATCAATTATTGCAATAAAACTATATGTATTATCGCCAGAATATCCATCACGTTCATGTTTTATTTCTAAAACATATTTACCATTAAAGTCAGCATTAGAATCTGTACTTTTTTGGATTTCATAAACATCGAGGTTATAGTCTTTTGAATTTTGATCTAAAGGAAATTGCTTATCATTTTTATTTTCATTTTGACCATAAAAAACATGATCCAACGCTACATTTTGTTCTTCTGAAAGTATTCTCTTTATATACTCTACATCTGCATCGCTATAATATGCGATTTTGAGCTTACCATCTTTTAGTCCCTTAGAAATTCTGGTATTTTTCACTCCAATGGATTGCAATTGTTTCTTTACAATTGTTATCGCATTTTGAGCTTCTTTAGAAGTAACCTCAATATCAACAAATTCTAATACAATTTCCTGATTAGGTACTACGGTTTGCTGCTGAATAACAACAAGTGTTGCCAATGCAGTGATTAAAATCGCGAAGTACCATTTTTTCTTCATTCGGCAAATATAAAAAAATTAAAACTTCATTTCTTAAGTCTTTAAATAAATATCTATTTTAATTTTTCTACATCCATATTAACTACTGTCATCATAGGAATGGATCCTGACTCTAAAACAGCAGCAAAATCCTGTGCTTCTTCAACCGTAAAGTTTCCTGTAATTTGCGACATACCCCCTATTATTGGTCCTGACATAACCCCTGGAGCACTATATACCAAATCATTAATAACTATGGCTATCTGAAACCTTTCCTGAAAGGCTCTACCGGTTAGATCTTCCCATACTCTAGCCCCTTCTTCGTTCATTACTATAGTAACCGTTGGTCTTGCTAATTGATCAAATTCCTGACGTGCCTGATTAATAACCTTTCCGGTTAAAGCAGGTTTAACTTGCTTATTTAACTTCAGGGCATAAAGAGGCAATTCTTCTATACCTTTTTCTTTTCTTCCCCATAAAAATTTAACAAATCGTCTTTGCGCGGGAAGAGAAGATTCTGCTCCTTTTACAGATAAATAGGTTCGTACTAAAGCCGTATCTTTTTCTGACACATTAAAGAGTACTGAACCTCCTTCATAGCCTTGACTTTTAACTAGATCAAACAATGGGTTTTCATCTTCTTTATCTTTTTTCAATATATCATTTACATTCATCATAAAACTCATCATTTCTTCCATCTGATACGTTTCATAAAAATCCAGCCTACCCTGGTTGGTTACTAAATTCTTAATTCGTTCTGAATCATGATGAGTTTTCAAATTAATAGCAATCTGATGGCCATTAGTCACTTTCTCTACATTAAAATCTCTAGAAACCTTACTAATTCTTTTCTTTAGCACTTCGACAATAGCATTAGTTTCTATATCAGATTGCTGATTACTATCAAATTCTAAGGTTATCTTAATCACTTTATCTGGTTGTGGTCCAAAATTACAAGAGCTCACACTTATAGATAAAAGACTCACAAGTATTCCTTTTAAAAATGTCATATACATAAGTACTATTATATTAAACAATAAGAGCTGCATAAAGCAGCTCTTATCAAATTTTATATTACATGGGTTATTAAAGTTCTAACAATCCATTAGTCTTCTTAACACCTTCTGCACTTTCTACCATTTTGCTTTTTTCTGCATCACTCAAATCGATCTCTACGATATTTTCTATACCATTTCTACCTAATACTACAGGTACACCAATACAAAGATCATTTAATCCATACTCTCCTTCTAACAAGGTTGAGCAAGGGAAAATTTTCTTTTGATCACAAGCAATTGCTTGAACTAGTCCTGATACAGCAGCTCCAGGAGCATACCATGCAGATGTGCCTAATAATTTAGTAAGTGTTGCTCCACCAACTTTAGTATCTGCTGCTACTTGCTCTAATCTATCTTCTGCAATAAACTCTGAAACTGGAACACTATTTCTAGTTGCCAATCTTGTTAATGGCACCATTCCTTTATCACTATGTCCGCCAATTACCATTCCATCAACATCAGAGATAGGAGCACCAAGTGCTTCTGCTAATCTATATTTGAAACGAGCACTATCCAATGCCCCACCCATTCCTATAATTCTACTTTTAGGAAGATTAGTAGTTTTATGCACTAAATATGTCATCGTATCCATTGGGTTACTTACAACGATAATAATTGTATTTGGAGAGTGTTCTATTAAGCTAGAAGATACTGATTTAACAATTCCTGCATTAATACCAATTAATTCTTCACGAGTCATTCCCGGTTTACGTGGGATTCCTGAAGTTATCACAACAATATCACTTCCTGCAGTTTTAGAATAATCTCCTGTAGTACCTGTGATTTTAGTATCAAATCCGTTTAAAGATGCGGTTTGCATAAGATCCATTGCTTTACCTTCTGCATATCCTTCTTTAATATCTAACAATACTACTTCTGAAGCAAAATCTTTAATTGCTATATATTCGGCACAACTTGCACCCACTGCACCAGCACCTACTACTGTAACTTTCATGGTATTTTTTTTTGATTGTAATTAAACATATTTGTTTCGCGAAAATACGAATTCTTTAACGAATTCATTAACAAATAGTATGTTAATTACCAGCCAAAATTAAGCCCTAGAGAAAGGTTATTATAGTTCTGTAATGTGTAATCTAAATTAGCCTTAAAAACACCATATTGGACTTTTGCACCAATAGTTGCTTTAATTCCGTTTGTTCTACTTTTAACACTTATAGGATCCGTAACGGTTTCAGAAGCTAAGGGGCCATTTTGTATCTGGTATGTCCCTAATAAATCGGCATCACTGGAGCCAAAATAATACCCTAAACCACCATAAAAATTTAAAACAGGTAATTTGGTAGAAACAATACTTGTAAGTAACCAAGAATTTGTATTTAACCGAACTTCCTGATCTACTCCGTCAATACCACTATCCACTATATCATAAAAGCCTTTAATATTTGTATACCCCAATAAAGCCGAAAGTCGCACAGGCCATCTTTTTAATGGATAAACCCAATCAGTAAATTCATGTTGAAAACCAACTCCATATAACTGTATCTCTGCGTCTTCTACCGCTTTTATTCTTGGTAAAAACCGCAATTTAATTTCTGTACTTTTTATTAACCCCAAAGATCCTTGAATAAAACCACTTGGTAAAGAATTAATTTCTGCATTCCCAATACCATCAGGCAAAACCACTTCTAAAGCAGAAGCCTGACCAGGGTTTACTATGACGACAATATCTTCTTGATTTGTTCCCAACGCATTAGCCACTACCTGACTTACTTGTCCTGAACTAAAGGCCAGATTCTCATAATCCAATACATTTAAAATAAAAGATTGTTTCTCTTCTCTGACAAAAGACAGATTACCTACTATACCTACTTCAAAATGCCATAATTTTTTGACTTTTGCAGTATTATACCATCCATTCGATGTTGCATTTATGAGTGACTCTCCTGCCGAAGCAAAATAATCATCACTAAAGCGTTGTGCATTCTCTATTCCTATCTCGAGAATTTGATCAATATCTGTTTGTGAAGTAGCTGTATGACCGAGAAGTAATGCTAGTAGTAAAGCACATTTTTTCATAAGATTTGGGTTTAATAGGCTCTGCAATATAGAAAAAACGTTAATAAATCCATAAAAAAAACCGCCATACAAATATATGGCGGTTTTTTAATATCATATCAAAACACTAATTATGCATCAATATTTGCATAAACAGCGTTCTTTTCTATAAACTCTCTACGCGGTGGAACCTCATCTCCCATAAGCATAGAGAAAATTCTATCTGCTTCTGTAAGATTATCAATGGTTACTTGTCTCATAGTTCTATATTCTGGGTTCATCGTCGTATCCCATAACTGTTCTGCATTCATCTCCCCAAGACCTTTATAACGTTGTATTTTTGAATTTTCTCCAAATTCTTTTACAATCATATCACGCTGATCATCATTCCAGGCATATTGCTTTTTGGCTCCTTTTTTCACCAAGTATAAAGGTGGCGCAGCAATATAAATATGTCCTGCTTCAATTAATTCTTTCATATAACGGAAAAAGAATGTCAAAATTAATGTAGAGATATGACTACCATCGACATCTGCATCACACATAATCACGATCTTATGATAACGTAATTTTGAAAGATTTAATGCTTTACTATCTTCTTCTGTACCTATCGTTACTCCTAATGCTGTAAATATATTTTTGATTTCTTCATTTTCAAAAACTTTATGGTGCATTGCTTTTTCTACATTCAATATTTTTCCACGTAACGGAAGAATAGCCTGAAACATACGATCACGTCCTTGTTTTGCCGTTCCTCCTGCAGAATCTCCCTCGACTAGAAACACCTCACACAATGCAGGATCTTGCTCTGAGCAATCTGAAAGTTTACCAGGCAACCCTCCTATACTCATCACCGACTTACGCTGTACCATCTCACGTGCTTTTTTAGCAGCGTGACGTGCTTGCGCAGCAAGAATTACCTTCTGTACAATGGTTTTTGCATCATTAGGATTTTCTTCAAGATAATTTTCTAACATCTCAGAAACAGCTTGTGACACCGCAGAAGTCACCTCTCTATTCCCCAACTTGGTTTTTGTCTGACCTTCAAATTGTGGTTCCTGAACTTTTACCGATACAATTGCAGTTAATCCTTCACGAAAATCATCTCCTGCAATTTCAAACTTTAACTTATCTAATAACCCAGAAGCATCTGCATACTTTTTAAGTGTAGAAGTAAGACCTCTTCTAAACCCTGAAAGATGAGTTCCTCCTTCATGGGTATTTATATTATTTACATAAGAATGTAGATTCTCTGCATATGAGTCATTATAAATCATCGCAACTTCTACTGGGATGTTATTCTTTTCTCCCTCCATAGAAATCACATCAGCAATAATAGAACTACGGCTTGTATCCAAAAACCTAACAAACTCTTTTAATCCTTCTTCAGAGTGAAAAGTTTCTAAAACATTATTCCCTTCTTCATCTTGGTGACGCTTATCGGTTAAAGTAATAGTTATCCCTTTATTAAGGTATGCCAATTCTCGCATACGACTCGCCAAAGTATCATAATTATACTCTAATGTTTGCTGAAAAATTGTTGGATCAGGTCTAAAAGTAACTACTGTACCATTAAAATCTGTATCTCCTGTTGATTTAACCGGATAAAGAGGCTTTCCTTTCTCATATTCCTGCTCCCAAACTTTTCCATCTTTATGAACAATAGCATGCAAATGATCTGATAAAGCGTTAACACAAGAAACTCCTACTCCATGAAGTCCTCCAGATACCTTATAAGAATCTTTATCGAATTTCCCTCCTGCACCAATCTTGGTCATTACAACCTCTAAGGCAGAAACTCCTTCTTTTTTATGAATTCCAACAGGAATACCACGACCATTATCTCTTGTCGTAATAGAATTATCTTCATTTATGGTTACCTGTATAGAATCACAGTACCCAGCTAATGCTTCATCGATAGAATTATCAACAACTTCATATACTAAATGATGTAATCCTCGAGACCCTACATCACCAATATACATGGATGGTCGCATTCTAACATGCTCCATTCCCTCGAGTGCTTGAATACTATCTGCCGAGTAATTCTTCTTATTAGCTTCTTCGCTCATAAAATCCCTTAATTAATTATTTTATTTTTTTGACAACAAACAAAGATAAAAAAACAGTAAAAGGATAAAAGGGTTTTATCAAAGATGATTTAAAGAGTTATCAACAATTAGTTAAGAATAGTACCAGAAAAATAAAAAATGCTCTTAAAACTGATAAAAACAGCCTTAAATTGAATTTAAGATTATAATAACATTTTAAAGCCTTTTCTGATTTAATAACCTAGACACTTCAAAATGAATACAATACATTAATTCACTATTACGCCTACAAAACTCAAAGAAAAGACATAAAAGATAATTCTAAGTAAATTTCCTTTTAAATAATAAAGCCCCAAGAAATTCTTCTCAGGGCTTTACATCTCAATTAACTCAACTTCTAGTTAGTAATAAAAATAAATTGTATGTTTATTGCACGACTTCTTCGGCTTCATAGGCCTCTTCGTGTACGTTAGCTACTGCTCGGCCACTTGGATCATTCATATTTTTAAAAGCTTCATCCCACTCTAATGCTATTTTTGTACTACATGCTACCGATGGCTCCTGAGGCACACTCATAGCTGCAGCATCACTAGGAAAATGCCCTTCAAAAATTGAACGATAATAGAATTCTTCTTTATTCTGAGGAGTTTGAATCGGGAACCTAAAGTGTGCATTTGCCATTTGTTCATCCGTTACTTCTGTTTCAACTACTTCTTTTAAAGTATCTATCCAACTATATCCAACCCCATCAGAAAACTGTTCTTTTTGTCTCCAAGCCACACTTTCTGGTAAATATGACTCAAAAGCCTTACGAATAACCCATTTCTCCATTCGTTCTCCATTAATCATTTTATCTTTTGGATTAATTCTCATGGCCACATCCATGAATTCTTTATCTAAAAATGGTACACGTCCTTCGATCCCCCATGCGGCAAGTGATTTATTTGCACGCAAGCAATCATACATATGAAGTTTATCAAGTTTACGCACAGTCTCCTCATGAAATTCTCTAGCATTTGGTGCTTTATGAAAATAAAGATATCCTCCAAAAATCTCATCAGCTCCTTCTCCAGAAAGTACCATTTTCACCCCCATTGACTTAATAACTCTAGCCATCAAATACATTGGAGTCGACGCCCTAATTGTTGTTATATCGTAGGTTTCTAAATTATAAATAACATCTTTTATAGCGTCAAGGCCTTCTTGTATTGTAAATTTAATTTCGTGATGAACGGTACCAATATGATCTGCCACTTTTTGTGCTGCCTCAAGATCTGGAGATCCTTCTAATCCAACAGAAAAAGAATGTAATTTTGGCCACCAGGCATCTTTTACATCATCTGATTCTATTCGTTTTTCTGCATATTTTTTTGCAATAGCTGAAGTAACCGAAGAATCTAATCCACCAGACAACAATACTCCATAAGGAACATCAGACATTAATTGTCTATGAACAGCTGCTTCAAGCGCATCTCTAAGCTCATCAATACTTGTTTGATTTTCCTTTACAGCTTCATAGTCTTCCCAGTCTCTTACATACCATTTTTTCAATTCCCCCTCTTCACCAGACAAGTAATGCCCAGGAGGAAACAATTCTATTTTTGTACATACTCCTTCTAGAGCTTTTAATTCTGAACCTATATAAAAGCTACCATTTTGGTCCCATCCCATATATAAAGGAATAATACCCATATGATCTCTTGATATAAGGTATGTGTTTTTCTCCACATCATACAAAGCAAATGCAAAAATACCGTTCAGATCATCTAAAAAATCAGCACCTTTTTCCTTATATAAAGCTAATATCACTTCACAATCTGACTCTGTCTGAAAATTATATTTTCCTTCGAATTGCTTACGAATCTCTCTATGATTATAAATTTCTCCATTAGCAGCAAGCACTAACTTCTTATCTTCACTAAAAAGAGGTTGTTTACCAGACACCGGATCAACAATTGCCAATCTCTCATGCGCCAATATCGCATGTTCATTTGAATATATCCCACTCCAATCCGGACCTCTATGACGAATTTTTTTTGACATCTCCAGTAATTGAGGTCTTAAAACCTCTGAATCTTGCTTTAAATCAAAAGCACAAACAATTCCACACATATTCTTCTTTTTCTATGATTTGAGAAGTCAAAGATGTACTTATAGTTACATTATAAAAACAATAAAGCTTAAATAGACTACAAATTATAACTAAAAAAACACTATAACCATAAAAATGAAACAAATATTAAGCAATACCTTTATAAATACTATCAAACTGTCACAAACAACATTTAACACAATTTATAGATACGATTAACATTTCGCTTGTAAGTTCGAGTATATCTTTACGTCTGTCATAAAAACAAAAATCACTCTTATGAAAAAATCAATCTTATTAGTTGCAATTATGTTGATAGGAACATTATCAACTGTAAATGCTCAAAAATTTGCTGGGTTACAAAAAAGCCCTACCGACATTTCTTATGCAAAGAAAGACCGAAGTGCTAAACCAGAAATCAAAGTTGTATATAGTCGCCCACAAAAAAAAGGTCGTCAAATTTTTGGTAATTTAGCCGCTTACGACAAGGTTTGGAGAACTGGTGCTGATGAAGCTACAGAAATTAAATTCTTTCAGGATGTAAAAATGGGAGATAAAACTGTTAAGGCAGGTACATATTCATTATTTACAATACCTGGAGAGAAGGAATGGACTATAATTCTAAATTCTGACCTAGACAGCTGGGGAGCATATACTTATGATGAAAGCAAAGATGTTGCAAGAATTAAGGTTCCAGCTGCAAGTGGAGAGGAATTAGAAGTATTTTCTATAGCTTTCAAAAAAGTTGACAAAGGGTACCATATGGTTATGGGATGGGACAAAGCTCGGGTAGAAGTTCCTTTTTACCTATAAACAAGAAACTTAGAGTTTAAAAAAACCAATAAAAAAATAGCATGAAACTTCGGACGTTTCATGCTATTTTTTACCTCATATAGTATTTGTTGATACTAATGATTCCCCCAACAGAGATTAGATATTATCTCCTCTCTTTTTTTAGTTATCTGTGGATAGCGTGACCAGACGCTCCAGGTAACTCTTTTAGAAAATCCATTACGACTCTAAAAGTTAATCTAAATTTCGTGTAAAATAGCCCCATATGTTATTTTTAAATTAATTAAATACTACATAAATATAACACCAATATGATGTGATTTCAATAATTATTTATGCATTTTAGATATAAATCAAGATTTTATCGATAACAAACACAAAAATCTCAATTCTAGTACTTTCCATTCTAATCAGCTTGTTATTTTTTACTAGGAAAATGGGGTAATTTCCCCCTAATTTCATTTTGTAATCAACAAACTATTCTTTTTAATTTCCAAAAATTGTCCCTCAACAATTTTTAAAAAATTATCTATGGATTGCATTACTGCAAGCCGATGGCAATTGCTTTAAAAAAGCTTTTAATGCCTTTACATCTATAACCAAAATACCGTAAAATAGCCTCATAATCTTTTGATTTATAATTTGTTGTACAAAGATAACACTCATCTCATTTGAGATAAAAAAATTAACACTTCTCAAACAAGGTTTTTAGATATAAAGCATTTTAGAAACGACGTGAGGTATAAAAATGAACTATCAACCACTTTATTTTAAAGAAATTTCCCACATGAAAAAGTTGTATTTAAGGGGTTTTCTCCCCCTTTTTGATTCTTTAAAACTAGTAATTAAACCCCCTCAGATTTACAAAAAAGCCATATGATATATCAATACCGGTCAGCTATTTCTAAATACTATTATTTCCCCTTCATTACAAATATAAAAAAAGAGACTATACACCGCTGGGGGACAGTCTCTTTTTTTTATGTTTTTAACAAATATTTCAATGTCTAAAAAGTAGTCTTCATCACTTTCGCATCACATAAGCAGATGCTCTCGGAAGATCTTTCAAGAATTTAATAATGTTTTTAAAAATAAGCCCTTTAAAAGTAAAAAATGTCCCCATATGTGATTCATTAAATATTAATTCTCAATCAATTTAATTAAAGACATTAAAAAATACAAGATTTTTGTTAAATAATTAACAGATTTCCAGAGACATACAAGAATAAGTACTTCAAAAAAATAAACCTAAATAGGTTTTTTACTTTTCAAATAAATAAGAGATTGTTTTATTTAAACAATCTCTTATTAAAGGTTCAAAACATATGACAATGCATAATATGAAAACATACTCATATTAATTTCTTATTATTTATACATCGCGTATCGTGAAGCTCCTGGTAGTTCTTTTAAAAAACTAATGACAACATTAAAGTTTAATCCGAAAATAGTAGTAAAATATTTCATAACATCCTGATTTTTAATTACACTTACAAATTTATAGGATATACACTCTTGTAACCGCAAAAAATCGCTGGTTAATCAAAAAGGCAGATTAAACCGGCATTTACTTTCGACGAAAGGTAATTTCGTCTTTTTTATTATTTAATTAAGTCATGATGTTTTGTATAACACATATACTTGATTATGGAATATTAAGATACTTATGGGTCTGCAGAGAAACCTTCCATTTTGGGTTTTTCATAACATAATCCACTATCATTGGAATCATTTTTTCGCGAACGCTCCATTCTGGTTGAAGATATAATATACAGTGATCAGAAACCTTAGCAGCTTGCTCTTCTGCAAAAGCAAAATCACTTTTATTATAGACAATGCACTTTAATTCATGGGCTTTTTGATAAATCTCTTCTTTAGGAAGTTTTACTTTCTTGGGGGAAAGACAAATCCAATCCCATTCTCCTGTCAAAGCATAAGCTCCAGAAGTTTCTATATGAGTTTTTGCTCCTCTATCTCTAAGGCCCTGGGTTAACAAACTCATATCCCATGTTAAAGGTTCACCACCAGTAACAACTACTACATCACTATATTTCAAAGAATTTTCTATAATTAAGCCTGTATCTGTAGGAGGATGCAGGTCAGCGTTCCAACTCTCTTTTACATCACACCAATGACATCCAACATCACAACCGCCTATTCTAACAAAATATGCTGCTGTTCCTTTATGAAAACCTTCCCCTTGTATGGTATAAAACTCTTCCATTAAAGGAAGCATCTTACCATCATTCACCAATTTTTGTACACTCTCTTGCATAAGGCTGCAAAGGTACATAAGATAAAAGAATTATAAGACAAAACTATAAATCGAATATTATAACAAAATTATTGCTTTACTGCTATGCATTCTATTTCTATTTTAGCACCAACAGCTAAACCTTTTGCAGCAAAAGTAGTTCGTGCAGGTTTCTGCGGAAAATATGTTTTATATACTTCATTAAAGGAAGAAAAATCTTCAATGTCTGCTAATATCACAGTACACTTCACAACATCTTCCATTTTCATACCGTGTTCCTTTAGAACCGCTTTAATATTTTCTAAAGTTTGTTTGGTTTCTGCCGTCACTCCTCCCTCCACTAACTTTCTTACACCATGATCCATACCGACTTGTCCTGAAAGAAAAAACAAATTCCCTACCTGAACAGCATCAGAAAAAGGAGCATTTGATTTTTTAGGCTCATGGGTTTTATGAAAAACTACAGTATCTGAAGATGTTGAAGAATCAGTACCACAACCTACTAAGAATACAAAGAGGCAAGTAATTGCTATTATTTTTTTCATGAATTAAAGTATAATAAAGTTTAGTAATACGATTTACTTTCATTAAAAGTAACTTATAATTTTAATAGAAAAGTTAAGATTCCTATTTTTATGAAAAATTACAATCAAATCATGAGTGACAATCAAGCATTTTTAGATCACATTAACAAAGGGTATACTACCAAGGGAGATTTTCTTACTATGGGAGCAGCAATATATAATGGAGAGACCATTACAAATGCACACGTAAAAGTACCTCTAAAAACGCTAAATCGCCATGGTTTAATTGCAGGGGCAACGGGAACAGGTAAAACCAAAACTCTTCAGGTAATTGCAGAAAATCTAAGTGAACAAGGAATACCAGTACTTTTAATGGATATCAAAGGAGATCTTAGCGGAATTGCAGCAGCAAGCCCAGGACATCCCAAAATTGATGAACGTCATGAAAAAATAGGCATTCCTTTTGAAGCTAAAGAATTTCCTGTAGAGATTCTTTCTCTTTCTGAACAAGATGGTGTTCGTCTTCGTGCAACTGTAAGTGAGTTTGGACCTGTTTTACTTTCAAGAATTCTTGATGTTACTACAACTCAAGCGGGAATCATATCGATTATATTTAAATACTGTGATGATAATAAATTACCCCTTTTGGACCTAAAAGATCTAAAAAAGGTATTACAATATGCTACGCAAGAAGGTAAAAAAGAACTAGAAAAAGATTACGGAAGAATTTCTACCGCATCGACAGGTGCTATTCTAAGAAAGATTGTCGAACTGGAGCAACAAGGTGCAGATCAGTTTTTTGGCGAACGCTCTTTTGAGGTTCAGGATTTATGTAGAATAGATGAAAATGGCAGAGGGATAATCAATATTATTAGACTAACCGACATCCAAGATAAACCTAAATTATTCTCAACATTTATGTTAAGTCTTCTTGCTGAGATATATGGTACATTTCCTGAACAAGGAGATAGCGGACGACCAGAGCTAATCATATTTCTTGACGAAGCACATTTAATTTTTAAAGAAGCTTCTAATGCATTAATGGATCAAATAGAAAGTATTGTCAAATTAATCCGATCCAAAGGAGTTGGGCTTTATTTTGTTACGCAGAATCCTACAGATGTTCCTGACGGAATTTTAAGCCAATTGGGATTAAAAGTACAACATGCACTTAGAGCATTTACTGCCAAAGATAGAAAAGCCATCAAACTCACTGCTGAGAATTATCCTATTTCTGAATATTATGATACCAAAGAAATATTGACCTCTTTAGGAATTGGAGAAGCATTAACATCCGCTCTTGATGAAAAAGGGCGCCCTACTCCATTAGCAGCTACAATGCTTAGGGCTCCTATGAGTCGCATGGATATATTAACGGATGATGAATTAAAGACATTATTAAAAAAATCAAAACTTATACCTAAGTATAACGAAGAAATTGATAGAGAAAGTGCTTATGAGCTTTTAAATGAAAAAATAGAAAGTGCAGAAGCCGAAGAAGCAAAAGCTGTTGCTAAAAAAGAAAGAGAAAAACTAAAAAGAAGTTCTTCTTCCAGCTCTAGAAGCAAAAGAACCAGTACTACAGAAAAAGCTATTATAAAAGTATTGACTAGTGCTACTTTTATTAGAGGCGCTTTGGGTGTACTTAATAAGTTATTGAAATAATTTACGTTACTATTAAAATGAAATTATTTAATCAACTTATCATGATAAAAAAAATTATTCAAGTCTTTGCTATTTCATTAGTTGTTTTTAGTTGTCAGAATGACAAAAAGCAAGACCCTTTTGAAATCACTACTAACAGAATAGGACTATTAACTAATGAAATACAAGTTAAAGAGTTGGACTCTATTTTTGCAAAAGACTCTATTGCCAAAAGAACTCCGGGAGATCAGTCTATCGGTTATGCAAACGAAATAGAAATCTATGAAAAAGGAGGTACTAAACTCTTAATTCTGGAAACTGATGAAAAATCAAGTCCTAGTTCTATTATCAAAAGTATTGAAATAATTGATCCGAGATATAAAACCCCAGCTGGGTTATCTTCTAATGGAGTTTTTAAGGACATTAAGGATCATTATAAAGTCTCAAAAATCAATAACACATTAAGCACTGCTGTGATATTTGTAGATAGTATTCAGGCATATTTTACTATAGATAAAAAAGAATTACCTCAAAAGTTTCGTGGCACCACAGATATCGAAATAAAAGAAGCAGATATACCTGATTCTTCAAAAATCAAGAATTTCTGGATAAGTTGGGGTAACAATTAAAGGATAGAAGAATGCAAAAAAAATATAGTATCCAAAAATCACCATTTGTTGTACCTACTACTGATGGAAAATTAATTGAGGAACATTTTGGTAATGCAACAGATCAAAACTCTCAAATTAGCATTGCCCATATGATTGCTCCTCCTCATTGGAGTGAACCTTTTCAAACACCCGAATTTGATGAATACACCTATATTATAAGAGGCAAAAAACAATTTACAATCGAAGGAGAAAAAATAATATTAGAATCCGGACAATCTATAAAGATTGAAAAAAACACAAGGATTCAATACGCTAACCCTTTTGATGAAGAATGTGAGTATCTTGCCATTTGTCTTCCGGCATTTACAATGGAAGCTGTACATCGCGAAGATGAATGAAAGAAAAATTTAAAAAATACCTTCCGCTACTTATTGGAAAACAACTCCAACTCCTGTTCTTTTTTAATCCAAAAAAGGCTATTCACAAAGCGTATATCCTATTTTGCACTCCCAGAAAAGGAAAAGTTTTACCAGAACAAGAGTACTTTTTAGAAGAAGCAGAAGATGAGGTCGTAGTAGTTGATGACACCTATATCCAAACCTATAGATGGTCTAATCTTGGAGAAACCATATTGATGGTTCATGGGTGGGAAAGTAATACACATCGTTGGAAAACACTTATTCTAAAATTACAGGAAGAAGGTTACAATGTCGTTGCCTTTGATGCACCAGCACACGGAAATTCTTCTGGTAAATTATTAAATGTACCACTATATACAGAATGCCTTCAAAAGATTATAGAATTATATCGCCCCAATCATATTTTAGGCCATTCTGTAGGAGGAATGACAACCATATTTCAGCAATATCTGTATCCAGATCAGGAAATAGAAAAATTAATTGTACTTGCCCCTCCATCAGAGTTATCCAGAATTATGCAAGATTATCAAAAAATATTAAGGCTCTCTTCTAAGTTTATGACTGCCCTAAATCAATATTTTAAGGATAAACACGGTTACTATTTTGAAGAATTTTCTGCTTCTGATTTTGCAAAAAGCTTAAAAGCTCCAGGTTTGCTTATTCACGACATCAATGATCAAATTGCACCATATACAGAAGCTCAAAGTATTAATAAAAACTGGAATGGAGTTCAATTTATCTCTACAGAAGATTTTGGTCATTCGTTATTCTTTGATGAAGTAGATACTATGATTATTGACTTTTTAAAAGCCTAAGTTTTAATAAATTTAATAGTATAGCTATATTGTCTTCCTACTTGTTCTATACCTTCCTACTCGTTCATATTTGCTATTAAAATAAACAATTATAAAAATATCTTTTTCAAAAGAACACTTCCCTAATTGATATCTATTGTTCACTCATTATTGTTTTCTTCAAAACTATCTTCAATATAGATTTACAATAAATTGAAATCATGAAAAATATAATTTATATCTTATTAGTCTTCTCTAGTTCTTTTGTAACAGCTCAAATCAGAGGAAATGCAACAATTATTTCCAGGCAAAATGTAATGGTTCCTGCAGAATTAGCAAATGCTGATATTTACGGAGGTCAAATACAGCAATTCAGGCAAAAAAACCTAGTACCAAACCCTATAATAACAATCGACACCAAAGTATTAAACAATATCGTTGCTGATTCTTATACTGCGATTTTTAACATCGTGCAAATTGGAAAAACTTCACAAGAAACTAATACACTTATGAAAGAGAGAGTCGCAAAAGTAAAAAAGGAACTACAAAGTAAAGGTGTTTTAGGAGAAGATGTTATTATCGATGTAATATCATTTGTTCCTATATATGAAACGGTTGTAGAAAAAAAACTATTCAGCAAAAAATACAATGAAGTACCTAAAGGTTTTGAATTACAACAAAACCTTCATATAAAATTCACTAATGTAAATCAGTTTGAAAAAATACTTTCTGCCTGTGCAAATAATGAGATTTACAATCTTGTCAAAGTAGATTACTTTATAAATGATATCCAAGCTGTATACAAACAACTACGAGCAGAAATTCTGAAAACTTTAAAAGAAAAACAACAATTTTATACCGATTTAGGTTTTGACTTAACATCATATGAGCCAATAATTGCAGACACCAAGTATTGTCATTTCCCCAAGGAGTTTTATAAGAATTATCAGGCTTTTAATAGCACTTCTTTAGAAACATTTAATAAAAAACAAGGAATCGTAACAGCAAAAAAACAAACTACATACTATTATGATCCTATCACATATAAAGATTATGATATGGTCATAAATTCTTCAATAGTAGAACCTGTTATACAAATAGGTATGGAAATAAAACTACAATATACTCCAAAACCAAAGGAACAAAAGCCAGTCGAGAAAGAAATTATAAAACCAAAATACTTTTTAATTTCACCAGATGGAAATGTTAACATCAAAGAATTACAATTGAACTAATAGCATCATGATTTTATGACAACCATCATCTTTAAATACTATCTTTGTATATTATTTAAATTATATGTCTGAAAAAACGTTCACAAGACTTAATAAATATCTTAGCGAGGCAGGGTATTGCTCTCGTCGCGAGGCAGATAAGCTAATAGATCAAAAAAGAGTAACCATTAATGGAGAAGTTCCTTTAATGGGAACCAAAGTTTCATCAGATGATATCGTGCATGTTGATGGAGAATTAATTAATGGTCCCAAGGAAAAACATGTTTATCTCGCTTTTAATAAACCCGTAGGTATTGTTTGTACTACATCGCAGGAAGAAAAAGATAATATTATTGATTATATCAATTACCCCAAACGTATTTTCCCAATAGGAAGATTGGATAAACCTAGTGAAGGCCTCATCTTTTTAACTAGTGATGGAGATATTGTGAATAAAATTCTTAGGGCTAGAAATAATCATGAAAAAGAATATCTGGTTACTGTAAATAAGTTGATCAGTCCAGAATTTATAAAAAGAATGGGGAACGGAATTCCGATTCTTAATACAGTAACCCGAAAGTGCGAAGTAGAACAGATTAATAAATATGATTTTAGAATTGTATTAACACAAGGACTTAATCGGCAGATTCGTAGAATGTGTGAATACTTAGGGTATGATGTAGTACGGCTAAAACGAATCAGGATTATGAATGTAATACTAGACGTTCCGGTGGGAGAATGGCGAGATTTGACAGATGAAGAATTACGTATCATTAATACCGATGTAGGGGATTCTAGCAAAACAGAAGAGGCTTCAGTAATAAAAGAATCAAAACCATCACGTCACAATAATCAGTCAAAACAAAATTTCAGAAATAATTCCAAAAGAAAAACATTTCCTGAAAAAGGTACTTCTAAACCAAGAAGCAGAAGACGTAGAGATCGAAGAAATTAAATCTTATTATTGTTGTTAATTATATCCTAATTTCGTCTTCTTAAAGTTTATCACTTTCTCAAAATAAGTAAATTACCTTACTAATCAATCTATAAACCAAATGGTAAGGTCTGTTTTCTTTCTGTTTTTTTTATTTAACATCACCGCATGGGGTCAAACTGAATATGAACCATCTGAAGCATATCCCTTTGGACAACCTAATCCAAATGCTCCTAAAGAAATTCTGGATTTTGCTCCTCTTATCGGGTTATGTGACTGCTTATCCCAAACTCGAAATCAAGATCAAACATGGGCAGAGCCCGTTAAAATGACCTGGGAATTTAAATATATCATGAACGGAATGGCGGTTCAGGATCAAACCAATAAAGCAGATGGTAAGCATTCTGGAAGTATCCGGCAGTTTATTGCAGATAGTAGTAAATGGTACGTACATTATTACTCCTCTGCAAAACCTACGACCGTTTTATCTGTCTGGGAAGGAAATAAAAAAGAAGGGAAAATTGTTTTATATAAAAAACAAAAAGCTCCCAATGGTATAGATGGCTTCTATAAACTTAGCTTTTATGATATTAATAATGATAGCTATAAGTGGATAGGTGAATGGGTAGACACAAAAGAAACTATTTCTTTTCCAACATGGAAAATTGACTGTAAAAAAAGAAAAAAAACTCAAAAACTTTCTGATGAAGAACAAATTAAAGCCGCGGCAAAAGCGTTTTCTGCATCCTACCTAAAAAAAGATTATGAAGCTTTAGCAAAAGCCTATACCAATAATGGCAAAATTTTCCCTACAAATGCTCCTATCATAGAAGGATATGAAGCCATTAAAAAACGATGGTCAGGATCATCAGGATACACTCCTATAGAACATGAGATCATCCCTGAGGAAATTGTAATTCTTGGTGATACAGCCCATGATTATGGAATATATAAGGGGAAGAATAAAAATGATGATGGTACCGAAATATCATATAAAGGAAAATACGTAGTCATCTGGAAAAAAAGAAACAATGAATGGAAAATGTATCTGGATATATGGAACAGAATAAAAGATTAATCAGAATTCATTTTTTTAATAAATACTTACTAATTCTACCTTTACAATGAGCATATTATCTCCATTTCATCTTGCGATTCCGGTACATGATTTACAAGCAGCCAGAAATTTTTACAATACCATTCTAGAACTTGAAGAAGGTCGAAGTAGTGATCATTGGGTAGATTTTAATTTTTTTGGTCACCAACTTGTAATTCATTATAAACCCAAACTCAGTTCTGAAGATAACTATAGTAACCCTGTAGATGGTAAAGATGTTCCTGTTCCCCATTTTGGAATTATTCTCGAGTGGGAAACCTGGGAAAGTCTCGCAGAAAAACTTATCGAAAAAAAAGTGCAATTTGTAATTGAGCCTTATATTAGATTTAAAGGAGAAACTGGAGAACAAGCTACAATGTTTTTTTATGACCCCTGTGGCAATGCTTTAGAATTTAAATCTTTTAAAGACAGTTCCTTAATATTCCAAAAATAATCTATTAAACGAATAACAAAAAAATCCGTTTAACATAAAATTATGAGTTTTTGGACTTTTTTAGTATATTGATGATAATTCTTAATATAAAAACAACACTAATATAGACTATAAAATACTCTCCATCTATGAAAAATACAAGTTTAATAATCTATACACTATCATTACTATTTGCTGTTAGTTGTGGCGTCCCTCAAGAGGAATTTGATAGACTAAAGAAGGAAAACGAAAATTTAAAACAAAAGATTGCAGAATGCCAACTCACACCCCATCAAATTCTTGAGCAAGCAAATGAATATTATGACAATTTGGATTATACCAAAAGTAGAGATCGATTAAAAGCTTTGGTTGAAAAATTTCCTAATTCGAGTGAAGGTAAAAAAGGTAAAAAATTATTAAAAAAAGTAGAAAAAGAAATTCTTGCAAATGCTGAAGCTTTAGAAAAAGAAGATCAGAAAGAAGGCAATAATGAAGCCTACCAAAAGGCACTTTCTAATATGAAAAAGAAATATGATGTAGCTAATGAAGTAACTTGGTATTCTGATAATTCTTCTACTCAATCAAATGATAAGAGTTACATTCAGACATATATTGGTAAAAAAGAAAAGCGCAAACCTTGGTTAGGGTTATCTATAAATCATTTTACCAAAAAAGATTGGTTATTCATACAACGAATGGAAATAGATGTGGACGGGAAAACTTTTGAAATAGAAGAGGCTACTCCAGGAGAATTTAATTCAAAAGAAGAATCTGGCGGAAAAAGGGAGTGGTTAGATCGAGTAATTAAAGAATTGGATATGCCAATGATTAAAGCTATTGCTTCTAGTAAAGTAGCTAAGATAAAATTTGTTGGTAAAGACGATTTAAATACAAAGACGATAAGTAAAGCTGAAAAAAAAGCAATACAAAATGTTCTTGATGCATATAATGCCTTATTAAATGTAAAATAATCTTTTTCCTTAGACAATCGTTAAAAGTTTAGTTTTTCTGTAATTACAGGTACTTTGTTAAAGGTTTACTAAGAAATTCTCACTATATTCCGCCCCCGGAATAAATAGAAAAAGAAAGATGGATTTTACTAGCCCCTTGGTCTACGGAGTACCTTGTTTTTTAGGTCTAATTTTATTGGAATTAACCTATAGCAAAACTCATGACCATAAGAATTTATACAATTGGAAAGATTTAACAGCAAGTCTCACTATGGGTGTTGGATCTGCTATATTAGGTCCTCTGATCAAAACCGTTTTTTCAATTGTCCTTTTTCATTTTGTTTATGAGTTTTTCAATCCCGAAATCGACGGAGTCCGAACTAACATTATGGGATGGAAATCTTTTGGATATGCATGGTATGTTTGGCTTCTATGTCAGCTTGCTGATGATTATACATATTATTGGTTCCATCGACAAAATCACATGGTAAGGGCTTTATGGGCAGCACATATTGTACATCATTCCTCTGATAACTTTAACCTTGGTACCGCAGTACGTAATGGATGGTTTACTCTTTTATATAAACCCCTATTCTATATGTGGATGCCTGCGATAGGTTTCCCTCCAGAAATGGTAGTGGTATGCCTAGGAATTGAAGCATTATGGCAATTTCAACTTCATTCTGTCTATATTCCAAAAATGGGTTTTATAGAAACAATATTTAATACGCATACCATGCATCAGGTACATCACGCCAAAAATGTAGAATACATGGATAAAAATCATGGTGGATTTTTAAATATTTTTGATAGAATATTTGGTACCTGGAAACCATTAGATGAAAATATTGAAATACAATATGGTGTTACTCATGCCCCAAACTCATATAATCCCTGGGTAATCCTTACTCATGAATATAAAGACATTTGGAATGATACCAAAAAATCCAAAAACTGGTATCACAAATTCATGTACATATTTGGCCCTCCTGGATGGAGTCATGATGGAAGTACACTTACCGTAAAACAGATGCAAAGAGAACTTAAAAAACAAAAAGCGTTATAAAAATAACTATATTTAAAGTTCTCAAGAATACTTACAATTATAGTTATGAATTTTCAGCCGATTATAGATGAGCAGCATCGTTTTTTTGATACGAATACTACGAAAGATATTCAATTTAGAATCAATGAATTAAAACGATTAAAAAATGTTTTAAAGAAAAATGAAGCATTGCTTTATTCATCTATTTACAAAGATTTCAAAAAATCCAAATTTGAAACTTATGTGACTGAGCTATCTATAATTTACCATGAAATTGATCTTGCTTTAGTAAACGTTAGGAAATGGGCAAAAAAAAAGAAAGCTTCTACAGGATTAACTAATCTTCCTGGAAAAAGTTATATCGTACCAGAACCATATGGTACTGTACTAGTCATTGGAGCATGGAATTACCCATATCAATTGTCTCTCTGTCCTGCCATAGCAGCAATTGCTGCCGGTTGTACTGTTATTCTTAAACCTAGTGAACTTCCGTCCAATACTGCGGCTGCAATGGCTCAACTTATTAATCAGAATTTTGATCCTTCTTTTTTTAAAGTAATAGAAGGCGGAGTGCAACAAACAACCGAATTATTACAAATTAGATTCGACAAAATATTCTTTACCGGAAGTTTACCTGTAGGAAAAATTGTGTATCAAGCAGCTGCAAAACATCTTACTCCTGTAACTTTAGAATTGGGAGGAAAAAGTCCAGCTATTATTACCAAAGATGTAAATATTAATATGACTGCAAAACGTTTGGTTTGGGCCAAATATTTAAACGCTGGGCAAACCTGTATCGCTCCAGATTATGTTCTTGTTGATTCTAGTATTCATGACTCCTTATTAACCGCAATGAAAGCGGAGATCGAAAAAGCAGCTTATCATGTTGATCACCATAACTATACTCAAATCATTAATGTCAAAAATTTTGATCGACTTAAAGATTTAATAGATAAAGAAAAAATATATGTTGGTGGAGAATGTAACGTAGAAGAACGTGTTATATCGCCTACAATTATGAAAAACGTAGAATTCTCTGATAAAATAATGAAAGATGAAATTTTTGGACCTATTCTTCCTATACTATCTTTCAAAACCATAGAAGAAGCAATCGAAAAGGTAAAAACATTATCCAAGCCTCTTTCTTGTTATGTATTCACCAAAAATAAGACCATAAAAAATAAAATCCTAAATGAAATTTCTTTTGGAGGAGGAGCAGTAAATGATGCCGTAATGCATTTTACAGAGCAGTCACTTCCTTTTGGAGGAGTTGGTGATAGTGGAATTGGAAATTATCATGGAAAATATGGATTCGAAACATTCTCTCATTACAAAAGTATTCTGCAAAAACCATTTTGGATAGAACTCAATTTAAAATATTCTCCATATAGTGACAAAAAACTTAAATGGTTAAAACGAATTATTGGATAATACAACGTCAATAAAACGACTCACAATTATTTAACAAAATTAAAATCAAGCTTTTAAACTTTTGTTAAACATAGAATTTCTTAAAAACAAATAAAGAATAGAGGTCCAAAATATTGTATATTAGAATACACAATTCTGTATTTTTAATTTTTATTTTAACAATCTTATACTGAAAATTCACTTTGTTCTTTTATCATTCTGTATATCATTCAATTCTAACCTATTTTTCTTAAGATTTATCTAAAAAAAATATAGAAATATAATATTGAATATCCACTTTTAAAACTTAAAACCATGAAAAAATTTGAGCAATTAAAGCAATCTAATTATCGCCGATTAGAACGTAAGGAGACCACTAGTATTATTGGAGGAACAAATTGTTTTGAAGTTAGAGATGCTTGTAGACAATCATGTGCCTCTCCATCGAGGCCAGAGTTTTTTGATTGTTTTATTCCATGTCTTGCTAATGCAGGGTGTTATGCTTAGATCCATACGTTTCTGAGGAATTATATAGCATCTCTGATCTGAAATAAAAAAAGAGTCATAGTTTTATGAAATTATGACTCCTTTTTTATTACTTTACTTTCAACTCTGTAATTTGAAGTCTTTAACTTCTAAGAGATTTAATATATATTGTTCTACCTCTTCTGTATCCCAAATAGTTTCGATATTATTCATCTGCATGACTTTACTCATAATTTCTGCCTGCTGATCTCCAATATTAAGAGCTTCTTCATATGGTCTATGACTAAATGTGACTCTGGAGTAAAGTGGCAACCATTTTTCTGGATATTTTTGAGAAAACCGCTTCTCAATTTTCTTTCGTAGAAGAAAATCCGGATCTGCCGTTTTACTACTCATTTCTATAAAATTGCGATATGACAGCTCTGCAATAGCATCGGCATTAGACTTTCGGGATTCTTGATAGGTTTCAAAAATATCTTGCCAATTGTCATCTCCCAATTCTTCTATAATATCATCTAAGACAGAAATATCCTCAAAACCAGCATTCATTCCTTGTCCATAAAAAGGAACAATTGCATGAGCCGAATCTCCTACCAAAGCGACTTTATCCCAATATGACCAAGGATAACATTTTGTAGTTACTAAGGCACTAGTTGGATTATTTCTAAAATCTTCTAATAATCCAGGCATCAAATCAAGAGTATCGGGAAAATTAATTTCCCAAAATTTCTTAACTTCATTATCATTGGTTAACATTTCGAAAGAGTCTTCTCCTTCATGTGGCATAAATAAAGTACATGTAAAACTACCATCCAAATTTGGTAAAGCGATGAGCATAAATTTACCTCGTGGCCATATATGAAGTGAATTTTTATCTAGTCTATGGGTTCCATCTAAATATGCGGGAATACCAAGTTCTTTATATCCTGTATCCAGAAATTTTTGAGAATAATTAAATCTACTTCTTCGTTGCATCTTATGTCTAACCCTGGAAAAAGCACCATCGCAACCAAAAACAATATCATATTGATATTCTTTCCATTCACTTTTTTCTGTTTCTCCAGTATAAATCTTTGCTTCGGGTAAATTTATATCCCAGACTTTCTCGTTAAACTTAAAAACCACCCCAGCATCTTCGGCAAGGGTAATCATTTTTCTATTTAAAATTCCTCGTGGAATAGAATAGATAGCTTCTCCATCATTACCATAATGTTGATGATAAATTGGCTCCCCTGTTAAATGCATTGTACGTTTATGCATTGGTATAGATAATTCTCTTACAGTATCGCCAATTCCAATTTTATCCAAAGTTTTCCATCCTCGTACTGACATAGCCAAATTAATAGAACGACCACTAAACTCTATAGTTCTTATATCAGGTCTTCTATCAAAAACTGTAACTTCATACTTGCGTTTTCTTAAGTATATAGCGAGTAATGAACCTACAAGTCCACTCCCTACTATTGCAATATTTTTTGTTTGCATACATTAATTGCTATTAACAACCGTTGGAATAGTACATACAATCCTGAAGAAGATTCGAGTTTTAATGCATCCAACAGGGTCTACTTTACTTTTATAAAAGTATATGCAAGCATCAAAACCTTCGGTAAATGTAACGATTATTAGTGAATTAAGGACATGATCATAAGGTATAAGTTACCAGATACCCTACTGTTCTTGCCATCAAAATTTACAACGTTGCCTTAATTTCAAAAATCAAAGGATATAATTTATCTTTTGTTACATACATTCCCTTTTCATTTTTAACCAAACCAGGGAATATTTCATAAGGTGATCCATCATGCTCATTTAAGGATTGGATAGTCAATCCTGCTTCAGAAAGAGAAGAGATTACCTCTCCCAATCCATGATTCCACCCAAATTCTTTACTAACCATTTTAGAATTCTCATCCGCATAAGTGCCTTGATATTCTTCATAAATAACCTCTTTTTGATGATAACCATATTTCATAACAGGTTTTTCCTCTAAGTAATCAAAAATCCATACAATAGGGTGAAATTCTACCATATAAAAAGTTCCTCCAGGTTTTAGACGTTCGGCAATCATTTTACCCCAGGGTTTCAAATCCGGCAACCAACCTATAACACCATAACTTGTAAAAACAATGTCAAATTTATCCTTAATATATAAAGAAGTATCCAGTACGTTACAACTCACAAATTCTGCATTAAGATTTAACTCAGAATTTAAGTTCTTTGCCAATTCTATTCCTTTTTCGGATAAATCAATACCAGTACATTTTGCCCCCATCCTACTCCAACTAAGGGTATCTTGACCAAAATGACATTGAAGATGTAATAAAGATTTTCCCGACACATCTCCTAATGCTTCTATTTCATAATATTGTAATGAAGTTTTTCCATTTTTGAAATCCTCGATATTATAAAAATCACTTGCAGCATGAACAGCCACTTTTTCATTCCATGTCTGTTTATTGGTTTCAAAATATTCATCGAATTCTTTAGACATTACTTATGAGTTTAATTAGATTTGAATGGTAATTTTATTTCTTTATAAATATAATGAATCACTATACATTACAAAATCTTACAGAAATGCCTTCTCGGCATAGAGCTAACCTTATAAATAGTTGTACAGGTTATAAATCATGCAATTTAATTGCTACCAAAGGCAAAAACCAAATCACGAATGTGGCAATTTTTAATTCTATTGTGCATATCGGAAGTAATCCTCCAATGTTAGGTTTTATACTTAGGCCAACAACTGTTCCTAGAAACACATATAGAAACTTAAAAGAAAGTGGTTTTTTTACAGTGAATCAAGTGCAACAGGATATCATTGCTGATGCGCACCATACTTCTGCCAAATATGACGAAAGTATTTCTGAATTTGACAAAACAAACCTTGACCCTGTATATCTTGACAATTTTTATGCTCCTTATGTAAAAGGCAGCCCTATACAACTAGGATGTAAGTATGTTAATGAATATTTCATAAAAGAAAATGATACTATTCTAATCATAGGTGCTATTGAGCATATTTATCTTAATGAAGATATCATACATCCTGATGGATGGGTTCAATTAGATAAAGCTAAAACCGTATCTTGCATTGGACTAGATGGATATGCTTTACCAAAGCTATTAGAACGTTTTCAATATGCCAAACCAGATCAAGAAACAAAATCGCTACATATTGAACCTAAAAATAAAGATTCTTAATTTTATAAAAACCTTAAGAATTAACCCTTTGACAAGTATTGCAAAGGGTTTTTTTATTGATTAATTTTAGAAAATGAAATTCACCACAAAGCATCTTCAACAAATTCCGGATTTTATACATGTTCCCCATAAACAATTACAATGGCTGATCGATAAATCTCAAACCGAAATCTTTAAAGCAGGTGAATATGTTTTTAAGAAAGGAGACCCTATTGATACGCTTTTAATTATGCTAAAAGGAAAAGTGGAAATCAAAATCGAACAAAATGGTAATTATAAATTTGTAGGGTTTATTGAAGAACATGGTATTGGTGGGCTACTTCCTTTTTCAAGAGCTAGTTCTGCTTTGGGATATGGAGAGGCTATTGAAGAAACTGAAATACTCGTTCTTAAAAAATCATTCTTTAAAGAAATGATTTCTGATCATTATGAACTTACAGAAAGCTTGGTTCATAATATGACCTCTCGAGTGCGAGAATTCACCAAAAACAATGTTCAATCAGAAAAAATGATGGCATTAGGTAAACTTTCTGCCGGGTTAGCTCATGAACTTAATAATCCTGCTTCTGCCATGTTACGAAGTGCCAAAGAACTAAAAAAGCATTTAAGTCATGTTCCAGAAAAATTTAAAAGGATTACTTCAATTAAAATTTCAGAAAAAGAAGTAGATGCCTTAAATACGATACTTTTTAACAAAATTAGTAATCGCCCTGAGAACAACATGAAACTAATAGAGCGTAATGAAAAAGAAGATCAATTAGAAGAATGGTTGGAAGATCATGGTGTAGAAAATGCGTTCGAATTAACTGAAACTCTGCTGGATTTTTGTATGGAGATCCCGGCAATGAAAGAGATTCATCAAATCACAGGTGATCATAATTTTCCGAATGCAATAGAATGGATAGAGAATGTTTTGACCACAGAAAAAATGGTCGATGAAATAGAAGAAGCGTCAGACAGAATTTCTAATCTCGTACAGTCCGTTAAGAGTTATACCCATATGGATCAAGCTCCAGAGAAAATTGCAACGAATATCCATACTGGTATAAAAAGTACGCTCACCATGTTAAATCATAAATTAAAAAAGAAAAACATACAATTAGAAAAAGACTTTCAAAAAGATCTCCCGCATCCAAAGATATTTGTAAGTGATATCAATCAGGTTTGGACTAACCTTATTGACAATGCCATTGATGCTATGGAACATTCTGGTACTTTGCATATTAAAACAAATCAAGACAATCGTTTTATAAAAATAGACATTACAGATAATGGTAAAGGAATTCCCGAGGAGCATCTTAGTAAGATTTTTGATCCCTTTTTTACTACCAAAAGCATAGGACAAGGCACAGGAATGGGCTTAGAAGTAGTACAACGAATTATTAATCAACATAATGGAGATATCAAAGTAAGCTCGCAACAAGGAACCACTACTTTTACCGTATGTTTACCCATTCAATAATCATATATAGATGAAAAAAATCACAGACATAAAAGGGGCTTTTACATTACATAACGGTGTAGAAATGCCTTATTTAGGATTAGGTGTTTATCTGGCGGATAATGACAACGAAGTCATTGATGCTATTCATTGGGCCCTAGATACGGGATATCGCCATATTGACACAGCAAGCATATATAAAAATGAAGAGGGTGTTGGTAAAGCAATACAAAGCTCTTCTGTTCCCAGAGAAGAAATCTTTGTCGTTAGTAAAGTATGGAATGCAGATCAAGGGTATGATACTACTCTAAAAGCTTTTGAAGAAAGCCTGGATAGATTACAATTAGATTACCTAGATCTTTATCTAATACACTGGCCTGTCAAGGATAAATATGTAGAAACCTGGAAAGCTCTTGAAAAGTTATATCAAGAAAAACGAATACGAGCTATTGGAGTCAGTAATTTTATGAAACATCATTTAGAAGATCTTATATCGAAGACTGAAATAGTACCTATGGTAAATCAAATGGAATTTCATCCGCACTTGATACAACAGGATTTAATTGATTTTTGTACGAAGACTCAAATCCAATACGAAGCATGGTCTCCAATGATGCAAGGGAAAATTTTTGAATTATCTATATTAGATGACTTGGCAAAAAAATATAACAAAACTGTTGCTCAAATTGTTTTAAGATGGAACCTTCAAAAAGGAGTGATTACCATTCCTAAATCGGTTAAGCAAAAACGAATCATCTCTAATGCTGCTCTTTTTGATTTTGAAATATCAAATACTGATATGAATTTTATCGATGCATTGGACAAAAACCAAAGAACCGGGCCGGATCCTGATAATTTTAATTTCTAAAAAAGTATAAAAGCATCTGAAAAAGCCAATCATATTTGCACTAGATGATGATCCTCAAGTATTAAGAGCGGTTACGAGGGACCTTAAGTCAGAGTATCGTGCGACGTATCGAATTATGAGTACAGATTCGGCAAATGATGCTTTAGAAGCATTAGAAGATCTGAAAAAGAAAAATGAAACTATAGCATTATTTTTAGTTGATCAAAGGATGCCCGAAATGTTAGGCGTGGAATTTTTGACTAAAGCCAAGAAATTTTATCCTAGCGCAAAAAAAGTATTACTTACAGCATATTCTGATACCGATGCTGCAATCAAAGCTATAAATGATGTGCAGTTAGACTATTACCTAACAAAACCCTGGAATCCTCCCGAAGAAAAACTATATCCAACACTTAATGATTTATTAGATGTTTGGCAATTAGATTTTCAACCAGAATTTGAAGGAATTAAAGTTTTAGGATATCAGTTTTCTCCAAAATCTCATGATATTAAAGATTTCTTATCTGCTAACTTATTTCCTTTTCAGTGGTTAGATGTAGAAACCAGTGATAAAGCCAAAGAAATTATAGAGCTTCATAAGCTCACAACTTCAGATTTGCCTGTTGTTTCATTAGCTGATGGAGAGTGTTATAAAAACCCCAATATTGTAGAACTTGCAACCGCTCTTGGGCTTAATGCACACCCAAAAGATACGCTTTATGATGTGGTTATTATTGGAGCAGGACCATCTGGCTTAGCCGCAGCTGTATATGGTGGCTCAGAAGGACTAAAAACATTATTAATTGAAAAACACGCACCAGGTGGACAGGCTGGTACCAGTTCTAGAATAGAAAACTATCTTGGATTTCCCAATGGATTAAGTGGACAGGAACTTACACATCGAGCCATTACACAGGCTAAACGATTTGGTATAGAATTCTTATCTCCGCAGGAAGTAACTTCTATTTCAGAAAAAGATGGATATAAAAACATAACATTGGGTAATGGACAATGTATTAGTACCAAAAGTGTAGTAATTACAACTGGAGTAAATTATAGAAAACTGGAAGCAAAAGGTATTGATGAATATACCGGAGCAGGAATCTATTATGGCTCATCAATGACCGAGGCCCAGGCCTGTAACAATAAAGAAGTTTTTATAGTAGGCGGAGGAAATTCTGCAGGGCAATCGGCGGTATATCTTTCTAAGTTTGCAAAGAATGTATACATAGCTGTCCGTAAAAAAGATTTAACAAGTAGTATGTCTAGCTATCTTATCGACCAAATTGATGCCATTGATAATATCACATTATTAGGTCATACTAATATTACAGAAGCTACAGGAACAGATGGAAGACTAACAGAGTTAGAGCTTTCAAACAGTGCAACTTCTGAAACAAAAAAGGCAAAAGCTGATGCTTTATTTATTTTTATTGGAGCTAGACCTTATACAGATTGGTTAGCATTAGATATTATCAAAAATGAAAGAGGGTTTATTGAAACCGGTAGAGATCTTACTCGATATAACAACTTTAAACAAATCTGGAAAAAGAACAGAGAACCCTTTTTATTAGAAACATGTAGCCCAGGCATATTTGCATCAGGAGATGTACGTGCAGGAGCTATGAATAGAGTCGCTTCTGCTGTTGGAGAAGGCGCAATGGCTATTAAATTTGTACATGAATACTTAGCAGAGATATGAAACTACGAACCAAAATATGTGAGCATCTAGAGGATTTTAATACAGCTAACATCAAAAAAGATGATCGTTATCAATGTGTAGAATGCATCAAGACAGGAGATAATTGGGTACATCTAAGAACTTGTCAAGAATGTGGAGTAACTCTTTGTTGTGATTCCTCCCCAAATAAACACGCAAGTCATCACTACCAGACATATAAAAATCATTCTGTTATCATCTCAGCAGAACCAAAAGAAAAATGGGCCTGGTGCTATGAGCATAAATCATTTTTGGAGTATGAATAGGAGAACCTATAGTCTTTAAATTACTATTAGGTATTAAAAGAACAAGTATCAACTGACCGCAAAAGAATTAAATCAAATTTGGAAGATAATAACGTTAGATTAAGAGAACTTATAGTATCAGATAAACCAAAAGTAGCAAAGCTTATCAATAATAAAAAAATATGGGATAATGTAAGAGATTACATCCCTTATCCCTATGATCAAGATGATGCAGAAACATTTATATTAGGCACAAAAGAAAAGCTTCCAAGGCAAGCTTTAGCCATTGTATTTAATGACGAACTCTGTGGTGTTATTAGTCTTATTGTTCAGGATGATATTTATAAACGATCTGCAGAAATTGGATATTGGATAGGAGAGCCATACTGGGGTAAGGGAATTGCAACTAAAGCGGTAGCCCTAATAACTCATTACGGATTCAAAAAATTAAATTTAATTAGAATTTATGCTGGGATTTTTGAATATAATACAGCTTCAATGCATGTACTTGAGAAAAATGGTTACAAAAAAGAAGCTATATTCCAAAAAGCAGTATTTAAGAATAATCAAATCTGGGATGAACATCGATACTTTATTCTAAATGAAAATGCTGTGAAAAAATACAATATGAGCTAAATCAATTATAAAAACAATACAGCAATCAAAATGGGATATAAAATCTACAACGTAGAAGAATCAGAATATAAAGAGCTTGTTGATATTTGGGAAGCTTCGGTAAGAGCTACACATCATTTTTTAAAAGAAGAAAATATATTATATTTTAAACCATTGATCTTAAATGAATATCTCAAAGCTGTGATTCTAAAATGTGTTAGGAATAACGACATGAAAATAATCGGATTTCTGGGTGTTGCTGAACAAAATCTCGAAATGTTGTTTATACATCCTAACTTCATAGGAAAAGGAGTAGGAAAAACTTTATTGCAATATGCTATCAAGAAATTAAATGTAACCAAGGTAGATGTAAACGAAGACAATCAACAAGCTCTCAAATTTTATGAACATCATGGGTTTAAAATCTTTGACCGATCTGCACTGGATGCTTCAGGTAAACCATATCCAATATTATATATGCAATTAGACACAATAAAGTAAAAATCAGTAATCCGTTCATTAATAAAAAAGATAAAAAATGTCAAAAAGGAAAAACATCGTTGCAATTAATGGCAGTGCAAGTGATAACTCTTCCAATTTAAAGTTGATTAAGCACGTTGCAGAATTAATGAAAAATGAGTTTAACTTTATCTTTTTTAATGATCTAACAAAATTACCACATTTTAAAACAGAACTGACAGATCATAATACGCCAGAACGTATAACCCAATTTAGAAATGTTATATCCAATGCTCACGGAATTTTAATCTGTACTCCAGAATATGTTTTTAGCATTCCAAGTCGTTTAAAAAATGCCATTGAATGGTGTATCTCCACAACCGCTTTCTCTAACAAACCTGTTGGACTTATTACTGCTTCTGCCAGTGGATTAAAAGGTCACGAAGAGCTTAAATTAATAATGGAGAGTATTGAAGCTATTTTTATTGACGACACCACTTTATTAATACAAGGAATTAAAGGCAAAATAGATCAGAAAGGGAACATTTTGGATGAAAAAACAAAAATCGAAATAGAAAATTTTGTAATTTCATTTCATGAGTTAATAGGAAACACAAATTCTTAACTTAATACCAATCAGAATATTCTTGTTAATCATTCTTTAAAAAGCATAACATGATACGCCCATATACCCTATCAGACAACGAAGAATTAATATCGATTTTTAAGCTTAATACACCTCAATATTTTGATCCAAAAGAAGTAGATGATTTTAAAAAATACCTACATCAATATGGACATACTTATCTAACCATAGAATATAAAAATAAGATTGTCGGAGGAGTTGGGTATTACATAAAAGAAAGTGACCATTCTGGACGAGTTACATGGATATTTTTTCATCCTGATTATTCTGGACTAGGATTAGGAAGAAAAGCGGTAGAATATGCAATAACTCAATTGAAATCTGATTCTACACTAAAAAAACTCGTAGTAACCACTTCTCAATTGGCCTATCGATTCTTTGAAAAGTTTGATTACAGACTTATTCAAATCGAAAATGATTACTGGGGAAAAGGGTTAGATTTATATTTGATGGAACGAGAGCTATAGCATTAAAAGTATGAGACCGTTACACATCATTTTTACTCTTTTATGGGCACTTTCAATTAATTCACAAACCGAAACTAAAAAAATATTGTTTTTGGGTAACAGCCTTACATATTCTAATAATCTCCCTAAGATCTTAGAATATATGGCAAAAAACTGCGACGAATCGATAAAAAGTACGACATTATGTTTTCCCAATTATGCTTTAGAAGACCATTGGATCGATGGTACTTTTCAAAAAATAATGAGCAAAAAATCTTTTGATTATGTCATTGCACAACAAGGTCCTTCTTCTCAACCTCTTGGAAAGAAAATGTTATTGACCTACGGAGCAAAAATCAAATCTGTCTGTCAAGAAAAAAATACAAAATTTGGCTTTTTTATGGTCTGGCCCTCCAAACAGCACTATTACACATTTGATGGAGTAATCGCTAATCATAAAGAGGCTGCAAAAGTTAATCAATCCCTCCTATTTCCAGTTGGAGTGCTCTGGAAGGAGTATGAGAAACATAACAATTTCCAAAATCTATACGACTATGATAATTTTCATCCTTCAACAGCTGGTAGTTTTTTGGCCGCATTAACTATTTTTCATGGGCTTTATCCAGACAAAAACCTTAGCAAACTACAATTTAAAAAGTATAAAAAGTGGGTAAAGGATAAAAAATCTTTCCATTTGATGATCAAATTAGTCAATCAATAAAATTATAGATACTTCCTTTTCACTGAAAACAGTATAACATACCTCATATTCAAGAAGTATATTTGACTATTTATATGTAATAAATTCATTATATGAAACTTATATCATTAGTATTCACTCTAATATTATGTCTACCTATGTCCAGAGATAGAAGAGTATCTGTATCATTACATGATATTCTACAACGTCCATCCACCATTGTAGTTAAAGTAAAAAAGAACAATCCATTCTCTGTACAACAAGAAGAAAAAGTTAAAAAAGGATTAATGTCCGGACCCAATTTTATACATCCCATACATCATTATAAAGTAGAAGAGATTTTATATAAAGGTAATGAAGCTAATCAAATTAATATAGGACAAGATATAAGTGTTCGTAGAGCGAATTTTCGCACTCATCTTAGAAGGCATAAAATGTATCATTTAAGAAAAATGAGGAAATCGATATATACCTATCATTATGAAAAAGAAATGGATATCACTACTGTAAATCAAGCTATTATTTATATAACCTATCAGGAAGAAGATAAAGTTTTTGAATACGTTGTACAAGGAGCCTATGATAGTATCGATAAAAAGGAAAATATTCTAAGTCTTTTACATACAATAAAGAATTAATTTTTTGCAAGAACAAGACAATAAGAAATGAAAAGTATTCTAATCATAATATGTATAACAACTAGTGTTTTTTGTTTTGGACAAACCTTTGAAATTACAAGCAAACAACTATCAAAAAATGAGGTCGATTCAATTTTCACAAATACCTTAAAAGATAAATTAAATATCGATTATGGTATTTTTCGTGTATACGAGTATCAGGACAAGTCTGGGATTTATATGATTGTAATGACTGAAAAAGAATACAAAATTGAAGGTAAAAAAAAATACTTTGATGCCATTAAAGCTTTCAATTTTAAAGTTGAAAATGGAAATTACACCCAACAATGGATGATACGAGATTTTTTCCTCGAAGACAACTATTCTGAAGAATATTATATCTCTTTTTGGACAAAATATTTTGAAATAAAAGATTATGATGGAGATGGATTAGTAGATCCGATTCTTACTTATGGAACACTTGCAATGAATGAGTATGACGACGGAAGAATTAAAATACTTATTTTTTATAAAGGTAAGAAAAGAGCAATCCGACATAAAAATGGAGTACATGACGATGAGCGCAATACTCAGGTAGATAAAGAATTTTATGCCTTACCTATTCCAATTCAAAATAGAGCAACAAACATCATGGAGCTCATTACAAAAAATAATCATGGTATTTTTCCTTATGGATGGGAAACCGCTATGAAAAATAAAGAACTATGGTTTGATGAAAATTAGTATTATATTTTGACCTCAAAATATGTATTGAAACTTTTAAAGATAAACCACATACCGAAATGAATAATTCACTTTTAAAGTTTCTTAATAATACAGGAACATATTCTGAAAAAGAAGTAGCACTTCTTAAAGAAGAACTTCAATTTCGAACTTTAAAAAAAGATGAAATATTATTAAAAAAAGGAGATATTTGCTCATCCTTTTGTTTTATCATCACAGGAAGTTTTTATCAATATAATATAGATGCTAATCTCGATAAAAATATAATTGATTTGAATGTAGCGGATGATTGGGTTATTAATCACAAAAGCTTTACATCTCGAAAACCATCTCAATTTTTCATACAAGCCTTTGAAAATAGTTCTGTTTATGAAATTTCTATTGATGCTATTCATAAACTAATTGCAAAATCACAATCATTTCTTCAGATGGGTAAGATTTTAGAAGAAGCTACATCTCGTGTTGATCTTTTCGACAATGATTATACCCCTGATGAGAAATATCAATACATACTAAAAAACAAACCAGAATTAATTCAAAGGTTTCCACAAAAACTAATTGCTTCTTACCTTAAAATTACTCCTGAAACATTAAGCAGAGTTAGAAAACGGTTTTTAAAACCATAATTCATTTCTTGATTTCGATCAAGTGCTATTCCTTTAAAAACATTTGATATTTGACGTTCAAAATAAATATCAAGTCAATGAAACATCAATTTTACAAAAGCACAGGAATCTCTCTTATCACAGGTTCTATTTTAATTATCATAACGATGGTATTACATCCATCTGGAGGTAGTATAGAAAAAATTATTTCGATTTCAAACTCAATAACAATCACTCACTCATTAGCTATACTCAGTCTTCCTGTTATTTTATTTGGGTTTTATGGTCTTACAAATAAACTTTTAAATCCGTGGAGGACATCAATACTGGCCTTTATCATTATGGTATTTGGTCTTATTGCTGCGATGTTTGCCGCTCTGGTTAATGGACTAACTCTCCCCTATTTTCTTGGTCAATATGCTGATAAAATCTCACAGAATTCTTCTGTTTTAAAACCTATAATGGCATATAGTTTTGCTATAAACAAGCCTTTAGATTATATATTTATTGTAGGGTGCTGTTTAGCAATAATGCTTTATTCATGGATAATTATTCGTTCACATAAGTTTCCAAAGTGGATTGGCTATTTTGGTGTTTTACTAATATTTTTATCTATTATTGGAGCCATTACAGGATTTGTCTTTATGAGTTTAATCGGTTTCAGAGTATTCGTTTTTAGTTTGGCAGGTTGGATACTGTCATCTGGCCTATCATTAACATTATCTAAAGAACACTAATATGAGTAAGAAAAAAATCAAACAAGCTTATGAAGAATTAGCTAAAAATTATAATGCTCTAATCGATCATAAACCGCATAATGCATATTATGACAGGCCAAATACACTTAGTTTACTTACTGATGTAAAAGGAAAATCAATTCTTGATGCTGCCTGCGGGCCAGGAAAATATGCTCAAATATTAATATCAAAAGAGGCCAATGTAGTTGGATTTGATATAAGTCCTCAAATGATAAAATATGCCAAAGAAAGAAACCATAATTCTGCAACATTCTTTGTGCATGACCTAACAAAACCTCTTAAAACACTTAATGACGAGTCTTTTGATATTGTGTTATGTGCATTAGCTATGCATTATATTGAAGATTGGAATACAACCATCCAAGAATTTTATAGAGTTTTAAAACCAAATGGTCACTTAGTCATTTCTATTGAGCATCCTTTTTTTGAATACATTTATTTTAAATCAACAAGGTATTTTGATATTGAACCTGTACAATGCACATGGTCAGGTTTTGGCAACCCAATTGAAATTCATAGTTATAGACGATCTCTTCATGAATGTATTATGCCGTTAACCAATAATGGTTTTTATATTGACAAGTTAATTGAACCTAAACCTCTAAAAGAATTCGAAAAACTCGATCCAAAACATTATAAAGAGCTCAATGAATTCCCTGCTTTTATGTGCATTAGGGCCATCAAAAAACCGAAGACATAAATAATAGATAGTATACAAACATTGTAATAATTTTTTAAACGATAGTGGTTGGGGTGTATAACCTCAACCATTTTTTGTCTATTGAACATAAAATTAGTTGTTGTATTTTAGAGCATACAAATATTTTGTACAAAAGCCATAGTAATATGAATACAACACTTTGGATTTCTTTTATCGGTACGGTCTTAATTATTGGAGTGACTCCAGGCCCAAGTGTTCTTTTGGCATCAGCAAATAGTATGAGCCATGGAGCACAAAAAACAACAGGTACTATATTGGGTGATTTATCTGCAAATGCTATACAAATAGTCTTATCGTCTTTAGGTTTAGCATCCATAGTAATTTCTTCAGGAGAAGTTTTTAGTCTTATAAAATGGGTAGGTGTTGGGTATTTAATCTATATGGGAGTGATGAAAATCATATCTGCTCCCAAATATGGAGAGTTTAAAAAAAACAATCAAAATAAAAGCTTTTTAAAACTATATAGTGAAGGTTTTTTTATGTCTGCTTCAAATCCAAAAGCAATTGTATTTTTTGCTGCTCTTTTTCCATTATTTATTGACCAAAACCTAGCATTTGCTCCTCAAGTTATTATTCTTGGAATCACGTATTTGATCATTGATGGAATTTGCTTATTTGTTTATGTTAAATTTGCATCAAGATTGAAGAAATATCTCGAAGATCAAGAGAAAATTCATTTACAGAATAAAATTATCGGAACACTACTAATATGTAGTGGTTTACTATTGTCTATGGTAAAACGTACAAAAACTTAATTTGAAACTTCTAATCAAGAAAGAAAAATAAATTCACATCACTTAGCGCACTAAAAAATAACCGACAAGAAGCATGACAATTAAAACTCATTCTTTTTTAATACATTTATCTAATCTGAAAGGTTTATATTTTTCATATAAAACTATTATACTTAATTATTTATGAATACAAACAAACGTTTAAAAATTGGAGAAGGAAAAATAAGCGGTTATCTAGCCATCTTTTTGGCAATCATTTGTCTGGGAGCAACAATTTGCGCTTATTTTCCCGAGTATCTTACCACCAGTGAATTTAGAGAATTATATACCCCAAATTTTATTAAATGGGTATTTTTAAGTGTACTTGTACTTTCATTTTTATTCAGTCTAACTAGTTTTTTATTGAGTAAAAAAACCAAACTAGGTTTTCTTGCCATCATTATTTTAGCCATTGCCATTTTTTTAGCATCGGGACTTCCTGAAATTAAAGAAATAGAATCAAAATCATTTACAATAGGTCTAGATTGGTTATTACTGGATATCCTTCTTTCTGCCGTTATTTTCATTCCTATTGAATTATTTTTACCTAAGAGGTTAGAGCAGACAAAGTTTCATCCCGAATGGAGAACTGATCTTGTATATTTTGTAATTGGCCATCTACTGATTCAAGTCACAGGTGTTTTAGTACAATTACCTGCTGTTGTTGCCTTTTCTGGATTAGGTCTATCTGGTATTCATGAATGGGTACAGAGTATTTGGTTTTTACCACAATTATTATTGGCCCTTTTTGTATCAGATCTTTTTCAATGGTCTGGTCATTATTTCTTTCACAAAATTCCATTTTTATGGAGATTTCATGCTGTACATCATTCAACTAAAGATATTGATTGGTTAGCAGGCTCTCGAACTCACTTTGTTGATCTTATTGCTGTAAGAGCCGTTACATTTATACCTCTTTACATTTGTGGATTTAGTTCTTCTGTTTTTACAACATATATTGTAATAGCAGCAATTCAAGCCGTTTTAGCCCATTCGAATACAAGGATTAATTTTGGGTTTTTACGTTATGTTTTTGTAACTCCACAATATCATCATTGGCATCATTCTGATGATCCAAAAGCTTATGATAAAAATTTTGCTATTCATTTCCCCTTCATTGATATGATTTTTGGAACGTATTATCCTATGGGAAAAGAATGGCCAGAAGGTACTGGATTGGGTGATGTTCAATTTCCTAAAGGATTTATAAAACAATTTATTTTTCCTTTTTATAAAAACCCCGCTAATGATAACAATTTGGATAACCCTAGTGAACGTTAGAATAAAATGAAAATTTATTTGTGATTTAAAATCAAGAATTAAGAACGATATTTTCACATATAAATTGGTATATATCATTATAAGTAAAGCCCAATGGAACTAATCAGCAACCCTAAGGTCAATGACGTTTTTAATAATTACCCTACATCTGTACAACAACAATTACTTTATCTAAGAGAATTGATTTTAAAGACAGCATCCAATATTGAAGGACTTAATACACTTGAAGAAACTCTTAAATGGGGTGAACCCAGTTATCTTACTAAACATGGAAGCACTGTAAGAATAGATTGGAAATCTAAAAACCCCGAACAATATGCCATATATTTTAAATGCACTTCAAAACTAGTTCCCACTTTCAAAACAATTTATAAAGGTGTTTTTGAATTTGAAAACAACAGAGCTATTGTGTTTAAACTAAAACACACAATACCAGAGCAAGAATTAAAGCAGTGTATTGCAATGGCATTGACATATCATAAAATAAAACATCTCCCGCTATTGGGCGCATAATAATGAGTCATTTCTTTCTAAAAGCTACCCACAACATACACAAACTAATTCACCCAGCGACCTGTAGCATATAACCTGAAAGCAATCCAGGCACCAACGATCATTTCTAACCAGCTTAAGGGAAGAGTAATTAGCAGAATATTCCAATCAGATAAACCCATATTTGCAGTTGCAACCCAAAAAATCACAAACACAGCCAACCATACTATGGTACCGGCAATCAAAACAGATTTTAAAGTATTCTCAAATGTTTGTGTATAAAGCCAAAATGTAAATACCAAAACGGCAGTCAAGAGCGTATCCCATAACCCCCAAATTGAAAAAATACCGACATCCATTTCTGCAATACCAGCTGGAAATTCTTGCCAAACTGACCCACCTATTCCTATTATATTGACCCAGTAAATCCTATTTAAACTGACCCACCTATTCTTGTTTAAATTGACCCACCCCCAAAAGTGTGTGTATTAAATAACTTGTA
>NZ_VLNR01000180.1 GCF_007489275.1 Aquimarina algiphila
ATAATGAACTAGAGGACGAAATGTCTGTAATCATTGTAGGAACTGAGAACCTTGAAAAAGAAATTAAACGGGGTGTACGCTACAACAAACACGGATATGATGAGATTGACAGCCGTTTCGGACGTAATTATATCCACCTTATCGGAGCAACAAAAAAAGACGTTGCCATGGTCTGTCAGGCTAATGGGGTCGATAACAAAAAACTACATACGGACATCTTTAATGAATGTAACCCGATTGCCAAAAAAATTGGTGGTCAGATCATCAAAGTTGTTGAAGATATGCGCCGTGTAAAAAGGATCATTAAACGTGAGAAAATTAAACTTAAACAACACTAAAACAGTAGTATTATGAGCAAACAAATAGTTGTAAATATCGATTCTTTAGTTTCTGGATTGAAGATCGAAGTTCGCCAATGTGGTTGCTGTATGAACGCAGATAAACTCCACACATTTTCAAATGAATTAACATATCAGGTTACGGAATCGTTGCTAAAAGCAATTAAAGCTCTAAGTCGGGAAACTCCATTATCATCACAAGGTAAGCCTTGCAAGCCATAAGTAAGCTATAATAATCTACGTTAGGGTTGTCTGCAATTGCTTTTTTGCAAGATGTTTTAAGCTGCAAAATTTGATTCTCATTTAAATCAAGATTGTACTTATTAACAATATCCAGATATAACCTTTCGTGCAATTCCATATCACTATAATTTAAGTTGGCTGCTCAAATATAGTGATTTTCCTGCCACGGCTTAGCGTGGTTTCGACACCACGGCAGGAGCTAGTAATACAAATAATTTAAAACACTCATAATGACCATAAAAC
>NZ_VLNR01000181.1 GCF_007489275.1 Aquimarina algiphila
CCCCTGCTGGCGCCAGAATGTTTCTGGTGCCGTCAAAGCTTGGCAGGGTATTAGTACATATCTAAACTTTTTTTAGGACGCGAGATAAGCTGGAAAAACTTTAACCCCAGATGCGCGGAAATGTTTTCCGTGCCGGGTATGAATGAGCAGTAAGAATAAGAAACGAGCAATAAAAGCCAGTTACCTTGATGTAGCTGGTTTTTTTCCTACTATATAATTAAAATATTGTATCTATAGTGCATTTGATAAGGTTGTAGTGTTAAGAAAATGTCTGGGAGACATTTTTAACTAAAGAGCCATCTGGCATGTGGGGTATATTACGCAGACCCAAGCGGGGCAGATTCATATAATAGTGCACAGGATTATTTTGCTAATTATAATATGACTGATTCCTATGTGCCGGCAGGGTTTAGTTATGATCCTTTTGGCTCTAATACAGATGTGTTTTATGGCACAAACCCAACCTATGGACAAGGTGGTATTGTTGATCAGAATTATTCAGCGTATCGGGAGTCGGAGGTGATGGATAGACTATATAGTAGACAATCTACTGTATCGGCAGGGGATTTAAATCCCTGGACACGATATTTTGCAAGTGAAGCTACTAGAATAGGAGGAGTTTTAGCCAGTCTGGAGAATAGTACTAATTCTGTTGCAGGAGCTGTAACCAATGGGACTGTATCCAGCTTTAAGGATTTTTGGAGTGGTTTAGGAGATAACGTCTCTGATGCATTTAGTAATCCATGGGAAGCCTGGAAGCAAAATATGGGAGCAGAAGGAGGATGGAAAAACTTTATCCCTGGGTACACC
>NZ_VLNR01000182.1 GCF_007489275.1 Aquimarina algiphila
TTGTGGGGGAATCATTAAGAAAAGGAAAAATTAAAAAGGACTAATAACAAAATTTAACTATTATTGCAAGATCTCTCTTAGTGGCACCATTTGACCGAAATAGGTGGCACAGTCACTCCGAAATAGCCATGTCGTTATAAATTGTAATAAATCTATAGAGATATATAGTGATTCTATAAGTAAACATGTAAAACAAATTATAGATAAGAATGCTCAAAAAACATTAAAAGATCCCTTAATAAATTCCTTATCAATTGGATTATACGTAAATAATGTTTCATACACCTTTCACTATGGAGAGTTAACAAAAGGAAAGGGAGATACGCCTACAAATAAAACAATATATGAAATCGCTTCGGTTACAAAAACATTTACTGGTACATTAGCTTCAAAGGCTGTTCTAGAAGGAAAATTGAATTTAGAGGATGATATACAAAGGTATTTACCTCAAACATACCCAAATCTAGAATATAAAGGTGACCCCATAAAAATAAAACACCTGTTAACCCATACCAGTGGATTACCTGGCGGTTATGAAGAAATGAATGAAATATCATCAAATTTAAGCGAAATAGAATTTAACAACACATATCTCAAACTTGAAAACAAACAGACCAAAGAGAAGTTTTTTAAAGACTTATCTAAAATCAACTTAACAGAAAAACCTGGAAACACATTTAATTAACCCGTTGTGCATTTAGTTAATATTAATTTTTAGGTTGTTTATATTTCTGTTGAATTCAAACCTATTGATATATTGAATAATGGTCATTGCTGTGATCTTTGATAAGATTCTATTTTTAAATCC
>NZ_VLNR01000183.1 GCF_007489275.1 Aquimarina algiphila
ATATATATAAGTTCTTTTAATGCTTAATTAATTATTACGAGGAGACCCGATTTGAGTACCTATTACACTTGCTCCCGGTTGTGTAATTACCGGGCAGTTGATAATTGCTCCTGTTGCAGTTAATAAATCAGATAATGAATTCGCTAAAGGACTTGGATTTGCATTTCCTCTAAAAGGGATTAAAGTACCATCTGCCAAAAGTTGATTGATTTGATCAAAACTTCTTAGTATTGGGCGTTCTGATTCAGGAACTGTAAACTCAGTGATATGTGCATCCCACATAGGAGCATATCTCTCATCATTAGGATCAATTGGGAATGTATTTGTAGGATCCTGCACTTGTCGATCACTTAAGGAAGCCGAATTTAAACCTTGCACTCCAAAACCATCAGTATCTGTAGTTCTACCATTAGCTGTAGGGCTAAAAGGTAACATAGAACCTCCTGGGAATAATCCAAATGTTGGTAAGTTAGCCAATCTTGGAGCAAAAACTCCTAATTCTATAGTTGCCGGTCCTGGGTCAGAAGTATCTGTTACAATATGGAAGTAGTAAGGACTACCATTATGCCATCCATCCAAAAGTTGCATTACAACAGATGCTTGATCTATAGCAAGATTTGGGTTGTTTAAATCATCTTCTTGAGCAGGGCCATTACCATCTGGATGAGGGATTCTATCATGAATACCAGTGCTGTTAGCTACTAACTGAGCATTGATTACCACCCCACTAGGTAAAACAACATAAGAAGACCATGCTCCATCTGCTATCGCACCAGGATTAACTTCTGCTGG
>NZ_VLNR01000184.1 GCF_007489275.1 Aquimarina algiphila
TAAAATATAATAAAAAAGTTATTAAAGTCCCTTTACCAATATCTAAAAAGAATCAGAATGATGAAATCGAAATACGAATAGATAAAGAAAATAACAGAGAAAAAAGTCATCCAAACTCAATCATAGCTCAACTTAAGAAAGAAATAAGAAATTCTAAAGAAATATCTTTAAATGTCCCTGATCGATTGTCTAATCCTGATCCATTAATAAAAAAGGTTAAAGAAGATCTGAAAAACAAAAAAGTTAATAAATGGGGTAATACTAATGGATTAATAGATTCTTCAAACGGTGTTGTTAATATTTGTGTTGCTAAACCAAATATTTCTAGAGCTCTAAGATTTATGGATACTTTCATAAAACTAATAAAAAAGAGGGGGCATCATATTGAATTTAATAATGGAACTTGTGTTGTTATCAATGATGAATATCTAAAGATTAGGTTTCGAGAGGTTTCAAAAAGAGTTGTAGTTAACGAAAATAATTGGGAAAGATCGGAATTAGTGCCATCCGGAATTTTATCATTAAGATTAGATGATGGTTATCCCGAAAAGCAATGGAGAGATTCGGAAAAACCCCTATCGAGTCTAAATTATTAACAATTATTGCTTCTATTGAAACAAAAGCTATGCTCAATAAAAAAAGAAAATTAGAGTGGGCTAAACAAAAAGAACAGCAGGAAAAATAACGTAAAAAAGAAGAAGAGTTAAAAAAATTAAAAGAAATAGAGCTTTTAAATTTTAGAGAATTATTCAAAACCGTTAATAGATGGCATGAATCTCAATATTTAAGAAATTATATAAAAGAGTTCAGGCAATTCGCTGAAAAAACCAACACATTAACTAATGAAAAGAAAAATTGGATTAATTGGGCTTTAGAAAAAGTAGATTGGTACGATCCATTTATTGAAAAGGAATTAGAACTACTATCCGATGTAGATAGAAACACTTTAACTACAAAAAATTCAAATACATTGTACTAACTCCTGCTTAATCTTATCATTTTTCAGGGTTCTCCTAATCGTTCAAAGAGAAATCGTACTACTTCAGGACGAAGTAGTTTTGTAC
>NZ_VLNR01000185.1 GCF_007489275.1 Aquimarina algiphila
TATGGATATTGCTAAGGAACACCAAAAACGATATGGAAATAGGTTTACAGTAACCTTAGTGGATTTTAGGGATGAACGTAGAAGAAGGTTAAGCAAAATTGCCTGGGGATCAGTACTAGCTGCAGGAGGATTGTTTCTATTAAATAGAATGAATTAATGAAGGTATCTAAAAACACAAAAAAGGCAGGGTTAATACTTATAGGGAGTATGCTAGGCTTTATTGTAGCCAAAAAATATTCTCCAAAAGAAACCTATCCTTTTATCCTGATCGGTGGTTTTTTGGGTAATGTGCTTGGAGAGGAATTGATTAAAGAAATGCCTAAAGAAGCACTGCCTCCATTACAAAAATCTTTATAAATAGTCAATTGAATACCAAAAATGAATGGATTAGGTTCGTTACTGTTTGAATAAAATAATAAGATTATGAAAATTAATACGGAACGCATTTATATCTTAATGAAGCCATATCCTGGACTGGAAGACTTCGAGGAGTTGTTCGTAGATGCAGAACGGAACCTTGCCGATATAGAAGATTTATTTTCTGGAGGGATTAAAGCAAAGGATATTTTTGGATTATATACCGATAAAAAAAGTGCGCTAAAAGACGCACTCAAGCTTTGGAAGGAAGTTACAAAAGAAAAGACTCCTATAGACGATAACAAAAAAGAACGGTTTAGAGAATTTGTAACTGGACTCGAAAAATTATCCAATACCCATAATATTGCTATTGCTGCTGTAGGTGGGGTTTACATTTTTGATGAACCGCAAATAATCACTTATGATGAGGACCATACCTCAGGAGATTTAGTTGCTTATTGGGATGATCAAAATTGATATCTTAATTATAGAAATATGAAAAAGAAACAGCATCAAGGGATTTATTTCGAAGGAGAATCTCCTATTAAACTTAAAGCCTACTACAAATACGAATTGGCAGCATTGTATAATGTATGCACCAAAACTTTTTCTTCCTGGATACATACTTACCT
>NZ_VLNR01000186.1 GCF_007489275.1 Aquimarina algiphila
TCAGCAGTAGCGGTAAGCTCAGGCTTGGTTAAATCAGCACTTACAGTTACAGTTTGTTGAATACTACATCCATTGATGGTATTGGTAGCGGTTACTATATAGTCCCCTTCAGAGGTTACATTTACCGGATTCTCACCATCGGTAAATCCTTCCCAGTTGAAGGTTACATTAGGAGTAGTTGATGTAGCCGTTAATGCTACTGATGTATTACTACAGGTAATGATTCCATCTACTGATGCGGAGAGTTCAGGTTGATCAAGATCAGCACTTACAGTTACAGTTTGTTGAATACTACATCCATTGATGGTATTAGTAGCAGTTACCACATAATCCCCTTCAGAGGTTACATTGACTGGATTCTCACCATCAGTAAACCCTTCCCAGTTGAAGGTTACATTAGGAGTAGTTGATGTAGCGGTTAATGCTACCGAGGTATTAGTACAGGTAATGATTCCATCAGCAGTAGTAGTAAGCTCAGGCTTAGTTAAATCAGCACTTACAGTTACAGTTTGTTGAATACTACATCCATTGATGGTATTGGTAGCGGTTACTATATAATCACCCTCAGAGGTTACATTGACTGGATTCTCACCAGCAGTAAATCCTTCCCAGTTGAAGGTTACATTAGGAGTAGTTGATGTGGCGGTTAACGCTACTGATGTATTACTACAGGTAATGATTCC
>NZ_VLNR01000187.1 GCF_007489275.1 Aquimarina algiphila
ATCGGAAATTACTACTAACAATGTTGGGCATTGCCTTTGTTGTAGCAAGGAAAAGGACTATTTGTTTTGCAATAAATTCATTTGAATCTGTAAAAGCTCCTCGTATACCACCCAATGCATTATAAAAAATGGTTTGAATTTTCGTCCATACCAGATCCATCTCACCTGCAAAAGCAACATAATCATCAGATCGTAACGCCTCATCTTTTGCTATAGCAAGTTCACGATGAGCATCGGCAGTTTCTTTCAGCATTTGTTGAAGTGGTGTGAGTACTATCGTTTGATCCTCCAGTGCCTTATTAATTGCTTCAAAAATCTTTAAAGCTCCTCCTGCATCTTCTCCAGCACCTTTAAATAAACCAGATGTTAATTGCTGTTGTTGCTGAACACTTAAACCATACTTTTTACTTTCTTTAATGATTTCCTGTAATGCTTTTTTGGTTGTAATCGTCCCTTTCTCTATCCCTTTAAAAAGCTTATCCGTGAATGTAATCCCAAAAGCATTATCCAAAGCATCTCTAGTCGTATCTGTCTGATCTGTCATAGCTAAATGGAATTCTTTTAATGCATCAGGAAGCTTATCTTTAAACACACCCAAATCATAGCCTGTAGCAATGATATTTTTAAATTCACCTACACTATATCCTGCATCGGCAAGAAATGGAGCATACTCATTTAGACTCTCTAAATACTCTTCATTTGCCGCTCCACCTTCTATCAATCCCTCTTCTATGGTGTCTAGTGCTGCACCCCAACTGATTTTAAATTTTTTAACCAGAACATTAGCGGTTTCCAGAGTCTTCTTATAATCCTGGTCAAAAACTTCTGAAATGGTTTGTGCATGTAATCGAACTTCATGAGCATGCTCACCAACCAA
>NZ_VLNR01000188.1 GCF_007489275.1 Aquimarina algiphila
TCTCCATATCAGCAATCTTTACTGCAGTTTGAGGAACAGTGGTATGGACATAATTCTTATCAGACAACACTACCTGGGCCTGTACCTGCAATCCCATAAGTAGCATCACTATGCTATATATAATTTTATTATTTATCATCTTAAATATTTTGTTTATGGGATTAATGTTGTGGTCCACAATTTGGGCAATCTTCATCAGAAATACTGGATACGACCACCATAAGCCTTGTGACCTCTTTACCTGTTAGATTATCTTTAACCGTAACGGTAATATTATACTCATGAGTCCCTGTTGCAAAATTGGAAAAACTGAACTGTGTCCCAGTACCTGAACCAGCAGTTTGTGATGGACTAACAGCTTTAAAGGCTCTCCATGTGATTTGACGTGATCCTGATCCCCCAGAAATGCTTGTTACATTAAACGATACGCTTGCACTAGAACCTGAGACCGAAGTAGCAGACTGGCTTGTACTGACAACCATTTTAGGATATACTTTTAAGACGGGGCTATTAGCTCCCCATTTAGTATTTGCATTCTGCATGGTTAAGTCCACTACTTTAAATTTAATAGTATAGGTTCCTGAAGTAGGAAAATGATAAGAGTATGATGTCCCTGTAGCACTTTGCTTTACATTATTCACATACCATTCATACCTTCGAGATCCTGAAC
>NZ_VLNR01000189.1 GCF_007489275.1 Aquimarina algiphila
TCCAAAATTAAAATTTGCAAATGAACTGGAAGTATTAATAATCAAAGATATCATCCTAAAATGTGGCGGAGATCCTAATAAAATTAATGAAATAATAAACTCAACATAAAGGTTTCGAACACTTATGATTATAAATCCGCGCTATCTAGATCAATTATCATTATTTATTAGGAAAATTTAGAAACAATGGATCGAGATGGTTTAACCCAAGTAATTAACAATATAAGTAATTACGAAACTTTAAAAGAACTTTTATTAAATTCTACTATTGAAGAAGATATAAAAAGCTATTTAATAGAATTATTCAACAAATTTAATTTTAATAATTTTGAGATATTTTTTGAGAGTATAGAGGATGAAATCACTCTTGTTTTTTTTCCAAATAAGAATAATGATGATTCTGGAAAACTTACTTTTTATATTAAAAAAGATCATTACAAAATTTATATATATGGTTGTAAATTTGCTTTTGATAAAGAAGAATTTAAAATTAAATCTCGCTTAGCTTTAGATGGTGAATATTTTGTGAAAGAAATAATATGGATAATTCGGTTTGATTTGTGCCACTGATTTCGGAGCTATAGTGCCAGTAATTTCAGTTCAAACTGTGCCACTTTTTACAGTTCGAATTGTGCCAATGTAAATTGAGTCGAGTTAATTTCGGTTCTA